>JAZJZF010000059.1:0-29799 GCA_040389965.1 Bacteroidota bacterium
AGCCTCCATCAAGTCCTACGGTATTGTTTTGCTGGCCGCCGCCACCGCCGCCGCCCATAAAAATACGGTTACTGGCAATGTAAGAGTTTAAGGCAATACCACCGAAACCGCCTGACGCATTTGCTCCTGATCCACAACTATAACCAAAACCACCATCGCCACCTTTAGAGTAGTTACCACCACCGCCACCACCGGCGTTATGCTGATTGCCGCCGCCGCCGCCACTTAATATTTTGCCTCGGGCATTTGTGTAATTTACATCGGTAGATTTATAAATGCCCTCACCTTTAAATGCCTCACTGTTTGCGCTGGTTCTGAATAAAGTGGGGAGACAGGAACCTGCTGTAGCGTTAGTATTAATGAGTCCTTTGCGAAAGCCAATCACATCAGCGCTAATAGGATGATTTAAAGTTAAGGTATTGGTGACTTCAAAAGCGATAACCCCACCCACATTGCCATCCCAGGCTAAACCCGTAATAGCAGCAGATGTTGTGTAATTTGAGCCCATGTTACGGAAAGAAATAATTTGTAGAGATGAATTAGTGCCTGTATGGTAGGCATTTGCCAGTGCTGAGGATACTGTTATAGAAGTAGGAGTTCCGGTAGCAGGCAATCTGGAAGAAATAATGCCTATCTCATAAAGTCCGGCACTTGATATAGTTGATAAATCGCCAAAGGTTGAAGCATCTGTTGTATTAGCACCAATTACATCGTCCTGCATTTGCATGATAATGATTTTGTTTCCTACGGCAAATGTATGATTGCTTTCATTTACATTGGTCACAGTGAAAGTTGTTCCGCTGATAGAACTCACTTTGGCATAAGCATTCACTATTTGCGCCTTTGCCGACCAACAGGCGAAAAATGAGATTAGCACAAGAAATTTCGTCATTCGGGGGGTTATTAACAAATAATGAACCAATGTAATATAAATAACGCCTTAAGCCACATTAAATTAGATGAACGCCTACAAAAAATCTACCAAATTGGAAAAATGTAATTTTACACTACTTTTTTGTCTGTTTTATAATTAATTAAGGTTTCTTAAACTGAAGTATAGAAAGTGATAAATGTATAATTGTTATATTAGTGCTATATAATATACCTAATTATTTTATGGAAACAACTCAGCCTAGAAAAAAGAAAAGCCTTATCAGAAGAATCTTTAAGTGGACAGGAATTACATTTCTTGTTTTATTAATATTGGTAATAGCAGCGCCCTTTCTGTTTAAAGATAAGCTGGTTCAATTAGTTAAAGACGAAGCCAATAAAAACCTAAATGCCAAAGTTGATTTCGGCGATTTTGATTTGACGTTGTTTAGTTCGTTTCCCGATTTCAGATTCAAAATTCAGAATGTAAGTGTGATTAACAAAGAACCTTTTTTAGGCGATACACTGGCTTATATTAAAGAACTTTCGTTTGATCTTAATATTAAAAGTGTGATCAGTGGCGATAAATACCAGGTAAATTCTGTTGTTGTAGATAGCCCTGTTATTAATGCCACTGTATTGCAGGATGGAAGAGCAAGTTATGATATTGCGAAACCGAGTACTGATACTACGGCTGCCAAACCTGCTGATACCAGTGCAACCAAGTTTGCTCTGAAATTAAAATCGCTCGAAATAAAACACGCTAACATTTCATACAATGATATGAAAGGGGCTATGTCGGCAGTTTTAAAAGATATGAATTATACCATGAGTGGCGATTTTACACAGGATGTGTTTGTATTAAGCAACTTATTAGAAATTGCTGAAACATCCTATAAAATGAGTGGTGTAGGCTACTTAACAAAAGTAAAAACACGCTTTAAAGCCGATTTGGATATGGACATGCCAAATATGAAATTTACATTTAAAGAAAATGAGTTGGGCTTAAATGACCTTGCTCTTGCCTTTGATGGGTTTGTGGCCATGCCTAAAGAAGATATAGATATGAACTTAAAATTTGCGGCCAAACAAACGGAATTTAAATCAATCTTATCTTTGATTCCAAGTGTTTATTCCAAAGATTTTGCAAGCGTTAAAACAGCCGGTAAATTAAAACTGGATGGTTCTGCTAACGGAACGATGCACTCAAGCACTGATGGTAAAAGCGACAAATACCCGGCCTTTGAGGTTAATTTAGGGATAGCGGATGCCATGTTTAAATATCCTTCATTACCTAAGTCGGTAAACAATATTAATATTGATGTGCATGTAGAGAATAAAAAAGATTACCTCGATGCAACGGTTATTGACGTTAATAAATTTCATTTAGAAATGGGCGGTAATCCTATTAATTTGTGGGCGCATGTAAGAACACCTATATCTGATCCTGATTTAAAAGCAGAAGTAAAAGCGTTGATCAATCTGGCTACTGTTAAAGAATTTATTCCGCAGGAAAAAGGAGATGACTTAAGCGGGATTATTAAAGCGGATATTGCCGCAGAAGGCCGTATGAGCAGTATTGATAAAAAAGAATACGAGAAATTTAAACTGGCGGGTACTTTAGAGGTAGACAAAATGAACTACAAAACAGCTACACTACCATATATAGTTTTATTAAATACGCTCAAACTTAATTTTACAAATCAGTTTGTTGAACTGTCTGCTTTCGATGCACAAATGGGTAAATCGGATATTAAGGCAAATGGTAAAATCGACAATTTCATGCAATACATTTTCAAAGATTCTTTAATTGTTGGTCATTTCAATGTGCAGTCAACATTCATGGATATTAACCAGTTAATGTCTTCATCATCCACATCAACCGGTACAGCGCAACCTGCCAAGCCGGCTGCCTCTGATACAGCAGCTATGAGCGTGGTAGAAGTGCCTGGTAATATTGATTTTGTATTAAATGCAAACATCACAAAATTATTATATGATAATTTAGTGATCGACAATACTACAGGAAACATTGTGGTAAGAAAGAAAAAAGTAGATATGACCAATTTAAAAATGGGATTATTGGGTGGAAATGTATTATTGAGTGGTTATTATGAAACGACTAATCCTAAAAAACCAACCATCGATTTCAATATAAAGGTTGATAATTTTGATATTCAAAAAACGTTTACGACGTTTAATACCGTTCAAAAAATTGCGCCAATCGGTCAATATGCCAAAGGGATGTTTACAGCTAGTTTAGAGGGCTTTAAAGCGGAACTGGATAGTAAAATGTCGCCGGTATTAGCATCCATGCAGGGGCACGGTGTGTTTAAAACAAACAGTGTATCTGTTGGTGGTTTTCCTCCTTTTGCAAAATTAGGTGAAGCTTTAAAAATTGAGCAGCTTAAAAATCTTAACATCGAAAATGTAAATGCCGATTATGAATTTAAAGACGGCCGTGTGGCATTAAGAAATCCTGTTAAAGTAAAAATAGGAAAAATCAATGCAGACATTACAGGTTCTACAGGTTTTGATCAAACCATTGATTATAACTGGAAAATGGTTGTACCTACCGAAATGTTCGGATCTCAGGCTAATACAATGGTTGCAGGCTTATTAGGCCAGGCTAATTCGGCTGCGGGAACAAACTTAAGCGTGCCAAAAAACATTGACGTAAATGTTGGCTTTGGAGGAACAGTAATGAAACCAACGATTAAAACAGGCTTGAAAAGCGATGGTAAGTCAGCTGTTGAAAATGTAAAAGAACAGGTAGTTACGGCTGTAAAAGATAAAGCCAATGAAGAAGCACAAAAAATACTGGCCGATGCACAGGCACAGGCTGCAAAATTAAAAGCCGACGCACAGGCGGCTTCTGATAAGCTAAGAGCTGAAGGATATGCTGAGGCTGACAAACAATTAGAGGAAGTAAAAAATCCTATCGCTAAGATAGCAGCTAAAAAAGCAGCAGAACTGGCTAAAAAAGAAGTAGATAAAAAAGCACAAAAAATATTGGATGATGCAGATGCTAAAAGCCAAAAAATGATAGAAGATGCCAAAGCTAAAAGTGCAGCAGCAGCCGGTAAATAATTAGTTATAGATTGGCCATGGAAAAAGAATTGATCATAAAAAACACGATTATCATAAACGCCCCAAGCCATAAGGTTTGGGACGTTTTAATAAATCCACAGCAGACCAAAAAATACATGTTTGGTTGCGAAACAGTAAGTGATTGGAAGGTAGGGAGCGAACTGTTATGGAAAGGTGTTTTTGACGGCGTAGAACTTGTAGCAGTTAAAGGCCATGTGGTTGCATTCCATCCCGAAAAATTGTTGGCTTATACAACTATTGATCCTAATTCTTCAACACCTGATCAGCCCGAGAATTATACGACCGTTACCTATAGCCTTACAGAAAAGAACGGTGATACTGAACTAATCATTACCCAGGGCGATTATTCAAAAGTGGCGGATGGCGAAAAACGCTATAATGATAGCCTTGCCGGCGGCGGCTGGGGCTCTATTATGCTTGAGATGAAAAGGATCGCAGAGGAGTAATTTCCGGTTTTCATTTAACACTGTATTTTTAAGAAAACAATATAAAGAATGATTTTGCGTTTAGAGGCATAACCTAAAACGTAAACTCATGAAGCAAGCCATTTTATATGTAGCCCTTATTAGTGCCTTCTTTCTCTCGTTTTGCAAAAAGCATAAAGAAGAGGTTGCCCCTGAAGAGATGCCGGCCATCACGTATAATAATTACTCAGCTTTAAAGGTCGGCAATTATTGGATCTATGATGTGTATGAGGTAGATAGTCTTGGAAATGCGACACCGGTAAATGTATATGACAGTTGCTATGTACAAAAAGACACGCTTATAAATAATCGTACCTATTTCAAAGTATACAGGCCTAATTATGCTCAGGGGAATGGGTTTTTATATGTGAGAGATTCTCTGCATTATATCGTTGATGCTTCCGGAATGATTGTTTTTTCATCATTGGATTTCAGTACAACGTTTAACACCTTCTATCTTCTCATGCAACCAAATGATACTTTTTATGTTGCTGTCTCCAAAATGGAGCATAAGGATAAACTGATCTCCATGCCGGCAGGTTCTTTCAATGCCTCCGATTTTAAAACGGCCTATACCTTTGCTGATTTTCCTCAGGGAGGTTATATGAAAAACAGGTCTACGGTTACGTATTATGCCCGGGGCATTGGGGTGGTATACGAAACCCTGACTTTCTTTACAGCATATCCGTTTCAAAAAGAAAGAAGGCTGGTTCGTTATCATATCGGTTAATGATAGGTTATTTCATAGTATAAAATTAATATTGAAGTACACTTTCTTTTTGGTTTCGTAATATTCAGTCTACATTTAGCTAATATTATATATCTAAGTTTGAAAAAACTAATGATGTATAGTAAAAGAGAATTGCAACTATTAGTTATCAGCGATGTACACCTTGGTACATACGGCTGCCACGCAAAGGAATTATTACATTACCTTAAAACTGTTAACCCGCAAACTTTAGTACTCAACGGAGATATTATTGATATGTGGAACTTCAGCAAAAATTATTTCCCGGCTGCGCATATGGATGTGTTAAGGCACATTATGAAAATGGCCAGCCATGGTACACGTGTTATTTATATTACCGGTAACCATGACGAAATGTTACGGAAATATACCGACCTCGTTTTGGGAAATCTGGAGATTGTAGATAAACTCCTATTAAATATAGATGGGAAATCTGCCTGGATCTTTCATGGTGACGTGTTTGATTCGTCTACAAAAGGATACGCCAAACTTCTGGCTAAGCTTGGTGGTAAAGGCTACGACTGGCTTATTCTCATAAACCGTTTTATTAACTGGTTTCTGCAGTTATTTGGCAGAGATAAAATGAGTTTTTCTAAAAAAGTGAAAGACAGCGTAAAAAAAGCGGTGGCTTTTGTGAGCGATTTTGAGAGTACGGCTGCCGAAATAGCGATTGAAAAAAATTATGATTATGTGATCTGTGGTCATATACATATGCCTCAAATAAAAGAGGTAACAACCGATAAAGGAAAGGTAACCTATATGAATAGTGGTGATTGGGTAGAAAACCTGACATCACTTGAATATGACAATGGTAAATGGGAAATCTTTAATTACGATAAAAATTACCTGAACCTCATATATCCTATTGATAAACCCGATGAACAGGATATAGTAAAGAAAATTTTAGCCTCATAGTTATGAAAATATTTTACGCGGCGCAAGCCACAGGAAATGGACATGTTAGCAGAGCCACACAATTGTATCCTTATCTTAAAAAATTTGGGGAAGTTGATTTTTTTGTGAGCGGCAATAATTCGAATCTTGATTTTAATTTCCCTGTAAAATTCCGTAGTAAAGGTTGTAGCCTGCATTACAGTAAATGCGGCGGGCTGAGCTATATGAGCATTGCTAAAAATATAAAGCCCTTGGCAATGTATAAAGATGCATCGTCATTACCGCTTGAGCAATATGATATCATTATTAATGATTTTGATTTTGTAACGTCATTGGCCTGCAAATTAAAAAGATTACCGTCTGTGCAATTGGGCCATCAGGCCAGCTTTCAGTCGGATAATACACCACGCCCGGATAAAAAAAGTATTGTTGGCGAAACGATTTTAAAGCATTATGCACACGCGACAAAACATATAGGATTTCATTTTCAGAAATACGATTCGTTTGTATTGCCACCGGTTATAAAAGAAGAATTTATTAATGCAGAGGTAAAAGATCTTGGGCATATTACGGTGTATTTGCCTTCTTTTCAGCAACATTGTTTATTAAATGCGTTTAACCAGTTAAAAGACCTTCGCTTTCATTGGTTCCTTGATGGGATCAAAGAAGTTACGGTTAAAGATAACATTACATTCTATCCGGTAAATCAACAGTTCTTTAATCAAAGCTTGTTAAACTGTACCGGATTAATTACCGGAGGTGGTTTTGAAACGCCTTCTGAAGCTTTATACCTTGGCAAAAGATTGATGAGTATTCCTATTAGAAATCATTATGAACAACAATGTAATGCTGCAGCTTTAAAGAAAATGGGGGTAACTGTTTTAGAGGATGCGGATGAGACGTTTGCAGATCATATTTTAAAATGGATCTCTCTTCCGCAATCAGATTTAAACGTGAAGGCAAACAATATTAATGAAACATTGCAATTGCTGATTGATACTTATCCTAAAGTAATCAACAAATAATGATCTGCTTCTATTTATTGATGCAAGGAATGTAAATATCGAATCGTACGCCCTTATTCAATTCTCCATTAGCGGTAATAAAACCGTTATGATTTTCGACGATCCTTTTGCAAATAGCCAGACCAATACCGGTGCCCGGAAATTCAGCCACAGAGTTCAGTCGTTGGAATGCTTCAAAGATGCGATCTTTATATTGCGTATCAATTCCGATCCCGTTATCGCTAAAAATAATATGGCAGTATTTTTTATTGGGTAACAATAATGGATTGCTTAGTTTGCTACCAAGGGCTATGTTACTTTTTATAACGATATGTGTGGGTACGTCGGGTTTTGAAAATTTCAATGAATTGCTGATCAGGTTATGTAAAAGCTGTCGGAATTGAAAAGGAATAACTTCAATCTGGCATGGTTTTGTAGCTTCTATGATCGTATGTTTCTGTTGGATTATTTCTTCAAAATCTTTTTTAACATCAGATAAAAGCTCATTGATATTTGTACTTTCAAAAATGCGGTCGTCACTCTTTGTACGGGAATAAGCGAGCAAATCTTCGATCAGGTAACGCATCCGGCCAACCGTATTCATCATTTTTTCAAAATAGAGTTTGCCTGATGCTGATAAATTTTTCTCTTCCTCTCTTAGTAAAATGTCAGCAAAGGTCTGAATTTTACGAAGTGGTTCCTGTAAATCATGGCTCGAAATATAAGTGAATGACACCAGATCTTTATTAGCTGTTTCCAGTTGTATGTTTTTTTGTTCCAGCTCGTTTGTTCTGCCTTTCACCACTTTTTCCAGGTTGCGTTTATCCTGTTGATGACCACGAATATCCTCTTCGTTTTTCCCGTCTGCTGCCCGTTGTTGTGCTGCACGTTCGGTAATGTCTTTTATAGCCAGCAGGATCAGTTTTTCGCGGTGTGTTTTCTGGATGATTCGGCTTGCATTTAGTAGCATTACTTTTTCACCCATGTCAGGAAAAACATGAGTTACCATAAAATTTTCAAAATGAGAATTTTTAGAAAGGATGGACTCCAATAATTCATGTAGCTTGGGAATATCCCATTGCTTATTTCCTAATTCAAACAAAGGCATTCCTTCCGTTTCTACTTTGGAAACATTAAACTTTTTATAGAATGATTTATTGGCGGATTTAACATGTAAATTGCTGTTCAAAACAAGCATGGGTTCATGAATAGTCGCAATAATGGTTTGAGAGTAATTGTAGGACTCTTCCAGTAAATCATTATGTTTTTTTAGTTCTGCATTAGTCGCGATCAGTTCTTCATTGGCTGCCTCAATTTCTTCTTTTGTGCTTTCAAGTTCTTCGTTTAATGTCTGGAACTCCTCATTACTCGAAACAATTTCTTCATTGGCAGTTTGTAATTCTTCGTAAGCAATTTCCTGGGACTCAATAACCGTTTGTATTTCTGTCCTTGCGTGTTTCAATTCATCGGTCAGTCGTTTTATTCTCAGGTCTTTTTGTAAGGAATTATTGTTGCCTGTTTTATCATGTCCGTTAACTGCTTCAATAAGTTCCTGTAATGTAAAAACGATTAAAAATAAGGGCTCATCCCAGTCAAATTTGACGGTAGATACTTCTAAGGTCATCATTTGGTACGCAGAATTGATCTTAATTTCTATACCTGATTTACTAACAGGCTGCTTTGTTTTTATGACCTGAAGGATGGCATTGCGCAGTTCAAATGCGAATTCAGGGCGTGTCATCTTCAAAATATTTAAACTGGCTTTGCCGGAAGGATGTGTCAGAAACAAGGAGGTTGATCCCCTGAACTGCAAAATTTCCATATCCTTATTGATAATCGCACAGGCAGGCATATAGTCTGATAAAAGCACAGAGTTGATCAAGCCATCCAGTTTTATGGTATCTGAGTCATTGCTTTTTGATGGAAATGATTTTATAGTTTGCCCGGGTATCATTGTTTTAGGATAGCGGGGAGTGAGTTCGGTTACTTTACGAATGCCTGCATTTTTTTTGCGGGAATAAATTTTGTATTTATTAGTGATCTGTGAAAAATGTGGTGAGGCTGATCCAATCGTTTCTGACTTGCCCAAAAGTAAATACCCTTTTTCGTTTAATGAAAAGTGCAACGTAGCGAGTACTTTTTTTTGTGCAGGTGGATCAAAATAAATCAGAAGATTGCGGCAACTGATAAGATCCATTCGTGAAAAAGGTGGGTCACTGAGGATGTTATGTGAAGTTCCAAAAACACACATGTCCCGCAACTGCTGATCGATCCTGTACCTGGTTTTTACTTTTGTGAAGAAACGTTCGATACGTAACAGACTCATTGATTTGAGGTCGCTTTTAGAATATTCTCCCGAACGGGCTATTTGTATGGCTTTTTCGCTAAGGTCAGTTGCGAAGATCTGGACAGGTATTTTATGATGTAATTTATCCTGCAGTTCTGCGATCAAAATAGCAATGGAGTAAACTTCCTGTCCCGTTGAACATGCCGGAACCCATATTCTTATCGTTTCGTTTTTTTTCTTTTCTTTAATGATTTTGGGAAGTACAGAGGTCTTTAAGTGACGGAATGTTTCAATATCTCTGAAAAAGGCAGTGACGTTGATCAACAAATCATCATAAAGTGTTTGTGTTTCTTTGCTGTTTGAGATCAGTAGTTTTGCATATTCACTTGTTGATTTCAAATTATTTTTAAGAACCCTTCTGTGAATACGTCTTTTAATAGTGGATAATTTATAATGACTAAAATCTACCCCACTTCGTTTTTGTAACATCTGAAAAATAGTATTCAAATCAGGATTACTGTCGTAGCCGGAATCATCCTTTGTATCTGTGTCAACAGGTTTCCCAATAGAGTTTTTTTTACTTAACGTTATTAGCTTTTTCGCTATTGCTTTTGGGGATAATACATAATCAGCAACTCCTGCATTAACAGCAGAAATGGGCATGCTATTATATTTAGCTGTTTTATCCTGAGCAATGGTAATTCCTCCGGCTTCTTTTATGGATTTGAGGCCATTGGTGCCATCGGTAGCATTACCCGACAGAATGATTCCAATCACATTTTCCTTATGTGTTTCGGCAAGTGAAGAGAATAAAATATCGATCGTCTGGTTGGTAGAAACAGATGTAGGTCTTGGAAGAAGCTGAATGTGACCGTTAACTACTTTTATAACCTTATCATGCGGGATAACATAGATATTGTTAGGTTTGATCAATTCCATGTTGTCAATCTTCTGCACTTCCATTTTAGTGGATTTTGCTAAAAGAGTAGTGAGCATACTTTTATGATCACGGTTCAAATGCTGCACGTAAATATAGGCCATGCCCGTATCAGCGGTTAAATTTTTAAATAAAACAGAAACGGCTTCTAAGCCTCCTGCAGAAGCACCAATAGCAACAATAGGGAACGGATTGTCTACTACTTTTTTTCTTCCTTTACTTTTAGTGGTTGTTTCCATTTTAAATAGAATATAAAGAAGAATTCACCGCTTAAGCAGGAATCATATTTAAAATGAATTGATCTCTGGAAGGGCGGGGAAGGTCATTAATTTCCATTAATGTGGCTATGGTTTGTAATGCTATTTCAAGCTCTGCTATACCTGCCTTTTTTATATAGTAATGTGCCCCGTTATTGTAAAGTAAATCGACTACATCATCATGTAGAGATGTAGAATAGATGATCACCGGAAGATGTTGTAACGAGGTGTTTGATTTTATTTCATTCAGACACTCCGCACCATTTTTCCTTGGCATATTAAGATCAAGAAACAAAACATCAGGCAATAGATCAGCGTGGTTAACCAGATAGTACATAAGTTTTTCTCCATCCTCAACACTGGTGAATCTCGAAGAAAGAGGTAATGAACGAAATGCCAGACCGAAAAAATCACGATCGTCTGCGTCATCATCTGCAAACAGGAAGTGTAGCTGTTTAGCCATTTTAAACGTGTTGCGAAATAATGAGTTACTACTATTCCCGGTTAATGTATAATCGGTAAAAAAGAAATAGATAGATCCAAAAAGTAAATCTATGTAATATGAGTGAAGGTAGACTAATTTAACCGTAATCCAAGGTTTAACTTTAAAAATACCTCGTCTTTCATGATTAAGAGACGTTTTAAGTAGTAAACTTCTGATATAATTTATAAATGGGTGCAAATGGCAGTTTAAGATATTTAAAGACTACTTTTAGAAAGAACTATTATTAATAAATACAACTATGGATTCAACGGGCAATAACAGGGAGAAAGACTCAGTAAACAATATAGTTGATAAAGACGTGTTAGGACTGGATAAAAACCAGGGAAATACGCTGAGCTCAAATGCCAAACCAAAAAGAATTTTTATTGCCCTTGCAATTATAGCAGTTATCGTTATTATATACTGGTTTTCTACTCAATAAGTATAGAATTGGTAAGAGACGATCGTTTCTTTTACTTAAAGAATAGTGTTATCATCTACATGCATTACCATGATAGGAATAATGGTGGACAAAGCAATATTTTCGGTGATACTTTTGTGTACGAGGCTCTCCCAGAAGTTCCGGTGATTGCTAACAAACGCAATCATATCAACGCCATTGGTATCGCTGTATTTTTTTAATTGCTCAACGGCGTCGTTTCCATAAACGGTGTGCTTTTCAAAATACAGATCGGGATCAATAGTTGAAAGTTCGGTCCAGTCTGTTTCCTTTTGTTTTGGTTCAAATACCGGATCAAAATTCTTAACATTTACAAAATGAATATCTGCATGTACGCTTAGGGCAAAATCAGTAATGTTTTCTATCAGATCAGAAGTGATAGAGTCATAATTGCTGGCAAATACTATTTTTTCAATCAGTTTCCATTTGGCATCGCGGGGAACCAATATAACAGGACAGTGAGCCTTGTTTGATACTTTATGTGAAGTAGAACCAAATATTTTGGTTAATACATCTGACAAGCCGGTTGTTCCAACGACCATTAAATCGGTTGAATTATTCTTTGAAAGTTCGGTTAACACAGTTACCGGATCGCCTTTTAATATTTTGATCTTCACTTGTTGTGTATAAGTGGAGGCTGGTATCCCCGGAACATCAGCATCAATAAAGTCTTCAATTTCCTTTATGATCTTTGTGTGATCATCGATCCGTTGGGAAACTATTGAATCAGTCGCGATCATTAAATCCTCTTTGATATGTACTACGGTCAATGTCGCGTTTAGAGTATTTGCAAGTACCCTGGCATAACAATAAGCATTTCGGGCCGTAACTGAAAAATCAGTAGCGACAATGATATGTTTTATCTCTTTCATTTTATCTGCTTTTTTAATAAATGCTGTTTATAGTAAATTCCCCAGCTTATTCGATAATGTTCTGTTTAACACAAATCGATGCCATACAACTAAAAAAATGGATCTTCTGTAGGAGTGCCACACTAAACCCGTTGAATAAAAAGATAATAGTGGGATATGGGATAATTGTCCCGAAATGGGAATAAACTCACACATATTATGAGGATATACTAAATGGCCTTGTTTAAGGGCTAATGAAAGGATGGGGATAAGTTGAATTTAACGAAATGCGACAGTCTTATTTTCTATAAAGCATCACGGTTAATGGTATAGCCTATACCTTTAGATGTTTTAATGATGTCGTTGCCCAGTATTCTTCTGATATTACGGATGTGAATATCAATAGTACGGCTATTGGCTACTTCAGGAGCATTCCAGATCAGTTTGGCAAAGTCCTGGCGCGTAAATACCTTATGCGCATTTTGGAACATCAGGTCAATCATTTCGAACTCTTTTCTTGGTAGACTTATTTTTCCGTTCTCAGTAACAATAAGGTATTGTTCTCTGTCTACAAAAAATTTAGAAGATTCGTTGAGTATTTCTGTTTTTATCTGAGAAGTAGCATGTCTTTTTTTGAGTGTACAGATTCTGGCTTCCAGTAATATTGGTTTAATAGGAGTAATGATAAAATCGTCGGCTCCGGCATTAAACGCGGTTATTTGAATGTAATCGTCCTGTTTGGCCGAAAAAATAATGATGTAAGGTTGTTCAATTTCTTTTAGATTTCGAATATCCGAGGTGATCGTAATCCCGTCTTTATGTTTGAAATCGAGTTCAAGGACTACCAGTTTTATAGTGTCGTTTTTAAGATGCTTCAGAAGCTCATCTTCACTTTTAGCAAAAAACACAGTATATGTTTTTTCTTCCAGGAAGTCTATGATTTTTTTAATAGACGGTTCTGAATTGGAGCAAATAACTATGTTAAAATCTTTATTCATGCCTTGCGATGAAGCTTCTTGTTTGAATGTGGTATGGTGTTTAAAAAAACGCCCTCCGAAGAGAGCGTTTTTAATGATATAATAAATCAGATTACTTGTTGATTACCATTTTCAAAGTTTCTCTTCCAAGAGCACTTCTAACAGTTACAAAATAAATTCCTGAAGTTAATGATGAGCTGTTGATGTTGATTGTGTTTTGACCTGCAAAAACCGGCATTGCTTCAGCAGCAACTAAAATAGTTTTTCCTGTAATGTCAGCAACATAAACAGATACTTCTGTGTTTTGGTTTACATTGAATGTCAATGAACTTAAATCAGAAGAAGGATTTGGGAATAAAGTTACAGTGTTTAATCCTGTTGCGTGGTTAGCAATAGAAGTTGCAGAACCTGTATTAGTGTTAGCAGCAATAGGAGTATCTGTAAAGTTTGCTCCTGCTAATGCTATACTTGATCCGGCTGGTCTGTAATCAGGGCTCGTATAGTTATATGGAGTAGTTAAAATTCCTGTTGTAGAAGTTAAAGTATCATTTTGTTGAGCTTTTACCCACACATTAGCAGATAATATACCAAATGTTCCTGTTTCAGTAGCTCTTACACCATAACCTGCAACGATGTTATTCATGAATTTTAAAGCTCCTGAATTTGCGTTAGTCTCACATAAACTACCATCGATATATACACCACGGGTTTTGTGATCCATTAAAATAGAGTTGTAAATTTTAAGGTTTGAGTTACGACGGATACGTGCACCTCTTTGGAAACCACTAGCAGCAGTTGCTGTTAAAACACCTCTCAACGGACCGATATCAGTTACGTTAGTGAAGATAGCAGATGTTAAAGGAGTAGAAGTAGTCCCGTTTGGATCGTTATCAGATTCAAAACCTTCTGATGTAGATACTGAAGGATTATCAGAAATTTGTGGATCACGAACTCCTAAAGCAAACTGAACGTTACCATGGTAACCGTTATCTGTATCAAAATCATCATCTAATCCTCTGTAAGCAACTAAGTGAGAACAGTTAACTGCACCACCAAACCACTCAAAAGAGTCATCATTAGAGAAAGAAGACTGAATGTAGTCGATTGTAGTTCCACGACCTACAGCTCCCATTGTTAATCCATTAATTTCTTTGTTTGGTTGATAAACGTAACCAGGGAATTCAATACGGATGTATTTTAATGAACCTGAATTATCGTCATCATTTGTTCCACCGTATAATACGTCAGATGATACCGGGAAACCTTCTACGTAGTTAGTTCCTGCAGCATTTGTTAAAGTTCCTGTTCCTGCAGCGCTATTATTAGTAGCTAAACCACATAAAATGATACCTCCCCAATCGCCTAAGCTTCTAGCGCCTGGTGCCTGGTTAGATGTAAATACGATAGGTGAAGCAGCAGTTCCGTTAGCAATTAATTTAGATCCTGTAGTAATTAATAAGCAAGCTCCTGTTACAGATTTATCGCCTAATACTACAACACCCGGTTGAATAGTTAATATAGCGTTGTTCTTAACAAAGCACTGAGCTGATAACAATACAGTTTGACCTGTTGTCCATGTTGTATTAGTAGTAATGTTTCCTGTTACAGTTACAGTTGGAGCAGGATAAACTTTATTTTGTGGATCCCATTCTGTCCATGTGTCTGTCCACATTGCAGTTGGAGCAGGTGCAAATGCACCTCTGTAAGAAGTTGGAGTAAAGAAGCCTGTTTGAGCTACACTTACACCTAATGATAGCACTGATAATGCTGTAAGTAGTTGTTTTTTCATTGGGTTGTTTTTTTCTGGTTGTGAATTTTTTACAAAAATACGTTTGCTTTATTTCCTTTGAATTAATTTAAACTTATGCTATACTAAAGTTTATGTTATTGGAATGTTAAGTCCTAAAATTTGTAGCTTACAATAAATGAGAAAGTACTACCAAAGTTTCTTTTGAAATTTATATAATCCACTTTCGAATCGTACGAATTTTTTGCCCTGTCGTTACCTTTGTAATAAATGATATAATCTTTATGCAAAAGATCCTTCACATTGATTCTTAATTCCAATTTGTTTTTGAAAAAGGATTTGGTAGCCTGTAAGTCAATAACTGTTCTTGCTTTTTCCCAACGGTTTGCTATTTGGTCGTTTCCAACAATATATATCCTGTCTCCAACTCTGTTTACCATGGCGGTTAAGCTAAACCCATTTTCATTATCGATGTAGGAAAGTCCTGCATTGATGATATAGGGTGCCTGTCCCTGCATGGTTCTTGTATCAGGTACTTTACTGTTAAGTCCTGCTACGTTAACTTCCGATTTGATCAGAGATAAATTTGAAAAGAGATTCAGGTTGTTTAAAAATTTAATAGAATCTGCTTTAAAAATTGCACCGATGTTGATTCTGTACTCTAACTCACCACCGTAAACTTTTGCGAAATTGGCATTACGGTAATAGATCTGATTCTCACTGCCACCAAGCATATAACGTTCAATAGGTGTATTGAAATATTTATAAAACCCCGATACGGTAAACAACTGACCACGTCCCGGGTAAATTTCAAAACGGGCATCCAGATTTTGAATGTAACATCTTGTAAGCGCTGCGTTACCGGCAATAGATAAACGGGTTTCCGGATCAAACCAGTTAGTTACTGCAAGCTCTCTGAATTCAGCTCTGTTTAGGGTTTTATAATAGGCTAAACGAACACCAAATTCTTTATTGATGTTATAAATTAAATTAACGGATGGTAAATAATCAGCAATGGTGCTTTTTACAATTACTGAATCAACTTTTTTGTATTGTACATTTACCTGTTGCGTATAGTTCTCGTATCTTAATCCTGTAATAAGTCTCAACTTATCTTTGAATTTAAATTCAGCCATACCGTATGTGGCAAATAATTTCGAAGAAGCTTTATAATTATCATCATCATGAGTAATTTCTGTAGCTTTAAAACCTCCTGTTCCTAAAGGAGTTACACTCATGTTTTGAGCAGAGAAGATCTCACCTTCCGGTAAGTATAATAAACTATCGTCTTTGGGAACTCCAAATGCCGAATACTGGTTCAACCCAAATTGTCTGATGCTATACTCACGATTTCTGTCCTGGTATAATCCTCCTATCTTGGCTTCAATTTTGAAATCTTCCGTTACTTTAAAAGGTCTTGATATATCAATTTTAGCATTTTGAATCTTTTCACTTAAGTTTGAATAAACCCTGTACCCTGCGTAATTTGGACCTGCATTTTGTCCGTTAGCAATATCCGCTCTGTAAACAGTATCTTTTGGATTTGGATTACTTGGATCCTGTATGGCATCAAATTTCGAATAAGAGGTAATGCGTAAATTAGGAACTGTTCTGTCGATTGTACTCATCCCGGCATTCCAGCCTATTTTTATTTTAGCTGCAGGTATAAGGTGCTCGCCGTTTAATTGTGAAGAGAGGATTTTGTTAGCTGTAAAGAAGCGTGTATTTGATCTGTTAAGCAATCCCGGTGCATCAATAGGGCTGGTAGAATTAGCTCCGATGAATTTATTGTCGGCATAACCTGTAGCCATATTTTTGAGGCTAATCGTGTTATTTGAATTGATTTTACAGGCTAAGTTAAGTAATGCTCCTGTAGAGGTTTGGGTTTGGTAGACTTTATTAAACGCTTCGTTTTCTTTTTGTACGTTTGCGGCAATATTATCCTTTATTAAAAGCCCTACGTATTCAGTTCTTTGCATTGTATATAACGTTTGCGTAGAGTTATACCCTAAACTGAAAATAACACCTAAAAAATCTTTTTCCTTTAGCTTGAAATTGTAACCTGCTGCAACTTGTGCAGATGAGTTAGGTGCAAATTTAGAATTACTATAACCCCAATCATTTTTAAAATAAGTTGCTACGCGAGCCTGGTCTTTATTGGAAATCCAGGATGCTTTATCTTCGAGGGCAGGTACCTGTAAAGGTAATTTCCTTGAACCATCATCAAATCCAAACTTATCATATTTCCCGCCATCGTAAATTATTTTTGATTTACCTGTAGTTACCGTATTGTAGCCCATACCTCCGTTTATTGAAACGAAATTTTTCTCAGGAATACTTTTAGTATTTATTTGTACAATCCCACCTGCAAACTCTGCCGGCATATCGGGTGTAGCTGTTTTGTTAATCACAATATTATCAAGCATATTGGATGGGAAAAGATCGAAAGCAAATGCTTTTTTATCCGGCTCTGTACTTGGTAATGGAGAACCATTTAAATAAGAGGCATTGTACCTTTCATTTAAGCCACGAATAATCACAAATTTATCATCCTGGATAGTAACACCACTTACACGCTTTAAAACATCACTGGTATTTCTATCAGGAGTACGTTTAATTGTTTCGGCGCTAATACCATCACTTACACTGGCATTGTTTTTTTGCTGCATTACCAAAGCAGTATTGTTTTCTTTATTCACTTCGGCCTGCACAACTACTTCACCAAGCGTTTGAGAAGAAGATTGATCAAGGGTAATGTTCAAATTAATAACATCATTAGCAGGAACTTTAATTCCGGTTAATCTTTTTGTCTCATATGTAATAAAGCTAACAACAAGCACATGAGTGCCCACTGGGGCATTGTTAAGACTGAAATTTCCGTCTAAATCGCAGGAAGCGCCTTTAGTTGTGCCTTCTATCAATACTGTGGCTCCCGGTAAGGTTTCTCCTGTTTTTGCATCTACAATTTTTCCCACAATTTTTCCGGTTTGTGCATTAGTTGTATAAAACAGGACTAACAGGCAGGCAATTAATTTTATTTTTTGAAACATATATATCTATTATTACTGACCGCAAAAAAACAAAGCCCAATTAAGTTTTTTATTAAGCGTATGTTACCTTAATATTAAATGGCTCCTGTAAAAAACCTTATTCGTTAATGTTTACTTAACATGACGTTTTATTCAAGTTGAAGTCCTATAAGAGTTACATCGTCTGTTTGTGGTGTTGTATCTTTCCAGGCATTAAAAACAAATTCAAGTAACTCGTGTTGATTATCCAAAGAAAATGTGTGATAATGTTCAATGGCATTTAGCAAGCGTTTGCGGCCAAATTTCTTTTTGTCGGTATTGTCGAACTGGTGCTTTATGCCATCCGAGAAAAAGTACAGTTTAGCTTTTGGATCTATTGTAACATGATGAGTATCAAACTCTCTGTATTTTTCTATTTGCCAGCCGCCAACCGGGAAGCTGTTTCCTTTATACGTTTTTATGGCGTTATTTTGATAGATGGCAAATTCGCCACCACCACTTGCATACTGAAATTCTTTGGTTTTGGTATTGTATGAAAACAAGGTTATTTCCATCCAATCGTTATTAAAGTAAGAATCATGTACCTCGCCATTAAATGTTTCCACCCATTTTTTATCGAGTTCGGTTAAATATTCTCCAACTTTTGAGAAATTTTTCTGTATCACATAATTTAATAAGCTAATCCCCAGTACCGAAAGCATTGCAGCAGATACACCGTGCCCGGTACAATCGGCCAGTACAAAAAATACAGTATCTTCTTTTTTAGTTAGCCAGTAAAAATCGCCGCCAATTTTATCCTGCGGCTTATAGAGTACAAAATGATCTTTAAATGCTTTTTCAAAATGCCGCGATTTCGGCAGAAGCCCGTTTTGTATAGTTTGCGCATATACCAAACCATGTTCATGTGCTGTTAAAGAAGGTTCTAATATCATCGATAGGTTCGTTTTCACGTTGCAAAACTCCACATTTAACATGAAGTACCTAATATGCTAAGTTTAGATAATTATTAACTCTTTTAAGGGAATGCAGGCTCAATCTTGCGCCCACAAAGCGTTTTTCGTGAATTATAATTCAGCTATCCTTTAAATAGGATGATTAAAAGAAAAGAATGTTTTTTTGGTCGAATATGTTAATATGTTAACAAAGCATTATTCAACCTGATTGTTTTTGATCTTTACAAGATTTGTATTTAAGATCACAATACAATTTATACCTAAGCGGGATGTTTCTGAGATCTTTTTTTCGGGGTACTGAAATTTCAGTTCTTTATTGATTTCCTTATACAGACTGGAAAACAGTTCAATATCTTTGATTACTTTTTTAGAAATTTTCTTTTTTAAAATAATGTTCGAAATCAGTTCCTTTTTAATACAGCTTATGAGGGAGGTTGTTTTTATTTTTTGATCCAGTACCTCTTGCTTCAAGTCTTCTTTAACAATTTGCTTAAGTGCTTTATTAACTAGTATATAACTAAGGTTAATCGATTCAATGTAAAAGCCCTGATCAAAAGCGTGTTTGTTCTTATCAATAAGTTGCTTGATGGTAACCGCCATAAATAAATTTTATTTTAATACGAATCTAAATAACTCATTTCATTGTAAACTTTATATTAAATAATCTTAGAGCCCCTTTAAACGGTTAATCTGTTGCTGGTTGTCATTAATAGGAAAAAAGCCGAAGCGTTTTACTATATCCTGGCCTGTTTTAGTCAATTCAAACAGTATAAAATCTTCAATAGCGCCACCCGGTACACCATTAATGTATTGGTAAAGAGGGCGTGTAAGCACGTAATCTCCGCTTTTTACGGCTTCCTGTTCATATGGAGAATAGGCTTTGTGGTTATCAATATGTATTGGCATAGCCCATATTTTCCCGTTAGGTTTCCCTGTAGTGTCCAATAAAAAGCCCACACCCACGTAGCCAATGCCTCCAATATCGCTTATAACATGTTCTACAATTTCTTCATTGGTTTTTAATTCTACTGTATGAGCCTTTGTAGGTCCTTTTTCAAATTTTTCTTTGATATAGTCCTGCGTACCCGAAGATTTATTTCTGCCGTAAACGGTTACCGGAATATCGGCTCCGCCAAGTTCTTTCCAGTTTAAAATTTTCCCGCTAAGCAATTGTGTAATTTGTGTGGTAGATAAACTATCAATGCACAATTTGTAATTTGTAATAATGGCAACCGCGTCAACCGAAAAAATAATAGGGTTAGGAACAATATTGTTTCCTTTGGCAATTGTAATGTCGCTGTTTTTAATAATGTGAGAAGAATTACAAATATCAATTTCGCTGTGTAGAAGCCCTTTAATTCCTTCATTTGAACCACCGCCTTCTACATGAATGGTAATTTCAGGATGAAGCTTCATGTATTCGTCTGCCAGTGTTTTTACCATTTGGTATTCTGTATCCGAACCTTTAATATGTATGGTATTGCTGTCCGTATTTTTTAGATCGTTAGTTGTTTTTTTTGTAGAGCATGCCGTAAAGACTATTGCGATAAGCGCGAGAGAAGTTGTTTTTGTAATGAAGTTCATAAAGTGGCGTTTAAACTTAGTAGTTAAAATATTTCGTAAAATAAAACCACGGACATTATGTTTTTGCAAAGCCAATGTTAGCTATTGCTGAACTTAGATTAATATAGATTGACAATCGATGAATTGTTTTTAAAATCAGTTATACCCTTTGTTTTTCGATTTATTTATAAAAAAAGGTTTAAAATGCTTAATTTTACAAGTACAAAAGCTGTTATTGCTTTGCTTAATTTTAAAATACAACTATAACAAAGCAATTTCTTAATGTTAATTTAACGTTAGCATCTGGCATTAGATTTAACTTTGTGCCGATAGAAAGATATGAGTACAGAAAACAATAATATGTATAAGATCCTGCTGGTTGATGACGAACAGGACATTTTGGATTTTTTAAGCTACAATCTAAAAAAGGAAGATTTCCAGGTTTATACAGCCTTAAATGGGAAAGACGCCATAGCGATAGCCAAAAAGGAAATCCCAAATTTAATTGTACTGGATGTGATGATGCCCGAAATGGATGGTATTGATACCTGCCGCGAGATTAGGGAACTTCCTGCACTTAAAGATGTAATGATCGCTTTTTTGAGCGCCAGAAACGAAGACTACTCGCAAATAGCAGGGTTTGAAGTTGGTGCAGATGATTATATCACAAAGCCAATTAAGCCACGTGTATTCATTAGCAGAATAAAAGCATTGCTAAGAAGGTATTCGCCTGAACAACAAAAACCTTCGCAGGTTGATTTGGGTGGAATTAAAATTGACAAGGAAAAATACATGGTGTATAAAAATGATGTAGAAATTTCTTTTCCTAAAAAAGAATTTAAACTCTTGTCTTTATTAGCCAGCAAGCCCGGTAAAGTATTTACACGTGAGTATATTCTGGAGCAGGTTTGGGGAGATGAAGTAGTAGTAGGCGACAGAACAATAGATGTACATGTTCGTAAGCTTCGTGAAAAATTAGGAGATACTTACATTAAAACCATTAAAGGAATAGGATACAAGTTTGAATTTTAATTTCTTCTTTCAAATTTAATTCGTAAAAAATAAATGCTCCGAAAGGAGCATTTTGTTTATGGTTTAATTCCTATTGAATTACTTTTTCTTTTCGTTATAAGCCTTGATGTAATCCGGCCACGGTGTGGTTTTGTATTTATCTTCTGAATAGTATTTTAAAATAGGTAATAAGGCCCCCGGCGTTAAAAAGGTATTAAGCGCATCCAGGCTGTTTTGCTTGTCATCCAGTATAGCCACGGTTGGAAAGCTTAAACGGTTATTGGTTGCTTTTAAAGCAAAGGTGTTAAATGGATAACCGTTAACCAGTGTCTTAAAACATTTTTCGCCTTTAAATAAAATGGTGTCTGCGCTCTCTGCATCGTAATTCATAAGGTAATAATGCTTATTAATATAATTGGCAATGGCAGTATCTTTAAACGTAGTAGCAGTTTGCACCTTGCATGAGTTGCAGAAACCGGCGTAGATGTTGATCAATACTTTTTTTGGTTTCTTTTTTTGAAGCTTTTCAATTTCTTTATAGCTGTAGGTTTTAACCGATGCTTTTACAAAATTGGTATCGTAAAAAGTATGCTCAAATTGTTTGGCATAGTCTTCGTACTGAGCCGCTTTGTATATGTTTTCAACGGTATATACCAATAAAGGTTCCAACTTTTTTTCCTCCATAAAACCCTGCGACAGTAAATTATACTCAAAATTATTGCTTACAAAAATAGTAGAGGGGTAGCTCAGGCTATTACCTAAAAATTTAATGGCCAGTTCGTGTGGTGTTTTCGGGCTGGGCGATGTAGGCTTATAGATCTTACCGTTATATTCGATGGTATCTTTGGTTTCGGCATTAAACTTTACGGGGTAGTAAAACGTATTGATATAAGCAGCAATATTTGGGTTCGAATAGGTGGTCTTCATCATGTGCTTACACCATCCGCACCAATCGGTATAAATATCAATGATAAAGGGTTTAGGTTGTTTCTTATTTAGTTCCTGCGCTTCCTTCAGACTCAACCATTTTACAAGACCTTCTTCCGATTGCGCGAAAGTAGCCAGGGAGAAAAAAGTACATGTAATAACAAGTAAAAGTGCTTTCATGGAGGGATTTCTTTTGTGAAAATGTTACCAGTAAATTTAAAAAATAACAGGATTCATAAGGTGTTATTTTTCCTTAAAATTGATATGTTTTCCCATAGTTCCCATCAGGCGGTACCAAAGGCTTTGGGTTTCGGTAATAGGTTTGAAATTCGGCACTTTGTAGCCTTCGTATTTTATATGAAGCGTATCTCTTGGCAGAGTTCTTAGAGTATCAAATAATACAGGTAAATACTTCAGTTGTTTTAGTCTGCGTTTTCCAAAACGATATACCATCCGTGTTTGAAAGGGGTCTGTACTGAGCGCAATGTTTTCGTAACCCATTGATTTTGCCAGCTTATAGCCGTACCATACATTTTCTGTACTGTGTTGCGCCTTACTTTCAACTATAATATCATCTGCAGGAACACCCATTTCTATGGCGTAAAGTTTCATGATCTGTGCTTCCACATAAGGCGAATAGACCGAGCTTCCGCTCATAATTATTTTTTTAGTGGAGCCCCGTTTGTATAAGTGCACGCCCCACATTACCCGCATTTCCATGGTCATATCCCAGTTGGGAGCAATAAAAGGCACACCAGGTACAATAACGGCATCATATTGTTTATGGGCAGTTAAAGCACGCCTGCTAAGCTTTTTGGCCGAGGGCTGAAACAACAGGCATGAGCTCATAAAGAGCGCTGTAACTAATACTAAAAAATAATAATGAATACGGTTCATACGCTAATGATCCGTAAATTAAGAATTATTCCTTTATAATTTTAAAGGATTTGAGATCCACACCATTTTTAAATACAATAAAATAGATTCCGGATTGTAGTGTACTAATGTCCAGACTACTGGTATAGGCACTTTTGAGAGCTGTTCTTCCCAAGGCATCCTGTACTTCTATCAGGGAGTTTTCCCAGGCCTTATCCTTACTGCTAATCTGTAAAACAGAAGCGGCAGGGTTAGGAGATAATATAAAATTATCATCTGTGACTTTCGTTTCATGAATGCCTATAGGTATACCTGTATTGTCATAATAATCACAAGCGCCTGTGTACTTATATTTTAAGTTGGTTAACTGGTTATCGCCATAACACCTGAAAATTCTGGAGGTTTGAATGTCTATTGCTGTAGCACAAAAATTTTGGGTATTAAAAGGCTCGGTTCTCAGGTAACCAAAACGTTCATAAATGGTATCCTGAAGCGTTTGTACGGGGCCTCCGCTTTGGGCTATATAATTTACTTTCTGCCATCTCAGGTTAATACCCTGAACTGTCCTGTGACCTGTATCCTGTACCGTTACAACGCAAGCGGTGGAATATGTACAATTGTAACTTTGAGGAAGCATCAGCCATTTGGCACCTATCGGTGCATTGAACCAAAACAAGGTATCAAATACCTGTGTTTGAACACTTGCTGAAGAAGTATAATCATTCATATACACTACTTTGTTACTGTTGGTATAAGTAAAAATGGGTGTAATGTATCCTGCATGAGAGCCGTTAATGCATGAATTCTCGCGGTAACGCCTAATCATCTGGCAGTTGTTGCCATTAATAAGTGAATCCTGGTAATAATCATATTTTACGTAGCCATTACAAAAATTAGGGCTGTTAGGAGCATCAAAATACCAGTAAGTACCAATGTTTGGACACCAGCTTTGAGCTTTGGATAGAGTGCATAAAGTAAGGAAGAAAAAAAGGAGTAGTGGCTTTTTCATGTTCATAGTTTTTAGAGGGTCTGTATAAAAATAGTAAAAATAGAGTTATAAATATATTCAACTTTGTAACCGGCTGTACTATTGCCATAAAAGGTAGGTTTTAGGACATTATAGGTATTTTTACGAGGAGCAATAATTGTTTTAAAAATGACGGCGAAAAAGAGTATTTTAGAAAGCCTATTTTTATAGTTTGACAGAGAAGCAGGATATTCATTTTTACCTAAAAAAACACTGGGGCCATAATTCATTCAGGCCTTTGCAGGAAGATATTATCCTTTCGGTTCTTAATAAAAAAGATACCCTGGCGCTTTTGCCTACCGGTGGCGGTAAATCTATTTGTTTCCAGGTTCCGGGCCTTGTCATTGGCGGTACCTGCCTGGTTATTTCTCCGCTTATTGCTTTAATGAATGACCAGGTGCAGAATTTAAAAAGCAGGGGCATTAGCGCTGTAGCCATTACTTCGGTAATGAACGCCAAAGAAATGGATATTGCCCTCAATAACGCCGCCTATGGGCATGTGCAGTTTTTATATGTTTCTCCCGAAAGGATCGCTAATGAAACCTTCCGGCAAAAATTATCATACCTTCCCGTAGGTTTAATTGCCGTAGATGAGGCGCATTGTATTTCACAGTGGGGTTACGATTTCAGACCAAGCTATTTACAAATAGCAGAATTAAGAGAATATTTTCCTAACGTTAATATCATTGCTGTTACCGCTTCGGCTACAAAAGAAGTCGTAGAAGATATTCAGCAAAAACTGCTGTTTAAAAAACCGGGTGTTTTCCGCCAGTCGTTTGAAAGAGAGAATATACGTTACATTGTACAGCAGGAAGAAAATAAATACGACCGCCTGCTTAAGATCATTAATAATGTGGGCGGTTCAGGCATTGTATATGTACGTAACCGTAAAAAAACGCAGGAGATTTGTAAATGGCTTATTCAAAATAAGATCTCTTCTTCCTTTTACCATGCAGGCATTAATGCCAATGAAAGAGCTTCTATTCAGCAGGATTGGATCGATAACAAAGCACAGGTTATTGTTGCTACCAATGCTTTTGGGATGGGTATCGATAAACCGAATGTCCGTTTTGTAGTGCATATGGATTTACCCGAAAGCCTCGAAGCTTATTTTCAGGAAGCGGGCAGGGGAGGGCGTGATGGTAAGTCTGCTTTTGCTGTTTTACTGACGCATCCACAGGATGTTGATTCTTTGAAACAGCAGTTCGAAGAGAAAACACCTTCTGTAGAGGAGATCAAACAGTCGTATCAGGCCATTTTTAATTATTACCAGGTGCCCGTAGAAAGCGGAGAAGGCTTATCAATAAGCTTTAACATGGATGAAGTTACCCGCAATTATAACCTGAAACCTATTACCTTATTTAATTCCATCAAATGCCTTGAGAAAGAAGGATATTTTTCTTTTTTGGATAGTGGCTATGAGCCGCCTAAAGTAATGATGCTGATGGGAAAAGAGGATCTGTATAATTTCCAGTTAAAATTTCCGAGCTACGAGCCATTAATTAAAACATTGCTGAGAAGCTATGGAGGCCTTTGGGAGCAATACGTTTATATTAAAGAAAAAGACCTGGCATACCGCACAAAATATTCGGAATCGCTTTTGCAACAGCAGTTGGAAGTATTAAATAAACAGGGAGTCTTATCTTTTATTCCGCAAACCACTTTACCCAAACTTGTTTTTCTGCAAAACAGAATAAACCTGAAACACCAAAGCATAAGCCTTGTCAATTACCCTGTTCTTAAGCAAAAGGCACTTAACCGGTTAAACAGTGTGGTGCATTATGTAACCGAAACGGTTATCTGCAGAAGCCGTTTATTGCTTTCGTATTTTAACGAAACAGATTATAAAGATTGCGGCTACTGCGATGTGTGTATCGAAAAATATAAAGTGATTTTAAGCACAGATAAAGGCTTAAAAGAACAGATCAAAGTGGAAGCATCCAATCATAACATGAAACTCGACGAACTGGTAAAACATTTTCCGTCGGTTAATACCAAACGCATGACACTGGTTATAAATACAATGATAGACGATGGAATTCTGTCTATTGATAAACATAAATTCATTACAGTTAATTTACTATGACAGGCACTTTATATTTATTACCGGTTGGTCTTGGCGGAGAAGATCTGAAAGATGTACTTCCTCAGAAAAATTTTGACCTGATTAAAACCTTAACGTATTTTATTGCAGAGAATGCAAAAGAAGCGCGCGCCTTTTTAAAGCAATGCGCTTACCCTGAAATAAGCAGGGCCGAATTTTCTTTAATTAATCAGCATGCAAAGCAGGAAGAACTACTTTCTTTTTTAACGCCCCTCATACAAGGGCATGATATGGGACTCATGAGCGACGCCGGATGTCCCGGTATTGCTGATCCGGGAGCAGAAATGATACAAATAGCACACCAGAAAGGAATTAAGGTTGTACCACTGGTTGGGCCAAGTTCTATTGTGTTATCAATTATGGCCAGTGGCTTTAACGGACAAAACTTTGCCTTTATTGGCTATTTACCAATTGATAAAACAGAACGCTTAAAGCGCATTCGTGAAGTGGAGCAACATACTATTAAATTTAAGCAGGCTCAGTTTTTTATCGAAACCCCTTATCGTAATCAGAATTTATTTGAAGATCTTTTAAAAAATTTGGCGCCAACTTCTAAATTATTAGTAGCAACCAATATTACCCTTGGCGACGAAAGTATTATGGTTAAAACCATTGCCGCCTGGAAGAAAAGCGACATTCCTGATTTTGTAAAGAAGCCTACAATTTTTGGGATTTATATTTAATACTCCAGTATGCCCTGTGTATAATTGATCCAGTTGTAAGTCTCAATCATATCATCTATAAAATAATCGGGCTGTATGCCAATGCCATCAATACAATAATGCGGTATCCTGTAACTTTTACTCATGCAATAGCCTAACGTAAATTTACCATCCGGAGAATCAAGCATGTTCATGTTCGAAATATCGAGCATGCCGCCTGTTGACATACCAAATACTTTTACTTTACGGCTTTGTTTGGCTCCTAATAAAAATTGCTCGTCGGTGCTGCCATTGTTGTGATTGCAAATAATAGCCACTTTTTGCGGATAAGGAAATACAGTGTCGGAAGTATCCGAATAAGCAATTTCGTCGGAGTTATTAATGAATGTGCCAGGCTTAGCTCTCATACGTTTAGCTACGTCATTGAAATAACGAATGCTACTTGAATCGGTATAATCTTTGGCATACTCTTCATACGCTTTGGCATTTAGTTCTGTAGCGTATAGCTGCACACCCACTTCGCGTACAGGGTTGGTATATAAATAAGGAATGATCTCGCTATATGCCCCATCACTCCCACCTGTGCCGTTTCGGATATCAATAATAAGGTTTGCTGTACTTTTAATAAGCTTGTCGTTTTTTGCAAGAACACTGTCTATAAATTGTTTTTGCTCATGTAAAAAGGAAGGGATGCGTAAATAAAGCGTTTTGTCGCTCAATTTTTCGAGAAAGGGTTTGGTTGAATTCGAAAATTGAAGCAGTATGCTTTCTCCTTTTGTGAGTGGAGATTTAGCATATTCTCTTTTCCAGTAATTATTAAATAACAGCAATACGTTTTTATCAGTACCTATCAGTTTAGCACTGGCGGCTTGCTTTGAGTGATCGCGCATGTAATAATCTGCCGAATAGGTTTTGTTGTCGTTTATCATCAGCTGCACTTTGATCTGCTTCGGCATCCAGTATACACTATCTGCTTTAATAATAAAGCCATTAAATTTTCCCGCTGTTTTTTCATCGGCTATGATCCCGATCTTATAAGTATCATTAGTCCAAACACCTTCTATGTCGGCCTTGTTCTTTTTTGTTTCAAGAACTTTAAGAAACTGCTTTTCCGTAAGGTTTATGGTTGGCTCATTTTTATAAAGCTTTCTTATCTCTTCATGAGAAGCGGCCGGCTGTTCAGCTTTCTGCTCTTTAACAGATATAGCAATATGACCTGATCTGAAATACCTTAACCAGCTGTACATGAGTTTACCGCACTCCTCTGTTTTTGATGTCTTTTGCGCCTGTTCTTTAAGTAAAAGGGTATGCTTATCGTAATCGGCTTTGCCTTTTTTATCAACTACATATTGAAATCCGGCGTCGTTTTTTTCAAAAGTTTGCACCATCCAGTCAAACGATTCGGGACAATTACATTGCTGCGCATAAAACGGGTTAGCTGCTATAAAGGCAAAGATAAAGAGCACTGTTTTTTTCATAATGTGTTTATATATCTGAAATGTACAAAAAACATCGATAGAAATAGCGTTACCTTAAATTACATTTATCTACAAAAAAAGCACCTTTATCTTCGTTGATTTCCGATTCAATATTTTTTGACACAGGCGTTGCTTTGTCTAATTATGAGATTAAAATCAGCGTTAAAAAAATAATTATAGAATTATTTTACAAAAAGCCTACAAGTTCGCCTCTGCTTTACGAACAATTTCAACAAAATCTAAATTTTTTTATTTTTTTAGAAATATTGTTTTTACTGGGTTGCAGGCGATTTTAACATTTTTAAAAAACAGGAGTACGATTTTTTAAAAAAATTGCCTCAATAATTTTGAACTCTGAATCAGGTATTCTTAATTAGTAAAAACTAAAACACATACTTATGACAAGGAAAATTTTACTCTTAATTAGTTTTGCTGTATGTTGTATAAACACATTTGGGCAAACTCCTCCTCAAAGAAGTTGTGGTACGATTCTGCACCACCAATATTTAATGCAAACCAGGCCAAACTATCAATCGGACCTGAATCAGTATAATCAGGTTATAGAACAGTATTTGCAGGATAGAGCTGCAGGTATTACCGTTGCAAGAACAAGCAGCAACCCTATTGTTACTGTACCTGTTGTAGTGCACGTACTTTATAATGGTGCGGCCGAAAACATTACGGATGCACAGGCTGCTTCGCAGGTACAGGTATTAAACGACGATTTCGCCAGATTTAATGCAGATGCCAGTAAAGTTACCCAAGCCACATTTTCAACGGTAGCATCAGGTGCTAATATCCGTTTTTGCTTAGCACAACGCGATCCAAATGGAAATGCGACAACAGGCGTTGTTCATAAGGCTACTACTGTTAGTGCTTTTAGTACGAATGATGCAGTTAAATCAAGTGCTTCAGGTGGCGATGATGCATGGGACGTAACACGTTATATAAACATATGGGTATGCGATCTTGGAAGCACCCTTTTAGGTTACGGCGAGTTTCCAACAACGTCTTTAAGCAATACTTTTGGATTGGTATTACATTATAAATATACAGGAAGTGGCGGTTCTGCTATTTC
>JAZJZF010000060.1:0-5016 GCA_040389965.1 Bacteroidota bacterium
ATTAGAAGAATTGGGTATCGGTCGTCCTTCTACTTACGCTCCAACCATTAGTACTGTTCAAAAACGTAACTACGTGGAGAAGACCGACAGGGAAGGAACTCCAAGACAATATGCACAATTGAGTCTGGTAAAACAAAACCTCGTTAAAGAAGTAAAAACAGAAAATACTGGTGCTGAAAAAGCAAAATTATTCCCTACCGATATTGGTATGGTAGTAAATGATTTCTTACTTCAATATTTCCCAAATATTTTAGATTTTCATTTTACTGCTAAAGTAGAAGAAGAGTTTGATGAAATTGCAGAAGGAAATTTAGACTGGCAAAAAATGCTGAAAGGTTTTTATACGCCATTTCATAAAACCGTTGAAAACACTATGGAAAATAGTGAACGTGCCAGCGGAGAACGCCAATTAGGAATTGACCCTAACAGCGGAAAACCTGTTATTGTAAGGATTGGCAGATTTGGGCCATTGGCACAAATTGGAGAAACCAATGAAGAAACAGGAGAAAAATCGACCTTTGCCAGCTTACGAAAAAATCAAAGTTTAGAAACCATTACTTTAGAAGAAGCACTTGACCTGTTTAAGTTACCTATGAATTTAGGAACTTACGAAGGAAAAGAGGTTATTATTGGTGTAGGCCGTTTTGGCCCTTATATTAAATTAGACGAAGCTTTTATATCCATACCAAGAACGATTGATCCTTTAACGATTGATATGGAACAAGCCGTTGAAATTATTAAGGAAAAAGAGCTGGCAGATGCTCCTGTTGCTCATTATCAGGGCAAAGGCGTTACCAAAGGCAAAGGCCGTTTTGGTCCGTTTATTAAATACGATGGCTTATTTATTAATGTACCAAAAGCATATGATTTCGATAATTTATCACAAAGCGACATTAACGAATTAATTGAGAAAAAATTAGAAAAGGAAGCGAACCGTTATATTCAAAACTGGCCTGAAGAAAAAATATCTGTTGAAAACGCACGTTGGGGCCCACAAATTAAATTCGGTAAACTCATGCTGAAATTAATTAAAAATGGCGGTGGCAAATTTACTCCTGACGAATTATCTGCTTTAACCCTTGATGAAGTAAAAGCAATGATTGTTGCCCAGGTTCCTAAAGCATTTGATAAAAAAGGTGCCAAGAAAGCCGCTCCAAAAAAAGCTAAAGTGGTAAAAATAGCAGGTGAGAAACCGACTGTAAAAAAAGCCGCCAGCAAAAAAACAGCTCCTAAGAAAGTGGCCGCTAAAAAGGCACCGGCAAAGAAAGCAGCCGCTAAAAAGAAATAAAAGCTACTCATTTATAATGAAAGCCATCCCCTAGCTAGCGGATGGCTTTTTATTTTATATATTTATCAAAAATAAGTCCCATGAAAAAAATAGTTTCACTTTCATTATTACTTTCCTGTGCTATTCCTCTGCTGGCACAAAAAATAACGTATGGCTTCAGCACCCCGTTTGAAACTATAAAAAAACATGCAGATCTTGGTTTTTATAAGTTTTCGGCTAATGAATATGCCGAAATTTATTACGACAAAGGCGAAGATATGATCGTACAGATTTATGATGAAAATTTTAAAAATGTAAAAAAACAGGAAACCGTATCGCTCCCTGAAAAAAGCAATAAATTTGCCAACGAAGGATTTTTCAGTGTAAAAAAAGATTTCTTTTGGTTTTATTCAACCTGGGACAGAAAAACAAAAACAGAACGTTTATTTGCACTTCCTTTTGATAAAAGCACCTTAAAATTTAATGCCCCCGAAGTTAAATTAGTAGAAACCGGAAGGCTTGATCCTTATAATAAATACCGTTTTTATTACTCAACCGACAGCAATAAATTATTAGTGACTTACAGAGTTAAACCCAAAATAAGGAACGATAAATTAAGCAGGGATATTATCGGCTTTAATTTATTTGATGATAAAATGAATAAGTTGTATGCTGCTGAAATTGAAATGCCTTATTCGGAATATGATATGAATAACCTGGATTACGATATTGATTCAAGAGGAAACATATACATACTTGCCGAAGTGAAAATAAACAATTCTTTAGATGGAGAAGTGAACAAGGACAAGGACAGTAGAAATGCCTACAGGTATGAACTTATTAGAGTAAACCAAAGTAATAACACTCTGCAAGCCATAAAAATAAATTTAAATAATAAATACACCAATTCTGTAGCATTGTCTGAAGACCTGAACCATGATATTATTATTACCGGTTACTATTCTGATAAAAGAAATAGCGGTGGTTCTAATGGAGCTTATATTATTCGTTTAGAATATGAAAATAAATCTATTAAAGATATCCGCACTACTTATTGCGAATTCCCTTCCGAGGTGCTAAAAGCCTACGAAAGCGAAAGGGTTAAGAAAAAAATGGATAAAAAAGAAGACAAAGGCGCTGACCTTGAAGCTTCAAATTTGGTATTTGATAAAATTGTTTTTAATGAAGATGGCAGCGTATTGATTATTGGTGAGGAATATTACGTGGTAACACATACCTATTACAATGGCAGAAGCTCTTACACGACTTACACATATTACTATAATGATATTTTGGTTTTAAAAGCCGATAAGAATGGTAAAACATTATGGTGCAATAAAATCCCGAAACAGCAATCCGGCTCAGGTACAGCCGATCTTTCTTACCATCATCATAACTATAACGGAGAAGATTACTTTTTTTATTTAGATAATATCAAAAATATTGACCTGCCCTTAACTGAAGCTCCCGCCTCACATTCCAGTGGAGCCGGTGGGTATTTGACTTGCGTGAAAATAGATCAGGCAGGAAAAATGACCAAAAAATCGATCTTTAATATTAAAGATGAGGAGATACATGTTTATCCAAGATACTTTGAATCTGTAAGCAAGAATGTGATCGTAGACCGCTTAAGAGCAGATAAAAAAGAATCAAAGATTTTTAAAATCGAGATAAAGTAGCATTAAAAATCTTAATTATTAAAGTGTGGTTAATGAATAGCTGCGCTTTTTATTTACTGCCGGCAGGCATATAAATTGCTGGTATATACTAAACTATAGATTATGTGGTGGCAATATGTATTAGTCTTTTTGGGAGCATTGGCGTTTGACATCGTTCCCTTTCCTTTTTTACCGGCTTTTACTATCATGATCTTTTTGCAAATCGTATTTAAACTCGATTTGTGGGCAGTGATTTGCATTGGAGTTGCGGGTTCTATTATTGGCAGATATGTGATGTCATTGTATGTTCCCGGCATATCAAATAAATACTTTAAAGCTTCAAAAAATGAAGATGTTGAATTTCTGGGAAAAAAAATGAAAGAAAAAGGATGGAAAAGTCAAACCGCTATCCTGGCATATTCCCTTCTCCCCTTGCCCACTACCCCCCTCTTCGTAGCTGCAGGCATTGCAAAACTTAGGCCCATATACATCATTCCCGCTTTTTTCGTCGGCAAATTCACAAGCGATGCTGTTGCCCTTACCATGGGAAAATATGCTTCCGAAAATATTGAAACCCTTAAATCCAATCTTATGTCCTGGCAATCTATATGTGGCTTACTGGCAAGCCTATTGATGCTATGCGCCCTGCTATTCATCGACTGGCGAAGCTTAATACAAAAAAAGAAATTTGTTTTGAAGTTTAAGATTTTAAAATAATTTTCAATTAAATTATTTAAAACCCAACGGCAATGGCTACCCTTCCCCAACCATGATCTACACCTCTGGCAAATTCTCGGGTAATGTAAGACCGACTGTATTCCAACTGCATCCGCTTAATCACCAAATTAATTCCGGCTGTTCCGTCGTAAACCATACGACTGATATCGCCTGAAGGAACTGTAAAAATACTGTTGGCATTAAACAAACCACCTTGCATAGTAGCGTTGTAGCCTACGGCACGTGCATTGGCTTTAAAAAAAACATAGATCTGGAATTTCCGTCCGCCGTTCTTTTGAATGCCAAGGCTATTGAAATAAGGATTCATAAGGCCTGCTCTGAAATGAATTCCCAATGATCCGTCGTTATAAAGAGTTCCTGCACGCAAAGCCACATTACCCATCAACTCGGCATACCTGGAATAGATAATTGCTTTTTCATACCCGGCGCGGTAATTAATGATATAATCCGCAGCAATTTGTGCTTCCCAACCTAAAGGCCTTATGTTTACAAGCGCTTTATGTATGGCTTTCTGCTCATCTTCGCAACGCGCACAGGGTCCAATAACACCAAGGTCTAATTGAGTTTGTAGTAATTGTTTGCGTTCCGCATCAAGCGATATTAAAAAATGAGATACAAAAACCGTAGCTGCAAAAGGCCGCTCCAAATAATTAATCGTATCGTAACGGATGCTTTTTGGTGTAAAACAATCCTGTTCAATGTTAATTCCATAATAATTTTTCGCTCTTTTACCCAAAGAGATCAAGGCATAGGAAAAAGGTGAATATTTAATGTAACGAGTAATTACCTGAAACTGAATCCCCTGCGTATAATAACGATCGGTGGCACTAAAAAAATCATTATCGTAATTCAGTTTAATATAGTTTTCGGGTCTGGATACAGAATCGGGAAGTTGCGCTAAAGCCTTATTGCCAATTAATATTAAAAGGATTATGATTTGATAAAGCTTTCCCATAATTTTATATACGTAAATTAAAGGATAATAGTTTAAAAATTTCCCGCTGATGTCGCAGATAGCCCAATTACTTTAGGATAGGCTGGAACTGACACAAAAACCCCGCGAAGATCTTTGGAATCTGCGGGACACATAAACTTGCTGAAATTTAAACTATTCACTTTTTAATCTGTTAGTCAAACATGCTTGGATTTAGATTCTCTCATTATACAAAACCCGATCAAACACCTTTTGATAAGCTGTTTGATATTTTTAAACAATTAATTACATACACCAGCGGCGATTTTGATGAAGCCATTAGTTGGCTGACTGAACTCGACAAGGAATATAAACTCACTGAACCCGATTATGGCATTGGCGATTTTATACAGGAACTGAAAGACAGAGGTTATATCAAA
>JAZJZF010000061.1:0-6418 GCA_040389965.1 Bacteroidota bacterium
CTAATTTACACAGATTTTACTAAGAGCCCATTGTATTAATATATAAGTCCTCTACTTTTTTTCTGGCCCAATCGGTTTTCCGTAAAAAGGTAAGGCTTGATTTTATGCTTGGGTTTTCTTTAAAACATTTAATATCAATGTGGTAAGCCAGGCCATCCCAACGGTAGCGCAGTAACAGTTCTTCCAGAATAGCCTGTAAGGTTTTGCCATGTAGCGGGTTGTTTGGTTGTTGGGTCATACAAAACTATTTATTAAAACTTTCCGTTGCTTTTCTTACGCTACCATACTTTAACAGCAAGGATTTAGCCATTTCATAATCTTCAAGACCTGTATTTTTCATGATCATACGCGTGCCTCTGTCAACCAGTTTGTTATTGCTAAGCGCCATATCTACCATTTTATTTCCTTTTACTCTGCCTAATTTGATCATCACAGATGTAGAGATCATATTAAGCACCAGTTTCTGTGCAGTACCCGATTTCATTCTGGTTGAGCCTGTTACAAATTCAGGACCCACTACGACTTCTATCGGAAATTTAGACACAGCGGCAACCGGTGAGTTATCATTACAAACAATACAACCTGTTTGAATACCGTGTTCGTTGCACATTTCTAAAGCACCAATAACATAGGGCGTTGTACCGGAGGCAGCAATACCAACAACCACATCATTTGAATTGATATCGTAATTTTTCAAATCTTCCCATCCTTGTTTCATATCATCTTCGGCAAACTCTACTGCTTTGCGAATAGCTGTATCGCCACCGGCAATTAAACCTACTACTCTGCCCTGTTCAATGCCATATGTTGGCGGGCATTCGCTGGCATCTAATATGCCGAGGCGGCCGCTCGTTCCTGCACCCATGTAAAATAATCTGCCTCCTGTTTTCATTTTTTCCACGATCACTTCCACTAATTTTTCAATTTGCGGAATTGCTTTCGCAACTGCCAAAGGTACAAAAGCATCTTCGGTGTTCATATTATGTAGAAGCTCATGAATACTCATTTGCTCCAGGTTATTGTAATAGGAATCTGCTTCTGTTGTTTTTTGCATCACATTAAAAATAATAATTAAGCAAATTGTTTGACGTCTTTATCTGTAATTTCTTTGCCACATAGAATGATTAAACGCTCGATCACATTTCTGAATTCGCGAATATTTCCTGTCCAGTCTTTCTTTTGTAACTCTGTAATTCCGGCTTTGGAGATCGTTTTTAAAGGCATCCCATAATCATTGCAGATCAGGTTAATAAAGTGTTCTGCCAATAATGGAATGTCTTCTTTACGATCGTTTAACGAAGGCACATTAATAGGAATAACACTTAAACGGTGAAAGAGATCTTCCCTGAAGTCACCCTTTTCGATTTCTTTTTTAAGGTCTTTATTTGTAGCTGCCAATACTCTTACATCTACTTTTATTTCTTTATCACCACCTACCCGTGTAATTTTATTTTCCTGTAAAGCCCGTAATACCTTGGCCTGAGCCGATAAGCTCATATCTCCTATCTCATCCAAAAAAATGGTTCCGCCTTCCGCCAATTCAAACTTTCCTTTGCGTGTAGCTATGGCACTCGTAAAAGCACCTTTTTCGTGACCAAACAATTCGCTTTCAATTAATTCGCTTGGTATGGCTGCGCAGTTTACTTCAATGAGCGGGGCATTAGCTCTGTTACTTTTATTATGTATTTCGCGTGCTACCAGTTCTTTTCCACTCCCATTGCTTCCGGTAATTAAAACCCTTGCATCTGTAGGCGCTACTTTATCAATCATCTCACGAATGTTATTCAGCGCTTTTGAATCGCCAATCATTTCATACGACTTGTTGATTTTCTTTTTAAGATTTTTTGTTTCCGTAACTAAGGATGTTTTATCCAGGGCGTTTCTTACTGCTACCAGCAAGCGATTCAAATCAATAGGCTTGGCAAGGTAATCATAAGCTCCTTTTTTTACTGTATCTACGGCTGTTTCAATATTACCATGTCCGCTCATCATAATAAGCGACGATTCTGTTCCGGCTGCCATAAGCTTCGAAAGTAACTCTACCCCGTCAAGCTTTGGCATTTTAATATCGCTTAAAATCACATCATAAGCTCCTTTCAGGGCCATATCCAGACCCTGTTGCCCATCCTCCGCCTCTTCTACAGAATATTTTTCGAATTCAAGAATTTCTTTGATCGATCTGCGAATTGCTTTCTCATCGTCAATGATCAATATTTTTGCCATAATTATATTACTTTTTTACGTAATTGCTTTACTTCGCTTTTTGCTTTTTTATTATCCAAACGTTTTGCTTTTACGGCTTTACTTATTTTAGTTGCTTTTCTGGGCTTGGAAACTTTTAATGCTGAAAGAACGAGTTTATAGAATTTTTCTTTCAGGAGTTCTTTATTCTTTAATTGCGTACGGTCTGTTTGCTCCTGCAAATGAAGGTTGTTTTCCTTGTCCAGCTTATTAGCCAGCTTCTTTAATAAGAGTATTTTTTCTTCGCCGGTTAGTTTTTGTGATTCGCTTATATTAAACCACAGCTCAACTTTTGTTTCAACTTTATTAACATTTTGTCCGCCTGCCCCCCCTGAACGCGCGGTTTTAAAGATACATTCCTTAATGAGCCCACGTTCCTGTATGTCTTCTATTGTTTTCAAGATGTGCTTTTACAGTCTTTGTTTAACTGCTTCAAATAAAATAATGCCCGTTGCCACAGATACATTTAAGGATGCAATATTACCAACCATTGGGATCTTTACCTGCATATCACTGCGTTTTATATATTCGTTTGAAATCCCATTTTCTTCGGAGCCCATGATAATAGCTGTAGGTTTGGTTAAGTCTGCATTAAAATGGTAGCTGCTTGTTTTTTCATGACAGGCAATGATCTGCAGACCGCTTTCCTTAAGATAATCGATGGTGTTCTTTAAATTTTCTTCACGGCATACCGGAATCCTGTTCAAGGCTCCTGCACTGGTTTTTACGGCATCAGCATTTATTTGTGCAGCACCACGACTCGGAATAATAATAAAATCCACTCCTGCACAATCGGCACTACGGGCTATGGCGCCAAAATTACGGACATCTGTAACCCTATCCAATATTAAGACTAAAGGCACTTTTCCTTTTTCAAATACACTTGCCAGCATATCTTCGGCTTCGTAATAAGTTACCTGTGCAACAAATGCCAGCACTCCCTGATGGTTTTTGGTAGTGATACGGCTTATTTTTTCAGGCGGAACTATCTGGATAGGAATATCCAAATCCTTAATAGCTTTGCGAAGTTCAGTATATAACTGATTGGATAAGCCTTTTTGAATAATGATCTTATCTATTTCTTTCCCGGCATTAACGGCTTCTATAACCGCACGGGTTCCAAAAATCAAGTTCTCTTCATTTACGCTCTGACGATTGTTTCTGTCATCTCCTCTTCTACGGTCCATACTAATCTAAATTAAATTGTTTTAAATGATGCCAGGCATGTTTATGTAATAAATGTAACTGTTCTTCGTAATTCAATTCGCCAAAAAAAGCGTTTAATTCTTTATGTCCGGGATGCGAATCATAAAATGCAAAAAAAGCTTTTATTTCCTGTTCCAGCTCAGCGATTGCTTCGGTCATAGACTTGGTTCTAAGTGGAGCCGGTGTTTCCGACATCAATGCATTTTTAGTGTTTTCCTTAAACGGTTTATCACTTAATGCAAATGCACGGCTTTTTTCCACAAATTCTTCCGGAATTGACAATGGCAATTTGATTCTTCCGTACGCTGCCCCCATACAATCAGACATATGTTCAATCATACCCTGCGGACTCAGTACACCCCACAAACCCACTTCATTATCAGATAATTGCTCCAATAAGGAGATATACTGTTCTTTAAAAAACTGTTCTTTTGTGTTCATATACAAATGTAAATTTTTTAAAGATTTTACAGGCTATTAATCCGGAATTATATTAACATCGTTAAAAATACAAAAACCTGTAAGATCTGACTTTACAGGTTTTATTTTGAAATTAGATTTCGTATCTTCGTAACTATGATTCGCCCCAGATCTCTTTATATCATTGTTGTTTTTTTAACAGGTTCATTACTCTTTTCGAGCTGTTTTTTATTCAGAGGCAAAAACAAATGCGATACCTGCCCGAGCTTTAGTCATAAAAAGAAAAAACATTAAGTTTAACTTAAAACTGAAGTCCTAACAAAAGAATATCATCTGTTTGCTCTGCTCTTCCCTGCCACTGGTCAAGACTATCATTTAATTTATAACATTGCTCATTTAAACAGCTGGAAGCCGTATTAACGATAAGTTTTACAAGATTTTTTGTCATCATACGCTTTCCTTTTTTTCCTCCAAACTGATCTGCAAAACCATCGGTAAACAAATAAATCCTGTCTTCTTTATTAAAAAGGATTTTATGGTTTATAAATTCTTTCTGAGAATTGACATACCCGCCGCCAATACCAAATCTATTCCCTTTTATCTGCTCTATGTGTTTATCCTTTAAATAGTATAAATGCCTGTTTGCTCCTGCAAATTCAAGTTCTGAGCTTTCTTCGTCGATGGTGCAAACAGCAAGGTCCATACCGTCATAGCTTTGGTGTTCTCCTGATTTTTTTAAAGCCCTGTACAAACTTTCGTTCATCTTTTTTAAGATTTCAGAAGGCTTTGTAATATGCTTAAGATTCACTATTTCATTTAAGATGCCATAACCAATCATACTCATAAATGCTCCCGGAACACCATGCCCGGTACAATCTACAATGGCTACCACCAATTTTTTATTTTGTCGGGAGAACCAGTAAAAATCACCGCTTACGATATCCTTCGGCCTGAAAATAATGAAAGAATCCTTAACATAATTTTTCAATGTGCATTTATCCATAAACATTGCATCCTGTATCAGTTTGGCATAATTTATACTGTCTGTGATGCTTTTACTGCTTTCTTCAATTTTTTTATAAGCCACTAAAAGTTCTTTGTGAAGTGATTCCACTATGTCTTTTTCGCGTTTTACTTTATTCTTTGACAAGATGTTTTCGATAGATGAGGGTAGCCTGATAAGGCTGTTTTTTAAAAGATAATCATCAACACCTGCCTTCATGCATTCTACGGCAAACTCTTCGGACACAGAGCCCGTGATAAGAATGAACGGGACATTTTTTTTCTTTTGCCTAGCTATATTCAGTGCTTCAAGGGAAGAGAATTGTGGTAAAGAATGATCTGACAAAATAATATCGGGATCAAATTCAAATATTTTTTTCTCAAAATCAGACCTCGTTGAAACAACTTCCATCGAAAAAATAAAATTGTGTTTCATTAATACACGTTTGATCAAGTCTACATCTGCGGGGGAATCTTCCAGTAATAATATTTTTAAAAGGCTACTCATGAGAAAAGGAATTAGTACTATTATTTTGGACTTTGATTCAGTATTAACCAATAAAATCCGAGTTCTGATATGGCTTTTAGAAAGTTTTCGAATCCTACGGGTTTAACGATATAACTATTTACACCCAGCTCATAGCAGGTTTTTACATCCGGATCTTCTTTAGAGGAAGTTAAAACAACTACCGGTATTGTCTTTGTAAGCTCATTAGACTTCATGGTTCTCAACACTTCAATACCATCTACTTTTGGCATTTTAAGATCCAACAATACTACCTTTGGCATTGCTCTCACATCTCTTCCTTCATACTCCCCTTTACCATATATAAAGTCTAAGGCTTCGGCACCATTTTTTAAGTGGATGATCCTGTTAGCAAGGTGGTTTTTTCTCAATGCTCTGATAGTCATTTCCGCATCGTTGGGATTATCTTCTACCAATAAAATTTCAATCTCATTTTCCATAACTCGTTGTTATATTATAAGGGTAAACTAAAACTAAAAACAGAGCCTTCATCTACTTTGGAGTCTGCCCAAACTTTTCCGCCATGTTTTGCAATGATTCTTTGTACAATAGCCAAACCAACTCCTGTTCCCTCAAACTCATCCATAGTGTGCAAGCGTTGAAATACCCCAAATAATTTGTGCGCGTATTGCATATCAAATCCTACGCCATTATCCGTAATGGTATAAACCGTCTGATCTTTCTCTTTTTTTGATTGAATTTTAATGAAAGGTTTTTCTTTTTTGGAAGAATATTTTATAGCATTGGATATCAGATTTATCAGTACCTGGTAGATTAAGCTATAATCACCCATTGCCGGACAAAGCGTTTCAATATCTATAACAGCATTATGGCTAACCGATTTATTAAGATCCATTAAAACACCTTCGATAAGCTCATTCATGTCGAGCTCCTTTTTGCCAAAGGCGACAAGCTTGCGTGCAAGGTAGGTCGTGATCCAAAACGTGAACAATACACAGAAGGCGCTGCTGAGCACGCTCACCATGTTCACCCACCATGCTACCGTCTCTGGAGTCGACGAAA
>JAZJZF010000061.1:6428-16948 GCA_040389965.1 Bacteroidota bacterium
CGAGCTCCTTTTTTTGTGTAATTTTTTTTCCAAGTCTCGAAAACGCCAATAGATCATCAATCAACGTGCTCATCTTTTTAGCGTTTTGCTGGATGTTTCCCAATAACCGCCGTCCTTCATCATCAAAGATTTTCTCGTAATCTTCTTCTATCATGTTTGCGTAACCATCGATAGCTCTTAAAGGTGCTCTTAAATCGTGAGATACAGAATAACTAAAGGATTCCAACTCTTTATTTACAGCATCGTATTGGGCAGTACGTTCCACTACTTTTTGTTCAAGCTCATCATTCAGTTGCCGGATCTTTTCTTCAGCCAGTTTACGCTCTGTAATATCCCTGAAATTTAAAACAATGGACTGAATCTCTTTATCATTCAACTGATTATTCATAAGGCCTTCCAGCCAAATATAATGCCCCTTCTTATGCTTTGTTCTAAAAGTAATTACAATTGGTTTTAATGGATTTTCAAGCAATTCGGTCATGGCTTGACGCAATGCAGGTAAGTCGTCGGGGTGTATTTCCTGGAACTTAACATGCGACGAACGTTCTTCATTTCCCCAGCCTGTTATTTTAGCGGTGGAAGGGCTTCTGTATTGCACGTTAAAATTTTTATCCATTAGTGTAATACCTTCCGAACTGTTTTCAATAAGTGCCTTAAACCTTTTCTCCGTTTTAAGCCTGCTTTCTTCAGCCTGCTTTCTTTCGGTAATATCTATTGATAAAATAAGCAGCCCTTCAGTAGAAGGCTGAATTCGCAATTCAAACCAGCCTTTTGTGTTATCGGGATAGGTAAATTCATTTTCAAGATATTGAACGGACTTTTCTTCCATGCACTTTTTCAACACTTCAAAAAGAACTGTTTTTTCTATACCGGGATAAAGCTCCATCATTGTAGCTCCAATGATCTTATCTTCTGCATAATGACTTTGAGCAATGGCTGTAGGATTTAGATACACATAGCGGAAATCAGAATCAATGATCTGGAAGCCTTCCATTACCGAATTAAGAATATTGTGGTAGCGCTCGTCCTTTAATCTACTGGCCTCTTCAGCTTCCCTTCTTTCTGTTATATCAAAAAAGACTCCTCTTAAACGTATGGATTTTCCCTGGAGATCCTTATCTACAATAGCTTGCATGTAGATATGGCGAACTGCTCCATCAGGGCGTATGATCCTGCTTTCACGGCTATAGTCTTTCCCAAACTGCAGGGTTTGTCCATAGAAGTATTCTGCCATTTCCCTGTCATCAGGGTGAATCATCTCCATGCCTAGTTTAACAGAAGGCTCTACTTCATTTGGCTTATACCCGCAAATTTTAAAGAACTGGTCAGACCAATATACTGCGTTTGTTATAAGGTCTATTTCCCAAATTCCCAGGTTAGCTATTTCTTCTGCTTGTTTTGAAAAGTATTTGTGTTCCATGTCATATTGCGATCGTGAGAATTTCAAAAACTTTATATTACTGTATGCAGCAGCGATGCTGTGTTAATAATTTTTAACCTCCTGCCGCTTTTTAATCAGGTATTCATCTACTTCTTTTGCTGAGTTGCCTATAATGGCAATAGCGCCTAACAGTTCTTTCTCGCTACAGTTCAATACCTCGCACCATGCGCTTATGGAAGCCGGATTATGCAGTACAATTTTTATATTAGATACGTCAACTTCTCTCATATCACTAAGTAAAAAAAAATCAATCATTTTTTTATCCGTATAACTACTGATTTTCACTTATCCGTAAAAACCCTGACTTATACACGTATTTTTACGTGCACCTACTTGTTAAAACTGAAAATTTGTGCCGGAAATTTTATGATTTTATTATCTTTACTTTATAGGTGCATGACACAAAGAATAAAAATAGCGGTTGTTGACGACCATTACCTGTTTCGCCAGGGACTGGTTGGTTTATTGAGTGAATACGATGATCTTAAAATCGTTTTTGAAGCTTCCAGTGGTAAAGAATTACTTAATCATTTAAAAAAAACACAGCCTCATATTATTTTACTGGATGTGCAAATGCCTGATATTGGAGGGATTGAAGCCACTACCCAAATTAAAAAACTCTTCCCGCAGGTTAAGATCATTATGATTACGATGCATAAGGACGATGCCCTGATTTTTGAACTGATCAAGAAAGGGGTTAGTGGCTTTTTGCCAAAAGACAAAAGTGTTGATCATTTAATTGAAGCAATTTATTCGGTGCACGAAAAAGGTTTTTACTATACGGAAGATGCTACACAAGCCATGTTAAAGGGCGTAAAAAATGATCAAAAGCTTAAAGCCTCTTTTAGTTCATCTTCTCTTACGGAACGTGAAATTGAAATTGTGCAACTGATCTGCAAGCAATATTCCATAAAGGATATTGCCGAACACTTAGCATTAAGCCCACGTACTATTGAAACGCATAAAGAAAATATTTTAATGAAAACCGGTTCAAAAAACATTGCCGGTATTGCCCTTTATGCTGTTGAGCATCATTTGCTGTCATTATAAAGCAGGCTGTTTCAACGATTAACAACCTGAGCCTGCTTCATTTATTTGATTTTAAAACGCAGGCCGGCATAAAGCATTCGGCCATAAATAGGCCCCCAAACCATACTCGCATCAAAGTATTTGCTAAAAGGCGCGTCGCTTGCCACAATCGGATTTGGTTGTTTATAATCCAATGCATTTTCTACTCCCACATACGCATTAAAATCGGCACGGTTAATTTTAGTGACGTAAGTAATTTGCGCCAATACGTTATAGAAATCGGGAGAATATGACGCACGTTGATAATCTGCAGGATTTGTAAGTGTTTGAGGCAATCTCTTTTTGCCATTATATTGTAGCGTTGCGTCAAACAACCAGTGTTTGTTTTTTGTTTCGTAAGCTACATTCATAAACGCCCTGTGTGCCGAAACAAATGGTTTCTGCAACAATCCACCGTTGTATTTAACCTTTGTATCTACATAACGGTAAGCTGTTTTTATATTTAAACGTTTTCTTACCTCCCAGCCAAACTCAACCTGCGCCGTATTTGAGAATGAAGGACCATTTAAATTATAAAAAATCACCTGTTGAGTATTGGCATCCAGATCGGCCACTACCTGTTGCGTAAAATCAGTACGATACATATCAACGGTAACATAAGCATCTTTATAATTTAACTTCATTTTTTGTGTAAAGTTAAAGCCATAATTCCAGCCTACTTCCGGTTTTAAACCATAAGGCATATTCAGGTCGCTGCTTTTAATGATCCAGTCTCTCGATGTTGCCATATAAGCCATGTTCTCCGCAAACACATTAGCTGTTTTAAGAGCTCTTCCACCACTAATTCTAAACACCGTTTTGTTCTCATTTAAAGCATAACGCATATGCAAACGGGGTGTAAAGAACAAACCGTAATAATTATGGTAATCAGCCCTTAAGCCTGCTACTACATTAAATTTTTCGCCTGTATTATGTGCCAGTTCAGCAAATGCTCCACCTACTTTTTCGTTCCGTTTAAAATCAAAATACCTATATGTTTCATTTACCACATCATTGGTATAGCTCGCTCCTATTTTATAAGTATTTGCTGTAGTTTTAAGAATACCCTGATAAATATAGTTAGCATAAAAAGTAGTCTGCAAACCGTTATACTTAGTTAAACCGTACGTATTGTGCTGTTCATGATTTAAATACGACAGCTGAAGCCCCATACTGGTTCCCGGTTTTTTCTTAAATACATAGCCCGTTTTACTATATAATTCCCATTTGGTATTTTGAATTTCTATGCCATATAAAGGAATCGTATCAGAAGCAATTGTCGACCTGAACTGCCCACCCTTTCTATTATCTGTAAGATATGCTCCGCCAAACTGCGCTTCGAAACCCTTACCGCTGTTATAGCTGTATTTATTCATAATGTTATACTGCTTACCGATGGGAATATCAGCAAAGCCGTCTTTATTAAGGTCTTGAACCAAAGGATTAAAGCTGGCATGCGATAAAATACCTGCGGAGAACTTATCGTTAAAACGATGCTTTACATTTAAGTTGTACTCATTACGACCATTTTCATTGGCATAAGTATTAAAATTTAACCTGTCGGATGTTTCCGGGCTTTGAAGCTCCGTATTGATTTGCCCTGTAAAGCTTTCGTAACCATTCACAACAGAACCTGCCCCCTTACTCAATTGTATGGATTGAATCCACGTTCCGGGAACGAAACTTAAACCATAGCCATTGGCAAGACCTCTTAAATAAGGCATATTTTCTTTAGTAATTTGTGCATATTGCCCCGAAAGACCCAGCATTTGAATTTGCTTGGTACCTGTTACAGCGTCTGCAAAATTGACATCTACACTCGGGTTGGTTTCAAAGCTTTCCGATAAATTACAGCAAGCCGCTTTCATTAAGGAACGTTCATTAAGCGTTTCCACTTTAATAGGATTCATGTAAGATAGCTCTGTACCTGTTGTTTGATATACTACATCCACTTCATTTAAATTGATCCCGCTTTTTAAAACCACTTTCACAAATTTGGTGGTGTCTTTAATCACAAGCGTATCGGCATCATAACCGGTAGCCCGAATTACCAGTCTGTTAGTTTCGGGTGTAGTTTTTAAAATAAAAATACCATTTTCGTTGGTAACAGAGTTAATTGACGTGTTTTCCCAGAATAAAATAACGCCGGGAATAGCTGTTGTATCTTTTTTAGGGCCAATTTCAAGTATGCGCCCTTTTATTTGTGCAACACTATGAAACGCGCAAACAAGCCCAAAAAGGGCTAATAATAACTTTTTCATAGGTTGTTATTTTTTCTTGCACTCTTCGTGTTGGTATTTACAACAAGATGGCAAACCATTATACGCCTTTATATCAGCTTTTTCATGAGTGGTTTCATGGCCGGATTTAGCAATGGCTTTTTCTATTTGATCCAGGCTAACTTTTTTTGTATCGTAAGTAATCGATATAGCCTGTTTGGTTTCATCCCAAACGGAGTTTTTTACGCCTTTAATATCTGCTGCGTTTTCAATACGTTCCTTACACTCATCGCAGTTTCCTTTTACAGACAAAGTAGAAGTTACTACTGTTGTTTGTGCCTGAACTTTAAATGAGAAAAACGTACTGATAATTATGATGATGATTGTTTTCATTTTAGTGTTTTAAATTTTAAAAATTGGATTAAGTTACTCTACCGCCAACCGGCGAATAGCATAGCACTTATCAAATTCTTAAAACACTGCTTAAAACAATACTTTCCTGCACCAGACCTGGTGGGCGATTTTTTTTCGTTAATACAAAATTATTGTACGCTATGGCTTTGAAAGAAAAATCCGCTAAACCGTTTCTTTTAAGTAGAAATAAGTCTTGTACAGGAACTTTGCTATCTGCAACTACTTTATAGAATGTAAAATCTTTTTGGAAAACAACATGTTTGCTATCATTCTTGCAGCAATCATCGGCTTCATCTTCTTCGCCTCCGCAGCATGAATTGGTTTTAGAAAATAACGAGATTTTTTCCAGAGAACCACCACAATAGTGGGCAACAAGGCAAACACCAATGCTTGAAAACACATAAGTGAAAACAATTAAAGAGAAAAATATTTTTAAAAATGATTTTTTCAAAGTGTTATTTTCTGCTTACAAATTTACTGCGTAATTTTAATCAAAAATAAGAAATTTGTTAAAGATTTACAAACTATATGACACCTGCCGAAGCACAACATAAAATACAGGAACTCTCTACTGAACTTAGTAAGCATAATTATAACTATTATGTTTTAGACAATGCCACCATTAGCGATTTTGAATTTGATAAACTACTGGAAGAACTGATCTCTCTCGAAAAACAATTTCCTGAATTTTTATTATCCGATTCCCCAAGTCAGCGTGTGGGCGGTCAAATAACCAAAACATTTAATACGGTAAAGCATCAGTATGCGATGTTATCTCTTAGCAATAGCTATAGTGTGGAGGATATGATCGATTTTGACAGAAAGGTGCGCGAGGGACTTGGTCATCAATCAACGGAAGATTCGGGGCAAGTGGAATATGTATGTGAATTAAAATTTGATGGCTTATCGATCAGTTTAATTTATGAAGATGGAAAATTAGTACAGGCCATTACACGTGGCGATGGTGTGCAGGGAGATGAAGTAACGACCAATGCCAAAACGATTAAATCGGTTCCTTTAAAATTACATGGCACATACCCGCCACGCTTCGAAATACGTGGAGAAGTATTTATGCCACGCCCTGTATTTGATGCCATTAATAAAGAGCGCGAAGAAATTGGTGAATCACCTATGGCCAACCCTCGTAATGCAGCTTCCGGCACAATGAAGATGCAGGATTCGGCACAGGTTGCCAGACGCAAGCTTGATTGTTTTTTATACAATGTCATGGGTGAGGATTTACCTTTTAAAACCCATTTCGAAAGCATACAGGCTGCCAAATCCTGGGGCTTTAAAATTTCGGAAGAAGCAAAGCTTTGCAAGGGAATAAACGAAGTGCTGGAGTTTATAAATTATTGGGATAAAAAACGTTTTGATCTGCCATATGATACAGATGGCATTGTGATTAAAGTAAACGATTTCAAGCTTCAAAAAAATCTTGGTTTTACTTCTAAATCACCCCGCTGGGCCATCGCTTATAAGTTTAAAGCCGAACAGGTTAGTACCGAATTACTCAGCATTGCCTATCAAGTGGGCAGAACAGGCGCTATTACACCTGTTGCTAATTTAAAGCCTGTGCCTTTAGGTGGAACCACCGTTAAACGCGCATCGCTACATAATGCCGATATTATTGAGAAACTGGATGTACGCTTAGGCGACCAGGTATTTGTAGAAAAAGGCGGAGAAATTATTCCTAAGATCATTGGCGTTGATTTCAGCAAACGCCATCCTAATTCTGTAAAAACGCAATACATAGACCATTGCCCTGAATGTGGAAGCAAACTGGAACGCAACGAAGGCGAAGCCAATCATTTTTGTCCGAACGAAAATGCCTGTCCACCACAGGTAATTGGCAGGATAGAACATTTTGTGTCGCGCAGAGCTATGAATATTGACAGCCTTGGTGGAGAAACGATTGTTCAACTCTACAATGCAGGATTAATAAAAAATATTGCCGATTTGTATGATCTGAAAAAAGAACAACTGCTTCCCCTGGAACGTATGGCCGAAAAATCGGCTAATAATTTAATAGAAGGTCTGGAAGCCAGTAAACAAGTAGCTTTTGAACGGGTGTTATATGCTATTGGCATACGGCATGTTGGAGAAACAACTGCCAAAAAAATTGCAAAAAAGGTGAAAACACTCGATATACTTTTAAATTTAAGTAAAGAAGAATTACTGGCTATTGACGAAGTGGGAGAAATTATTGCTGTGAGTTTACATCAGTACTTTTCGAATGAGCAAAACAAACTCATTATTAATCGTTTAAAAACAGCCGGGCTGCAATTTGCGTTAAGCGAAGACCAGCAACAGGGCGGAACCGATAAATTAAAAGACCTGACCTTTGTGATCAGTGGTGTATTTACAAAGCACAGCCGCGATCAATACAAAGAAATGATTGAACTCAATGGAGGAAAAAATTCAGGATCCATTTCCAAAAAAACAAGCTTTGTATTGGCCGGTGATAATATGGGTCCCGAAAAACTGAAGAAGGCTGAATCTCTTGGTGTAAAAATGATTGATGAAGAGGAATTTTTAAAAATGCTAAACTAATCATGCTAAAAAAACTGCTTATTATTACGTTGTTCCTGTTAATGTGTATTCCTGCATTTACGCAGATTAACTTTAACCTAGGAATGAAAAATTATAATGAAGGGAAATACAAGGAAGCTATCTATTGGCTTGATAAATCTCTTGAACAGGGAATGGAAGACCGCTATAAATCACTCACCGTACGAGGCCTTGCAAAAAGCAAGTCAGGCGATTTTAAAGGAGCAGATGAAGATTTATACGAAGCACTAAGACTTAATCCAAAAGATAAATATTCGTATTACAACATTTCTTTATCATTCATCGATCAAAAAAAAGGCGACCTGGCTATCCGTTACCTCGATACAGCCATGACATTAACAGAGCCTCAAGATTACTTATATAACCAAAAAGCATTGGCTTACGGCTTAATGAATAATTATAGCAAAGCCATAGAAGAAGAAAAAAAAGCACTGGAACTGGGGCCGGATAGCTATGAAAATAACGAAAACATGGGTTGGTTTTATTTTTCTACCAGGGACTATACAAATGCTTTAATCTACTACAACAGAGCCTGCAGCATTGAACCTACAGATATAAAAGGAGTAGTAAACCGTTCAGGATGTTTTATTGAACTGCAAATGTACGACAGTGCCATTATTGACATGGATAATGTTTTAAAAAGGTATCCTTTAACCGCTGAAATTGTTGCTAAAAAAGGGGAAGTAAGGTACAAACAAAAAAAATTCAATGAAGCCTGTAATAATTTTGATGATCTCAAAAAAATGAATGATAGTCTCTGGACCATATACATCAACAAATATTGCAACAACAAAGATGTGATCAATTATCATCCAAGTGGAAAAATTGAGCAAAAATCTACTTACAAGAATGGTTTAAAAAACGGACCTTATACTACCTGGTATGAGAGTGGCAAGGTACAGCTGGAAAGTAATTGCAAAAACGGAAAGTTTAACGGAAAATTCACTCTCTATTTTGAAAACGGTAACATCAATAAAACCGGCAATATGGTAGAAGATAAGCCTGAAGGACTATGTACAGAATATTATGAGAGCGGAAAAATAAAAACAAAAGCAAATTTAACGGACGGTGAAGACAACGGTGACTTTGCATCCTATTATGAAAACGGAAACATTCATATTAAAGGCACCTTTGTAATGGGAAAGAAAGAGGGAATATTTACCGAAAATTACGAAAACGGTTCTTTAAAAGCTGAATACTATTATAAAAATGGCCTCGAAGATGGTGAATATAAACTTTATCACCCTAACGGTAAATTGCAGCAGCAAGGGACTCTGTTATATGGCAAAGAATATGATACTCCCAAAAAATGGGACGAAAATGGCACTCCCCTTGCCAATTAATCTACTTCGCCTGTGTTGAGGCAATAAGACTCTTTTAAAGTAGTAAAAAGAGGCCAATAGTCTTAAAATGAGGGTAAAACTTATGATTATTTAGTACATTAGATTACTGAACTATCATAATTTTCACATGAAATGATACTTAATGTAGACGAAATTGCTATTTCTAAAATCTATCAGTTTGTAGGTTATAAGATTTTCATGCGAAACGATCATATCGTTCAGCTGGAATTTGAAAATGGATTCAGTGGCCAGATTGAAGACGGTAAAAACATGGTGGAGACGATCAAAAAAGTGAAAGGCCCGGATAAATGTTTATTATTGGTCATTTATAAGGAAGACAATACATTTAGTAAAGAAAACCGCGAATACATTGCCAGTAAAGAAGTATCGGAAGTTATTAAAGCCGATGCCCTTGTTATTAAAGGATTAGCATTAAGAATTATAGGTAACGGTTATCTTAGAATTAATAAGCCCGGCCGACCTACCCGCTTATTTAATTCCAGAGCAGAAGCAATCACATGGCTACAACAATTTATGTTGTAATGGTAATCGTTTAAGGCTATTTCTTTTTGCCTTTGTATTTCTTGTCTTCAATTTCTGCCTCACGCAGCAACTGTTTCCAGTTATCATTTACATCATCTGTTAATGCAAGTGTTTCAGAATAATCAGATTTTTTAATTTCCAGTACATTTATTTCTTTATCCATAAATGCTTCTATTTCTTCAAGGATAGGTTTTTCTTCAGGACTGCAAAACGAAACGGCCACACCTTTGTTATTTCCCCTACCCGTACGGCCCACACGATGCACATAATTTTCTGCCACTTCAGGTAAATCGTAATTTACAACGTAATCCACATTGGCAATATCCACACCACGGGCGCTTACATCGGTAGCTATTAATAATTTTATTTCGCCTGTTTTAAACTTCGACATCACTTCCAATCTGTTCTCCTGATCCTTGCCGCCATGCATGGTTAAACTATTAATGTTAACCCGTTTCATAGCTTCGTATACGCGCTCTGCCCTTACCTTTGTTCTTACAAAAACAAGGATTTTACTTTCAGGGTTTTCGTTCACAATCCTTTCCAGAAAAAACCGCTTATCGTCCATACCCACATACATAACAGAATGGGTCACGTTTTTTGAAACCGGGTCTTTAGGTGAGATCTGAATCCGAATGGCATTACGAACCAGTGAATAAGCCAGTTTTTTTATTTTTTCATTTATCGTTGCCGAGAAAAAAAGCGTTTGTCTTTGGCGCAGCTGGGCACCGAAGAAGTGGTGGAAATATTTTATAAGGTCTTCAATATCTTTATAGAAGCCCAAATCAAGCATTAAATCTGCTTCATCCAACACTAATACTTTTATATCCCTTAAATGGATATGGCCCTGGCTTACCAAATCAAATAACCTGCCGGGAGTAGCTACCAATATATCAACCCCACGATGTAATTCTTCAATTT
>JAZJZF010000062.1:0-34384 GCA_040389965.1 Bacteroidota bacterium
CCTCTCAGGCATCTCTCCGAACTCTTTATTAGAGAAAGCAAATGTAATATTTTTTTTAAATTATTAAAACTTAATGTAAAAAAATATTTTTTAGTTAATTTAGTTGCATGAAGTTTTCTTTTAACGCCATTTTCCTGATTTCAACGCTGTTTTTTTATACTTCCTGTAAAAAACCACAACAAAATATACTGGTGGCGCACATCGTTTCTGAACCAGACGATATGCACCCAACCAATGGCGCTTCTGCCATAAGAGCCGAAATACAGCTTTACACTCATATGAGTCTGTTAAGGCTTAATTATAAAGATGGTACACTCATTCCCTGCCTTGCCAAAAGTCTGCCTGCTGTGTCTGCCAATGGCCTGGAATATATCTATGAGTTAAAAGAGGCTGCTTCCTGGGACGATAAATCGCCTATAACCGGTAATGACATTGCTTTTACAGCAAAAGCCAGCAAATGCTTACTCACTAACAATCCTGCCGTAAAATCATTTTGGGATAATATAACTGAAATTAAAGTGGATGCCTCAAATCCTAAAAAATTTACAGTGGTTATGAAAAGACCCTATATTCTAAATACATGGTTCTGGACAGATTTTCCCATCATACAAGAGGTCTATTACGACAAACAAAAAACACTCTCTAAATACACTAACAGTCAGCTAACAGACTCTGTTTTTATAAAAGGTAAAACAGATATTGAATCCTGGGCAAAAGAATTTAACAGCCCTAAATATTACACCGATCCCAATTTTATTAGTGGTGCAGGCCCTTATAAAATTTCGAAATGGGACAAAGGCGTAAGTCTTACCTTGGAAAAAAAGAAAGATCACTGGACACAAAGCTGTAATGAAAACTGGTACTGCCAGGCTTATCCTGATAAAATCATTTTCAAACTCAATAATAATAATGCATCTACCTTACTGGAACTTAAAAATAAACTGATCGATATTTCTACACAAGTCGATTTTTCATCCTATTTCGAATTATCGAAAGATGAAAATTTCAAAAAAGACTATAGTACACAGTTAGCCAATACATACAACTACATTTATGTGTGTATGAATATGAAGCCCGACGGGCAAAAGCATAAAAAAATATTTAGTGATGTTACTGTGCGACGCGCCATGGCTATGCTTACACCTTACGATCAGATTAATAAAACGATTTACGAAAATAATGTAAAACGCATGGTAGGGCCCGTAGCAACTAATAAAGCAGAGTTTAACACCGCTCTTAAAACCATTGACTATAATATTGAAAAAGCAAAACAACTTTTGGCGCAAGCGGGCTGGGCAGATACAGACAATGATGATGTATTGGATAAAATGATTGACGGAGAAAAAGTAAAACTCGAATTCGATATTAATTTTATGAATACCCAGAAACAGTGGGAAGATATGGCAAAACAGATTGCTGAAAGCATGCAAAAGGCAAAGATCTATGCGAAGCTCAATCCTTTGGATTACAGCAGTTTTGTAAATGCCTGTTTTCAGCATGATTTCGATATGAGTATTGGTGCCTGGCAGGGAAGTGCACAGCCCGAAGATTATTCGCAACTATGGTCAACTGCCTCGTGGAATAACAATGCGCTAAATTTTGCAGGTTTTGGTAATGCACAAACAGATGCCCTGATTGACAGTATTAATAGTTCCGTTAACGAGCCTAAACGCATTGCTTTATCAAAACAGTTTCAGCAAATAATTTACGATGAGCAGCCTTATGTTTTTATGTTTGCACAAACACGCCGCGTTATCGTAAATAAAAGATGGGAAAATTTAGAAGTATATGCAGAATATCCCGGAGTGCTTTTAAACACCTTAAAGCTTAAAGATTAACACATGCTGAAGTATGTTGTTAAACGGCTTCTGTGGTTCATTCCTACTCTATTTATAGTTACTTTACTGGGTTTCCTGTTATTGGTTTATTCCCCGGGAGATCCTCTGGATATGCTTGTTAGTCCTTTAACTTCGAAAAATTCGGGAAGCAATGATCCCGAACAACAAAAAACATTCTGGCGGCAACAATTAGGACTCGACTTGCCTTTATTTTATTTTTCTGTATGTACTGCAGCTGAACCCGATACACTGTATAAAATTTATGATAAAGAAAAACTAAAAACATATAAAGCATTATTACATCAATCAGGAAATTCTGAAACGGTGAATGATTATTTTAAGGCTATACAGGAATGTAAACAGACCTATGAGATCAGGCTGAACATTGAAAAGCAAAAATTCCCGGAGGCATATAACAATCATAAAATACAGTTAAGTACCATCGCAATGAGTTTCAATGCTTTGGAAAGAACGGCAGATACCACATTACAGAAATACCATTTACATACTCTGGAAACCAATGCCTCTGCCTTCAGCATGAAACCACCCGATATTTATGGCCCCATTACCCAAAGCATAAAAAAACTACACACGCATTCTACAAAATATAAAAATTACATTCCTAAAATTATATGGTATGGCACAAACAACCGTTACCATCACTGGCTTTTTGGAAATGCACAATCCAAAGGCGTTATAAGAGGCGACTTTGGAATATCATACACTAAAAAAGAACCTGTAACGGCTATCATAAAAGATAAGATCATCTGGTCCTTGTTTTTCTCAGTGCTTTCTATCATCCTTGCCTATATCATTAGTATTCCTATTGGAATAAGGCTCGCACAAAAACCGGAGAGTACCACCAGCAAAATAACACAGATAGCGTTGTTCATGCTCTACTCTATGCCTTCCTTTTTTATAGGCGTTTTGTTGCTCATGCTATTTTCTAATCCTGATATCCTGTCTGTATTTCCTCCATCAGGTATTAAGCCTATTAGCGGTTACGATGAAGATGCCAACCTGTTTGAGAAGTTTTACGAATCTCTGCCATATATGGTGTTGCCATTGATCTGTTACACCTACTCTTCTTTAGCTTACATTTCCAGGCTAACACAAACATCTATTATGGAGCAGCTGCCACTCGACTATATTAAAACAGCAAAAGCAAAAGGACTAAGCGAAAAAGAAGTGATATGGAAGCATGCCTTAAAAAACAGCCTCCTTCCCCTTATTACTGTTTTCTCCGCAGTGTTCCCCTCCATTATTGGTGGATCAGTTATTATAGAAAGCATCTTTACTATTCCCGGTATGGGGCTTGAAACCGTAAAAGCAATTATTGCAAAAGACTTTCCCATTGTGATAGCGGTTATAACCCTATCGTCCATATTAACCATGCTAAGCTATTTAATAGCAGATGTGTTATATGCCTGGGCAGATCCCAGAATAAGATATAAATAGTGAAACTGAAACATACATATTCTACAGTAAAAGTTGCGCTTGCTAAAAACCGCAAGTTAAAACGGGCTGTGAAAGTGTTTTTTCTTTTTATTGTCATTGCCCTTTTAGCGCCACTTCTGGCCAATGATAAACCATTGGTATGCAAATACAAAAACACCTGGTTATTTCCGGCTTTTTCATTTAAAAACACCATTGATCTCGGTAATAATACGATACTGAATTATAACATGGGTAAAGACTGGAAATTGCTTCCTGCAGATGTGATGTTCTTTCCTCCTTGTGCTTACTCACCAAATACGATCGATGCAGAAAATGCTCCGAGAAAAAGCCCTTTCGGTGAGCAGGTTATTACTTATGAAAATGGAATAACAGTGGCTATCCCTTTCAAATTTAAACACTGGCTTGGCACTACACAAAATGGAAATGATGTACTTTCCTGCATCGTACACGGCACAAGAATAGCCATAGGCATAGGTTTTTTCAGTATGCTCATCGCATCACTTATTGGCATAACACTTGGCGCATGTGCCGGCTACTTTACCAATGATGGTTTAAAGATTGGATACATTCAACTCTTGTTTTTAATAACAGGCATTTTTTTAACGTATTTTTATTGCTTTGTCATTAGAGGAGATAAACTGGCCCATGCCTTTAACAATGGCGGTATATGGCTTATCCTCCGCTTATTATTTTTATGCTACATTGCTATTAAAACCATTGGCGGGTTGGTATGGATTGGAGGCTATATAGATAAAAAATTAAACACACATCAAAAACTGAACTTTCCTGTTGATGTTCTTGTATCACGCGCTATCGAAATTTTAAATTCAATTCCTGCACTCCTCTTAATTATTGCATTGTCTGCTATTGCCAAACCATCATACAGCCTGCTCATTATTATCATTGGTTTTTTAAGCTGGACAAACATAGCAAGACTTACCCGTGCCGAATATTTAAAAGCAAAAAACCTCGATTACGTTAATGCCTGTAAAGCCATCGGCATGAAAAACAGACGCATTATGATCAGGCATATTTTACCAAATGTGTTACCGATACTGTTAGTACAAATTGTATTTGGCATGGGCGGCGCTGTTTTAGCAGAAGCCTCACTTTCTTTTATAGGTATTGGAGTACCCGTTAATGCGGCTTCTTGGGGCACATTATTAAATGAGGGAAGAGATCATTTTTCGTCCTGGTGGTTGGTGGTATTTCCGGGGATTTGTATTTTCTTACTGATACTTCTTTACAATACCATTGGCAATCAGTTGTCAAAATTAAAGTAAGATAAATTAATCTAACGCGATTTATAAATAGAATTTATGCCTGACAGTACAACAAACTTTGTCATTTCGAGCGGAGTCGAGAAAGACAAAGCAGTTAAAAATAAATTTACTCTATCATAATTTTCTTAGTGACTGTTTTATAACTGTCAGTATTTTTTTGCTGTAGCCTTACAAAATAAATTCCTTTACTGTAAGCTGATACATCCATTCGGATAGTTTTATTGTACGTCGTTTCAGAAAACAATTCCTTACCCATAACATCAAACAAGGTGATCTTTACTTCTGCAAAAGTAGCGTCATCAATGGCTATTGTTAATTCTTTACTGGCAGGGTTAGGGTACATCAACACATGATCAAATGCTTGTATTTCATCTAACCCAACACTATTTACATTAATCGAATTAAAAAAAGCGATGCCTCCTGCATAATTTCCTAAAACCATATCACGCTTCCCATCGTTAGTGATATCTTCATAACAGGGGGCACTGCGTGTTCCTTCATTTATTTTAAATAACGTCGTATCAACCCTGTTAAAGGTCCCGCTAAGATTCCCGTCAATATTATCATACAAATAAAGATTCCCTATTTCGCTTCCTACTATTAATTTGGTTACACCCGATGCATTAAATGCATACGGAGTACTAAACCCGGTAAGGAAACCATAACTCTTTACATCTATATTTCCTAAAGAAGCCGTTTGCAGTGTAAAATTAGGCGATGTAGAAGTACCTGTATTTTTCCAGTAAGCTATTTTTCCATTCTGAGATCCGATCAGTAAATCAAGAGTACCATTTTTATCCACATCAAATAACTGCGGATAAGCAAAATTACCGGCATCAATTGTTTTATAATTAGCTACAGCATTAGAAAAAACAGCCGGATTACTGGCTCCTGCTGTATTTTCGAGGTAATACAGTTGTCCGTTTCCTTCGCCTATAATTAGGTCAGCATCGTTATCCCCGTCCAAATCTCCAAATGTAGGAGCCATGCCATAAATGTTTAAAGCCGATAAAGACTGGTAATCTCTTGTGATTAATGAAAATGAAGGAGCCGTTGAAGTACCAATGTTTCTGTAATAGGCCAGTTTCGATTTATTTGCCCCGCTTATGTAATACCCCAAATTACCCACAATAATATCTTTTTTACCATCGGCATCGGCATCAAAAAAAACAGGATACGCCCCTTCACCCAGCTCTATCATATCTTCCTGCAGGAAATTCTTTTTCTGAAGTACAAAATTTACCGTAGAAGTAGTAGATGCATTTAAGTAGCACCATACGCTTTGATAGTTTTCTGAACCTGCCACGGCATTGGGACTTGCCAGCAAATCCTTTTTACCGTCATTATTCACATCCAGGTAATAGGTGCAGGGAAAAGAGTTCATTTTAATAACATCCGTCGTTCCTTTGTTAGGGTAATTTGGATACAGGCGTGTTGTATCAGAAATATGAGCATTGGTGTTACTTCCACCATTTTCTACATAAAATACATTACTACACGATACATCTCCCATAATCAGATCCTGATCGCCATCCCCATCGCGGTCGAAACACATTAAACAAGAGCCAGAATGCAAAACCTTAGCTGCATCGCCCTGAATCTCTTGCTGGTATTGCCTTAAATAAGGACATTGGCTTAAATACACATCACAATTATTTTCCTGTACATCGCCCCAGCAATCATCTACCATATCATAAACAAGGCTGTCGGCATGGCCATATCTTTCCATGCTCATGTTTTTATGGTACTCCATTTTAATGCCGAATACCGAATAAGTTAAAATATCCAGATCGCCGTCGCCATCAATATCGCCAATACCCGGAAGTGCAATCGAATTACAATAGATATTAGCCATATTAGGTACTCCGTTGGGGTTGTAATCGCTTAGTAATTCGGAAGAAATTAATGCAAAACGCAGTCCCGTGGTTAAGGTACTTGTATTTCTAAACACTTTAATCCCCCCGCTGCCATTATAGGTAAACAAATCTTCATTACCATCGTTGTCGTAATCAAAAAAAAGAGCCCAGTCGGTTACATCCGGAAAACGGCTCTGGCTGGCATAATCGTGCTTATATTGTACAAGCCCGCCCTGACTGATGTTTAAAAATGCTTTTAATTTCCCGCCCGAACCGCAGATCTTGTCATAAGCTACAATATCTTTTTTTCCGTCAAGGTTAAGATCTATAGACGTAAATGAGCTAAAATTGATACCCCCTGCCCAGGGACTTAATAAGCGATTTCCGTTTTCATAAACGGGAATAGTATCACGGTAAACATTATTCTGAGATTTGGCATTTAAAGCCAAAATGCATAAAACTGCAATTAATTTAAGAGGCCTCATATTATAACAAAAATACAAATAAAAACACTAAGATAAACCTAACTCATTAATTTTCAGGCATAAAAATATTTGCATTATATATGCCATAAACCTATATTTGCACCCTTAATTTTATCAGAAATATACCATTTTTATGCAAAACAAAGGTGCCATTAAAATTTTCGCTATCCTTTTAGCGCTAGCCTGTATTTTTTATTTATCATTTACGTGGAAAACACGTAGTGTAGAAGGAGAGGCGTTGGAATACGCACAAGGCGTTTCAGGTTCAGCCGGAGTACAATCTGCTGCTAAAAACTACGGTAAAGGAGACAATACCAAAGTTGAGTTTTATATAGATTCAGTTAAAGTAGTTGTATTTGACAGATACCTGGACTCTATCAAAAAACAACCGGTATATAACTTACTGATTGCCGATTATACTTATGAAGAGTGTAAAAAACGTGAGATCAACTTAGGTCTGGATTTACGTGGTGGTATGAACGTAACCTTAGAGATCTCTGTAGCTGATATCGTTAAAAACCTGTCAAACAACAACCCTGACAAAGCATTTAACCAGGCTATTAAAGAAGCTTCTGAAAATTTAGGTAAAGGTAACAATGATGATTACCTGACTTTATTTGAGAAAAAATACAAAAACATTGCTCCATCCGGGCAATTAGCTCATTTATTCCAAACCATTGAACTAAAAGGAAAAGTGCCTTACAATGCTACTAACGCAGAAGTAATGACCTTTTTATATACAAAATTAGATGAGTCTATCTCTAACTCAGAAAAAACATTCCGTTCACGTATCGATCGTTTCGGGGTGGCACAACCAAACATTCAAAAATTAGGTAATACCGGCCGTATTTTGGTTGAATTACCGGGTGTAAAAGATAAAGCACGTGTACGTGAATTATTACAAGGTACTGCAAACTTAGAGTTCTGGGAAACTTACGAAAACGGAGAGATCGGAAATTTATTAATGGGAGCAAACGATAAATTATCAAAAGCCCTTTACCCTGATTTCATCAAGGCTATCACAAAAGATACTGCTAAAACAACAACTCCTGATACAGCTAAGGTTGCCGCTAAAACACCTTCTGTTGCTCCGGTTGCAGATGATTCAGCAAAAATTGATACTGCCAAAACTGTAAAAGTAGCGGCTACAAACACAACAGTTCCAACATCTTTAGATACATTCTTACGTAAAATTCCTTTAATTTATGTAGGTAACTACCCTGGGCCGTTAAAAGCTATGGTTACTTATAACCAAAAAACACAACAACCTGAGCAATTTGTAGAAGGACCTGTTGTAGCAAGAGCTTACAGTAAACAGGATACTGCCAAAGCAAATGAATTATTAAGAAATGCGGCATTAAAAGGTTATTTCCCTAATAAATTAAAATTCATGTGGGGTTACAAACCTGAAGAGGTTAAAAACGAAGCAGGTGAAGTTATTGGAGAATATTTTGAATTATATGCTATTAAAGTAACCAACAGAGATGGCAAAGCTGCCATGTCTGGCGATATCATTACGGATGCACGTCCTGATTTTGACGCGCAAAGCGGTGGTCACCCTTACATTAGCATGAGCATGACCGGTGAAGCAGCTACTCAGTGGGCAGCATTAACCAAAGCTAACTCTCCTCAGGGAGATAAAAAAGGCCGTTCAATTGCTGTGGTAATGGATAACATGGTATATTCAGCACCAACGGTTAATGGCGAAATTAAAGGTGGTAACTCACAAATTACAGGAAACTTTACCGTGGAAGAAGCAAATGCTTTAGCAGCGGTATTAAGCGCCGGTAAATTACCTGCTCCTGCCCGTATTGTGGAGGAAAGCGTTGTAGGTCCTACTTTAGGTCAGGAAGCAATTGACTCCAGTATGTGGTCGTTTGTGATTGCCTTATTAGTGATTTTAGTATTTATGTACATGTACTATAATAAAGCCGGTATGGTAGCTAACATTGCGTTAATTGCCAATATGTTCTTTATTATGGGTATTCTGGCCTCCATGAATGCGGTGTTAACTTTACCCGGTATTGCCGGTATCGTCTTAACCATCGGTTTAGCGGTGGATGCCAACATCCTTATCTTTGAGCGTGTACGTGAGGAATTAGCCCTTGGTAAACAAACAGCACAGGCTATTAAAGAAGGTTTCAAACATGCCATGAGTTCTATCATTGACTCCAATGCAACCCTGGCAATTTTAGCGATCATCTTAATGGTATTTGGTTCAGGACCTGTTGCAGGTTTCGCCACTACTTTATTAATTGGTATCGGAGCGTCTTTATTCTCAGCGATCTTAATTACACGTGTTATTTTCGAATGGATGTTAGATCGTAAACAATCTATTCCGTTTGACAATACAGCTACCCGTAATGCTTTCAAAAATGTAGCATTCGATTTTGTTGGCCGTAGAAAAATATACTATGCTATTTCTTCATTAATTATCATTTTAGGGGTAGTATTCTACTTTAAAAATGGTGGATTTAACTTAGGTGTTGATTTCAAAGGTGGACGTACATACCAGGTGCGTTTCGAAAAAGAAATGAATACAGATGAAGTTAAAAAAGCCTTATCTGCACAATTTAAAGATGCTGCATTAGAAGTTAAAACGGTTGGTGGTGCTAATCAGATGAAAATCACTACTACTTACAGGGTTTCTGATAACACAGCAACTGTAGATAATGAAGTGGAAAAAACATTGAATGATGGTTTAACTGCTCTCAATACTAAATACGACATTGTAAGTCAGCAAAAAGTAGGACCTACCATTGCAACCGATATTTTATATGGTGCATACGGAGCTATTCTATTCTCTTGTTTAGTGATGTTTATCTACATCTTAGTGCGATTCAAAAAATGGCAGTATGGTTTAGGTGCAGTTGTGGCCTTATTCCATGACGTGTTAGTTGTATTATCTTTCTATACGATTTTAGATGGTGTTGTTCCTTTCTCATTAGAGATCGGTCAGGATTTCATCGCGGCTATCTTAACCGTTATGGGTTACACCATGACAGAAACGGTGGTTGTGTTTGACAGGATCCGTGAGCGTTTAGCAGAAAGCGGAAAAGCTGATGCTACAGGTGCAGAACGTAACGTATTAATTAACTACGCGTTAAACAGTACATTAAGCCGTACCATCTTAACATCGTTAACTGTGTTCTTCGTATTATTGGTAATCTTTATATTCGGTGGGGAAAGTATCCGTGGATTCATCTTCGCCTTATTAATTGGTCGTATCATCGGTACTTACTCTTCATTATGTATCTCAACACCAATCGTTGTTGATTTCCAATCAAGAGGCGATGTAAAGCCCGTAAAGTCTTAATACTTTAATTTAAAATTTATTAACGCCTCATCTCCGGATGGGGCGTTTTTATTTAATAACACTTCCTCAAAAAACACTAAATCCTTTGTACCTTAGCGTCTCATGATTTTAGAAAGTTTATCCCTTATTAATTTTAAAAATTACGATCAGGCTCAGTTAAAATTTTGCTCAAAATTTAACTGCTTTGTTGGTAATAATGGTATGGGAAAAACGAATCTGCTGGATGCCATTCATTACATTTCTTTTTGCAAAAGCTTCTTTAATGCTTCCGATAGCCAGAACATCAAATACAATCAACCATTTTTTGCTATACAGGCCTGGATCAATAAAAATAACGAAACTCACGAAATTTACTGCGGCGTAAAACGCGGACATAAAAAGCAGTTCAAGCATAATAAAAAAGAATACGAGCGTTTATCAGAGCATATTGGCTTATACCCCTTGGTAATGATTTCTCCTTCCGATATTGAGCTGATATGGGATGGCAGCGAAGTACGCCGTAAATTTATGGATAGCATTATTTCGCAATACGATAAAGCCTATCTCGAAAAACTAATTGCTTATAACCATGTACTCCAGCAACGCAATGCCTTACTGAAACAGTTTTACGAAAGCCGGAGCTTTGATAGTATGAGCCTTGAAGTATGGGACGACCAGCTTATTTTATACGGAGAATCCATTATACACACAAGGGTTCAGTTCTTAAACGAATTTATTCCGCTTTTTAATAAGAACTACAAATTTATAAGTGGCAGTAACGAAGACGTAAGCCTCGATTACGAAAGCACCTTAAAAGACCGCTCTTATAAATCGGTTCTGCTTACAAGTTTAGACAGGGACAGAGCAGTGCATTATACCACCACCGGCCCGCACCGCGACGATCTGGAGTTTAAACTAATGGACAACAGCCTTAAAAAATTTGCATCACAGGGACAACAAAAATCCTATTTATTGGCTTTAAAGCTTGCGCAATTTGAATTTATAAAAGACAAGAAATTAACAAAACCTTTACTTTTATTAGACGATATTTATGATAAGCTGGATGAAACCCGCTTTAAAAAATTAATTGAACTGGTAAGTAACGATACATTTGGGCAAGTATTTATTACGGATACTCACCCCAAGCGTATTAAAGAATTATTTGAGCAACAACAGGCCGAACACCTGACCGCCGCGGTGCAGGTGTTCAAGCAACAGGCCGAACACCTGATTTATATGGTAAATAACGGAGAAATAGATCTGTACCAAAATTAGAAAACAGAACATGCGTAAAAACAATAATAACCTTATAAAATTAGGTGATGCGATCTCCCAGATTTTCAAAGAAGAGAAACTGGATGAAAAGTACAGCATCTTTGCTATACGCAATGGTTGGGAAAGTATTGTTGGTAAAACCGTAGCCAAACATACCACGCAAATAAACTATGCTGCCGGTATTTTGTTTGTATCTATAGATTCGCCGGTGGTAAGAAACGAAACAGCGTACGTAAAAGAAGAGATTATCCAAAAAGTAAATACCTTTGTAGGGAAGAGGCTGATTAAGGAACTCGTGTTGAAATAAAGTACCAAAGAAAAAAGTATAAAGATTAAAGATTGACTGATCTTAATACTTTAATCTTTATACTTAAAATACTATTTATTAAATGAAAACATTCAATGTACCGGAGTTCTACAGGAGTCCGATCATCAGTAAAATAAAACAGTACCGTAAAGTACAGGATCCACGGAAGAAGGACAATTCCCCTACCCTGCTGGATTTTGGCCCCGTACAGTTTTTAATAGCCAGGCATTTTGGGTTTTGTTACGGAGTAGAAAATGCCATCGAAATTTCGTTTAAAGCTCTGGAAGAAAATCCCGGAAAACGGATCTTCTTATTAAGCCAAATGATTCATAACCCCGATGTAAATAACGATCTTACACAAAGAGGTGTGCAGTTTTTACAGGATACCCACGGCCAACAGCTTATTCCTTTTGATACCTTAACACCCGACGATGTGGTAATTATCCCGGCCTTTGGTGCACCTTTAGATATCATTGACATTCTTGAATCCAAAAACATTAAAACAGCTTCTTATAACACTACTTGTCCCTTTGTAGAACGCGTGTGGAAAAAATCGGAATCTATTGGCAAAGACGATTACACCATTATTATTCACGGCAAACATAATCATGAAGAAACACGCTCTACTTTTTCCCGCAGTGATAAGCATAGCCGCGCTATTATTGTACGCGACCTCAACGAAGCACAGTTACTGGCAGAATACATTAAAGGAAATAAATCGGCCGAGCAATTTGCTGTTGATTTTAAAGGACGCTACTCCGACTCTTTAAACCTTGCAACAGGTCTGCAACGTGTTGGTGTTATTAATCAAACAACGATGCTGGCAAGCGAAACACAGGAAATTGCCGACTTTTTTAAATCTGTGATGATAGAAAAATACGGGGAAGAAAATAGTGCAGAACACTTTGCAGACACCCGCGATACCCTATGCTATGCTACTAACGAAAACCAGGATGCCACTTACGGATTATTGGAAGCAGAGGCTGATCTGGCAATAGTGGTGGGAGGTTATAATAGCAGTAATACATCGCATCTGGTGGAATTATGTGAGCGTAAATTTCATACCTATTTTATTTCTTCCGAAAAAGAAATTACAGATAAATACAACATACACCATTTTGATTATCACCATAAAAAACACCTTACCACTACTGATTTTTTACCGGATAAGAACCCTGTAAGAATTATATTAACCAGTGGGGCTTCTTGTCCTGATTCGGTTATAGAAGGTGTAATTCACAAAATAAATAGTTTCTTTACAGGCATAAAATCCACTGAAGAAGCAATTAACCATTTATCAAACTAACACTATGCAATTAAACTTAACAAAACCACTGGCATTTTTCGATCTGGAAACAACAGGTATTAGTGTAGGAAGCGATAGGATCGTGGAAATTTCGATAGTGCGTGTTAATATTGATAATTCAACAGACATTCTTACAAAAAAAGTAAACCCTACTATTCCTATTCCTGAATCCAGTTCTAAAATACATGGCATTTACGATAAAGATGTGGCCAATTGCCAAACCTTTAAAGAGCTTGCACCGCAATTCTCGCAGTTTTTAACCAATTGCGACCTGGCAGGCTTTAACTCCAATAAATTTGACGTTCCTGTTTTGGTAGAAGAATTTCTACGTGCCGAAATCGATTTTGACCTCAAGAACCGCCGTTTAATTGATGTTCAGAACATTTTTCATTTAATGGAACCCCGTAATCTGACAGCAGCCTATAAATTTTATTGCGATAAACCTTTAGAAAATGCCCATTCTGCCGAAGCTGATACCATGGCCACTTACGAAATTTTTAAAGCACAACTGGAGCGTTACCAGGATACAGAATTACAGGACGAAAAAGGCAACAAATTTAAGCCTGTAAAAAATGATATGGCAGTGTTGAGCGAATTAACGGCTCGCAATAAAAACGCAGATCTTGCAGGCAGAGTTGTATTTAACGATAAAGACCAGGAGGTTTTTAATTTCGGAAAACACAAAGATAAACCGGTAAGAGAAGTCTTTGAAAAAGAGCCCTCTTACTACAGTTGGATGATGCAGGGCGATTTTCCGTTGTACACTAAAAAAATAATTACCCAGATCAGGTTGAGCATGAAATAAGCTCGCACAACAAAAATAATCTAGTATGAAAATTGCTGGTAAATAAATTATGCACGAATTAGAACCCTTTTATAACTGGCAGCATTTATACATTGCATCTGAAGATGAGAATTCGCCGTTTTATGGTGCAGAATACAGTGAGTTTACTTATAGTAACACCGTTTACAACTACTACATACACCCGCAGTGGGACGATATGGGAAGCGAAACACTTTACCTGAAATTACTATTTGTAGAATACGACGAAAAATATGCCATTATAGAACTGATAGGCGAATGGAACGATGCTATTAATAATGACATCATGCATTTAAAGCGCGATATCATTGATGAACTGGCCTACCATGGCATTAACAAATACATTATCATCGGCGAAAATGTCCTTAATTTTCATCATTCCGACGATTCCTATTATGAAGAATGGTTTGAAGATGTTGGTAGCGATGGATGGATCACGTTCATCAATTTCAGAGAACACGTTTTAAAAGAATTTAAGCAGGCAAACCTCGATTATTATTTTATTTCAGATGGAGAATTAAATGACTTCGAATGGCGCAAATTCTCGCCTGGACAAGTATTTGGTAATATCTCTAAAATCATCTCTAAAAGGTTGTCTTAACAGAACAATAGAACACGGATTAGATCGGATTTAACTGATTTGCACAGATTTATTGATATGCTCCTTATATGTCACCTTACTTACCTTGACTTTTTTCTGTTCCAATCCTGTCCTAATCAGCCTCATCCGTATTCCTTGCTCCATCTACTATCTATTTTCAAAACCTGGTTCTAATCCTGTCCTAATCTGCTCAATTCGCATCATCTGCGTTCCATTCTGTACTGCTTACGTTCTGATCTTTCTATCTAAAAATGAACTATAATTTATTGCAATTGTTAATACATAAATGCCCGAATCATTTGGCAAACATTTATCTTTAGTACTTCTTAATTTATTTCACATTGGCACAAGAACAAGATATCACCACTTTAAATCCTAAAGAATATATTATTATAAAAGGCGCACGAATGCACAATTTAAAAGGTGTAGACGTTGCCCTTCCCCGTAATAAATTTATCGTCATCACGGGTTTGTCAGGCTCAGGAAAATCTTCCCTGGCTTTCGACACCCTTTATGCAGAAGGTCAGCGCCGTTATGTAGAAAGTTTATCTGCCTACGCACGCCAGTTCATGGGCCGTTTAGAAAAACCAAAGGTGGATTATATCAAAGGTATTTCTCCGGCAATTGCGATCGAACAAAAAGTAATTTCGCGTAACCCGCGTAGTACCGTTGGTACCATTACAGAGATCTACGATTATTTAAAATTACTCTACGCCCGTGTTGGCAAAACATATAGCCCCGTTTCAGGTAAACTCGTAAAGCGTCACAGCGTAAGCGATGTGGTTGATTTTGTGAATACCCTGTCGAACGAAACCAGGTGTTTAATTCTTTCAAAATTAATTGTACCTAAAGACCGTAACCTCGAAAAACATTTGGAGTTATTGAATCAACAAGGATTTGCAAGGATTCTGGTAAACAATGCCATTGTGAAGATCAATGAATTTGATGCCAAAAAATCAAAAAAAACAGATATTATTTATTTGCTGATCGACAGAATCGTTGTTGATATTACAGACGAAGATTTTCAAAACCGTGTAGCAGATAGTGTTCAAACTGCCTTTTATGAAGGAAGTGGAGAATGCGACTTATTTATTGAAACGGCTGATAAAGCCTATAATCAACACCATTTCTCGAACCTGTTCGAAGCAGATGGTATTTCTTTTGAAGAACCGGATCTTAACTTCTTTAGTTTTAATAATCCCATTGGTGCCTGCAAAACCTGTGAAGGCTTTGGAAGCATTATAGGTATTGATCCCGATTTGGTTATCCCTAACAAAAGTGTTTCGGTGTATGATAATGCTGTAGCCTGTTGGAATGGAGAAAGTATGAGTTATTACAAAAACCAGCTGATCAAAAGCGCACACAAATTTGATTTCCCGGTTCACAAGCCCATTTCACAATTAACCAAAGCACAATACGAGCTCTTATGGCAGGGAAACAGCCATTTTGAAGGCATTAATGCTTTCTTTAAAATGCTGGAAAAAGAAAGCTATAAAATTCAATACCGCGTTATGTTGGCGCGTTACCGCGGCAAAACAATTTGTCCCGATTGCCAGGGAACCCGTCTACGGAAGGATGCAAACTATGTCAAAGTGGGCGATAAAGGTATTTCCGAGCTGGTATTATTACCGGTTTCTGACTTACACGAATTCTTTAAAAAATTAAAATTAAACGAACACGATACTTCCATTGCAAAACGATTATTAATTGAAATTAATTCGCGTTTACAGTTTTTGCTGGATGTGGGCTTAAGTTATTTAAGCCTGAATCGTGTGGCCAACACATTAAGCGGAGGCGAAAGTCAGCGTATCAATTTAGCAACCTCATTAGGAAGTAGCTTAGTAGGTAGTTTATACATCCTGGATGAACCTAGTATTGGCCTGCATTCGCGTGATACAGAGCGCTTGATTGGTGTCTTAAAATCGTTACAAAAACAGGGTAATACGGTTATTGTAGTGGAACATGACGAAGACATTATGTTGGCTGCCGATCAGTTAATTGACATTGGCCCCGAAGCAGGAACAAATGGCGGAACCCTTGTTTTCCAGGGCGATCATAAAGCCTTACTAAAAGACAGCAAGAGTTTTACTGCCAAATACCTTACCAATAAATTAAGGATTGAAGTCCCTAAAACACGTCGTAAATGGAAAGAGTTTATTGAAATAAAAGATGCTACCGAAAATAATTTAAAAAACATTACCGTTAAGTTTCCATTAAACACCCTTTGCTGTGTAACAGGAGTAAGCGGTTCAGGGAAATCGACCTTAGTAAAAAAAGCGTTATATCCCAACATTCGTAAATACATCGACGGTTATTTTGAAAAAATAAAAAGCGATAAAATTTCAGGCAGCTTAAAAAGTATACACAATGTAGAATTTATTGATCAGAATCCTATCGGTAAATCTTCAAGAAGTAATCCTGTAACCTATACCAAAGCTTACGACGAGATCCGTAACCTCTTTGCCGATCAGGCATTAGCCAAAGTACGCAATTATAAACCATCGCACTTTTCATTTAATGTAGATGGTGGCCGTTGCGAAGTATGCGAAGGCGAAGGTACCATTACGGTTGAAATGCAGTTTATGGCAGATATCCAATTACCTTGCGAATCCTGCCATGGCAAACGTTTCAAAGCAGAAACACTTGAAATTTTATACAAAGGAAAAAATATTGCCGATGTCTTGGAAATGACCATTGATGATGCAGTGGAATTTTTTAATCAGGATAAAGCCAACCGCATTTGTAAAAAAATTGCGGAGCGTTTAAATCCTTTGCAGGAAGTTGGTTTAGGCTATGTTCAGTTAGGTCAGTCTTCGAGTACCTTAAGTGGTGGAGAAGCGCAACGCATTAAACTCGCAACATTTTTAATAGGTGGAAGCTCAACAACCAATACCTTATTTATTTTTGACGAACCCACAACCGGTTTACATTTTCATGACGTAGCAAAATTGTTGAAATCCTTTAATGCCTTAATCGACCGCGGACATTCTATTATTGTGATCGAACATAATATAGATGTCATTAAATGTGCCGATTGGATCATTGATATTGGCCCAGAAGGTGGTGAAGAAGGCGGAACAGTTGTTGCAGAAGGAACTCCTGAAGACGTAGCTAAAAGTAAAACAAGTTACACTGCTAAGTATTTAAAAGCTAAGTTATAAGCAGGTAAGTATTTCAATAGAACTTTAATAATTACATTTCCTATACGTTTCTCATACGTTAGTAATAGTGCGGCTGGCTTTGTCAAAACGGTGCGAACTGCAATTTTTTCGGCGGCATTGCGCAGCCTTTTCGAGCGAGAAAAGAATTGGAGTTGGCGTTTTGACTTGATTTTTTTGTTACTTTTTTTATTAAGAAAAAAAGTAAGATAAATACTTTAGGTAATTCTGCTAGTTCAGGCGAAGTTAAGAACCTCCTACTTCATAAAATAAACAATCACCGCCCCTACCCCAATAGCAAGGGTAAAACTAATAAATGTTCCTATTAAAATATACTCCGTTAAAGAGCGTGTACGCGCTTCTGCCCCCGAAAAACGAATAAAGGATTTGGCAGCTATTAAAAAACCTATGGCTTCGTAACGGTCGCTAAATACAAAAAACAAAATCAGTAAGCGCTCAAAAATACCGATCCATTTACCGGCATCTTTTAACGTATCGCCCTCTAAAACAATTAACGAGTCGCTCCATTTTTTTGTAGCGTAATAAATAATGTATTGTGCAGGGTACACTACAAACACAATTCCCAGCAAAATAAGCCAAAGTTTATAATTATTAAAACCTGCACTTAGCCAGTAGTGCAAATGATCCCAGCCCGAAACACAAGCAAACCAAACTGCGGCAATTACAAGCAGGTGTAATACCTGATCTGCCATAAAATATAATATGGTATTTGGTCTTGTTAATTTCCAGAAATCAATACCATAATGACTTATCATTATAATTAATGGCAGATACCAGTTACTCCAATCCATTAAAATAAGGTAAGAGCTGGCTCCTGCAATCAAACAATGCCAGTACAGGTAAACCGATTTGTGTTTTTTGATGCGTTTATCGTCCACCCATTTTTTTGGCTGCACTATAAAATCAGTAAAAAAATGCGCTAATACTAATTTAATAAGTACCAGGCCCTGGGCAAAACTGATCTGTTCCATCTTATGCTTCTTTTAGTGTATGCTGTTTAACAATCGTTTCGTAACGTGCCAGAATATTACTGATAGCAAGCCAATTGGCATTTTGTACACGTTCACTGATAGAACTCTGCGATTTGCTTAACTCTGCCGCTATCTGTGTTTGCGTTTTGCGATTCAGTAATTCATAAATGACCTCAGCCTGCTCTATCGTCCATTTACCCATCAGTGCATCCATTGCTGATAATAATACTTCCACTTCTGCATTTACATCCTCCCAGGGCGATTTAAACAACAGCTTATAATCCTTCAGTTTTTTAAATTCCTCTTTTGTTTTTGGATTCAGCAATTGCCCGCTGTTCCTAAACGCTTCCCCATCCGATAATCCAATATTTTTACTGACTTTTCCTGCCGTACCTATTCCTATGGCTAACCGGGCATCCAGTGCTTTATTGCTCTCCGTAAAACCCGTTCTTAATAAGGCCGTCTTTATTTTCAAGCTTACCAATAAAGCTTCTTCCGGCGCATTACACACGCCCTGAAAACTATCGCCCCGGTATATTTTAAAATCGTGGTTGTTGCTGTCTTCTTCCAGGTCTGCAAATACTTTCTTTAAAATTGCCAGCATTTTTTTACGTTCTGCCTCATTTAAATGAGTAGAATCAATGATATCGCCTGTAATAATTGCATGGATCATACATTCACTATTTCCGGTAAATACTAATTTAAGAACTATTCCTTATACAAATATAAGTAAAATTATCGGGTTATAGCCCGAATACATATAATTATCGGGTTTAAACCCGAACTACAATACTTATCGGGTTCAAACCCGAATATTTCCACCTTTTGAGAATTTATTTCCCAAAGCACAAATACCCGATGAAACAAATCAATGTGTGAAATATATTTCAAAACCTATTAACAAGCCTTTTGTTATTCTCTGAATTATTGCGAACTTTGGCTTTTAGAAAAATACTTCTAAAAATCTATGCAACTCAAGTACAAAACCAAGCAAAAAGCCATCCTTTTATTAGAAGACGGAAAAGTGTTTGAAGGCAAAGCCGCCGGAAAAATTGGAACTACAACAGGCGAAATCTGCTTTAACACCGGAATGACAGGCTACCAGGAAATTTTCACAGATCCTTCTTATTTCGGACAAATTATAGTAATGAATAATGTGCACGTTGGTAATTACGGTACAGAAAAAGATGAAATAGAAAGCGAAAGCATTAAAATTTCGGGAATGATTTGTAAAAAATTCAATGATGGATTTTCCCGCAAACGCGCTACCGAATCGTTGGAAGATTATTTTAAAAACGATGGTATTGTTGCTATCAGCGATGTAGATACAAGAGCCATTGTTAGATACATAAGAGATAAAGGTGCCATGAACTGCATTATCTCTTCAGAGAATACAGATATTGATGCCCTTAAAGCATTGCTTACCAAAGTGCCTAAAATGGAAGGTTTGGAGCTTTCGTCAAAAGTAGCTACCAAAACACCTTACGAAATAGGTGATAAAACCGCCCCTTATAAAGTGGCCGTGATGGATTTTGGTACCAAAAAAAACATTTTACGTTCACTGGCCGAAAGAGGTTGTTTTTTAAAGGTATTCCCCATGAAAACGTCTTTAAAAGAGATCCTCGATTTTCAACCCGATGGTATTATGCTCAGCAACGGTCCCGGTGATCCGGGTGTTATGACAGATGAGATCGCGCTTGTGAAACAACTGGTAGATACCGGAAAACCTGTGTTTGGAATTTGTTTAGGGCATCAGCTCCTGGCCGAATCGCAGGGTATTAAAACCTATAAAATGCATGCAGGTCACCGCGGTATTAACCATCCTGTAAAAAACCTGATTACCGGTAAAAGCGAAATCACTTCCCAAAATCACGGCTTTACAATAAAAGCAGAGGACATTGGTAAAAATCCAAATCTTGAAATTACGCACATCAATTTAAATGATGCTACCATCGAAGGAATCCGCTTAAAAGATAAACCTGCTTTCTCTGTGCAATACCACCCTGAAGCATGTCCGGGCCCTTTTGATTCCCGTTATTTATTTGATGATTTTGTAAGCAATATGAAAGCTGCAAAAAAATAAAATTCACTAGTATAATTTATAATCTATCGCATACCCTGGTAATAGTGCGGTGGGCGTGAACGAACGGTGTGAACTACAATTTTTTTGGTGGTATTGCGCAGCGGTTTCGAGCGAAAAAAAATTGAAGTTGGCCTTCGTTCTTGATTTTTTTGGTTCTTTTTTCATCAAGGAAAAAAGAATAAACATTTAAAATGTCTAAAAAAACAAAACTCATCGTCATTGCATGTATTGCTATTATCATTGCACTTACTACCTTCCTTTTACTGAAAGAAGTAAACCCTAATCCCAATTTTAAGATCGGACAGGCACTCGACAGCCTTAATGGCGTAAAAGTGTATTACAATGGCGGCGTAGGCCACACCGGCAAACGAAACGTATCTGTCAATGGTTACAATATCGGGCTTACTTACCAATGCGTGGAATTTGTAAAACGCTATTATTACCAATACTACCATCACGAAATGCCCGATTCTTATGGCAATGCCAAAGATTTTTTCGACAGTGCTGTAAAAGACGGTGCTGTTAACAAACGTCGTAATCTTTTACAATACACTAGCCCCAGCCGATACAAGCCACAAATTGGTGATCTCGTTATTTTTGACGGGCATGGCGGCAATCCTTACGGCCATGTAGCTATTATTTCGGATGTGACAGCACATACCATTGAAATTATCCAGCAAAATCCCGGTCCCTTTGCCCCTTCCCGCGTGCGCTTTGATATGGATTCTACCGTTACAGGATTTACCATACAGCATGAGCGCTTGCTTGGACGATTAAGAATGAAAAAACAAAATTCTTAAAGAGCTTTTCTTTAAGAATTTTGTTATAATTTCCCTCTCAACTCATTTAATAGGAGTTGTAAAACACATTGGTATGATACCATATGTTATTACCCATATAAACTCCTTTCCAGTCGCCTGTTGCAGGATTTGAAGCACTGCCATCGCCATTGGTATCGCCGCCGTGGGCATCATCCCTTAAAGAAGTAAAAACAGCTGTAGGATCTATAGAAAAATTGCTTGTGCCGCCTGAAATTTCATATCCGCCACCTACTGGAATTTTAATCGTCACATTAGCAGCCACACTAAACAGCTGACCAGAGCCGCCTGTACCCAATCCCTGGGACAACACATAGGGTACTTCCGTTTCGGCATATACCACTGTTTTACCTGCCAATCCGTATGACCATACATAAATCCCATTGTATTTATTGGTCTCAGATGCGTTCGATGGATTATGATAAACATTACTTGGGTCTATTGCATAATAACTGGCAATATATATCGGTATGGCATTATCATAAAAAACATTATTGGTAAAAATACTTACAGAAGGATCGTTCATGTTTGATCCCGCAAATGCTGCTTTATAATCATGATTATCACCGTTGGTATGAGCAAAGGTGCAATGATCGAAGGTGAAATCATGGATATTTCCGGTACCAGAACTAGCGACAACAACATTACCACCTGAGTATCCACCTCCATACAAAAACTCACAATACCTGAACACAGAGCCATGCTGGTCGCCCCGCATATTGATATAGCCCCAATCGCCTTTGTTTGCAGTGCTTGCCCCGCCATCGCCGTTATTATCCCCGCAATAGCTGTCATCTTTATACGAAGTAAAAATAATCGGGTTTGCGGCAGTGGCATCTGCAGTTACTTTGGCATAAACCTCCATACCGCAACTGGCATTTTTAAATTTAATAATCACACCCGGCTGTATCACCAATGGAGCTTGTACATTAATCCATGAAGCAATCACGTATACATTGCCAGCCGACCAGGTGGTAGGAGAAGTAATACTTGTGGAAATAGTTACCACATTGCAACCGGTTCCCGTACCCCCACCTCCGCCTCCACCGGTTGTAGGCACAAGAGTTACATCCGCCCCATAACCCACACCTTGATTATTTATGGCATAAGCTCTTAAATAATAAGTGTATCCCGTATAAAAGGGACTAAGGCCCGAGGAGAAGGCTCCTGTTCCGTTTCCTATGACTACTTTTACATCATTAGGGTCGTCAACAGCAGGGCTAGGACTAAGGCTGACAACAACACCACTCTCTATAACATCTGTAGTACCTTTATCCGTTACATTACCTCCACAGGTATAAGTAGAATCATTCACTTTTACCGGAGTTGATGTTGTGACAGTGGGCGTTAAAGTTGGGTCATTTTTTTTTTCCTTTTTACAACCTATTAATAATAGTGTTGCAATGACCAATGTATTAAGTGTTTTTTTCATGAATTGTGTTTTTATAATTAATGATTAAATTAGGTTCGTCTAAAAATGGGGACTAACTGTTATACAGCTATAACCATTTTCACGACAAAGTTCCGGCAACACACAACTCTTTTCAATCCCTGAAAAACAGGATATTTACTATCCGGGTGATTTTAGTTAACGAAAAATAAGATATTTAGTATATTGTTCTTGTATTCTTAAGAATGAGGCAGATAATTACATCTCTCAAAAAATCCCTGAAAAAGTGGATAAGTCAAATACTAATTTTTGTGTTGTTTTGCAGAAGTAAAATCGCATTATTAAAAACAGGCTCTATGAATAAAACACTCCTATTACTTTTATTATTATCTTCTTCTGTTTTTTCGCAAAACAACAGAAAAAAAGACAGCCTGCTACAAGTGCTGAAAACAGCTAAGGAAGACAGTAATAAGGTTCTTTTACTTTTATCAGTTGGTGAGTTTTATGAAAATTCGCAACCCGAAATAGCCAAAAAGTACTACAACCAATCACTGCAACTCAGCAAAAAAATTAACTATAAACCGGGAGAGGTTAAATATGCCTCGTATTATAGCGCAGTATTAAATGTACAAGGCAAATTTGATTCTTCTCTTAAAATAAATCTAAATGCGCTACAACTGGCTAAACAACTGAATAATCAGTTAACCATTACAAAAGTTACTTTAAACGTTGCTAACTCTTATAGCCTTTTAGCCCAAAACGATTCTTCGCTCTATTATTATATGAAGACCCTGCCCCTGTTAGAGAGAATGGGAGATAAACGCATATTGGCAATCGTATATAATAATTTAACCATGATGTACCGCAATATTGGCCAATACCGCAAAGGTATTGAATACGGTGAAAAAGCAATCCCTCTATTACGGGAAATAAAAGACTCCATTAATCTGGAATATGGGCTCACTAATCTAGGGGTAAATTATAGCGAGTTGAAAGATTATCATTCTGCTCTGACTTATTTTAACGAAGCTTTAGATATAAGTCATAACCTTGGCGATAAATATGTAGAAGGCACATTACTGTTAGACCTTGCTAATATTGATTATCAGCAAGGTCAATATGAAGCCTGTAAAATTAAGTTTGGGAACTCTTTAAAAGTTGCAAGAGAATTACATTTATCTGAAACAGAAACCATTGCCTTAAAAGGTTTTGCCATGTACTATCTGCAAACCCAAAATTACAAAGCAGCTCAGCAGTACGCAGACTCTGCACTTTTAATCGCTCAAAAAAATAATATCCGGGAACAACGTGTAAAATTATACAAACTGCTTTCGGATATTTCCTACGCCTGCCAGGATTTAAATACGGCCAGGGCATACGATATAAAAACCGACCAACTGCAGGACAGTATTAATAACGATAATCTGCAGGTGGTAACCACCAGCTATGAAAAAAAATACGAAACCAAAAAAAAAGAAGCACAAATACAACTACAACAGTCGCAACTAAAACAAAAAAACACGTTAAACACTATTTTAATTGGCGGTACAATTGCTTTATTAATTATTTTGTTGCTTAGCTATCGCAATTATCATCATAAAAAAACAATGCAGCAGCAACGGATCACTGAATTGGAAACAGAAAAAAAACTGACAGCTACAGAAGCTATTATTAAAGGAGAACAACAGGAACGTTCGCGCTTGGCAAAAGACCTGCATGATGGATTGGGAGGAATACTTTCCGGTGTTAAATATTCCTTAAGCACAATGAAAGAAAATTTGATTATGACAGAACAAAACGCACAGGCCTTTGAAAATAGCATCAATATGCTTGATAATTCCATCTCTGAAATGCGCAGGGTTGCCCATAATATGATGCCGGAATCTTTATTACAATTTGGATTGGATACTGCATTAAAAGATTTTTGCAACCAGGTAAGTACAAGCGGAATTTTAAAGGTATCTTATCAGTCGCTAGAAATAGTAGATACATCTATTGAACAACCACTGGCAATCAGTGTTTACAGGATCGTGCAGGAATTACTGAATAATATCATCAAACATGCCTCTGCAAAGAGTGCTACTGTACAGATAGCCCAGGAAAGAAATATCTTAATGATTACGGTAGAAGATAATGGAAAAGGCTTTGATGTAAATGAGCTGAAATCAGCAAAAGGCATTGGCTGGAAAAATATTTTGTCGCGGTTAAATTATCACAACGGGAAGCTGGATGTACAATCATCTCCTGAGAAAGGCACTTCTGTTTATATTGAGTTTACAACAACATGAAAACAAGGATTTTTATAGTAGATGATCATTCCATGGTAATTGAAGGCATTAGGTCAATGCTTCAGAATGAGCCACACATCGAATGGATAGGCCATGCCAATGATGCCGGTTCATGTTTATCTTTTTTGCAACTTCATATCCCTGATGTAATTTTAATGGACATTAATTTACCCGATAAAAGTGGTATAGACCTGTGTAAAGAAGTGATTCTGAAATATCCTACTATTAAAATTGTTGGTTTAAGCTCATTTAACCAGTTAAGCTTTATTTCCAAAATGCTGGATAATGGCGCTTCGGGTTATTTGTTAAAAAATGCCTCGAAACCAGAAATCTTACAGGCTATAGAAACCGTCATGAAACGCAAAAGGTACCTGAGTTTAGAAGCCGAGGAAATGATTAAAAAAACCGATCAGGAAGATGCCCCTACGCTTACCAGGCGCGAAATAGAGGTACTAAAGCTTATGTCGGAAGGCTATACTAACTACGAAATGTCGGAAAAATTATTTGTCAGTACCACTACTATTGACACTCACCGGAAACACCTGTTATCAAAATTCAACGCCAAAAACACAGCTTCACTGATTTGGCTGGCTACACAAATGAAATATATATAAGCCGGAGAAAGCTCTTTATCAGGCTCAATCCCTATTTTAAATGCTGTTTTCATTAAACAAAGGTCAAAAACCTTTATTTTTTATTACCTTTGCCGCAATATGCCAAATTTAGTAGCCATTGTTGGTCGCCCCAATGTTGGGAAATCAACTTTATTTAACCGATTAACAGAAACACGCGAAGCCATCGTTGATGATGAACCGGGTGTTACAAGAGATAGACATTACGGAAAATCGAATTGGAACGGAGTAGAATTTTCTATTGTCGATACAGGAGGCTACATAAAAGGGAGCGACGATATTTTTGAAGAAGAGATCCGGAAGCAGGTACAAATTGCGGTAGACGAAAGCACGTCTATCCTGTTTATGGTTGATATTACCGATGGTGTAACGCAATTTGATAAAGACGTTGCCGCTATCGTTCGTAAAAGTAAAAAACCGGTTTTTTTAGTAGTTAACAAAGTAGATAACAGTGAACGTAATTCATATGCTGCCGAATTTTACAGCTTAGGATTAGGCGACCCTTATTGCATTTCATCAAATAGTGGAAGCGGCACAGGAGACTTATTGGATGCTGTAGTTAAAGCATTTCCTGAAGACCTTGGTGCTATTAACGACGGTGGTTTGCCTAAAATAGCCATTGTTGGCCGTCCTAACGTAGGCAAATCGTCATTAACCAACGCCTTATTAGGAGAAGATAGAAATATTGTAACTGCTATTGCAGGAACAACACGCGATACCATACACACCCGCTATAACAAATTTGGCCACGATTTTTTACTGATCGATACGGCAGGAATGCGTAAAAAAGCCAAAGTACACGAAGACATTGAGTTTTATAGCGTGATGCGTACTATTAATGCTATTGAAAATTGTGATGTATGTGTACTGATGATTGATGCTACACAAGGTATCGAATCTCAGGACCTTAACATTATTCACCTCATCAACAAAAACCATAAAGGATTTGTAGTAGTAGTTAATAAATGGGATCTGGTAGAAGAAAAATCGACCATGACCACCAAACATCTGGAAGAGGCTATCAGGGAACGTACTGCACCTTTCCGCGATTACCCTATTATTTTTACATCTGTTGTTGAAAAACAACGTATCATGAAAGTAATAGAAGTTGCCATGGAAGTATTCGAAAACAAATCAACCAAAATACCTACCAGCAAACTCAACGATTATTTCTTACCACTCATTGAGAATTACCCGCCCCCTGCTACCAAAGGGAAAATTGTAAAAATAAATTACGTTACCCAGATCAAAGGTACTTGTGCATTTGTATTCTTCTGTAATTCGCCACAGTATTTAACTGATGCTTACAAGCGTTTCCTGGAAAACAAATTTCGCGAAAACTTTAATTTTACAGGTGTTCCGCTATCTTTCTATTTCAGAAAGAAAAACAAAGATTAATTTTTTAAGATAGTTTATTAATTGCGTATTTTAAATTACCGCATACGTTAGTAATAGTGCGGCAGGCCTGATGAAACGGTGCGAACTGCAATTTTTTCGGTGGCATTGCGTAGGCTTTTCGAGCGAGAAAAAGATTGGAGTTGGCGTTTCACCTTGATTTTTTTGTTTCTTTTTCATCAAGGAAAAAAGAAAAGAATAAACTTAAAATTTGATTCAATATAATACCTCATTTATGAAATCCTTTGCCTTAAACCTCTTATGCTTCGCACTTTCCTTTTCATCACTCACAGCTCAAACGCTTGTGGGATCTGTAAAAGATAAAAATGAAAAAGGAGTTCCTTATGTAAACATTGGTATTCCTGCTAAAGCCTTTGGTATCATCAGCGATGAGGAAGGTGGATTTCAATTTAAACAAACCAGCGAAAAAGATACAGATACCATTCAGGTATCCTGCATTGGTTATCAAACCATTTACCTGAGCTTTGCAAACTTTAAATTACATTGCCAAACCAAAGTACCCATTCACTTAACAGAAGCAGTTTACACACTGGCTACAACTACGGTAAGGCCTAATGAGTTTGAAAAAAAGGTGTTGGGTGCTAAAAATATAGCAGACCTCGAATGCATTACACTTGATAAATTTACAAGTTCCGACACTGCTGCTGAACGCATTGCTAAAGAAAAAGGCTTAGGCGCAAAATCCATTGGCATTGAATTAGGAAATAAGATCAGCATTAACAAAGGCCACCAGACCTTTATTGATAAAATTGAATTTAAAACCTGTGTAGGCCCTAAAGATACTGCTATTTACAGGGTAAATATATATGTGGAGGGCAAAACCCTGAAAAGAATTATGACTCCCATTGGAATGGTAAAAATGACCGAAAATCAAAATATTTTAAAAGAAGGGATCATTGTAAAAGCCATTGGTAAAACAGAAGTACAATCTATTGATGTATCGAAGCAAAACATTGAAGTATTTGATGATTTTATTGTAGCCCTTGAATGTATTTATGCCTCTGACACAACCATGAAAATTGGCGCAGAGACGTCTCTGTTCGGTTCAACGGATATTCTTTTCAGAGCAAGCGTCATGAGCCAATGGGTAAAAATTCCTCTGATTAATGTTACCTTTATTAGTGCCAGCGTTACTTACAATAAAAAGAAAGCAAAAAGGAAATAAGCTTTTATTTATTGGTCTGTATCTTTTATAGCCCCCTGTTGTTATAGGTGTAATTAACCTTCTAAACAACAGGCTATGAAAATCACTACTACTATCTTCGCCTTTTTTCTATGTCAGCACTTTGCCTTTGCTGCCGACACCCTCAAGCAAAAACTGATTCATGTTCCCGACAATCCCTGCAATGCTTTCGAAAAAGAGAACATCGGTAGCAGGCGTGCCATATCTTATACCCATTTACGGGAAGGCGATGTAATGTGGGAAAAACGGGTTTGGCGGGAAATTGATATGCGCGAAAAACAAAACCAGCAATTTTATTTTCCTTTAGAATATAATCCCTGCCGCACCTCTCTTATTCAGGCCCTTACCAAGCGCATTTTTAGTGAAGATATTATTGCGTTTCAGGATGAGCAGTTTATGGTTCCCTACTCTTTATCAGAAATAAAACACCGGCTTGTGAAATATGACACCGTAGAAGTGGTGAAATATAATCCCGATGGCAGTGATTATACCGAAATGGTTCCTACGGTTGATTCTACAAGCATTTACTCACGGGTGTTGAAATATGTAATAAAAGAAGACTGGTTCTTCGACCGGCAAAAATCGAGCATGGATGTTCGTATTGTAGGTATTGCAGCTATGGAGTATAATACTGAGAGAGATTATTACACAGAGCTGTTCTGGGTTTATTTTCCTGCCTGCCGCCCCTACTTTGCTTCCACCGATGTGTATAATTTTAAGAATGATGCCGAACGTAGAAGCCTGGATGATGTATTTTGGAAACGCCAGTTTGCAAGCCGTGTTATTAAAGAATCGAATGTATTTGACCGCAGTATCGATCAGTATCAGAAAGGCATTGACGCCTTATTGGAAGCAGAAAACATACGTATGAATATTCACAAATGGGAACACGATTTGTGGAATCATTAAAACAAAAAAGGTTCTGTAATGATTACAGAACCTTTTTTAATATTGTTACCGGAATTTATTTTCCGCCACCCTGCATCGCTTTTAATTCATCCATGCTTAGCATTTTATAACCATCAGTTGATAATGCAAATTTAGCATCAGCTACAGGCTCCAAAGACACTTCTTTAGCCATCATTTTAATTTTCATTGGCCCCATAGATGTAGAATATTCAAACGGAACACCTTTTAAACCTTTCATGAAGTTTTGTCCTCTGCCTCTGCCTTCTTTATTAGGGTTTTCAAATTTCTCTGAATACCAAACCTCAATTTTATTTTCTTTTTTGTCTTTGTCTACTATTGTAACAACAGCTTTTTTACACTCGTAACCTGCAATGGTTTTTGTTTCGTTGATGTATTCAATTTTTGGATCTGCAGGTTTATCTTTTTGTTTGGCTTCTTCTTTTTCCATTTCAGCCTTAGTTTGCTTAATAGCATACTTATTTCCCATTTGCTCCATTAACATTAACATACCGTTATCATCAGCCACAATTTGCTGCGTAAACATCATAGAGTTAATTTCTGTAAGGGATTTACCATTTTTAAAAGTAACCTTAGTTTCCATATCGCCCATCATAGCAGCTTGCTCAGGAGGCAATCCTTCAAATTTCATATCATAAAGAATAAAACCTTCTTTATTTTGTGCATTTACAGATACAATAGACATTAAAGCTAAAGCGAGCGTCGATAAAATTTTAATTTTCATGTTGTTGTGTTTTGATTTTATAAAATGGTTGATTTCTGATCCTCTATTAAAAATGCGTTTACAATACGCCAAAATAAAAATTAAAACGTTACAGAGTTCTAAAAATATGCTAAATGGTAATTTTATTGTAATAACGGTATGGCCGGAGCCCTACTATTTTTGAATATCGGTAAACAGTTGTTCCATTTCGCTACGGGTAACTATTTTATAGTAAGATGGCACTTCGAAGGTATCATCTGCTATTTCTTCTTTTTTTACAGCAGTAGCCGTAAAACACATTTCAAGACCCAGTTTTTTTAAACGGTATTGCATTAACATGCCTTTAATGGCTTTGTATGGCGAAAGCTGATTAATACTATCTGAGCCCAGTTCGTCGGTATAATAAACATCAAAAGTAACTGCAGGATTATTAACCAATGTAGCCTTTACTTTTTTACAGGCATAACCGGCTATCTTTTTTGTATCTTTTGTTTCTTCAAATTTTAATTCGTACTCTTTGTTTTCCGGTGCCAGATCAGATTCCTTTTGGATACAGGCATTTTTAATATCCATGAACTTAACCATTTGGGTCAATGTTTTTTTTGTTGGATCACTCACAAACATGGTATTAAAAATTCCCATGGTGCTCATTTCCAACTCAAACTTATTATCCTTAAATTTCACAGTAGCTGAGCTAGGTGCAAGGCCAGCCATTGGATGAGTTTCGTCAACAACTGAAGCATTATATTCAATTAAACCTTCCGTTAAGGAATTTTCGGTTCTTTTTCCTTTGCACGAGCTCAGGGTAAATACCGCAATAATTGAAAGGATCGGAAATATTCTTTTATATAGTATCAAAAGGGGGGTGAGTTAATGAAATCGAAAGATAATCATTTGGTTTAATCCGACAAACTAATACCCTAAAATTTTCAACATGGATTTATAACTCTGTTCTTTGGCAAAAAGCTTGGTTGTTAATTTGCCATCCTCATCTTTATCAATCAACACATGTTTTGGCGCAGGCACAAGGCAATGCTGTGTTCCTCCGTAGCCACTTAAGGCTTCCTGATAGGCTCCTGTGTGAAAAAAGCCTATATATTGGGGTTGTTTATCCGCTTTCTCGATTTTTGGCAAAAACACCTGGTTTGTATGGGCTTCCGTATTATAATAATCCATGCTATCGCAGGTTAAGCCACCTAAATTAACAGGGATATAAGGTTTATCCCAATTATTGACCGCCAGCATAATAAAATGTTGTTTTATACCCCATGTATCAGGCAGGGTAGTAATAAAAGAACTGTCAATCATATACCATTGTTCACGGTCGTTCTGTTGTTTTTGATCAATAATAGAGTACAATGTTGCCCCGCTTTCTGCTACAGTAAATGATCCGAATTCGGTAAAAATATTCGGCTCATCTATTTCATGATTCACACAGAACGTTTTTATTTGTGATACAATCTCCTCCACCATGTATTCATAATCATACTCAAAACCAAGAGATGTACGGATAGGCATGCCTCCGCCAATATTTAAAGAGTCGAGGGTTGGGCAGATCTTTTTAAGCTCTCTATAAATATTGAGGCATTTATTTAATTCTGTCCAGTAGTAAATAGTATCCTTAATACCGTTATTGATAAAGAAGTGAAGAAGCTTTAACTCAAACTTAGGGTTGTTTTGTATCTTCTGTTTATATAGGTCAATAATATCCGTGTAACGAACGCCAAGTCGGGAAGAATAGAAGGCAAAAGAGGGCTCTTCTTCTGTACTTATCCTGATTCCAAGTTGGCATTTTGCTACTTTAACGTTCTTTTTGTAATGTTCGAATTCATCTAAATGATCCAGAACCGGAATCACATTATAGCCATCATTTAATAACTCTGAGATGTATTGCTTATAATTGGTTTTTTTATAACCATTACAAATGATAAAGGTATCCTTGGTAATTTTCTTCTTTTTGATCTGCTCCCTGATGATTTGGATATCGTAAGCAGAAGATGTTTCAATATGTACATCGTTCTTTAAAACTTCATCTAAAACAAACGAAAAATGAGAACTTTTAGTGCAGTAGCAATACACATATTTGCCTTTATAATCAGCCTTTGCCATCGCTACATTGAACATTCTTTTGGCTTTCTGGATCTGCGAAGTAATTTTTGGTAAATACGTAATTTTTAAGGGTGTACCATACTGCTTAATAATGTCCATTAAAGGAATATCATTAAAATAGAGTTCATTATCAACTACTTCAAATGACTCTTGCGGGAAATCGAAGGTTTGTTCGATCAGGTTCTGATACTTATTTTCCATAGGAGCAAATGTAAGTTACCTACATGATACTACAAAGTACCTATGTAAGTAATTTGGATTGAATCCTAAAAATTACAAATAATTAAGGTTTAGTTTACATTTCCCTGTCCTGTTTGCTTTAAAATTAAATCCAAAACCGTAATTTTGCGCCCATGATTCAACGTAAACAAACTCTTTTTTTGCTGGCAGTGGCTATTATTGGTATTTTATTAATTTTTATTCCATTTCAAACCTTTCAAGATGGAATTTTTAACTTTCCGATTAGATTATTCCCGGATGAGTTGGGAGAATCTAATAAATATATAGTAATGTCTATAGACTATATAATTATCATTTTAAGTTTTATCACTATTTTTCAATATAAGAACAGAGTATTACAATATAAATTGGCAAATAGTCTTGTATTAGCTAATATCACACTTTTAGCTTTGTTTTTCCTACTTAATTATGTGCATCAAGAAGCTGCTTCTTATTCTTTCGGCGCCTTTCTACCTATTATAGGAGCCATTTTTGCTTTTCTGGCGGGCCATTTCATTAAAAAAGATGAGCAGTTGGTAAGAAGTTCTGACAGGATCCGATAAATCGTCTATTTTTTCAACATTCTTACATTTAATTTTTATCTTACTGATAAATAGCGTTTTTTATTCAAAAAATGATCATTTCGCATAAAATAACCTCATTTTGACTTCATTTTATAAAAAATTGATACTTTTGTCCTCACTAACTAAAATTCACACATAATGAAATTAACCGAAATTCAAGATTTAATTAAATTTGTTTCTAAGAGCGGAGTAAATGAAGTAGAACTAGAGACAAAAGAAGTTAAAATAGTTATCAGAACAGGCAAAAAGGCAGCCCCTGTTGTTTATCAAGCAGCCCCTGCACAAATTACCACGGCTCCGGCACAGATAGTAAACCAACAAGCAGCAAACACTACTGCACCTGCACAAACAACCGCTACACCAACTACCAATGCGCCTGCAAACGACGAATCGAAATATGTGACTATTAAATCGCCTATGATCGGTACATTCTACCGTTCTTCGTCGCCTGATAAACCTGCATTTGTAGGTGTTGGAGATGATATTGAAGTAGGTAAACCGGTTTGTATCATTGAAGCCATGAAATTATTTAACGAAATTGAAAGTGAAGTAAAAGGCAAAATCGTTAAAGTATTGGTTAATGATGCTACTCCTGTTGAATACGACCAACCTTTATTCCTGGTAGATCCTTCATAATTGTTTTATGTTCACTGTTTAAGGTTTCAGGTTGAATTAATATCAAACCTGTAACATCAAACTTCTAAACCTCGAAAAATGTTTAAAAAAATACTAATAGCCAATCGTGGCGAGATAGCACTACGCGTTATCAGAACATGTAAGGAAATGGGAATTAAAACAGTAGCCGTTTATTCTACTGCTGATAAAGATTCACTTCACGTTAAATTTGCTGATGAAGCCGTTTGTATTGGGCCTCCGCCAAGCAAAGACAGCTACCTGAGCATGTCAAATATTATTGCAGCTGCCGAAATTACGAATGCTGATGCCATTCACCCCGGATATGGCTTTTTGAGCGAGAACGCAAAATTCTCTGAAATTTGCCGTCAGAATAAAATTAAATTTATCGGTGCTTCTCCCGAAATGATTAACCAAATGGGAGATAAGAGTAATGCAAAAGCAACCATGATCAAAAATGGTGTGCCTTGTGTTCCCGGCTCTGATGGTTTATTGGAAAGTGCAGAGCAAGGTATTAAGCTTGCCAAAGATATTAAGTATCCTGTTATTATTAAAGCTACTGCCGGTGGTGGTGGTAAAGGGATGCGTATTATCTGGAAAGAAGAAGAATTTCAGAATGCATGGGATAGTGCTGTACACGAGGCTACTGCTGCCTTTGGTAATGGTGCCATGTATATGGAAAAATATATTGAAGAACCACGCCATATCGAAATTCAGATTGT
>JAZJZF010000063.1:0-10137 GCA_040389965.1 Bacteroidota bacterium
GGATTGAGTTAAAGCGACCGGGAGAAGATGCGGCAAAGTCTGTATCAATAGCGCAAAAGGTTATACATGCAGCGCACGCGCGACAGGGAAGTTTAACTTGGTTGTTTAATGATAGTGATAAGTGTATTGAGTTTATTACTTATATAGCTCAACACGCAAAATTATTTAATAACGACCCATATAAAACATTTGCCGATAGTTTATATTACGATTTTAAAGAATATATTTCTCCTTTCGCTGTCGGTACAATGTATGAGCAATATTTAAGCGAGTACGAGCAGTGGGTTGCGAAGCAAAAAGAACAAAGGAAAAAACGTTCAATGCGCCATTAACAGAAAACAAAGCACTTTGTAGTGCAAAGTAAAACAAGCCCGAATCAAGCCCTGTGGCGCACGATCTGTTTTAGCCTTATTGGGATACCAAAAATTTAAAATAATTAACTGTATATAGGTCATTTTGCCCGTAGAACCTTAAAAAACCGGGCGCTCACTAATTTCAGTCTATTTCCCAGTGGAAAATTTAGTTCGAACCCAGTACGCATCGTTAGTCGAAAACCTAACTCCTATTATGCGAACATTCTGTGAGAGATATGTTATTCACCTCAATGCGACCAAGGCAGCAGAGGAATCAGGATGTCAAGGCAAACAACTTCAAGTAATAGGCTCACAGCTTTTAAATCATCCAAAGTGTATCCCGTATATACAGTGGCTTCGCGGTCAACAATACGAGAAAATGGGTGTCTCCCAAGACCGCGTTCTTCTCGAACTTTGTCGTATGGCATACGTCGACGTAGGTGATATGTATGACGAATTCGGTTGTCTCAAGCAGATACAAGACATGCCAGAGGATGTTCGTCGTGCGATAGCATCGGTCGAGACGAAAGAAATATACGAGCAAGATGGACCACGTAAAAAGTATGTTGGAGATGCAAAACGCGTCAAGCTCGGACCAAAGGAAAAAGCCCTCGAAATGCTTGCGAAGCACGTAGGTTTATTTAGTCTTGACAACTTTCAAAAACGTGATGTTACAGTCATAGTAACTGGTAATGAAAGTTTGGATATTTGGAATGAACTTTTGAAGGAGTATTGATTTAGGTATTGCTTTTTCAGACTCGATTTTTTTCAAGGCGTAAAAGTACTACGGATAATTTAATAGATGTTAACGTGCTTAACGACTAAGGACTTTATATACCGCAAAAAATCAATTGACACCCTGTATAACTCACGTTTGCAGGGTGTTTTTGTAGACTATTTAGGCCAAATATAGCCTATTACCCCCTAAACAACGAATCAGCCGTTTTAAGCTACCTTTTCCGGCCGTGGTATTACCATATTAAAAATAAAAGATCGTGCCTTGTGGGTGCCTCTATGCAAGCCGTTTTTCACCCTGTTACGCTGTGTGTCCAGGGATTGGCAAGCTTGGTAGGTTTGGTCACGTGAGGGAATAAAAAAAGCCGCCTGATGGCAGCTTATACGGTGTGGTGAACTATTAGAAGTTACCTATATCGGATTCAAAGCTATTATCAAAGCGGTCGCTTTCAAACTGGTATGGGTATTTAAACTCCTTTAATACCTTTTTACCCTGCTTTACTTGTGTGTATGCTTTAAACGGACCAGACTGTTTATGTATGCGAAGCATTAACCGCATAGCTGTGTCTGTTTTTTCCTGGTTAATATCCTGCAAAGGAATTGTTAACACAGACTCACTAAGAACAACTCCGTTGTTATAGTACAGTATTTTTGTGGCGTATTTTGGCATGTTAGTCGAAATAATTTGAAGGCAATTTTAATAAACCCTTCATTGTTAATAAACTTAGCGTACTTAAACAGTCGCTCGTTACTATGTCGTAAAACGGCTGCGTGTTTTCAATTTGCAAACCTTCAGACGCAACAAAGTTACCCCAGTGTTCATCGCCATCATCTTTAATTAAACCAAAAAGCCACTTAATACCGTGACCGGGTTCGCGTCCGTTGCATGTTATAACAGTTGCGCCCTTAGTGTAACCTAATGTATTATTTTTTAGTTTACCTATTACGACTTCTGTTTCTCGTTGTTTTTTACTTGGCATAATTAAACAAGTTAAGGGACGCAATTTGCACTACGTCCCGGTTAATAATTCGGTTAATTACTTTGCAGCCTTAAAGTCTGCTTTTGCGGCTTTCTTTGCAGCGGCCTCCAATTCCTTTTTAGTCGGTGCTGGTTTTGCTACAGCCTTTTCAGCAACTTTTGCAGCAATACGGGCGTCACCTGTAGGGTCTGTTGGCTTAACAGGCTCGGTATGTGCCTTAACATTTGCAGCGTCCTCTGCGGCTTTTTCCGCAGCGGTTTTTAAGGTCAGGCTGTAAAACTTAAACCCGTCCTCCTCAAGTTCAGCAACAGCGTAACGTGTACCTGGCTGCATACCCAGGGCCGCAATAGTTTTAATATCGTTAAACTGAAATGAAGCGTTATTTTTTGCAGCCTTTAAAGTGTTGCCGTCTGCTTTTGTGGCAGGAACCAGGTATATAATACCGGCTTCGTCTTTGCCTAACTTAAAGTACAAACGGTCTTCTTTTTTGCCGTCATAACCTATTAAAAGGTTGGCGCTGTCTGAAAACATAATTTTACCGTTTGCGCGTACTGACGCTGATGGTTTGCCTGATTGACGTGTTGCTTCTGCTACAGAAGCGAATACAACTGATTTTAAAATGTTCATAATGTGTTTTTTTGTGTTTATTTGTGTATTTTGTTAATTACTAATTTTATTAGCACTTGAAGGGTGCAACGCTGTTTGGTATTGTGAAGGTACAGAAAGTTTCTGTAATTGCAAATTTTATTTAAACTATTTTCCAGTTTTCGGAAATTAAATTTAGTACATTTTCTTGCCTAAATATTTCGGCCACAAACTGTTGCCCTGGCTTTCCGCTATAAGTGTAAACGTTAAGGTAATCAATTAGCATTTCGCCTTTTTCATTTAACCAGTTACCTACAACTAACCTGTCGTCGCGGTTTTCGTTACGCATAATTGCACCTACTTTAAAACGCGCTATAGTGTTTTCTAAACTCGTTTTTTCGTAACGCGCGTCACGCTCCCTCATAAATTCCCTACGTTGGTCAATAGTAAAGCGTGGAATAATTGCGTCCACGTTTGGAATTGAATCTATTTCCTGTTGTGTGTAACGGTAATGCAATTCATTTATAATAAAATTCCATTCCGTTTGCGCCGCCCGTTGGTATTGTACAATAGGCTCCCCGTGTAAAAAGTCGTGGCCTGTATTGTACACTGTGTTGCATTCGTTTAAATGCGTTACCGCGTCCCGGTATGCCTTAAATAGTTGCCTTTTTGTTAAGCCTTGGTAATAGGCTATTGTTTGCTGTGTGTTCATTTGTGTGTTAATTGTTAAGGTTAATATGATGTGTTAACTGTAGTGTTACAAGTACTATTACTGTAACTGCAAACAGTATTATAAATAGTACTGTGTTTGCGTTGCTTGTTTGTTGTTTAAATTGTTGCATGTTGCTATACCGTTAATGTATTACTATATATACAAACATTGTGCCAACTTTGTAAACCTTTGCCAGAACGCTTTAAACGTACACTTTATTTGTACACTTATTTTGTACTGTGTAAAAGACGCCCCACTTTGGGCAATTACACCACACTTTGGGGAAATTATTGCCAGAAGCAAATAGCGTGCCAAAGTTTCTGTATTGAATTTAGTACAAAACCGGTATAAGGCACTTTCTATGTGTGGTTAATATGAACTATTGCCGTACGTTTAAAGTAGCTTAAAACGCATGTAATACAGTGTGTGGGCAAATGTACGCTATTACACACACTTTGTTAATACTCTTTGTATGTACACACATGTAACATACATACTATATATACTACATATAACACATATAGTATATAGTATTAATAGTCTTTATATACTACATATAGCATACATATTATACATAATATATATAGTACATATAATATACCTACTTAGTAGTCTTTATATGTACACTATACATATATAACATATATAGTCTATATACTATACCTTTTTAATAGTCTTTTTGTGTGCCAGTATGTAGTGTGTATTACTGTAGTAGTAGGTGAGGCAAGGTAGCATGCTATGCCCAGGAGGGGGTAGGATATGCTAATTTTTTTAGCAAAATCCTCTGGGTCGCCTGAGAAGTTTTCAATTTTTGATATGGTTTGCAATCAGCTTTTTCACTCCTCTCAAAAGAACTGTGTTTTAATTTGCTTTTCCCCGGAACGTTTTATACATTTGCCTACACACGTACGTATCATGAACACAAACATTCTTTCAAACTTAGCTCACGATATTCGCAACGAAGGATTAGTAAGTAATCTTGAGTATAACGCTAAATTATTGACACAGATTGACGAAGTAAATAACGGTGGTCCTATTAAGCCAATATTTGCTCGCAACGTAGCAGAAAATGCGCGTCACATTGTTCAAGCAGAACAAGCAAACAGGTGTTATGACCCCTACTCCTTAAACAACGATAGAGGTCCGTTCTAATATGGATATGAAAGTTTTAGATAAAGACGGTAACGATATTTTCGCCCGCAAAGTTGAAAATACGAAAGGCGATGCAGATGATAGTTTCGTTGTAGAAGGCATTGGTAAGGTTGAAACCATGGAAGAAGAATGTCGTCGCCTTAACCAGGGTGTCCCTGAAGGGTTTTCGGAAAACTTTTATCGCAACAGTCTGACCGGTAAAGCTAAGCAATACGAACAAGATAATCAGCAACGGATAAAACGATTAAAAGTTTGTCACGTTGGCTGTAAAAAATATCTTAGTTTTTTTACACGTTATTTCTTTAAAAACCAATATAATAAAAAGTTTATCATGGGTGACCATCATAAACAAATTTGCGCATTGCTTGAAAGAGTTTTAGCAGGAGAGGTAACAAAATGTATAATAAACATACCTCCTAGATACGGTAAAACAGAGCTCGCTGTTAAAAACTTTATCGCGCATGGGCTTGCATTAAATCCTTCAGCGAAGTTTATACATTTGTCGTATAGTAAAAGTCTCGCGTTGGATAATTCTGACGCTGTTCGTGAAATCATTAAGCACAAACAGTTTCGTGAACTTTTTCCTGACGTTTTAATCAAAGCAAAATCAGATGCAAAAGAAAAATGGGTTACCTCGGCAGGTGGTGGAGTATATGCTACAGCAACAGGTGGTCAGGTAACTGGTTTTGGTGCCGGCGAGGTAGAGGACGAAGAAGTAGAAAATGACGGAGAGCTTGATTTAGAAGCCTTCGATTTTCTCGATGACCAGTTTGCAAATGTAGGTGACTCGGATGTTTACGGTGAAAAGGCTAACTTTGCAGGCGCGTTGATTATTGATGATCCTATCAAGCCAGAGGATGCAGATTCAGAGTTAGTTCGTAATAGAGTTAACGAAAGATTTGATTCAACAATTCGTAACCGTGTAAACAGCAGAAGAACTCCGATAATTATTATTATGCAACGTCTACATGAGGACGACTTGTGTGGACATATACTTAAAGGCGAAGACTCAGCAGAGTGGACTGTTTTGTCTTTACCTGCTTTAATAGACGAAGGCACAGACCACGAACGTGCGCTATGGGAACATAAACATGATGTTGAAGAGTTGCATCGACAGGAAAAATTAAACAAAGTTGTTTTCCAACGGCAAATGCAGCAAAAACCAATGCCTAAAGAGGGCTTGATGTATGATACGTTTCGTTTGTATAGTGTTCTTCCCGTCACCGTTAAATCTCTAAAAAAAGCATACATCGATATTGCAGACGAGGGCGATGATTTTCTTTGCGAAATTGACTACATTGAAAATGAAGAAGGAATGTACGTTACAAACGTATATTACACAGACGAGGCAATAGGTACAACACAGGCAACCGCAGCGCGCAATATAACAATGCATCAATTGCAGGTTGTTCGTATAGAAGCGAATAATGGTGGTAAAGGATGGAAGGATACTGTAGAACGTGGGTGTCGTTTACTTAAGAATTTAAAAACAAAGTTTATTTGCTTCACACAGTCAGGAAATAAGGCTGTTCGTATATTTCAGTGGTCTGGAATAGTAACAAACATGATATACATGCCTATCGGATGGGAAAAACTTTGGCCTAAATTCCACAAAGATGTAACACAGTATTCGAAGACTGCAAAAAATTTACACGATGATGCTCCTGACTGCTTAACTGGTATGTGCGAGTGGTTTGGTAAGGATAGGTTAATGGAAAACAAGAATTGGACTTCGGGAATGAAATAATTTAATTAAGAAGAAATGGAACTGGTAACATTACAAAGTTTATTAAAAGGTCCTGCGATTGATTTACGTAGAGCATTAATTGCAGAACATAATTCGCGGTATAACCCTATCGATTTTTTAAACTACGATCCGCACACTCACAGGATTATAACAGATAGGATTCATCGTAGAGATAAAATTGTTTATTACGAGATACCAAATGAATATGACTCTTTAGGCAACCCTGCTATGGCGTTTAAGGTTGTCCCTGTTACACGTTTAGCAGTTGCGTTTCAGAAAGAAATTGTTGATACAGCTGTCAGTTTTAGCGTTGGCGGCAAAATAAGCCTTAAATGTAATCCTAAACAACCAGAAGAGGTTGCTGTTTATGATGGTGTAACTGAAATATGGCGCGAAAATAAAATGTCGTTCCGTGTTAAAGATATTGCACGTCGACAGTATTCTGAAACAGAATGCGCTGTAATTATTTATGCTTCACAAGATGAAGACGGTGGAATTGAAGACAGTGGCGTTGCGTTAAAAACACGTTTAGTTTCTCCTGCACAAGGAGATACATTATATCCATTGTTTAATGGACTTGATGACATGATAGGTTTTGGTATAGAATATCTTACATCAGACTATCGTGTTGCGTTAGATATTTATACAAAAGACGTATTATATAAATTCAGAGATGTTGGAGTTTCCGGCGGTTTTGTAAAGATATCTGAATTACCTCTACGTTATGGTAAAATTCCTGTTGCGTATTTCAATCAAGACGAATCCGAATGGCGTAAAGTTCAACATTTGATAGAACGTTATGAAGTGTCACTTTCTAACCTCTGCGATACAAACGATTATAATGGCTCGCCAATATTATTCTCTCGAGGTATTATAAAAGGATTTTCTGATAAAGGTGAAACAGGTAAAATTGTCGAGGGCGAGGGAGATAACGCAGACTTAAAATATCTTTCCTGGGATAACGCACCTGAATCAATTAAACTCGAACTTAATACGCTTGTTCAAGAAATAAGAGTTAAAACTCGTACAGTAGATTTATCACCTGAAGCAATTAAAGGGATGGGATCTGCACCCTCAGGCGTTGCATTTGACCGTATGTTAATTGGGCCGCACATGAAAGGCCAAGACAAACGAGATGGTTCATTAGGAGAAGGTTTACAACGTATTGTAAACATATTTAAATCATCATACGTATTGTTAATTAATCCTGGAGCAATAGAGCTTACATTGAACCAGATATTGATTTGCTCCGCATTGACGATATTGACGAACGAATTACTACAATGGCAAAAGCTATGCCAGGAACAACGTTTGTTTCAATGGAAACTGTTGTTGGTTATATAGGTTTGGTTAACGATACATCTGGCGAGGTTAAACGTATTGAAGACGAACAAGCAGCGGCGGCTGTAATTAAAAATCCTTCTCCAGCGAAACCTGTTGCTGGTGTATAATGCAAAACGCGCGATAAGGTTTGTTGTTGCCTTTCGCGCGTAATTGCGTCCCGGTGATTTTAGATTTAAAGCAGTATAAACTGAAGTGCAAAATCGTATCCTTCTTGCCAATAACTATAAATATATAATGATGGACTAAAAGGATTTGTACAATTTCCGTTCGTAGAAAGACACATATTATGTCCTAATAAAAACGCTTTTTTCATGTTCGACTCTCTTAAATTTTCCATAATTCCTGTTTACTGTATTGAGAATTTATCAGGGTGCTCGTAACCTCGCTTCTGCGCCCTCGGTAACGGAATTTCCGTTGCGTTATGTTTCGGAATATAGGGAGTTATAGTAACTGACTTTATATCGGAAAGTTTTTTATTAATTTCCGATATGTGATGAAGGTTTATAAGTCTTGCAGCGTCTTCTTCTGTATTGTTGAAAAAAATCCCTCTATTTTCAATCCCAACAATACCAGGTATTCCATTAACATAAACGATTTGACTATATCCGAAAGTTGATGTTTTAAACTCGGGAAAGAATTTCTTACTTCCGTTATTTAACTCTTCAATTCTAATACGATACTGTGGTAGTTTTAGCAAATCCTTTGCTTTAAACAACCTCTTAAAGAAGTTTTTCATTTAAGTTAAGCCTCCTCTTCTTCGTTAAATTGAACAATACCGAAAACAGATGAAACAGGATAACCGGCTGTTAATGCAGAAATATCTTGTTCGCATGAACAGCCAATATAGTTTGCATTTTTAAGATGAGATAAAAAATCCCTAACGGTTAAATGTCCTGTTTGTACTATTCCAGTATGTGAAATAGTAACAATAACATTTCCATCTTTTGGAGTTAACTCTGTTTTGTCTTTGAGTATAACTTTAAATTTTTGCTTTGCCATAATTATTCTGAAATTAAGTAAACAGATTCATTGGTGGTCTCTATATGAGAAAGAAAGTTTGTCCACTGAGGTTGTTTTCCAACTTCAATTTTTACAACTGCATCTTTATTTTCAACCTTACTAAGAGCCTCCAGTAAATCTTTTACCGAAGGCTCGTCTTTTAATTGTATTGTTCGAAGCATTATGCTTTGTTTTAAGGGAATACTATTCCTGAAATAGTCGGGTCTGAAAATACCTCCTGAACTAAGTAATCGACCCGTACTTCAACGCTCATTCCGGTTTCGCTTGTTAACATAACAGCGTCACACTCAAGCGATTCAATGACAGGAGTATTTCCGTAACTTATTATTTTGCTTTTTACTGCTGTCCCTGCAATTGCGAGGTATCCTTTTGCCCTCCACGGCGATATGTGTGTCGCGCCCTGTGAAAGCGGTACTGTACGCCAGTAAACGTTTGTTGATGATATACTTGCAGGAGAACCAGGAACTGGCGGAGTAAAAGATAGTTGTATATAACCGTAATTTGATTTTGGTTTCGCTGTTCCGTTTAATTCAACCCTTGCTTTCGCGGCTCCGAGGTAATCTGCTAACATACGATTTGCATTTTGGTCGGTTAACTCTGGATTTATACGCTTATACATCGAACGGTAGTGGTTTCGCTGTTCGAATGGAATTTCACCTTTCCATCCAATTTTTTCCAACTGAAAATAACTTTCACCAAAACCAATTTTCCCGGTAAAGTCACTTTCTTCGATGTAGTTATAAATCACATCGCTGTTAAACCTCGAGTTTTCAAAATACTGCGATTTATCAACTAATGCACTTTCTGCGATAGGCAGCAATATAGTATCGCCTTTCAAAATGTGTACTAATTTTTTAAAGTCGTTTGTGTACCTTTCGACTGCATTTTCGTCTTCGCCCTGATAAAGCCAAAGCGCACCTGTGTCCTCGACACGGATATTTGCCCGTAAACCTTTCGGGTAAAACATTTTAATTGCTTCGTCAAGGTTTATAACCTGGCGCAATGCTGAAACTTCTGCAACATCGATACTGTCGTATCCGTGAGCTTTACGGCCACCCCATGGTATTAAGAAAGGAATTGGTTCATCGGCTGCAATTGCGCCTAAAATTACCTTTCTTATCTCAACCTGATATTCAGGCTTCGGAGTAGGACCGTACCTGTTTTCTTTTGTGCCGATAATTAACGTAGAAAGTATTTCAAGTAAATTATCAGACGATGGTTTTGTGATTTTCGGAAAATGTGTTTCGAAATAAGAGCAAATTAATGCTCCATAACCACTTGGATTAACTGTTTGAATTTTCATTGTTTTCGTTTTTTATAAAATTTGATTTTTTTGTTTGAATTGTTTCAATTATAGGGTGGAATCCTATCGCGTGGCAAGATGTACCTAAAAATTCACCTATTAAATGAAGATGCGTCCCTCCGGTCATCCAGATAAACATTAGTCCGATACCACAAAAACATCCACCGCAAATGTTGCGATGTAATAAGCTATGGTTTTCGCCAAAT
>JAZJZF010000064.1:0-3844 GCA_040389965.1 Bacteroidota bacterium
CTTATTACTTAGATAAAGAAGAATAGACAAAAAGATAGAATAGTGCTATCATTAAAACTATTTTCAAAAACAGCAAAATCAGGGCCCACAGCATCTATAATAGGATGCGCAAATTGCAACACAGCATTACCTCCGTCGCCCAAACTTACAACACCCGTTGCTCCTGCTACACCCAAAGCCGAAGAACTGTCTCCTACGCTGGCATAAGCCCCTGCGCTTATCGAAATATCCTGTAAACCTCTCACAATATGGCATTTTGTGGCCCAGGCAACAAATGCAGAACTATCTTTATACATAGCCGTTGTACCTAACTGCCCTGCAGCAGGAGCAAATTGAGAAAAGGAATGTTTAGAAATTGTAAGAGCACCAATTGCCAAACCATAATAAATAATACGTTTCATTAAAAAAGAGTACAATGCTTTTACAAGTTTTAATTCCCGAAACTTTCAACATTGGTTTTATCGACAGGTTTTCTGACTTGTTCGGGTTATACGCCTTCCCGCCTATGAAACTTAAAAGACAGTGGCTAAATGCATAACTCTGTATAGAATAGCTATACTAATGAACTTACAGCTGCGGGTACAGTTTTGGATTTAAACCAAATTCCCTGATCAACGGGCAAATATACTCATTTCTCAAATAACGTTAAATAAGCCGTTTTTTTGACAATATATAGGCCATTCTGACACAAAGTCGCAAAACACAAATGGCACAATAATCGTATATTGGTACGTAACTATAGCAATAGAAATTATGAGTTTTTTTAAAAATAACGATAAACTGCCCTTTGAGCCATTAATGGACGAGGACACCGATTTTATCCCTTTACTTTCGAGTGAAGATGAGGACAGTATGCACGCCGAAAAAATTCCGGATATACTGTCAATTTTACCGCTTAGAAATACTGTTTTATTCCCGGGAGTAGTTATTCCAATTACAGTTGGCCGCGATAAATCCATTAACCTGATAAAAGAAGCCTATAAAGGAGATAAAACGATTGGCGTGGTTACTCAAAAAAACGACACCGTTGAAGATCCACAACCCGAAGATTTATACACTATTGGAACGGTGGCCCGTATCATTAAAATGCTTCGCATGCCCGATGGTAATACAACCGTAATTATACAAGGTAAAAAGCGCTTTAAGATAAAAGAGTTTATACAAACCGAGCCTTATTATAAAGCTAAAACCCAATCATTTGAAGAAACACGTCCCGAAAAAGACGATGAAGAATTTCAGGCAATTGTATCCGGTTTAAAAGATATTGCCCTGCAAATTATTCAAAAATCATCGCATATTCCTGCAGAAGCCGGCTTCGCTTTAAACAATATTGAAAGCCAGAACTTTATGGTAAACTTTATTTCTTCCAATATGAATGCTTCTGCTGTTGAAAAGCAAAGTATGCTGGAAGTGCCTAATTTAAAGGAAAGAGCAACAATGGTGCTTACTCATTTAAGTAAAGATTTGCAAATGCTGGAACTAAAAAATCAGATCCAGAATAAAGTAAAAGTGGATATTGATAAACAGCAACGCGATTATTTTTTACATCAGCAAATTAAAACCATACAGGAAGAACTTGGCGAAAAAAGCCATGAGCAGGACATTGAAGACCTGAAAGAAAGAGCTCTGACTAAAAAATGGAATGCGGAGATTGCCGAAGTATTTGAAAAACAGATTGGCAAACTGGCCCGAATGAACCCTAACTCTGCCGAATTTGGGATACAAACTAATTATGTAGAGCTTTTACTGGATCTGCCTTGGGGAGAATACACCACAGATAATTTTGATTTAAAACACGCCGAAAAAATACTTGACGAAGATCATTTCGGTCTTGAAAAAGTAAAAGAAAGAATATTGGAACACTTAGCTGTTTTAAAACTGAAAGGCGACCTTAAAGCACCGATCCTTTGTTTATATGGCCCTCCCGGTGTTGGTAAAACATCTTTAGGAAAAAGCATTGCAAAAGCCATTGGAAGAAAATACGTGCGTATGAGTTTAGGTGGCTTAAAAGATGAAAGCGAAATTCGTGGTCATCGTAAAACCTATATTGGCGCTATGCCCGGAAGGATCCTTCAAAATCTTAAAAAAGTACAGTCATCAAACCCCGTATTTATTTTAGATGAAATTGATAAAGTTGGAAGCGATTACCATGGCGATCCATCTTCTGCTTTGTTGGAAGTATTGGATCCTGAACAAAACTCAACATTCTACGATAATTTTTTAGAAAACGATTACGACCTCAGCAAAGTAATGTTTATTGCTACCTGTAATAATTTATCTACCATACAGCCCGCTCTGCGCGACCGTATGGAAATTATTGATGTGAGTGGATACACCGTTGAAGAAAAAATTGAAATAGCGAAACAGCATTTATTACCGAAGCAAATTGAAGAAAACGGTTTAAAAAAATCGCAATTAAAATTAAGCGACAAACAACTTGAATACATTATTGAAAATTACACTGCCGAAAGTGGTGTACGTGCTTTGGAAAAACGCTTATCAAAAATTGCACGCCATATAGCAGTACACGTTGTAAAAGAAGATGCGCTTCCAAAAATAACAGAAGAAGTTATTTCTAAAATACTTGGCCCCTCTCACGAAAAAGCAAAATACCAGGGCAATGACGTACCGGGTGTGGTTACAGGCCTTGCGTGGACACAGGTTGGTGGCGATATCTTATTTATTGAAACCAGCTTATCGAAAGGGAAAGGCGGCAAGCTCACACTTACAGGTAACTTAGGAGACGTCATGAAAGAAAGTGCAACTCTTGCTTTGGAATACATTAAATCACATAACGAAGAGTTGAAAATTAACGCTGATATGTTTGAGGAAAATAACATTCACGTTCACGTTCCTGAAGGTGCTACCCCAAAAGACGGGCCTAGTGCAGGTATTACAATGCTGACTTCTATTACTTCTGCTTTAACCAAACGTAAAGTAAAAAAGAACCTGGCTATGACAGGAGAAATTACCTTAAGAGGAAAAGTATTACCGGTTGGTGGAATAAAAGAAAAAATACTGGCAGCTAAGCGCGCCGGTATTAAAGAAATTATTTTGTGTACCGATAATAAGAAAGACATTGACGATATCAATGCTAATTACTTAAAAGGCCTTAAATTCCATTATGTAAGTCAAATGAACGAAGTGCTGGAACTGGCATTGCTGAAATAAAAATAGGATTCAAAATGAAATATTAAAGACACAAGGCAACAGCTTGTGTCTTTTTGTTTTAGAGTAAATGTCCTTTTAAAACCGCAGAATTACAAACTTGCGGAGTCGACAGTACTTTTACGCGAATGCACATCCTTTGTAATAGTCCCTGCAATCTTATCGTGAATACCACGGCCCTTATCATCTGAAAAAATAGACAAAAGTACTATCAAGGCAAATAGGCCCGGCAAAGCAGTAATCCACCCTTCATATTCGTCATAACCAAAAGTAAACCTCAACACGTATTCTAACAGGATTATACCCATCCAGATAGAATAACGTAATACGGCTTGTTTTAAGGAAAGTGCAGAACCGCTTTTATAATCTACAACCTTAATACTTAAGATCATTTTACCCGGTGTTTGACCAAATTTAGCATGGAAATAAATATAATAAGCTGTCATAAAAATATCCTGGATAATAGTAAACCAATCACTTCCTATATATATAAAATAGGAAGATATAAAATGAAAAGCAGCTATAATTGCACTGTCTATCACACTTGCTAATACACGAAAAAGGATGATTCTGTTTTTATCTTCCATAAGCTAAGTACCGTATTACTAATTTCAAAAACAAAAAGACATGAGATCGCTCCATCTCATGTCTCTTATCTTGGCCCCTGAGCTTGTCG
>JAZJZF010000064.1:3854-6413 GCA_040389965.1 Bacteroidota bacterium
ATATCTAATTACTTTTTCTCCTGTGCATCCACAACGGCAATGGTGATCATATTTACGATCTCTCTTACCGAAGAACCTAACTGCAATACATGCACCGGTTTTTTCAAACCCATTAATACAGGACCAATGGCTTCTGCGCCACCAAGCTCCTGCAACAATTTATAAGCAATATTTCCTGCCGCCAGGTTAGGGAAAATAAATGTATTAACATCTTTATCTACCAAAGTACTGAACGGGAATTGCTCTTTCAACAAATCATTATTTACCGCAAAGTTTGCCTGAATATCGCCATCTACGATTAAACCCGGATAATTGTTATGCAATATTTTTACCGCTTCCTGCACCTTTAATGGTACCACTCCTTCAGCAGAACCAAAATTGGAATAAGATAACATCGCTACTTTTGGTGTAATATTAAATTGCTTAACTGTACTAGCCGTTAAAACAGCAATATCAGCCAGCTGCTGAGCCGTAGGGTCGGCATTCATAGTCGTATCGGCAAAAAAGTACGGGCCACGCTTGGTTACCATAATATATAAACCTGCCACACGGCTTACGCCTTCCTGTACACCAATTACATCTAAAGCCGGTTTTATAGGAGCACCATATTTACGGGTTAATCCCGAGATCATAGCATCTGCTAAACCCAGTTCAACCATGGTAGCACCAAAGTAATTACGGTCGCGCATTAATTTACGCGCATCGTATTGCGTTAAACCATGGCGTTGACGTTTTTTCCATAAAAGATCGCCAAACTCATTGCGTCTTTCTTCTTCTTCAGGTAACCAGGTATCAATAATTGGCATATCGCCCATTTCTAAACCATGTTCCTCAATAAGAGCTAAGATCTTTTCTTTGTTTCCTAATAAAATAGGTTTCGCAATACCTTCATCTTTTGCTACCTGAGCAGCTTTTAAAATTTTATAGGTATCAGCCTCCGTAAATACAACACGCTTAGGATTCGATTTGGCTTTGTTAGCCACACTTCTCATCAGCTTATTATTTTTACCTAAACGGTTATCAAGTTCTGTAGCGTAAGCATCCCAATCTGTAATAATACGTTTGGCAACGCCGCTATCAATAGCAGCCTTAGCCACAGCCGAACTTACTGTTGAAATTAAACGGTTATCAATTGGTTTTGGAATAATGTAATCGGTACCAAAGCTCATATTTTTAGAACCATAGGCAAGGTTCACATAATCAGGAACGCTTTCTTTTGCTAAAGAGGCAATAGCTAAAGCTGCCGCCAGTTTCATTTCTTCATTAATGGTCGTTGCCCGTACATCAAGTGCACCTCTGAATATGAACGGGAAGCCTAAAACGTTGTTTACCTGGTTAGGATGATCACTACGGCCTGTTGCTACAATAATATCAGGTCGTGCAGCTAAAGCCTCTTCGTAAGAAATTTCAGGGGTTGGATTGGCTAATGCAAACACAATACAGTTTGGCGCCATAGAACGTACCATATCCTGCGATAAAATATTTCCTTTAGATAAACCTACAAATACATCAGCGCCTTTAATGGCTTCTTCCAGGGTATTCTTACTGGTGTCATCAGCAGCAAAAAATGACTTATACTGGTCAAGGTCTGTTCTTTTTTTATGAATCACACCTTTACTATCCAGCATTAAAATATTTTCTTTTTTAACGCCTACAGCAATATACATTTTAGCACATGAGTTGGCAGAAGCACCGGCACCATTAATAACAAGCTTTACTTCGCTCATTTTTTTACCTGAAATCTCCACGGCATTTAATAAGCCGGCAGAAGAGATAATAGCTGTACCATGCTGATCGTCGTGCATTAAAGGAATGTTTAATTCTTCTTTTAAACGGCGTTCAATTTCAAAACACTCCGGAGCCTTAATGTCTTCAAGGTTTATTCCTCCAAATGTGGGCGCTATGTTTTTTACGGTATTTACAAATTCATCAATATTTTTTGTGTCTACTTCAATGTCGAACACATCAATATCTGCAAATATTTTAAAGAGCAAACCCTTACCTTCCATTACAGGTTTGGATGCCAGGGCACCAATATCTCCTAGGCCCAATACTGCTGTACCGTTAGATATAACCGCTACCAGGTTACCTTTGGCAGTATATTTATAAGCATCTTCGGGGTTCTTTTCAATTTCTAAGCAGGGTTCTGCTACGCCGGGAGAGTAAGCTAATGTAAGGTCTCTTTGAGTACTATATGGTTTTGTTGGAATTACTTCAATTTTGCCGGGTCTTCCTTGTGAGTGATAATCTAAAGCGTCTTGCTTTCTGAATTTAGCCATGAATGTTAAATTTAAGAGAACGAATGTACATTTAATTCATCAGAAAATCAAATATCAATTTGGGTAAAATAGCACATGTAATGAGCCAACTAAAACTATTACCGATTGAAAATAAGCACTTTACAAAAATGCTTGCTTAACTGAATAAAACGCTTCGCATGCTAATGGATCCAAGATCAAAACTTTCTGTAAAATACATCATAGAATCTGTTTTATCTCTTAGCCCCAAGGTATAGATCAAAGGCAGGTAATGCCGAAAGAATTAACCCGAATATAATTT
>JAZJZF010000064.1:6423-51509 GCA_040389965.1 Bacteroidota bacterium
TTGCCAGTGCTCCCAGTTTGGTATAGTTTACAAGGTTTTGCGGTGTATTATCGTCGATGTTCTTTTTAACGAACGTATCAAATTCAATGGCCCAGTCGAGGATTTTACCATCCATGCTTAAACGCCCTAAATTATGAACCACATTGCCACTACCAACAATTAAAACACCTTTATGTCTTAAAAAGGCAAGCTCTTTGGCCAGGTTAAAATGGTACTCTGCGGGCTTTGTATAATCAATACTCATTTGGTAAACTGGAATATTGGCCAGGGGATACATCGATTTTAAAACACTCCAGGCACCATGATCAAGCCCCCATTCAAAATCTTCATGAACAACGGTTGACTTTACATGCTCTATGGTCATTTTCGCATAATCAACCGCACCTTTTGCTGGATACTGCTGCTTAAACAATTCTTCCGGAAAACCACCAAAATCGTGGATGGTAACCGGTTTATCAGCCATGGTTACAAATGTACCTTTGGTTAACCAATGTGCCGAAATACAAAGTATAGCTGTTGGCTGCGTAATTTTTTTAGCAATCAGCTCCCACTCTTTTCTGTAAATATTATCTGTAATAGCATTCATGGGGTTTCCATGCCCTATAAACAATAAAGGCATTTTTTCATTTGGTGCTTCCTGGCCAACTATATGTGCAAAATCTTTTAAATTCATTGCTAAACTGCTAAAAGGTAGAATACTTAAATATTTCAGAAAAGTTTTACGTTCCATTTTATACTTACGACAATATAACAACTTTAATTAAAAGTTGTTTATACAATTGTTCAGTGCTTCCATGTTTTAAACGGTCTTAAATTTATTTTTACTATCTTAGTTCAACACAATACTCGGCTATGATAAAAAAACTATACATCTTTATTGCTTTAACGGGGCTTTTAAACACATTTGCGCAAACCACTATTACTGACAGTATTATTTCGGGCGGAATTTACCGCTCTTACATACTGTATGTGCCTGCCATTTATACAGGAACCAACGCCAGGCCATTAATTATTAATATGCATGGTTATACCAGCAATGCACAGCAACAGCAGCTATATAGTAATTTTATGCCCATTGCCGATACCGCTAATTTTTTAATGGTGTATCCAAACGGGACCTACTCTTCAGGGCAACGCTTTTGGAATGCAGGCTTATCGGCTACTTTGGTAGATGATATTGGTTTTATATCGCATTTAATTGATTCGTTAAAAGCTCAGTATAATATCGACATGAATGCCGTATACTCAACAGGAATGAGTAATGGTGGCTTTATGAGCCATACTCTAGCCTGCGAATTAAGTAACCGCATAACGGCTATTGCCTCTGTAACCGGCAGTATTTTCACCACCCAATACGGCAGTTATTGCCACCCCGGCCGCCCCGTACCTGTTATGCAAATTCATGGCACAGCCGATCCAACCGTTCCATATGCAGGTAACACATCGCAGGGAATGGTACCTGTTGATTCAGTAGTAAAATATTGGGTTACCAAAAACGGTTGTAACCCCACTCCTGTATTTACCAATGTACCAAACACCAATACAAGCGATGGGTGCACAGCCGAACATTATGTGTACAATGGTGGCAATTTGGGCAGTACATGCGAACTCTATAAAATTATTGGCGGAGCTCATACCTGGCCGGGATCTCCCTTTACTATTGGCGTTACCAATCAGGATTTTAGTGCTTCGGTAGAGATCTGGCGATTTTTTAGAAAGTACAGGCTAAATACGTTAACCTCTGTAAGTACTATCGATAAAGAAAACACAAACTTTAAACTATATCCTAACCCGGCAAATGATTTGCTGAATTTTAGTTTTAATGGTAATGACTATAAAGCTATAAATATTGATATTACAGATGTTTTAGGTAATACTATCATTCACGAGGCTAACTCATCCGGAAAAATAAATATTGCCGCTTTAACAACAGGCATCTATTTTTTATCTCTAACATCAGAGGGCAAAGAAGTTGTTAAAGCAAAGTTTATTAAGGAGTAGTTTAAAACATCCTCCGGCCTTGCGGCCACCTCCTTCAAAGGAGGAATTTATTAACCTGCAATAGTATATTTTAATTCAAGTTTAGCTTATTCCCTCTTTGAAGAGGGTGCCCGCAGGGTGGGAGATGTCTTTTACTTCTTTAAGATCTCCTTTTTATATACCGGCAGTAAAGCCAAAAACTCTTTAATAGTAGCCTCTAAATCGGTTACATTGCCTCTGCCGCCTGCCGCATTGATATGCCCGCCACCATTAAAGTGTTTACGCGCAAACTGGTTTACATCAAACTTACCTTTGCTTCTGAAAGATATTTTTACTTTTCCTTCGCCTTCACTAAAAAATGCACAAAATGTAATTCCTTTTATGGAAAAGGGATAATTCACAATCCCCTCAGTGTCTCCTTTTTTATGATCAAAACGGTTCAATTCCTTTTCTGTTAAAGAGATATAAGCGGTTTGCATTTCAGGGATTACCACCATTTTTTCGGTCAGGCAATAGCCTAAAAGCCTTACCCTGCTTTCGCTGTAAGTATCATAAATGGCAGAATGAATATCACTTGGCACAATACCGGTTTCCAGCAAATGTGCAAGTATATGATGTGTAGTGGGTGTTACACTGTCAAAACGAAAAGAACCTGTATCCGTCATTATTCCGGTATATAAACAGGAAGCTATGTGTTTATCGATTAATTTTTTACCACCTAAACCAACAATAAACTCATAAACTAATTCGCAGGTTGAACAGGCCTTTACATCATGATACATAAGGGTTGCGTAGGTATCAGGCTGTTGATGGTGATCGATGAGTATTTTTTTAGCGTCTGAATTTTTTAAGAGCTCTCCCAGTCCCTCCAGTCTTGAGTAATTGTTAAAATCGAGGGTAAAGATCAAATCACTTTTAGCAATAGCAGCGGCAGCTTTTTTAGGGTAATTGCTGAATTCAACTACTTTTTTATTTCCTGGCAGCCATTGTAAAAAATCAGGATAATCGTTTGGAGTAATCACCGTTACGTCTTTGCCCGTTTTAACTAAATAATTATAAAGTGCCAGGGAAGACCCCATAGCATCGCCATCAGGGTTATAATGCGTAACAATAACAATATGGTTCGATTTTTTTAGTAAAGCTTTAAATTTGGGAAAAGAGTCTTTTTGCATGATTTGGATTTGAAATGCGAATTTAGGGTTATTTTCTTACCCGAATTTGATATAAAAACAATATTTGTATCTTTGCAGCCTAAAAAAATAATAATGGCAGGAAATATCACTTTTACAATGATTAAGCCCGATGCAGTTGAGGCTAACAACATCGGACCAATTTTAGCGAAAATAAACCAATCAGGTTTTAAAATTGTAGCTATGAAATACATGAAATTAAGCAAAGAAACAGCCGGTAAATTTTATGAAGTTCACAAAGAACGTCCTTTTTATGGCGAACTGGTTGATTATATGAGCAGCGGACCAATTGTTGCAGCGGTTTTATCTAAAGACAATGCCGTTGCTGAATACAGAACTTTAATTGGTGCTACTGATCCTACTAAAGCTGACGAAGGAACAATTCGTAAACTATTTGCAAAATCAATTGCTGCTAATGCCGTACACGGTTCTGATAGCGATGAGAACGCAAATATTGAAGCAAACTTTTTCTTTTCTCAAACAGAAAGATTCTAAATAAAAACAACTGTTTTTTAATGAATAAAGGGCTGCATTTTGTAGCCCTTTATTTTTATATTTACAATTAAAATCACAGTTTGAAAATATTAATCCCACCATTTCTTAAAAAGCTAGATAACTATTTGTTATTGAACTACCCTACAATATGGGTTAGCCGAATTCATTACGTATTGGCTTTTGGAATACTGATGAGTGCTTTCTCCGCCCTTATAGGCTTTATAATTCCTGTGGAGATTACCCAAACGCAGAGCCTGGGCTTATGGTATTTTCTATTTACCATATTAGCCATTATAGCCCTGTGTTTCTGGATATACCGGAATATAATCTTTAACATCGAAAAAAAATTTGGTAAAAGAAAATGGCTTGATGAATACAAGGTGTTTTTTCTGAATTTTATATGCGTTGTTATTTTCGCAAGCTTTCCTATTTCATTTACGGCCATCTACAACTTACGTGTTGCCCTTACGGTAAGTGATGAAGAACTGATCGGTGATATCAATAAATTAAATATCGGCGACTCCTATATCATTAATAACATTGGCAATTATGAAACCTATTACGATACCACAAAAAAAACAAACTATTATAATTTAAAAAAACGGGTCACTTTCGAAAACTACACTCCCTGGGAATTAAGAGAGAATAAACGCGCATATGCCAGATTACTGCATGCTCCCGAGCTGGAAATCATTTACAAACACCACCAGAGCGAACACGAAATTAAGGGCTATATCCTCGACTATATAAGCGTTTATAAAAAATACAATTTAGATTACAATCAATTCTCTAATCCGGTGGATAGTATTTATGCAAGGTATATTACGCTTTTAAAAAATTCGCCGGTCGATGGTGCCAATTTTAATTACAATTATTATTATAGCTACGAACTGGAAAGCACTATTAGTAACATCACAAGAGCCAAATTCAGGCCGCTCTTTATATGGGAAACCGGATTTTTGATATTTATATTTTACACGGCCTTATACCTCTCGTTATTGATTATGCTGTTTAAAATGGTACAATGGAGACAGTTTTTATTAACCCTGCTGGCGCTCATTCTCATTCCCATTCTACTCTTTATTGCCACTCAGCTATTACCCTACTCAGGCACCAGCAGAGATGATACATATGTGACATTGCTGCTGATCACATTTGGAGTAGCTATTTGCTTTACATTTTTTGATCTCGGAAAAACCAAACAATTTAACGCATTTAGAAACATTTGTGCTCAAATTGTGTATTTAGGAATGCCCGTACTACCTTTGGTTATTGTAGCCATTTCAAGGAGCCTTTTTTACGATTACAACTACGATTATGCAACTACCGAAACAGTGCCCGTTGCTATGGCCGAGGTTACCGATACGATACAAGCCCCGCTTATTGATTCATCAATATCCGACTCTGCTTTAATAGCCCTTACTCAGGCCAACACGATGGATGTTATGAATAGTGCAGTCCCGAATAATTATTACAATTCGTTCAACTATATTTATCATCAACTTGAACAGGAATACTGGATGCGGATTTACGAATTATCAATGATAATTGCCATGTATGGAGGCATTGTTTTATTTATCGTTGTTATTGTACCCTTAATGAAACAGCTTTTTGTAAAACAAATGGCACTTCCCCGTAAAAGCTAATGCAGTTTCATTTAGATTTTAATCCCGGTATCAGTGCTGATAAAATACAACATCAACACTCCGTATTACTCATTGGTTCATGCTTTACCGAACATATTGAAAAGAAATTAAGCGCTGCTAAATTCAATTGTGATTCTAATCCCTTTGGCATTGTGTTTAACCCCAAAAGCATTGCTATTGGCTTAATACGCATTATCGAAAAAAATTATTTTACCGAAAATGATCTTATGAATACCGGCGAAAGCTGGATATCCTTAGAAACCCATACCGCTTTATCAAAATCATCGAAAGAAGAATTATTAAGCACTTTAAATAACCTGATCGATCAATGGCATCTTCATTTATCCAAATCCAATTGGCTCATCCTTACATTTGGTTCTGCCCATTACTACCAATATAACCAAACAGGCAGTACAGTAGCTAATTGCCATAAATTACCGGGCCAGGCTTTTACAAAAAAGACAGATGATCCTACGCAGATAGAAACAACCTATACCTTATTGCTCAAAAAACTACATCAACTCAACCCTTCATTAAAAGTACTTTTTACGGTTTCTCCGGTCAAACACCTGCGCGACGGCGTTATTCAAAACAACCTTAGTAAAGCTATTCTCACGGTAAGCATTCACACTATTATCAGGCAAAATAAAAACTGTTTCTACTTTCCGGCATATGAATTAGTAAACGACGATTTAAGAGATTACCGTTTCTATGAGCCCGACATGGCACATCCCAACAAACAAGCTATTGAATATGTATGGAACAAGTTTGCGGATACCTATTTTGATAAAGAAACACTTACCATGGTTGATAAATTCAACGAACTTCATTCGTCTATGAACCACCGCCCTTTACACATACATACTAAAGCCTTTACTGACTTTAAAGCCGCGCAATTAAAAAAATGCCTTCAATTACAGAAATTGTATCCATATGTAAATCTTGAAAACGAAATCTCTTATTTTTCCAAACCTTGAAAGCTGCCAAACATATCTTTTTTGACCTCGATCACACACTTTGGGATTTCGAAAAAAATTCCAGGGAAGCCATCCTGCACTTGTTTCTCGAATACAAGTTCGATGTTACATTTAAAACCGATTTTGAAACGTTTATTGGTGTTTATGAAAACATCAACCACCATCTCTGGCAGTTATATGCTCTGCAGCAGGTTAGCAAAGAAGAACTGCGGTACCAGCGTTTTTATAAAACATTTCTTCATTTTAATTTCGATAGGATTGATGTTGCTAAACTATGGGCAGACGAATACCTTACTATATCGCCTTATAAAACACACTTAATTGAAGGAACTTTTGATATTTTAAACTATTTAAAAGAAAAAAATTATGTGCTACATATTATTACCAATGGCTTTAAAGAGGTGCAGCATATTAAACTGACACAATCTAAACTAAAAGATTTTTTCCGGCATATCATTATCTCAGAAGATCATGGCTTCAATAAGCCTGATATCAGGATTTTTGAGCTGGCTCAGGAGCTCTCGGGAGCAAATACCGCTGAATGTGTTATGATTGGCGATAATTATGAAAATGACATTGTAGGCGCATTGAATGCTAACTGGAAAGCTGTGCACCTTTCCGAAAAACCTCAACAAAATTCTGATGTAAATTTTTACCGGATCGGTACATTACCGGAATTAAAAAATCTCCTGTAAATTAGGGCTTAGCCAGCCATTTTTCAACTTCAGACTGATCAAGCTCCATATAATTGACATCATTTTCAACCATGGAGTTATTTACCAGGTAAATAGCAGGTAGGTTTAAGCCACCCATATATACAAAGCTGGGGCCATTCAGAATGCAATAATCAATGTTCCTGGCCTTTGTATCATCAAAAAACGGTTGAATGTTCTTATAATCTCCATTTAAGATCAGGTAAATAGAAATCTCCGGATTCTTTTCTTTAATAAGCTTTAGTTTTTTTGCGGCAATGCGACAATGCGGACAGGTTAAGCTCATAAAAGAAATAATGTGTTTTCCGGTACTTAAGCTATGCGGAGCCTTATGTATTTTATTGTATTTATATACACTATCAAGCTCTAATTTAAAATTGTCTTTTTTCTTGGTTAAATATGCTTCCGAAAAGTTCAGATCAACATAGTTTAAAATGTGAGGAAGCGCAAATGCCGTTAAAAACAGAGCTGCTGTTAACCATTTGCCCAGCTTTCTAAAATTAAATCCATCATAAAACCTGTAAATAACAAGACTTACAGCTATCATGATAATATTTTTAATAAGAGCCTGTAGGGGTGTCATGGATATTGCCGTACCGAAACAGCCGCAATTACCATTATTACCTGTTGTTGCCATTACAAAAATCAAATAAATGCAGAAAACAATTAGGGAGATAACCGTTAGTTTAATTGTAAACTTTCTGATAAACAACCCCATGATAAGCATAAAACCAATAAAGAACTCCAGACCTATCATAAAACGGGCAATAAAAGGCGCTAAACGCCATCCACCTATACCCAGATCTACAAAGGTATATTCGAAGGGCTCAATAGGATGTAATTTTGTATAACCGCTATATAAAAATACCAGGCCCATAAATGAACATAGTAAAAAGAAAAAAAGTTTAATAAGTAATGCTTTCACAGTATATAATAATTAACAGTGGGTGAATTTTAAATCCGTCAAATTTAGCTTTTTATTTGTTTTAAGATTCTACGATCTTAAAATATGGACTAAATTGAAATACATTTTTTGTTAAACAAAAAAGCTATCTGTCTCACGACAGATAGCTTTTTTTATGTAGATAATTTGTAAAGATTATTTTAAAGTACAGTCACCTGTAGTTGTAGTAGTTTCTGTTTTTGTATAAGCAGAATTTCCTGAACCACCTTGACTTACTTCTACTTCAGTGCTTGATCCACCGTAGCAAGTATATTTTCTTCTTGCATCTTTTTTCTTCAATTTGTCAATTGTTTCAGTAGATGTAGTTGAATAAACGTCTGTTTGTGTATCATCATTAAAAATAGTGTTATTTGCATAATCAGTAAAAGTAACTTTATTTACTGATGCAGTACAAGTACATGTTCTTGATTTCGCACAAGATGCTGCTAATAAACCTAAGCTAGCAACTGATAATATCATTAATTTTTTCATATCGTTTTTTTTAAAGTTTTAAAATTATTTTAATTTACAATCAGCCAATGAGGTACCTGTTGAAGAATAACCTACTCCTGTTTGAGTGTAAGTAGTGTTATCTTTTGTACAAAGATACTTAGCATCAGATTTTTTAATTTTTGTGTAAGTTGTTGACTCAGTGTGAGAAGTTACATTAGTTGTACCACTTTGAGTATAAGTACACTCACAAGTTCTGTCTTTTTTGCAAGACGCAAGGCTTAATGCCACAACTGCAAAAGAAAATAAAGTAATTTTTTTCATTATTTTAGGTTTTTAAAAGTTTTGGCAAATATAACTATATTTTTCAAATACCAAATACCCAATATAAGGTATTTCTTTAAAAAACTTCAAAAAACGCCGGTTGATATGTTAAAAATTAACCTCTATCGATTTTACACCATGCCTTTCACAGCTTAAAACGGGCTCGAACAGCCGGTTTTGGGCAAAAAAAAAGCTACCTATCAAATAGGTAGCTTTTTTGTAATAATTAATTACTTAATTATTTCACTTTTGATTCGCAAGTGTAACCAATTGAAGACCAAGAAGATCCAGCTGCATCACAAGCAGATTTAGCATCACCTTTTTTGATTTTACCTAAATCAAATGTGTAGCTAGCTGCAAATCCATTAGATGAATTGTTAGTTGTACAAACACAAGTGTAATTTTTTTTGCAAGATGCAAAAGAAGCTGCAACGATAACTGCTGCTAATAATGTAATTTTTTTCATTTTATTTAGTTTTTTAAAAGTTTGAGCGAAACTAAACCTTTTTTTCCAATCTGCAAAATTTAAAAATTGCCAGTTTCTCAGTTATACCAAGGAAGTATGCCGATTTAAAAATGGAAATACCCATTTTACAAGGCTTTTAAGACATATGCTATTTTTGAACACGCATATCTTAATAACTCTAAATCACTATAAATGAGTATTAACACCCTTTTTGATAACCTTTTTTTTAAGTTAAAAGAACACAGCCAGTAGCTATCCCGGGATCATAAGCGGTATAATTGACTTAGCCGTGAATGGTTTCTTTTTTGCTGTATTTTTTTAAGACACTGGCCTCATAATCGAGCCATTGTTGCCATCTGGCATCAATGTTTTCGGTTTCTGCTCCATATTTACGGGCAAATCCTATAAACAAGGTATAATGTGTGGCCTCGCTAATCATTAGTTCGTGGTAAAACTCCTTTAAATCCTCATCATTTATCTGTTCTGACAGTAATTTAAAGCGTTCGCAGCTCCTGGCTTCTATCATAGCGGCAAATAACAACCTGTCTATCAGTACAATTCCCTTTCTGTGGTCGCCTTTACGCATAAATTTATAAAGCTCCCCAACATATTCGTCCTTGCGTTCAAAACCCAGCTTAAGGCCACGATCTTTTATTTTTTGATGAACCATTTCAAAATGTGTGAGCTCTTCTTTGGCCAGCTTAAGCATTTCGTCCACTAAATCGGTATGATAGGGATAACTGATCATAATAGATAAGGCATTTGTTGCGGCTTTTTGTTCGCAATAGGCATGATCCGTTAAAATTTCTTCGATATTTTTTTCTACGATATTTACCCAGCGAGGGTCTGTTTCTAATTTTAAGCCAAGCATCTACGTTATATTTGACTACAAATGTCGGAAACTAATTTAGAATATCACATCTAAATTTTAAGGAAGCGTTAATCTCTTAACTTATCCAGTAAATGGTTCAGGGTTACCATTTCTTCAGGAGTTAAAGAACTAAAAACATCTTTAAAGTTCTCATCAATATTATCCAGCGATGTTAAAAGCTCAAGGCCTTTATCGGTAATAATAATATCTACACTTCTCCTGTCCATCGGACATTCCTTTCTATGCAGAAGTCCTTTTGCTTTTAATTTATCTACAATGCGGGAAGCATCGCTCATTCGGTCGAGCATGCGCTCTTTTATTAATTTAATGCTACAAGGGTTAGGATATTGTCCTCTCAGAATTCTTAATACATTAAATTGTTGTATGGTAATGTCAGATTTCTTTTTAAAAAATGAGCTATATAAGGAATTAAGCCAGTTGTGAGTATACGTGAGATTTATAGCCAGTTTTTGGTTTTCGCTCTTAAATTTTTTTTGTTGTATTTCTTCCTCTAATTTCAATCTTTCCGGTATTTAAAAAATCCCCTGTAAATTATTTACAGGGGATAAATTTAATTATTTTGCTTTTGTCATCTCTACGTTAATGTCTAATCTTACATCTTCACCTAAAGCAACACCACCTGCTTCTAAAGCAGCATTATATTTCAATCCAAAATCAATACGGTTAATAGTACCTGTTACTTTAAAAGCATAACGCTCCATTCCATAAGGATCTTTTACAATTTTAGAAGCACCGATAGCTGTTAATGTTACAGCTTTAGTAACTCCATGCATTGTTAAATTACCAACCAATGTATAAGTACCTTTTACTTTTCCTGGTTTCATAGATGTGCTTACAAATGTAATTTTAGGGAATTTAGCAACATCAAAAAAGTCAGGACTTTTTAAGTGGCCATCTCTTTTTTCATCATCTGTGTTAATGCTTGCTGCATCTACTGAGAAGTCAATTTTAGCGTCTGTGAAATCAGCATCCGGTTTTACAGAAGCCACTTTTCCTTCATAAACTTTAAATTTTCCTTCTGTTTCGCTCACCATCATGTGAGTTACCGCAAATCCTAATTTACTGTGGGATGCATCTACATTCCAGTTTGTTTGTGCTTTTGCACCAAATGTTAAAGCAGCTACGGCTACTAATGTTGTTAAGGTTGTTTTCATTGACTTGTAGTTTAGGGTTTAAATTATGGCACAAATGTAAGTTACAACAATATATGTTACAACATTAAATATTAAATTTTTGTTAATTGCTTGTTATTGAATTGGTTTAATTATTAAAAATCAATTTTATTTTAATGGTTGATGCTGGTAAAACAGGCAAATTCTATTATCTTTGTTGTCCTAAATTAAAACCCACGTTGTAAGTGGGGAAAGCTTATGATAAAAATTACCTTACCAGATGGTTCCATCCGCGAATACCCAAAAGGAACCACCTCTATGCAAATAGCACAGAGCATTAGCGAAGGCCTTGCACGCAACGTGCTGGCAGCAAAAGTTAGCAACGAAGTAGTAGACGCTAACAGACCCATTAACCAGGATAGTACGTTAAGCCTATTAACATGGAACGATGCAGAAGGAAAAAACACCCTATGGCATTCGTCGGCCCATTTATTGGCTGAAGCACTAGAAGCCCTTTATCCGGGAGTAAAATTCTGGGTTGGTCCTCCTTTGGAAAATGGCTTTTACTACGATGTGGATATGGACGGACAACCCCTGACACCGGCAGACTTTGAGAAAATTGAAGCAAAAATGCTGGAATTGGCGCGTAAAAACAGCGAGTTCATTCGTAAAGAAATCAGTAAGGCAGATGCCATTAAATATTTTACAGACAAAGGCGATCAGTATAAATTAGATTTATTGGAGCGTTTGGATGACGGTAATATTACCTTATATACACAGGGCGCTTTCACTGATCTGTGCCGTGGGCCACATATTCCTAATACAGGTTTTATTAAAGCCGTTAAGGTATTAAATGTTGCCGGTGCTTACTGGAAAGGCGATGAAAAAAACAGGATGCTAACCCGTATCTATGGAATTGCGTTTCCAAAAGATAAGGAACTGAAAGATTACCTGCTATTATTGGAAGAAGCAAAAAAACGTGATCACCGTAAACTGGGCAAAGAACTGGAGTTATTTACCTTCTCAGAAAAAGTAGGTTTGGGCTTGCCGTTGTGGTTACCTAAAGGTGCCATGCTACGCGAGCGCTTGATACAGTTTATGCAAAAAGCACAAACCAAAGCAGGTTATTTACCGGTTGTTACACCTCATATTGCTAATAAAGACCTTTACGTGTGTTCAGGGCATTACGAAAAATACGGTGCCGATTCATTTCAACCTATTAAAACACCGCACGAAGGCGAAGAGTTCTATTTAAAACCAATGAACTGTCCGCACCATTGCGAAATTTATAAATCGTCACCAAAATCGTATAAAGATCTACCGGTGCGTTATGCCGAGTTTGGAACTGTTTACCGTTATGAGCAAAAAGGCGAATTACATGGTTTAACCCGTGTGCGTGGCTTTACTCAGGATGATGCGCATTTATTTGTGCGTCCCGACCAGGTAAAAGAAGAGTTTTTAAAGGTAATTGACCTTGTATTGCATGTGTTTAATGCTTTGGATTTTAAAGAGTATACTGCACAAATTTCTTTACGCGATCCCGAAAACAAAACCAAATACATTGGTTCCGACGAAAACTGGGCTTTAGCAGAACAGGCTATCATAGAATCGGCTGCCGAAAAAGGATTAAAAACAGTAACCGAATTAGGCGAAGCGGCATTTTATGGCCCTAAACTCGATTTTATGGTAAAAGACGCCATTGGGCGTAAATGGCAATTGGGTACAATACAGGTAGATTACAATTTACCGGAGCGTTTTGAGTTGGAATATACCGGATCCGACAATTTAAAACACCGCCCTGTTATGATACACCGTGCACCATTTGGTTCATTGGAGCGTTTTATTGCCGTTTTAATTGAGCATTGCGCCGGTAAATTTCCTCTTTGGTTAACACCCGATCAGGTAGCTATTTTGCCTATCAGTGAAAAATATAACGATTATGCAAAAAAAGTTTTAGAATTGCTAAATAATTCCGATATTCGCGGCCTTGTTGACGAAAGAAACGAAAAAATAGGGAAGAAAATACGCGATAACGAGTTAGGTAAAATACCATTTATGCTTGTTGTTGGCGAAAAAGAAGCGGAAGACGGAACAGTTGCTGTACGTGAACAAGGTAAAGGCGATATTGGTACTATGACCATTGAAGACTTTGCAAAATTGATACAAACAACTATTGAAGGCGATTTTAAACAAAAAAGTAATTAACTAATCATAAAAAGCGGAGGTCATTATCAGCGTTTTTAAGAAACCAATAAACAACAACAACAAAAATACGGGTCCTATTAAACCCGGAGAAGTTGCACCAGGGCAAACACCCGTAGTAAAACGTCCCCGTGGATTAAAAGAAGGTTTTAAACGTCCTGGAGTAAAAGAGGAACAACACCGTATCAATAAAAACATACGTAATACGCCTAAAGTGCGTGTTGTAGGCGACGATATCGAAGCCGGCGTTTACTCAATTGAAGATGCTCTTAAAATGGCGGAAGATTTGGGTGTTGACTTAGTAGAAATTGCACCAAATGTTGACCCTCCTGTTTGTAAGGTGGTTGATTATGGAAAATACTTATACGAATTAAAGAAAAAAGCCAAGGAAGTAAAAGCCAAAGCTGCTAAAGTAGTTGTTAAGGATATCCGTTTCGGACCTCATACAGATGAGCATGATTATTTATTCAAAAAAAATCATGCGATGAAATTTTTACAGGAAGGCTTTAAAGTAAAAGCATTCGTGTTTTTCAGAGGACGTGAGATCGTATTTAAAGAACAGGGAACTATTTTATTGTTACGCTTTGCTTCTGAACTGGAAGAATTTGGTAAAGCAGAACAGTTGCCGGTATTAGAAGGGAAGAAAATGTTAATGGTTCTTGCTCCTAAAAAAACGAAATAATTAAAAAGAGTACTAACAAATAAATAAAATAACGTAAAATGCCAAAAATGAAAACAAACTCCAGCGCAAAGAAGAGATTCTCTGTAACTGGGACCGGCAAAATTAAAAGAAAACATGCTTTCAAAAGTCACATCTTAACCAAGAAGACTACTAAAGGAAAACGTGCGTTAACCAAATCAGGCTTAGTTCATGAGCGTGATATGAATAACATCAAGTTTTTATTAGCAATGTAATTTTTAAATTAACCCGAGTACAACGGCTATTCAGTTAGCCAGAAACTACGTCTTAAAAGCGCTAAAAATTAGCCACGTAACATCAAAAAATTAAAAAGAAATGCCACGTTCAGTCAATCATGTAGCCAGCAGGGCTCGCAGAAAAAAAATCCTTAATTTAACCAAAGGTTATTGGGGTGCTAGAGGTAATGTTTGGACAATAGCCAAAAATACTTTAGAAAAAGGTTTAACTTATGCTTACCGCGATCGTAAAAACAAAAAACGTACTATGCGTTCATTGTGGATCCAACGTATCAATGCAGGTGTTCGCCAATACGGAATGAGCTACAGCGAATTTATTGGTAAAGTAAATGCTAAAAACATTAACTTAAACCGTAAAGTATTAGCTGATTTAGCAATGAATCATCCTGAAGCTTTTAAAGCAATTGTTGAGCAGGTAAAATAGAATTTATTTGTTATTATATAGAAATCCTCCACGATAGTTCGCGGGGGATTTTTTGCTTATAGCCTGTAATTGTATTATTTTAAAGCATTAAACAGATATGCATCATGGATAACATTATCATCAATACTTTTTTGTTTGCCTGGAACCCCATCAAATTTGCCTGGCCCGAAATTAAGGACTTAAGCGAACAATTGAAGCGAGGGAAAAAAGTAACGGAAGACTGGAGTTGTGCCAGCCACAAAAAAATAAAAAAAGGCGACCGTGCTTTTTTATCGCTTGTTGGTGTGGAACCCCGCGGTATATTTGCTTCAGGCTATGTGGCATCAGAACCCTTTATTGGTAAAAACAAAAGAGGAAAAGAAAATTACCGTGTATTGATAGAGTTTGATGTATTACTTAATCCTGATAAAGAAACTATTCTCACTTTGGATATTATTAAAATAGGTAAATTGGAAAAACAACAATGGACACCTCAGGCCAGCGGCATTTCTATTAAACCGGAAATAACCGAAGAGCTGGAAGCACTATGGCAGGATTTTTTAACGGGTGAACATAAGAGTCACTAAAAAACAAACAATACATCTTACTTATGAATATATTATATGGCGTTCCCGGAGAAGGCATGGGGCACGCAACACGAAGCAAAGTAGTAATTGATCATTTACTGAAAATGCATCATCATGTATGCATTCTGTCAAGTGGCAGGGCCTTCCAATTTTTAGATAAAACTTTCCCCGGAAAAGTCATCGAAATTAAAGGCTTTCACTTTGCTTACAAAAATGCGGAAGTCTCCAAAACCGCTACCTTCCTCAGTAACCTAAAATCGGCAGGCAAAAATTTAATTTACAATACGGGTAAAAAATTATTGATCGAAAAAAACTTCAGTCCTGATGTGGTGATCAGCGACTTTGAAAGCTTTAGTTTTTTCTTCGCCAAAGAACACAGATTACCTATTATCAGTATTGACAATATGCAGGTAATGGATCGTTGTTCCCTTGATATCGCTATTCACAAAGAAGAAAAAAACAATTACCTGTTAGCTAAAAACATCGTAAAAGCAAAGGTCCCGGGCTGTGATCACTATTTTATAAGCAGTTTTTTTGAGGCTGAGATTAAGAAAAAAAATACAGTAATAGTCCCTCCTATTGTAAGAGATATCATTCAAAAAGCAAACGTTTCGAAAGAGAAACACATTGTGATGTACCAAACCAGCAGCAGTTTAAAGACCGTAAAAGAAGTGTTACAACAGTTACCTCAGGAAACATTTTATGTATATGGCATGAATCAGGACGTGACTGAAGGTAATGTGATTTTTAAACCGTTTAGCGAAGCCGATTTTATTAACGATCTGGCGTCTGCTAAAGCTGTTATCGCTAACGGAGGTTTTTCATTTATCAGTGAAGCTGTTTACTTAAAAAAACCGGTTTACTCCTTCCCTATTCATAACCAGTTTGAACAATGGATGAATGCTGCTTATATTGATAAACTAGGCTATGGAAGGCATTTTAATGATTTATCTGCAGATCAGTTAAAAGCATTTATCTACGACCTGCCCTCTTTTGAAAAGAAACTCTCCAGCTATTCTCAAAATGGAAACGAGGTATTGTTTAAAGCATTAGACCTATCACTTGACGGGTTAAAAACTAGCTGATGACGTTTTTGTACTTAACCACAAAATTCATAAACCGGGCGTTTTTTAATAAAACTTTGTGAAAAATGAATAGGCCTGTTAGTGCACATGCTATTCCTGCTAAAACATCCAATATATAATGATGATTAGAATACACAGCCGAAAACCAGATGCCTGCCATTAATAAAGCAAAAAGCGCATTGATCCATCCCAATTTATTTTTCACTCCAAAATAAAAAACAACCGTAGGATATGCCGAATGCAAAGAGGGCATGGCTGCAAATACATTGGAACTTTTGGCATACATCCCTCTAAACAAATTAATACCAAAGTAATCGTCGAAGCGCGAAAGCCCCGCCGTATTACCGGGTGTATTAAAATGAACTGTAAAGCCATACTCTTCTACATACCAGGGTGGCGCTGCCGGATACGTGTAATACACCACAAAGCCCAAAAGATTGACAAACAAAAAAGCCAAAGAAAAATAAATAAATTCCTGTTTGTTTTTTCTGAATAAATAAAAGGCAAACAATAATGGCACAGGCATCCAGTTAAGGTAAAAAAAGCCTGTCAGCACATCTAAAAATGTTTTCGTATGCTTCTGTAAATACTCATTGGGTGTAAGAAGAGTACCATTAACATTGATCCCAAACAACTGCTTTTCAGTATTATATAATTGCTCTACGTGAACAGGATTAAATTTATAATTAGGGAAAGCTTTCATGCTATCAAAGATGATCCAGAAAACAACAAACACCGAAAAACCCAAAACGAATTTACGTGTTGTTACAGACACATAGTATAACACATTGAATACCCCGGCTATGATAAACTTGTCGGTTTTAAGGCCTAATAATAAAGCTGTACCTACCAGGTAACCCAGGGTAACTAACGTAACGATGAGGATACTTTTTTTACTCGTGTTCTCTTTAAGATAGAAAACGTAATTTTTAATCATCTGTTCTTAGGGAATAATTCTTTCTGACACCGCTTTACCACTACTGATATCATAGCCACTCAACTCCACGTAGGTAATATGCGGTACCCAAAATGTACCGCCCTCTATTTGCGCAAAAACTCTGTGCAGGTACGCCAGCTTATTATTAATCGTTATACAAGCTTTGTAGCTGTTACTTGTTTTGGATGAACGAATCAAAAAAATGTCCCGTTTTTTATATGACACAAAATTTAATTTGTATATGGATTTTACAGTATCAATGCAAACCGCATTTAAACCATAAGCATATTTGCGCTGAATGGTTGAAAGCTCTTGTTTTCCTCCTCCATCTGCATAACGGATCCAGTAAAAATGTACCGGTTTAGTTCTGTTAAGCGTACTGTCTTTATTATAATTTAAATCATACACAATGGTATTGGTATTATGTGTTCTCTGTACATAAAAAAGCATGTTCTTAGTAGCCGGCGGCACCGGAAATGTATCTACTGCATTAATTTTTCCTTTTTCTTGTTTTATACTGACACTGTTGGAGGATTTTGATAGGAAAGAGAAAGATGTTCCTGTCATCAAACAAACAGCCAGTAGAAAATATACTATCGTGTTTTTCATTTTTATTGATTCTCTAAAGCTTTTTTACAATCTGATAATCTTTTTAATGCTGTCATATTAGAAAGAACAGCTACAATAGTAATTGGTATGGTAAATACCGACATCGTTTCAAATACCTGAACACCTGAAACAACAATTTTATAATCACCTCCTATGGCAGACGATGTAATGCCACATGCCAGGGCTGAAACACCAATGGTAACAACTCTTTCGGGGCGTTGCATTAATCCGTCTTTACATTCAATACCCAGGCCTTCGGCACGTGCACGCGTGTAACTTACCATCATTGACCCTATTAATGCAATAAAAGCAAACAGTGAGCTTAAAAAATAATGATGGGCTACCAGGTAATAACAAATTCCGAAAAACATGACCAGTTCACTATAACGGTCTAATACCGAATCGAACAATGCTCCAAAAGTGCTTGACATATTCCCTAACCTTGCTACTTGTCCATCGAGCATATCAAATAATCCTGCAAATAAAATCATACCACCTGCCCAACCAACATACGAAAGGTTACTTCTGTTCAGATCAAAAGCACCAAAAATAAAAATGATTGCTACCCCAACATTCAATAAAAAGCCGATCATAGTAACACCATTAGGTGTTAAACCTATTTTGATCAAAAATCTCACAAACGGATTGATAACTACATAAATTCCTTTTTGTAGCTTATCACGCGTTTTGAGAGGCTTTGTGGCCGGTGTATCCTGAATTACTGGTTCCATATTAAAAGTCAAATTTAAATCTTACTCTGATACCCAATTGTGAAATATTTGGGTGGTCAAGGTAAGTAAAACGTTTCACAAGATCGACCCTGAAAAACTTAAAAATATTTGCTATAGCAACACTTCCTTCTACATAAGGTTTTTTATCGAGGCTATAGGTAATAGGATTTCCATCGATATTAACCGGAAATTTAAGAAGATCGGGATTGTTATTAGGATTATTGTTAGGACTAATGCTTCCGTACAGGGCCTTTATACTAATAACCTCACGCCATTTGAGTTTACGCAACAGAGGGATTTTGTTAAAAAAGAACCCGTTAAAATAGTGGTCAACATTAATACTGGCGTATTCGTCGCTCACAAACTCCAAAAAGTTCATGAGGTTATAGGACTGAAGCTGGTACGCATAAGATTGATTGGCACGATGAATATCAAGCAAAGGAAAAGGAACAGTTCCAAAAATCTTTCCACCCTCAACTACTACATCTGTATAGCCTATTTGCGACAGGTAAAACCGTTTTATGACATTTAAAGAAATATTCTGATAATTGTATTGTCCGCCCAGAAAGCCTTTTACGCCTTGTAAGTAACGCAAGGTAAAAATGGGATTTTTAAATGTAATGGGAACACGGTACGTTTTTCCCTGATAAAATTTCTCATTTGGAGCCCAACGCAGCGTTAAAGCAAACTCCGATGTTTGTAGATTTTTTTCGCGATTTACAATATCCAGGTAATCGGTTTTGCTGTAATTTAAGCCACCTGCCGCTTGCTGTGTCCAGTTCTTATAGGCTAACTTAAACGAAAAATGATTTTTAAATTCGGTTAAATATTCAACGTTTGCAATATCGTTATATAGCCACTTATCATTAGTTCCCCTTTTAAATGACAATAAGATATTATCTTCCTGAATAAACTGTAACTCCTGCCCCGGGATTTTAGTTTCCCGCTGGTAATTAACCCTGATAGACCTTACCGGAAACTCATAAATACTGCGTTTACTCAAGGAATAAGTAACCCCTCCAAAATACTTCCATTTTTCATCCTTAAATCCGTAAGCACCATAACCTTCCAGCACTACTTTTTTACTAAAAGCATTGGTTGTACGGCCTCCCACACGTAAGCGGAAACCTTCTACAGGGTTAAAGCTATAAAAGGTGCTTAAAGGGCCTATTTCAAAGTAAGGCGTAATGGATTTGTAACCGGCAAATAAAATAACAATCACATCAAGTGTGCGTTTAAAAGCCGGCACTTTTTTAATACTATCAATCGTTGTATAAACTCCCTGCTCAGATTTGGATAACTCTTCATGCCTCTTATTTTTCCAGAAATCATCCTGTCGAAAATCGGCACTATCATTGGTTTCTACGGCATCTCCTTTATAATCCTGATCGGGTCGCGGCTTATCGAGTATAAAGTCTTTATAAGAAGCAATGCGTTGCCCATAAATTCCCATTTTACCTTTGCTCAAACCAAAATCGGCCGAAAATTCATCTTTTACAAGCACATAACCCTGCCCCTCTTTCTTTTCAAAATCCTGATTTATTTTCAACTCTTTTACCCAATTGAGGTTAATGTCTTTATTAACACTCATATCAATTTTGGTAACCGCATAGCTGCTATCAAGGGTAATGTGCATAACGCCCTGAAACAAAAAATCGGAGTGGTTTCTTGGTACAAAGCCTAAACGAATAAATTTCTGGTTATTTTCGGTAATGGTATCTGTAATAAAGAACTTGTAAAAGGTTGGCGATATATTAGCAATAGGACTAATAAACTGATTGGTAAGCAGGGTAATATTATTATCATAGATATTAATATCCTGGTAAAGGTATTTCATATAAGCGTCCATTCCCTGACTATCTACGTATCCTTCGAATGCTACAGTTTTATTTCCTTTAATGATTTCTTTTTTTGCCTGTGGAGATTTACGATAACGTACTTCCGAAATCGATTCTTTTAAATACACCGGCAATATGGCTTTACCACCTTCCAGCTTGGTAGTATCAATGTTTTCGAATACAAACTGAAATTTTTTAAAAGCCTTTCTGTTTTGGAATTTCTCGGTAATATTACTCAGGGCAAACTGGATCTTTTCATATTTCTCGTACTCGTAATAATTAAAACCTTCGGGCCTGTTCTGCGCCTTGTGATCTATTACTTTTCGAATGAGTTCAACAGCAGGATTATCTTTATTCCTGTACTTTGTTCGTTTCGATTTTACGGTTACTTCATTCAATACCTTTCCTTCGGCCACCAGTTTAAAATCAATAGTTTGCTCTACTCCCGGCGTCACTTCTTTCAAAACCGGGTTATACCCAATAAGCATTACTTTTAATACGGTATAGGTCGTATGTACGGTTTCTATGCGGTATCTCCCAAGACTATCGGTAGTTGTTGCCACATTGGATTCATCAAAAAATACAGTTACATAGGGTAAAAGCTCCTTGGTTTTGGAGTCGCGGATAGTCCCTTTTATAACTGTAGTGGACTGCCCTATAAGCTTTCCCGCAAAAAAAATGAAAAGCAAAATAAATATGTGATTTACCTTAAATTTCATTTAGTAGAAAATACATATTTTTTTTGAAGTACGTAATTAAATCCGATACCTACAATAAGCGAAATAATGATTTTAGAGATGATATATTTTATAGTTAAAAAGTGAGTCAGTAAATAAAGCCCCGAGGTATTCAATAATAAACTACCTAACCATACTAAAGCATAACGCATACTTTGTTTTTGTGCACTCTCTTCTTTAGCGTTAAAAGCCCATTGCCTGTTGATCATAAAGTTGGTTATGGCTCCGGCTATAGCACCTGTAACACCACCAACAAGATAATGTTGTTTAAATACTTCAACTAATACAATAGTTGTAAAAAAATCAACCATAGTTGCTATAAGCGACGATGCCTGAGCCTTAAGAAATAACAACATGGTTTTTATAAAAAAAATAAACAAATAACTGCAAAATAATATTGGTGTAGATCCCTGCTACTGAATCGTCGACCATGACTCCCCACCCGGCTTTTAAATTTTCTGCCCTTCTGATAAATAACGGTTTAAAAATATCGAAATACCTGAAAAGTAATAAGCCTAAAGCTATTGTTACAACATCAACTATAGGAACAAATAGCAAACCTACTGCCATACCATGTACCTCGTCAATAACGATCATTTTACTGTCTTCGCCCCAGATACTTTCCAGTTTATTGGACACAAATACCCCAATAATAAAAGTAATCACAGCAAACACCAGCAAACCGGTTTGTGTAAACATATTATTAATAACAACAAGGTAAAGAAGCAGGCAAAAAGCAATAGATGCTACTGTACCTGATCCTTTACCTATAAAGCCAATTCCAAAAAATGTAGCTATACCTTTATAAATAAACATTACATGGATTCTACTAATTCCTGGTAATAATCTAAGCCCAGGTGTGTAATAAGATCCTCACCCATCATATGGCGCAATGTATTTTGCAATTTTATTAATTGTTTAAAAATATCATGCTCAGGTTTTAATCCATCTGCTGTTTGAGGCGATTTTAAATAGAATGACAACCACTCCTGAATACCGCTCATATTAGCACGTTTAGCCAAGTCCATAAACAAAGCAAGATCTAAAACAATGGGTGCCGCTAAAATAGAATCACGACACAGGAAATTAATTTTTATCTGCATCGGATAGCCCATCCAGCCAAAGATGTCGATATTATCCCAGCTCTCTTTATTATCGCCACGTGGCGGGTAATAATTAATACGCACTTTGTGGTACATATCTCCATATAAAGCAGGATTTGATTCAGGTTGAAAAATTTCGTCCAACACACTTAATTTTGATACTTCTTTCGTTTTAAAGTTTTCCGGATCATCCAATACTTTACCATCTCTGTTACCTAAGATATTTGTAGAGAACCATCCGTTAACGCCAAGGGCACGTGCATGTAAGCCCGGGGCAACGATTGTTTTCATTAACGTTTGTCCTGTTTTAAAATCTTTACCGGCAATTGGCGTTTGTGTTGTTTTTGAAAGCTCAATTAAAGCAGGAATATCAACTGTTAAATTTGGTGCACCATTAGCAAACGGGACACCCAGTTTTAATGCTGCATAAGCATAGATCATACTTGGTGCAATATTATCATCATTTGCTTTTAATGCTTTTTCAAATGCTTCCACAGTATCATGAATTGCAGATGGCTCAATGTATTTTTCGGTAGAAGCACACCATACAATAACCACACGTGTACAGTTATTTTCTTTTTTAAATGTTTCGATATCATTCATTAAAGCCTGCGCCAAATCATATTTGGTAGCCGCTTTTTTCACGTTAGGCCCATCGATATTTTTAATATACGATTTATCAAAAACAGCCGACATCGGTTTAATTTTTTGCAGCTCTTCTTTTAATGCATGAATTTCGTGCAGTTCCAGTACTTTAGCATTTAAAGCCGATTCGTATACGTTATCGTCATAAATATCCCAGCCACCAAAAACGATGTCATTTAATCCGGCCAAAGGCACAAAATCTTTGATCAGGGGATTGCGGTTATCAGTACGTTTTCCTAAGCGGATAGAGCTTAACTGTGTAAGCGAACCTATTGGTTGTGATGTTCCTTTTTTTACTGCTTCTACACCTGCTATCAGTGTTGTTGCTACTGCTCCTAAACCAGGAATCAAAATTCCTAATTTGCCTTCTGCGGGTGCAGGCTTTTTAATTGTATCCATAGTTTATGATTTGATTCTATTATAGTTTCCGGAATTTTGCCGGGCCAAATTTTAATTTATACAAGTTTATATATATGGTTAATTTTTTATCTAAACTGTTACACTATAAAAATGTTTGCAAATGTAGTAATTCTTTATTTTAATAACATTTTATTAGCATACAATTAGCGATCGTATTATATACGTAAAAATCAGATAAAACGATGTCCATTTTACCGTTCGGCAAAACTAAAAAAACTATTTTAGTTTCCAAATTTTATTTATAATTTATATTCAATACTTTTACATTCTATCAATTTTTTGCTTTTTAACTCATTATGACCCTTAAAGAAGGAGAACTCCATATTTGGCGATATACACTTGATGAGGCCCAATACCAGGCCGAAAAGGTGTTAGCCCTGCTTTCGAAAGAAGAGCAGGAAAGGTGTGCAGAATACCTTAATGAAGCAGAAAAGATCCGTTATACCTGCAACCATCGTTTTGTAAGGCAGGTTTTGGCAAAATACCTAAACGTAGAGCCTTCTCACATTACATTTAGCAAAGCTGCAATGGGTAAACCTTTTATAGAAGGCTCGGAGCTGTTTTTCAGTTATTCCTACAGAACTACCTTTGGTTTGCTTGCTGTTTCAAAACAAAAAGAAGTTGGTGTGGACATTGAAAGAATAAAGATTTTGCAGGATCCTCCTACATTTGCCTCTTTTTCTTTTTCAGAAAAAGAAAGGAAAATTATTTTTAACAGCAGTGAAGAAACATTCCAGGATACACTTTTTACCTTCTGGACCTTTAAAGAAGCTATTATTAAAGCACTGGGGGTAGGATTAAATGCTGATTTGACCCAAATTGATCTATCCGCTTTTTTGAATAAAGAATCCAATTCGCTGGCATTTGATAACCATGCCGTTTATACCATGAAACAAATAGAAGCCATCGAAAATTATAAAGCTGCTTTTGCCATGAAAGGCGAGTTAAGGGCTTACAGAGAATTTAATTTTAATGACCTATTTACCGAAACTGCCACGGGGGCTGAATTTAATGGCTAACAATGTCAAAATTAGTGCTATAATAAAAGAATTTTTAATTTTACATTCGCATCAAAGAATAATAACGAAATGATAACAATCGAAAAAATAGTTTATCCTGAAAAACTAAAGGAATTTATCGATTTTCCGCATGATTTATATGCAGGAGATCCTAATTACGTCCCTGAATTATATATTGCTCAAAAAGATATGCTGAATCCTAAAAAGCATCCTTTTTATGAGCATTCAAAATTAGATATGTTCCTTGCCTATAGGGATGGTAAAATTGTTGGACGTATTGCTGCCATAAGAAATAATAATCACAATAAATTTACAGGTAATAACGACGGTTTCTTTGGTTTTTTTGAATCGATAGAGGATTATGATGTTGCTAAATCATTATTTGATACAGCAAAAGAGTGGATTAAAAAAGAAGGTTTAACGCAGATTATTGGCCCTACAAGCTTTTCAACCAACGAAGTATTTGGCTGGCATATTGATGCTTTTGATTTGCCTCCAATGATTGCCATGGGTTATAATAAGCCCTATTATCCGGGATTTGCAGAGCGTTATGGCTTTACAAAAAATAGTGATCATTTTGCTTACTATATGAAAGATGGTTCTATTTCCGAAAAATCGCTACGAGTAAGCGAAGCGTTTGAAAAGCGTTTACAAACAAAAGGTATTATTATTCGTTCGGTTAATGTCAAAAAATTTAAAGAAGAAGCTGAAAAAGCGCACCAGGTATACAATTCAGCCTGGGATAAAAATATGGGCTTTGTGCCTATGACTTATAATGAATTCATGCATTTATGTAATGACATGAAACCGGTTATGAATGCCGATTTATGTTTTATCGCAGAACATGAGGGTAAATTCATAGGCTTGTCATTTTCATTACCCGATATTAACCAGGTGTTGAAAGATGTAAAAAAAGGCAGGTTATTGCCATTCGGTATTTTTAAATTGCTGTTTAACCGCGGTAAAATAAATAAAATGCGTGTTGTTGTGATGGGCGTAGTTGAAGGCTACCGCAAGCTTGGCATTGAAGCCTGTTTTTATGCAAAAACAATTAGTAATGCTAAAAAGAATAACATTTTTGAAGCTGAAGCATCATTAATTTTAGAAAATAATGAAATGATGAACCAGGCGCTTGTCAACATTAACGCTCACATTTACAAAACCTACAGAGTATACAAGCTGGCATTGTGAAAAAGAATTCAGGTTATAAATTTCTAACATTATTTTCACCTCTTGATCTGGCTACAATACTGTATGTGCTGGTTTCCGGCATTTACATCTGTTTCAGTACAGCCTGCTTCAAAGATCTTTTACCACACTTTTTAGTAAGGGCTTTGGTACTCATCATTATTGCCAGCCTTGTCCTGATCAGTGTCAAACTACCCCATCATAAACTGATCCTGTTTATCAGAAATTTATATCCGCTACTTTTTCTCGGTTTCTTTTATGCCGAAACCTATTGTATGAAGAATATCATTTTCGACACCAACCTCGATCCATGGTTTTACAATATGGAGCAACGCCTCTGGAATTGCCAGCCCAGCATGGAATTTTCGAAACACATGCACTGGGGTTGGTTCAATGAGCTGATGAATATCTGTTACTTCTCGTATTATGCGCTTATTGGTGCTGCCTGCATAGTTCTATATTTAAAAAAAGTGCCCAAGGCTCAAAAAGGTATTTTCACTATTATTTTCTCCTTTTACCTCTATTACCTCATTTTTGCGATACTACCTGTAGCGGGGCCTTTATCCCATATTCCTAATGCCATGACCGAAACACCACCTTATTTTTTCGGTAAACTCATGCAGGTGCTCCTTGTTCATTTCGAAAAGCCTACGGCCGCTTTCCCAAGCTCGCATGTGGGTATTGCCCTCATAATTGCCTATGTTACCTATAATCACCTGAGAGGTTTATTCTTCATTATCCTGCCTTTTGTGATAGGAATCTGCTTCGCAACCGTCTATATTAAAGCACATTATCTGGTAGATGTTATTGGGGGAATTATTTCAGCTCCTTTATTCATTATTTTAAGTCGAAAAATATATAATAAATTTTTACCTTGTACCACCTATTATTATGAAAAAGCAGGCTAAAGGCTTTAACATTTGTATCTGTTGTATGAGGGAAATTTCATTTAACTTTAACACCTGAATTTTTTAATATTAAACTAACAAAATGTCAATTACAACCATCATGTTTCCCGGCCAGGGCTCTCAGTTTAAGGGCATGGGAGAACAATTGTTTAAAGAATTCCCCGAAACGCTTGAGGCAGCAAACCGAACCCTTGGGTATGATATTGCTGAACTGTGTCTTGTTGACCCCGATAATAAACTCAACCAGACCAATTACACGCAACCGGCCCTGTTCTTTGTAAATTACCTTACTTACCTTAAATATTTACAAACACATCCTTTTCCCGATTATTTCATAGGCCATAGTCTGGGAGAATTTAATGCGTTAAATGCAGCAGGTGTATTTGATTTTGAAACTGGCTTAAAGATTGTACAAAAAAGAGGCGAGCTCATGTTTTCTATCAGTGGCACCTCTATGGCTGCTGTTGTTGGTGCAGACTATAAAGAAATAAAAGAGATTTTAAAAGCAAATTTTGCCGACATTGATATTGCCAATATCAATACCACTTCACAGATCGTTATTTCGGGCAAAGCCGAATCGCTTGAAAAAGCAGCCGATTTTTTTGAAGAGGAAGGTTTGGTTTATATTCCCTTAAAAGTAAGTGGTGCCTTCCACTCGAGGTATATGAGCCCTGTTAAAGATGAATTTCAAGCGTTTATAGAACCTTTGCCATTACATCAATGCTCCATTCCGGTAGTTTCAAATTATTCGGCAAGCATTTATCCTACTGATACAGAGGGAATTGTAAAAAACATGGTGAACCAGATCAATAGCCCCGTAAAATGGTTACAAAGCATCGAATACCTGATGTATCAGGGCGAATGCCATTTTATTGAAATTGGTGCCGGAGAAGTTTTAACAAACATGATTAAAAAAATAAAAATTTAAACCTTTAGGCCTCATTATAGTTAACCTGCTATCCACATAGTTATTGTTAAAAATTCAATTATGTTTATAGTGCATATCATTAATAAATTAAAGTAATATTGTACCTTGAATTGCGATGAAACAGAAGCTTTGATTGGAAGCTTAAAAAGAGAAATAATGCAAATGCCTGCTGAAAGCACCGTAAAGGTGAATTTTGGCATGGAAGATATTTATCATATCATTCCGCACAGGCCGCCATTTGCACTCATAACATCTATAACTGCCATAAATCTGAAAGAAATGGTTATAGAAGTAACCAGTAAAATTGATCCTGCTGATCCTATATTTGCAGGTCATTTTCCCGGCCAGCCGGTTTATCCGGGCGTTATGCAGATAGAAACCATGGGGCAAGCCGGTTTGTGCCTGTCTTATTTTGTAAAAAATGATAATCTTGAGATAAAGGAGAGCAATACACCCGTAAAAGGCTTGTTTACCCGCGTACACAATGCAGGTTTTAACAAAGGTGTTATGCCGGGCGACGTACTTACCGTAAGAGTGAAATCGATCGAAGATGATGATTTTATGGGCTTAATGTCAGCACAGGTCATTATAAATAACGAAATTTATTCTCATAGTATCTTAGAAGTATATTATCCATAAACTAAACAAAAACAAATAAAATAGTAACGTTATGTTAAAAAAACGCGTAGTAATAACGGGAATGTCGATCAATACTCCCATTGGAGACACATTAGATTCATTTTTAGAGAACCTTTTAGAAGGAAAATCAGCCATCAAAAGATGGGATTCATTAGACTCCAGCAGAATTTACTCTAAAGTGGGTGGCGATCATGGCCACTATGATATTAATGGTAAAATAGACAGCTACAAGGGACAGATCCCGGAAGAGATGTTTAAACGCTTCGAAAAATTGGGAAAAAAATCGCCATGGGCTATTGCCATGTCTTTACAAACAACTGTAGAGGCTTTCAAAGATGCCGGTTATTTAAACGAAATTAAAGACGGAAATAACATTGCAACCATCGTTGCAGGTCATAACCTTAACCAAAAATACACGTTCGAAAACCATGATGTGTTTAACGATGAACCTGAATTTGTAGATGGTTTATTTGCATTATACGGATTGGATACACACCATGTAGGTGCAGTAACAGATGTATTACAATTACACGGCCCTGCTTATACCGTTGGTGCAGCGTGTGCCAGTGGTAACGTAGCTATGCGTTGCGCCGTTGACGAAATTCAGATGCATGATGTAAGTGTAGCAGCCGTTGTTGCTCCGGTATTAGATTATTCACCTTTAGATATGCAGGGAATGGCTATTTTAGGAGCTATTTCTTACAAATCATTTAATGATACTCCTGAAAAAGCAAGCCGTCCATACGATACAAAACGTGAAGGCTTTGTTCCTTCTCATGGTGCTGCGGTACTTATTTTAGAAGATCTGGATCACGCTATTGCCCGTGGTGCTAAAATTTATGCAGAAATATTAGGTGTTGAATCTTCATCAGATGGAAATCATTTACCTCAACCTTCAAGAATAGGACAAGCGCGTTTAATGAACCGCTTATTAAAAAACTGTAACGTAAAACCGGAAGAGGTTGATTATATCAGTGCTCACGCGACTTCTACGCCATTAGGCGATTTAACGGAACTACGTTCTATTAAAGATGTATTTGGAGATCACGTGTATAAATTAAAAATCAACGCTCCTAAATCTATGTTAGGTCACACCTGCTGGTCGGCTGCTACTGTAGAAACTGTTGCTGCTGTACTTCAGATGAACAAAGGAGAATTACATCCTTCCATCAATATCGAAAACCTTGATCCGGAAGTGGATGTAGATGTTTGCAGAAACAAAAGAACCAAACACGAAGTAAATATTTTATTGAAAAATTCATTCGGTTTCGGTGGATTAAATTGCATTAGCTTAATTAAAAAGTACAAAGGAAAATAATATGAAGATTTTTATTACGGGGGGGTCGAGAGGTATTGGTTATAAAACCATGATGATGGCTTTAGAAAGAGGACATGACGTGGCTTTTACATATAATAATCCTAATACAGATGTAGCTGCAATTATTGCAGAAGCTAAAAAAATTGCACCAAATCAGATGTGCAAAGGGTACCAGTTAAATGTGCGTTATGCCGATCAGGTATCTGATGTGGTAGATGCCGTTTTAGATGATTTTGATTCCATTGATACGGTTATTAACAACGCTGGCATCAACAGAAATAACCTGACGTTTAGTATGACGGATGAGGAATGGGACGATGTTATTGGAACAAACCTGAGCGGTGCGTTTTATGTAACACGCGCGTTTTTACCCACCTTTTTAGCTAACCGCAAAGGAAGATTTGTACACATTTCTTCTATTGCCAAAGATGGTTTATCTGGACAGGCAAACTATGCGGCAAGTAAAGCAGGCTTATTAGGCTTATCACGCACTATTTCTAAAGAATACGGACAAAAAGGAATTACCAGTAACGTGGTTGCTCCCGGTATGTTTGAAACAGACATGGTAAAAGAAAATCTGAGTGATCAGCTGAGAGGCTTCTGGATTCAGCATTGCCCGGCAAAACGCTTAGGCAATTTAGAGGAAGTAGCTGAAGTTATTTTATTTGTTGGCTCGGATGCTGCAAGTTATGTAAACGGACAAACAATAGATGTAAACGGTGGCCTGGATTGGGCTGATTAAAATAGCACAACGTAAATTATAACACGAAACAATAACTTTGTTCCGCTGTTGTAAGGTACATCCAACGAAAGCTTATTTTAAGTGAAGTTGGAAAAAACAATAGAAATGAAAAAATACGGTATCGAAAAAATAAATGTGTATCCAACCGCTCTTCAGTTGGATCTGGAAGTATTGGCGAATGAACGCGGATACGATGTGGCACACATGAAAAAAGAATTAATGGTAGAAAAACGCGGTGTTAACCCACCATGGGAAGATACCGTTACCATGGCTGTGAATGCAGCAAAACCAATGCTTACACAGGAGGATATTGATTCGATAGGTTTATTGATCGTAGCCAGTGAAACAGGTTTAGATCACGAAAAATCGTTAAGCTCATGGGTATTGCATTATTTAGGTTTACCAAGTGCCGTACGTCATTTCGAAGTAAAAATAGCTTGTTATTCAGGTACTGCTGCACTTAAAATGGCGGTGTCCTGGTTATCATCGGGTATGGTAAGAAAAGGACAGAAAGCCTTAGTCATTACAACCGACGAAAGTTTAAACTCTATTCACAAACCATGGGAATATGTATGCGGCGGCGGTTCTGTAGCCATGCTCGTATCTGATAATCCTGAGTTTTTAGAACTGGAAGTTGAAAAATTTGGCGTATATGCACACGAAGTAGCTGATGTTATTCGCCCATTACCATGGTTAGAAACCGGTAACAGCGAGCACAGCTTATTTTCATACATGGAAGCATTAGCTGCTACCTACGAAGATTTTGAATTGAATGTAGGCAGTGTAGACTTTGCTAATTATTTTAAATACAATATTTACCACGTACCATTTAGTGGTATCAGTTACAGAGCTCATAAATTATTAATGGGTATGAATACGGATGCCAATGCGGAAGAGGTAATGGAAAGTTTTAAAAAGAAAGTATTACCATCTATTTCTTATTCAAAAGACATTGGCGGCACATATGGTGGAAGTATCTTTATTGCCCTGTTAGCAACGATTGACAGAGTTGACGATTTGAAACCGGACGACACCATTGGTGTATTTTCTTATGGCTCGGGATCATGCGCAGAGTTTTACTGTGTGAAATATACCGACAAATCAAAAGAAGTAGCAAAACGTGCCGGACTTAAAGAACGCATTGAGAACCGTTATAAAATAACGGTAAAGGATTACGAAGCAATGGAATTATTCAGAGAACAACGTATTAAAGAAGGTGATTTTACACCCGATTATAATATGGTTCCTGGCTTATATGACGCTGCTTATAAAGGTAAAGGACTTTTAATTTACACAGGATCTAAAGGTTACTACAGAACATACGATTTTAGTTAGTCATACTGAACTTGTTTCAGGGTGACATAAATGGCAGAATACTAGTATTCTAATGTTCAATGTTTATTATCGGAGTCTCTTATTTTTTAGTCAACATGAATCAAACATTATACAAAGAAATAAACATCCCGCCTTTATTAAACCCTGAATCCATCAGGAGTTTATCGGAACAAATCACGTCAGCCGAAAACAGCGAAGTACGTTTTTTGATCCTGAAAGGGAGTGCTGAAATCTTTTGTAAGGGCCTCGATTTAAAATGGGTGGCTACTAACGAACGTGGCGATTACATGAAAGAAATGCAGGAATACGGGGAGTTTTTAAAAAAACTTCAAACCGGTAAATGTATTTCAATTGCAGTTGTTTCGGGCGAGGTATCAGGTGGAGGCATGGGTATTGTTTGTGCCTGCGACCATGTTATTTCAACCGAGTCTGCTACTTTTTCTTTACCCGAAGGCTTACTGGGCTTAATCCCGGGAATGATCCTTCCTTCTTTATTAAACAGAATAAGCCCTCTCCGCATCAAAAAAATGGTACTTACTGGACAAAAGTATCCTGCGGCAAAAGCTTACGAATGGGAAATTGCTGATGATGTTACTAAAGCAGATGATCTGGATTCTGCCATTACAAAAGCGATCAGTAGTATGAAGTCCTGTAAAAGGGAACCTGTTGGAGATATTAAGAAACTTTTATACACCTCTAACATCAACAAAGACGAACTTGCGTTGTTAGGTATGAAAATTTTGAATGCAAAATTAAACGAACCTGAGATCAGGGAACGCTTGCAGGACATTTTAGAATTTATGGATGATGAATAAAAGCTAATACATATACTTGTTAAATTAAAATCAATACAAACCTGTTTTTTCACTAATTTTATAAAAAATTCATTCAGATGAACAAACCTCAATTCGTATCTAATAGTCAGGAGTCGACCCGTATGTTTAAAAGTGATTTTTTAGAAATGTTTTCTAAGATCCATTTCCTTACGCCTTTAATCCTGTTTGTGCCGGTTGTTTTATTCTTCCTTTACAAAACTATTTTTGTATTTCACTTACCGGTATTGAACATTATTTTATTGTTTATTGCAGGTGTTATTATCTGGTCACTAACAGAGTATATCATGCACCGTTTCTTGTTTCACTACCACCCTACTTCAGAGTTTGGTAAGCGCATTCACTTTATTTTTCATGGTGTACATCATGATTACCCTAACGATGCCAAACGCTTGGTAATGGCGCCGGCAGTAAGTGTACCTTTAGCCGTATTATACTATTTTTTATTTCGTTTGGTATTAGGCGAGATGAATGTAGCGCCGTTCTTTACAGGTTTTGTGGCAGGATATCTTTTTTATGATATGACCCATTATGCCATACATCATTTTACCTTTAAAAGCGGCATCTGGCTTAAAATAAAGAAACATCACATGGTGCATCATTACAAAGATCACGATCATGGATATGGCGTAAGCTCAAAGCTATGGGACATTATTTTCAGAACCGATTTTAAAGATCCAAAATAAAGTCCTATCTTTCATGACATTGCATGAAAGATATTACTACCATCAAAATCACAGATCCCGTTTATAAGGAGAAAACAAATCCTAATTTCATTGAACGGTTTTTTATTTCTCTTTTAAATGATAAGCGCGATATAGCTTTTATTAAAGTTTGTGGCCTTATTATGATTACTACAATCCCATTTGCGGTGTATTTGTTTATTCCCGGAAACCTGAACTGGTGGCTGGTGCTTATTTACTACGCGTTTAATTTTGGTATAATGGCCGGTACATTTATTTTAATGCTACACTTAACATCTCACAGGCCTTTATTTAAGAAAGAATACAAGTCATTAAACAATTTTATTCCCTGGGTCATTGGTCCATTTTATGGAGAAACACCCGAGTCTTATTTTGCACACCATCTGGGCATGCACCATGCCGAAGATAATATGCCCGAAGACCTCAGCAGTACTATGAAATTTCAAAGAGATAGTTTCGGCGATTTCATGAAATATTACTTTACGTTTATCAGCGTTGGCATTTATGACCTGGCAGTTTATTTAAAGAAGAAAAAACGCATGAAGATCAGAAAAGATTTTTTGATCGGAGAAATATCTTTCTGGATCATTGCATTGGCTCTGATGTTCTTTAATTTTAAAGCATCGCTGTTTGTATTTATTATTCCGGTATTTATTGTGCGGTTCCTGATGATGGCCGGCAACTGGGGGCAGCATGCGTTTATTGACAAAAACGCTCCAAAAAACAATTACAGGAATTCTATTAATTGTATTAATGTGCGTTACAATCATACTTGCTTTAATGACGGCTACCATATTGTACATCATTTAAAACCGGCGATGCACTGGTTAGAATTACCGGAAGAGTTTCAGAAAAATATGGATAAGTACACCACCGAAAACGCGATCATTTTTGAGGGCATTGATTTTTTTATGGTGTGGTTTTATCTAATGAATAAACGCTATGATATTCTGGCCGAGAAAATGGTTATTGTAAATCCTGCGATTACAACCAAAGAAGAAGCTATTACCCTTTTAAAAGAGAGAACACGCCGAATCGACGATTATGTTCCTGTGGTAAAACCAATAAGGGTACAAACGCAAACAGCCTGATAAATCAGGCTGTTTCTTTATTATATTTTTCTGTCACTTCGAGTAGCATTTGTATGTTCTTTCAAATGCATATCGAGAAGCGTTCTCGACTCCGCTCGAACTGACAAACTTTTCTCCTTCTTATAGTCCTAACTCGTCTTTATCAACGTATAGACGTTGTAGGCCTTCTGCGAAATCATAACCTCTGTCAGCAATAATAGTTTGCCCTCTAATGGCATCCATTAAGCCTGAACACATCATATAAGCAACGCGTGCAAACTCTTCGAGTTCAATATGCGTACCCGGAATATCGTATTTAGCAATAAACTCTGTCCACTCGTTACCAAGTGTTGACAATAAAGAGTCTGTAATAACCGGACGTGTTCTCAGGATATTGAAAATAATATTTTCATCATAAAAATGATAGTTAAGGTATTTTACCAACACTTCATTTAATGCTTTGGTAGCTGCTGCAAAATCGTAGTTTTTATGGAAACGATCAGGCCCGTGAGAAGATAAACCAATCACGTATTTTGGATATACACCAAATACATTTTTCATTTGGCGGGTATATTCAACCATTGGCCAGCAGCTGTATTCAATACTTTTCAACAAAGAACCTTCGTTATAATCGTCGATACTTTTTACCAAATTGGCAAAAGACACGTTAGAAATAAATACATCTAAACGACCAAAACGTTCTTTAATTTCAGTTAATAACTCAACGGTATCGTCGTTATTGATAACATCTGCCTGTTTTAAAAACGGAGGAGGCAGGTTTCTTGCTTTAAATTCGTTAATAATGTCTTCTTCTTCAATACTTCCCCAACCGTAAGTAATAACGCACTGATCACCATGTTCAGCAAATTTAAAAGCTATCTCCTTCCCTATTCCTTTAGTACCACCGGTTATTAAAACCACTCTTTGATTATTCATATTTGACATAATTTTCCTGTATAATTGTTAATATTTCTTCTTCATTAAAAGTTAACTCATGCATCATGGTTTCGATGCTGTAAGTTTCTTCAAATGTTTTTCTTCTTTGCATGCTTTGGTAGCGTTTTAGCACCGATAAAGCTTTGCGAGGCTTTTCAGCCATAGCTTCCGCCAAAATTTCCGCTTTTTCAAGTACTTCTGCCTTCGGTAAAATATAATTGAAATTTGTTTTTCCTATGAGGCTTTTACCTGAATAATTATTACCTGTATACTGCATTTCCTGAGCAACAGCGGGCGACATATAATGTTCCATTAATTTGGTAATACCCATACCTGGTGTAAAGCCCATGTTCATAAAAGAACAGCCATAACGGCTTTCTTCGGCCAAAATAGCAATATCGGCACACAGGCCAAGCGCTAAACCTCCGCCAATGGCATGACCTTCCATAGCCGAAATAACCGGAACGGAGATATCCAGGATCATTTTAGATAAAATAATGTCTACCGGCTTAATTTCTTTTTTACAAAGCCTTATAAGTGTATTAAGATCAGCTCCCGAGCAAAAAACGCCCGGTAAACCACTCATAATTAAAACTTTAAGCTCTTCGTTGGCTTTTACCTCATTTAAACAATGAATCAGTTCCTCAATAAATTCGGGATTTAATCCGTTTTTCCCCTCTGCATCAAGCATTTGCATGGTGCCAATGCCGGAATCGCTAAAATTGAGCTTTATTAATTTATTGTTTTTTGTAGAACTCATCAGTTAAATTAAATGTTAAGAAAACGGGGTAAAATTAGCAAAATATTTAAACCTATTTAAGTTACAAACCAACACTATTTTAAACTGTTAATAACTAAGCTACTTATTTTTAATTTTACTGATACTAAAGCTTCATATACTCATTTTTTTAGTAAATTTGACTCCTTAATAAATTAACCAAAATTTAACACCAGTCAATATGGAAAGAGACGAAATTTTAAAAGTTATTGAAAAACACCTAATGAAATCAGTTCCGGGTATCGCAGCAGGTATTGATCCTGTTAAAAAATTCACTGACTACGGCGCTAACAGCCTAGACATCGTTGAGATTGTATCAGGAGCTATGCGCGAATTGAAAGTAAAAATCCCACGTACAGAATTGTCCGATATCCAAAACATTTCGGGTCTGATTGATAAGTTTCAGGCGTTTGCAAAATAATTTTCATACTGCAGGCATCACTTGTTCCCGTAGCAAGTGATGCCTGCTTTCATGGTACCATTAACTTAAACACTAAACTTATGGATAATACTTTTTTAAATTTCTCCGGCAAAGTAGTATTAATTACCGGCGGAACCAGAGGTATTGGATTAGAAACAGGTCTGTCTTTCGGGAAAAGAGGTGCTCTTTGCATACTCACTTACCGTTGGGGAGATCACGATGATGAATCTATTTACAAAGCATTTGAAAATGTAAAAGCCCCTAAACCTATTTTACTGGCGGCTGATGTTTCAAAAAACGACGACACTAAAGCGTTATTGGAAGAGGTAAAAAAACAAGGCGTTAAACAAATTGACATTTTTATCAGTAACGTTTCTTCTGCAATGGTAATCAACGCTTTTGAAGACTATACTTTAAAAGGGTTAAAACAAAGTATCTCTTATTCTACCTGGCCAATGATTGGCTATACCAAAGAAATTTTTGCTGCCTTTAATAAATACCCCAAATATATTATAGGCGTATCATCAACCGGACCAACAGATTATTCTATTGGTTACGATTATGTAGCAGCATCGAAAACAGTAATGGAAGTATTTGTAAAATATTTAAATTTCCGTTTACGTGAATATGATGTGTGCATTAACGCTGTGCGTTCACGTGCTATCAAAACCAAATCATTAGAAGCTACTTTTGGGAAAGAGCTTGAAGAATTTGCAAAGCAATTTGTTCCTGATAGTTATTGGATACAACCTGAAGAGCTTTCTGAAGCAATGGTTGGCTTATGCTCAGGATACTGTGATACAATAAGCGGTCAGATCATTACGGTAGACAAAGGCACCAGCTTTTTTGATAACCTGATGGATATCTATACACGCGCTCAAAAAAAGAAACTTAAACCGGCTTAATATAATATGTCAAATTTAGATACAAGTCTTGCTAAACACGTACGCGAAAATTTTGCAGACTATACATATGATATGTTCATGATGAACATGTCTGCAGATCTTGAAGAAATGGAACTTTTTTCAGAATATGTAGACATTTTGAACGAAAACAAAACCTACACCTTTGAAGCAGCCCGTAACGGTACACAAGGCCCTGAAACGGATTTACTGCGTGCTAATGGCGAAACGGTTCATGTGGTTAATTTGTCAAGCTATAATTACTTAGGCTTCAGTTACCATCCTGATGTGATTAAAGCAGCACAAAATGCGGTTGCACAATACGGTTTAGGAGCTTCCAGTTCACCTGTAATCAGTGGGACTTATTTAGTTCATAAACAGTTAGAACAAGCGCTTATTAAATTCTTCGATCTGCCCGGTCGTGGCGTTTCTTTATTTACTGCAGGTTACAGCGTTAACTTAGGTGCCATCTCTGCGTTTATTAAACCTGGGCATGAAGTGATTATGGATTCGGCATCACACATGTCGATTGTAGAAGGTGCTAAACTTTCGGGTGGAAACATGACCTTTTTCCGTCATAACGATATGGCGCATTTAGAAGAATTATTAAAAGAAAAATGCGATGATTTTACACGCGTATTAATATGTGTGGAAGGTATTTACAGTGGCGACGGCGATTACGGTAATTTAAAAGAAGTGGTAAGGTTAGCAAAACAATATGGCGCTTTTACGTTGGTGGATGAAGCACATTCTGCTTTAGTAGCCGGCGAAAACGGACGCGGTGTTTGCGAACAACAAGGCGTTTTGGAAGATGTTGATTTATATGTCATGACTTTCAGTAAAGCTTTTGGTGGTGTTGGTGGCGCAGTATATGCAAAAAAAGAAATTGTTCAGTACATGAACTGGTATGCTAAATGCCGTATGTTCTCTTGTGCATTAGACCCTGCTGTTACCGGTGGTATGACCAAAGTTATTGAATTAGCAGGAGGCCCGCTTGGTGATGAAAGAAGAAAAAGATTAAAATCAAATGCTACTTTTTTCAGAAAACAATTGGAAGGTAAAGTAGTTTTAAGTGAAGGCGATGCCTGGGTAGTGATTGTACATTTTGGAGCAGAAAAGAAAACCTTAGCATTGAATGATTACCTGCAGCGCCAAGGCTTGGATACCAGCATTATTCAATTCCCTGCTGTACCAAGAAATGAAGCCAGGATCAGAATGTTTGTGACTTCGGAGCATACTGAAGCACAATTAAAAAAAGCGGCTGATATTATTATTGATAGTGCCGCTAAATTTGATTTTCTAATTAAATAAATAATTTTACCGGCTTAGAAATTAAAAACAGACACATGAAAAAAGTAGCAGTAATTACAGGTGGTTCATCAGGATTAGGATATGCTTTATCGGAGCTATTAGGCAAAGAAGGGTATTCAATCGTGATCATGGCCAGAAACCAGGAAAAGATCACTAAAGCAGTTGCTTCTTTAACTGCATTAAATATTACCGCTAAAGGTATCTCATGTGATATTACAAGTGAAACCGCTTTACAAAATGCGTTTAATCAAATTAAAGATGAATATAAACACATCGATTATCTGGTTTTAAATGCAGGAGTAGTTACTACGAAATTATTATCTGATTATAAAAATACAACCGAACTTAAACAGGATCTGGAAATTGATCTTATGGGAACTATTTTATCAGCATATCAGTTTTTACCATTACTAAAAGAAGGTTCTAAATTATTGATGATCTCTTCGGGCTTTGGATTAATGGGTGCTGCAGGTTATTCTATGTATTGTGCTGCTAAAGCGGGAATCGTTAATTTTGGGGAATCTTTGCGCAGAGAATTATTGAGCAAAGGTATCAATGTGTATGTAGCATGTCCGGGAGATATGGATACACCGCAGTTTCATGAAGAGGTTAAAAATGCACCGGCATGGATGAAAAAAGAAACACCTAGAAAACTCATGAAAACAGCTGTGGTAGCAGAAAAAATATTAAAACAGGCTAAGGGTTCAAAAAAATATTTAATCGTTCCTTCGGGCGATGTAAATATGCTGGTGGTATTAAGTAAAATTCTTCCACGCAAATTCAGAGATTCTTTATTAGACGGGATGTTCCCAAGACCCTAGTAAAGCCTTACAAACAACATCATAAAAGCCGTTGCGATACTCCGTAACGGCTTTTATGTTTTCACATAAGGTATGTTTAGTGATCTGTAAATCTTTTAAGTAAAATACGTTTGAATTTACTTTTAATTTTTGAACAGCCACCCGTAAAGCCCAAACTATTTACACAGGAAGCTGAAGCGCATCAATGGCTTAAACAACAAGTAAATGCCAGGTACGAGAAGTTATTAAACCAGGTTTAAGCTGCGTGAAAATTATTGCAAAAAATTATTTGCCTTTTTTCTCCAGTTCTTTTGCCTTTTTACGATCGAGATCTGCTTTATCATTTTCCTTATTTTTTTCATAAGCTTTCGCCCTATGTTGGTATGCATCCGCATTATCCGGACTTAATTCCAGTCCTTTTGTATATTCCTTAATAGCATCGGTATAACTGCCTAATTCCATTAAGATGTCGGCTATAGTCAAATAAGTATCTGCATCATAAGGATCGAGCTCTAGTAACTTTCTGAAATCTTCAATAGCTCCGTCATAATCCCCTATTTCCTGTTTTGTGATGGCTCTGTTACTAAAAAATTCAGGATCCCCTGCCTCAAGCTCAATAGCTTTGTTAAGATCAACAAGAGCATCGGGATAATCTTTTAAACATTTCGACTTTGCCGCTCCCCGGTTCGAATAGGCCAGGCCTCGCGAAGGATTGAGCTCAATTGCTTTGCTAAAATCATTGATCCCCTCTTTACAACGGCCAAGCCTCATATGTATTGCGCCTCTCCGGATATAGGCTAAATCATAGGAGGGATTCAACTCAATTACTTTTGTGAAATCAGGAAAAGCACTTTCATAATTTCCCAGCTGAAACTTTGCCAGGCCTCGGCGGTCAAATATATCCCACCTGATATCATGAAGATCAACTGCCTTATTGTAATCAGTGACAGCATCTGCAAATTTACGGAGGAGTAAATTTGCATCTCCCCTTAGCGCGTAGGCCACCGTATCTTTTGAATTCTTTTCAATAAAGGTATTCATACTTGTTGCAATCAGGCGAAGTGTAGAAGACATAGATGTATCCCTTGCCGTAGGAGGAGATGTGCTATTTAATACCAAAGCAGAAAGTGTTTTCACTTTGTTGTAATCCTGCCCTGCCCTCGCTTTATTATTTGTTTTTTCATCGGTAAAAGCCCGTTTCATAAGTATTTGAATATCATCAGGAGTGTATTTTAAAACATAGGTATAATCTTCATTTGCGGCTTTATAATCTTTTAATTTCAGTTTAATATCTCCCCTGTTTATATAAGCATTGATAAATAAGGTATTGATCTTAATGACGTTTGTATAATCATTTAAAGCGCCAATATCATCATCCATTTTTTCTTCAGTTAAAGCCCTGTTATTAAAAACTTCTGCGTTGTTTGAATCAAGTGCAATCGCTTTATTAAAGTCTGTCATAGCGGCTTTATAATCCTTGCAGGTGGATTTTGCGGCTGCTCTGCCGGCATAACCATTAGCATCATTTGGATTAAACTCCACCAATTTGGAAAAATAAAAAATAGCAGAATCACATTGCTTTAACTCTATGTAGGCAGTAGCTATTCTCCCATAAGCCACGAGGTATGTGGGATCAATTTCAAGTGTTTTTTTATAGTCACTGATAGCACCCGAATAATCATGCAGATAGTATCTGGCGAGTCCTCTGCCATCATACAATCCAACAGTGGAATAATTAAACTGCATAATTTTAGTGTAATCTTCAGCAGCACCATTATAATTGCCTAACTGAAGTTCTGCATCCCCACGCCGCCCATAAGCCATTACATTGGTGGAATCCATTTTTATAAAAAAGGAATTGTCCTTAATGATATACCGCAATTTGGGATAACCGGAAGTGTCTTTGATCTGGCCTGTAACCGTATAGAAAATGGCCAGGCTGAACAGAAGAAATACGAATCGTTTCATAGATATAAAATGAGCTTATAACAAATGTATAAAAATTGAGGTATAAAAAAATCCCGTCATATATGCTACGACGGGATTTTTTCATGAATGTTATCAGCCCTCACCTGTATATGAGCACCAGTTTAAATTACCAGCCTAAGATCCAGCTAAAAATTAAGGGAGCCACAATCGTAGCATCACTTTCTACAATAAACTTAGGTGTATTAATATCTAATTTACCCCAGGTAATTTTTTCGTTTGGTACAGCTCCCGAATAAGATCCGTAAGATGTTGTACTATCAGAGATCTGGCAGAAATAACTCCAGAAAGGAATGTTTTCCATTTCCATATCCTGATATAACATTGGCACAACACAAATAGGGAAATCGCCGGCAATACCACCACCAATCTGGAAGAAACCAACGCCTTTACCTTCGCTGTTTTTTACGTACCAGTCTGCCAGCCACGCCATGTATTCAATACCACTTTTCATGGTAACAGCTTTTATTTCGTTTTTAATAACGTAAGAAGCAAAAATATTTCCCATGGTGCTGTCTTCCCAACCCGGTACTACTATTGGTAAATTACGTTCTGCTGCAGCCAGCATCCAGCTGTCTTTAGGGTCAATTTCGTAATATTGTTTTAACTCGCCGCTGTTTAAAATTTTGTACATGAACTCATGCGGAAAAAAACGTTCGCCTGCTATATCAGCATCTTTCCATATTTTATGGATGTGTTTTTGTAAACGACGGAATGCTTCTTCTTCAGGGATACACGTATCCGTTACACGGTTATAGTGATTCTCTAACAAATCCCATTCATCCTGTGGAGAAAGGTCACGGTAATTAGGCACACGCTTATAGTGGCTGTGTGCTACCAGGTTCATAATATCTTCTTCCAGGTTAGCGCCTGTACATGAAATAATATCAACTTTTCCCTGGCGAATCATTTCAGCCAAAGACTTTCCTAACTCTGCTGTACTCATGGCTCCTGCTAAGGTTACCATCATTTTACCACCTTCGGTTAAATGGGTTTCGTATCCTTTGGCTGCATCTACTAATGCCGCAGCATTAAAGTGTTTATAATGCGTTTCTATAAATTTAGAAATAGGGCCTTTGTTTGCTGCTGTTGACATATCTTATAATTTTTTAATGGCGCAAATTTAGTATTTTAAAAAATAAAACAGCATTTATTTCATAAGATTACGATGCTTAATTACAAGCAAAGCCCACAAATATATAGCCTGCAAAAAATAACCTTAAATTTACACCAGGATCTTAGAAATAAAGATTGAGTCTGATACTGCCTGTTGGGCCAAAAAGGGAGTTTTTATTATCGTTATCAAAGTGAAACTGACTCGATTTACTTCCGCTTAAGTCCTGTTGGCCTACTACTAATTCGGTACCATTATTACCAATACTTTCTAAAGATGTTTTTGGTTTCCCGGAAAAGCCATAGCCTATTCCCCAGCCAAATTCGCCGGCGATAGACATTTTTGGAGCAATAAAAAATTCAGCACCTAAAAAGGCTCTTGCTCCTATTTCGAAGCCAAATCCCGATTTTTCTTTGGTAACGCGGGCATCATTATTATAAGTATCTTTTGTAATATTTGCGGCTTGGGTACCTGATGTAGTAGTTACATTAAAGGCATCGTTTGTTAAATCAACACTCACAGGGTTTTTAGAACTGGTTGATAATGAATTACCATATTTATAAACGTTTTTGCCTGAAGAGAAACCTATACCGCCTTCTACACCGTAAAAGCCCTGTAAGCGTGTTTTGCCTCTGCGTTTTTCAATACCAAAAGACAAGCCCACATTTGTATAGGATTGCTTCCAGGAATTTTCTACTTTAAAAGGAACTGCAGGATAAACAGGTGCCGTTGTAATAGAACGATCTACTACCTGATTTTTTTGAGTCACATTATTAAAACCCAGTCTTACAGCTGCTCTGTAAGCCGTTTTAGAATCTATAAATTTCTTGCCTGAAATTGTAAAATTATTTGCTAAAAAATTCCAGGTTGGAGCCTGGTTAGTATAGTGAGAGGCTGTTTGCACAGTACCTGTTGTAACGGTTGTGGCACCGCCTTTTCCAAAAAAGTTCCCCAGGTAATTAAAAAAAGGCGTAGCGTCGAGGCCAATACACCAATCACCGGCTTCCGGCAATATCGGGCTTCCTTTTTTAGAAGTGAGATCCTGTGCCTGCATATGCGCTGCAGCCACTAATAAGCAGGTAACGACAATAAGTACTTTCTTCATAAATAGCAGTTCTTTAATGGATGGTTAACGTGGTAAATATCGGTATATTGCTCACGAATGCAATAATTTTAGCCTAATTTTTATTTTGAAGCATGGGTACAAACTTAAATTTCCCGAAGGTTTTTTTATCAAATTCAGTGTCTGATTTTTTAACGATCACATTCATGACTTGCTCTTCGCCTTCCCCTAAAGGAATTACTAAAATGCCGCCTACGGTTAGTTGCGCCAACAGATCCTGCGGAATATAAGGAGCCGCCGCTGTTACAATAATTTTGTGAAATGGAGCAAACTGAGGCATTCCTTTATAACCATCGCCATATACGAGTTTAGCTCCTTTGTATCCGAGCATAGGAAGAAATACTTTTGTTTTATCAAATAGTTCTTTTTGACGCTCTACAGAAAACACTTTTCCTCCCATTTCGAGCAATACTGCCGTTTGGTAGCCGCAACCTGTGCCTATTTCCAGTATTTTTTCGCCCCTTGTAATTTCCAGTTTTTCGGTTTGAAAAGCTACTGTAAATGGATGAGAAATGGTTTGACCCGCCCCTATTTTAAGGGCTTTGTCAGAATAGGCATGATCCAGTAAAGCTGGCCTTTCTGTTGACTGATCAAAAAACAAATGTCTTGGAATTTTAAGTATCGCGTTTAAAACGGCCTGGCTTGTTATTCCCTTCTCTTTAAGCTGTTCTACCAAACGTTTTCTCTTCCCCTGGTATAAGTACTCATCCTCTTTATTAACCTTCAATAGCATAGTGATAATACCTGTGTAAATATTATGTTAACAGGCTTTTAAAGATATTGATAATAAACGCTGTTTTTTTCATATTATCAATTCATTTTTAACAATGTAATTTTAATATAAGCTTATATTTGGCAAAAAAATTAAAAAATGAACATTGGCATTGTTGGGTTGGGGCATTTGGGGAAGATTCATTTAAAATTACTGGCTGAAATTCCTGATTTTAAAGTTACCGCTATATACGACCTTAATAAAGAACTGACTACCGAACTGGCATCGTTGTACCAAACCAAAGCCTGCAACTCCTACAGCGAATTACTGGAGAGCTGCGATGTGGTAAGTATTGTTACTTCTACTCCCACCCATTTTGAACTGGCTGAAAAAGCTATCAAACAGGGAAAACATGTTTTTTTGGAAAAACCTGCTACCGATAGTTTTGAAACTACCCGCCAGTTGATTCGCTTATCTGCCGAAGCCGGTGTTATTATACAAGTAGGACATGTGGAAAGGTTTAACCCGGGTTTTATTGGTGTAAAGCCTTTCATTGCCAGCCCTATTGTATTTGAAGCCAATAGGTTAGCAAAATACAATACAAGAGGAACTGATGTTTCGGTGGTGGTAGATCTGATGATTCATGACATTGACCTGTTATTGAGTATTACGCAAAGTACCGTTAAAAAAATATCGGCTAACGGATCAAAAGTGGTAAGCCAAACGGCCGATATTGCCAACGCCCGCATAGAGTTTGAGAACGGATTGGTAGCCACGTTAACCGCCAACCGAGTATCTCCCGAGAATGTACGTTCGGTTAAGATTTTCCAAAAAAACACTTACATTACCATTGATTTGCTCGAAAAAACAGCTCTGGTGCAAAAAGTAAAAGCAAAAA
>JAZJZF010000064.1:51519-99890 GCA_040389965.1 Bacteroidota bacterium
TACTGAACAAAGTGCTTCTCATGAGCCCGAGATTATTGAGAAATTTATTACCGGAAATCCGATAAATGCTATTAAAACCGAACTGGAATCTTTTTACAAAAGCATTATTACCAATTCGCCGGTGGTCGTAAGCCTTAAAGACGCTGAAGCTGCCCTTAAGATCGTACATGAAATTGAACTGCAAATTAATGCCGAATAACTGTAAAATACTCATTTTCAGTAAAAAAAGGACTAAAGCAGGTTTTTACGTATTTTTACCCGTTCAATACAATAACAAGGTTATATTTGCGTTTTAAAGTTAATATGCGTCCATTTCTACTATTAAGTTTCATTATAGTTTCGTGTATTCTTTTTTCTTGTAAAAAAGGAAAATTAAAGGCCAATACGGCTTCATATATCGTAGTAAATAACACCACTGTAAGTTCGAGCACTTTATCCATCATTGATTCCCACAAAATTACCGACCTCTGGTTATATGTTAACGATCAGTTTCAGGGTGTGTACCCGGTAGGAAGCGTTATGCCGGTAATGAACGCAGGCAACTCACAAGTTAGAATATATGGAGGTATTACCAATAACGGAATTTCATCTACCCGCTTGCCTTACAAATTTTATAATCCATATCTTTTTTCAGGAACTTTTGAGGCTAATCAAACCTATACCGTTGTGCCTAATTTTTACTATACAGACGGAATACATATCACAAATGATAGTTTTACCCCCGGTAGCGGCTCTTATTATTTAGCTTCAGGGAATGTGACAACCATCACAGATCCGGCGAGAACCTGGGGAGGAACCGGAGGCACCGCATTGATGACAATGACGGATGCTGTTCCTACAGCACAATTGAAATCAAGTACTCCTTTGGCATTACCTCAGGGTGGTGTTGATGTGTACCTGGAAATGGATTATAAATGTAATCAGGAAATAAGCGTTGGTGTTATTTGCGGTGGTGGCGTTGAAGAAAGAACTGCTATTAACTTAAGAGCTACAACCGGTGGTTGGAATAAAGTATATATAAGCCTTACCAGTGTCATAAGTACACAACCTACTTATAATTATTATGAAGTGTTTATTAGAGGCGTAAAACAAAGTGATCTGGCTTCGCCCGAAATTTATTTAGATAACATTAGACTGGTAAGACCTTAGTGAATAAAAATTTACAGACATTTAAATACATTTTTGCCGATTATTTATCTGCTGCATTAGCGTGGACCCTGTTTTACATTTACCGTAAATTATACATTGAACCTGATAAGTTTGGGATGCTTCCCGAAAAAATCTTCGACAGCCAGTATATTATAGGAATAGCTATACTGCCACTGTGCTGGCTACTGATCTATTACCTGACGGGGATCTACAAGAACATTTTCAGAAAATCGCGGATCAATGAGTTGGCGCATACGTTCACTACTTCCTTTATTGGTGTTACGTTTATCTTCTTTACTATTTTATTGGATGATTTTGTATCGAGCTATAAAGCCTATTACAAAGTATTTGTGATGTTATTTTTACTGCATTTTTTTATTACGGCAATTTTCCGTTTTATTTTATCGTCCATCACTATTCGTAAAATAAACAAAGGTATTATTGGCTTCAATACTATTATCATAGGCAGTAACCAAAGGGCTTTGAAACTTTATGAGGAAATCAGTAACAGCAAAAAATCGACCGGAAATAAATTTGTAGGTTTTATCCATCTCGATGAAAAAAACGGTTATTCGAAACAACTTAAAGATAAGGTTGCTCATTTAGGGGAATACAAAGACCTAAAACAAATTGTAAAAGCAAATCAGGTAGAGGAAATTATCATAGCCATTGAATCGTGGGAACATGAATACCTTGAACGGATCATCAATGAGCTGAATGATTTTGGAGTTATTATTAAAATTATTCCTGATATGTATGATATTTTGTCGGGACAGGTAAAAATGAATTCCATTTCCGAAACAGCTTTAATTACCATTAACCAGCAGGTAATGCCCGATTGGCAACAGGCAGTAAAGCGTTTTATTGATGTAAGCGTTTCTTTATTTGTATTAATTATGTTTAGCTGGGTGTATGTATTATTAATGATCCTGGTTAAAGTTGGTTCGAAAGGTCCCGTATTTTTTAAGCAAGAACGTATTGGCAAAGACGGCGAGGTTTTTAATATTATTAAATTCAGAACCATGAATGTGGATGCCGAAAAAGGCGGCCCTTTATTATCCAGTAAAAATGACCCGCGTATTACTAAAATAGGACGTTTTTTAAGAAAAGTGCGCCTGGATGAAATTCCACAGTTTTATAATGTGGTTATAGGCGACATGAGTATTGTTGGCCCAAGGCCCGAACGTAAGTTCTATATAGACCAAATTGTGGTATATGCTCCGCATTTTGTGCATTTACATAAAGTAAGGCCCGGTATTACCGGTTATGGACAGGTTAAATACGGATATGCCGAAAACATTGAACAAATGGTAGCCCGTGTAAAATTTGACTTACTGTATATAGAAAACATGAGCCTGAGTATTGATTTTAAGATCCTGATTCATACTATACTTATTGTGGTACAAGGCAGGGGAAAATAAAAAGATATAAGAATTGAGATGTGAGATTTGAGAAAAAGTACAAAAGATCAAAGTATTAAGATTAAAGATCGTTTTCCCGAAGAAACGGTCTTAATTCTTTAATCTTATGTCTTTAATACTTAAATAATAGAGAATTAAATTGCACCAATAAATTAAAGACAGATTCGTATATTCGTAATCGATTTTAACACCAGAAAGATGAAATTATTAATTACTGGAGGAGCAGGTTTTATTGGCTCACATGTGATAAGGTTATTTGTAAATAAATATCCTGATTATACTATTTACAATTTAGATAAATTGACTTATGCCGGTAATTTGGCAAACTTAAAAGATATAGAAAATAAGCCTAACTATCGTTTTGTAAAAGGCGACATTGTAGATGCTGACTTTATCAATGCATTATTTAAAGAACATCAGTTCAATGCGGTTATACATTTAGCTGCCGAAAGCCATGTTGACAGAAGTATTACAAATCCCCTGGAGTTTGTATACACGAATGTGATAGGAACCGTTAATTTATTGAATGCCGCCAAAGAATTATATAAAGCCGACCCTGCCAAGTTTACAAAATTTTATCATGTAAGTACGGATGAAGTGTATGGCTCATTGGGCGATACAGGACTGTTTACAGAAACAACTGCTTACGACCCACATAGCCCCTACTCTGCATCCAAAGCAAGTTCCGATCATTTTGTAAGGGCTTACCACGATACATATAAATTACCTTGTGTTATATCGAACTGTTCTAACAACTACGGCCCATATCATTTTCCTGAAAAATTAATTCCGTTATGTATTAATAATATTAAACATAACAGGGCTTTACCTATTTATGGCAAAGGCGAAAACGTACGCGACTGGTTATTTGTAGAAGATCATGCCCGTGCCATTGATGTTATTTTTCATAAAGCAGTCCTTGGAAGCACTTATAATATTGGCGGACATAATGAATGGACCAACATAGATGTGATTCGTTTATTGTGTGATATGATGGACGAAAAACTGGGACGAGATAAAGGCTGCAATCAAAAACTCATTACGTTTGTTACCGACCGTGCGGGACATGATTTACGCTACGCTATTGATTCTACTAAATTGCAAAACGAATTAGGCTGGAAACCCTCCTTACAGTTTGAAGAAGGTTTATCGAAGACCGTTGACTGGTATCTGCAAAATGAAGAATGGTTAAACAACGTTACTTCAGGGGCTTATACTCATTACTACGAAAAGCAATATCAGTAATTGTTTTTTAAGTAAAAAATACCTTACAAAACAATTTGCCTTATTTAAAAACAAACTCTGTATTCTACTTTCATTAATAGTCATAACCCGAATGGGTTTACGTTTTGTTTACATAATAAAAAACGTGCTATAAACTTTGGAACATAGGTATCCAATAGATACCTCCGGTATATTTCATTTTTCGTTACGTAATAAATCATAAAAAAAAAGTTGTATAAAACATAATATTCTATCATTTTTACAGTATATGTAAATTACCACACTTGTTACTATACTAAAATTTATATGACCGTAAAACCAGCACAAAAAAATGACCTTTGGTATTATTTTTTTATAGGCATTGTATTAATAAGCCTGCACTTTTTCTTAACTTTTCATGAAGGGAAGATAGCTTATAATCATTACTCCTTTTTAAACCGTTCCTGGGGTTTCAACCACATTAAGTTTTATGATGTACCGGTTACTGTTATATTTTATAGTATACTATTGGCTTTAGCCATTCCTTTTATAAATCAGAAGATCTACCTGTGGATTGAAAAAGCTATTTGGGCAGTAAAATTTCCAAAAAAAATAAAGTATCCCCTTTTTATAGTAATGGGAATAGTAGCTTTCTTTTATTTCTATACTGTTAGAAATGCCTACTTTTTATTAGGAGACTACACGTTAAGGATTAGTCAAACTATGAAGCAGGACTTTATCATGACGGAATATTTTACAATGAAGCTGCTCTATTATATCTGCACTTTTTTCTCAAGATTTAATATTTCTCCTAACCAGTGTTTTGTTACGATAAGCTGTGTAGCCGGGGGAATTTTTGTAACGGTATATTGTTTTATTGCCAACCTGTTGGGCGAAAACCGTTTCCAAAAAGTAATGCTGTTTATTGGAGGTATTATGTCGGGCATGCTCCTGATGTTTTGCGGATACATTGATATTTATGCTTTGCCAATTGTTTTTACAGCTGTCTACATTTATATGAGTTTGTTATACATTAATAATAAAAAATATTTTCTACCTGCTTTAATTTCACTGGCAATAGCAATTGCCGGGCATTTTCTATGTGTAGCCTTTGCACCTGCCCTGTTTATTGCCTGGTATCATCATAACAAAAATAAACTACCCTTTATTACAAAAATGTCTTCTGTAAAAAGGCTGATGGCTATTTTGGTATGTACATTAATAGCTATTATGATGGTTTATAATTTGAAAACCGGATTTATATTACCTCTCTATACACCGGCTAAAAATCTGAAGTATTTAACCTTATTTTCATTTACGCACATTTGGGAATACATTAATGGACAATTGCTCGGTTGTGGTGTCTCTCTTATCATCATAAGCGTATCACTTTATAAAATCATCCGCGAAAAATTAAGCCTGAGCATTCAAATTTATTTTTTTATAACGGGCTCTGCAGGTATGTTACTGGTAGCCTTTTTATCCAATTTGCATCGTGGTAGCGGCGACTGGGATATTTCATCACTTCCGGCAATAACCTTAAATACTCTGGCTGTATTGTTATTATTAAGACTCAAAAGTATACATCAAAAACTGGCTTCTTATTTATTAATTATCTTAATTGGTTATAATACCTTAAACGCCTGTTTATGGATCCACATTAACAGTGGCCACAAATCTCTCGAAAAAGTTGAAAATATGCTTATTACCGACCCCGGTACTTATTATACTTCCAAATTACCGGGAATTGTTCAACTGATTTATATTTACAAGGAAAACAAATTAATGAAAGAGGCTGAACGCCTTGCTCATAAAGCCTGCGACTTTCTTCCTGTTGGCGATATAAGGGGCTGCACGATGTATGCAGATTTGCTTATACTAAACCACAAAGATGCCCAGGCCGTTGAATTTTATGAAAACTATTTGAAAAAAAATCAAAATGTACCCCAAGCCTACGCTTATCTGATTTTTAAATACCAGGAAAAAAATCAAAATGAAAAAGTGTTACCACTCATTTTCAGGCTTTACCAGGCATTTAAAACTAATCCTAATTTGTTTTTATTATATATGCAACCACAGCAGTATATTGATATGTTTGAGTATTTGCAGGGCTACCTCAGGGCAACCAATCCTAATGCCGACCTTAAAGAAATAAATGGCGTAATTGCAAAGCTAAAACAGATAAAAGCTAAACAGCCAATTACCAAATAATTAAAGCCTCATTTTACTTGTCGAAAAAGTACGTCCTGTTATAAAAATAACAGAAAAAGAGCTTACAGATGTAAAAGAATTAGTTATTTTAGGTGCTGGATTTACAATCTTAAACACTTAATATAATAATAGGCAGTTCAATATGGTTTTTAGTAGTATTACTTTTTTAATTTACTTTCTACCTGTATTTTTATTGGCATACCACCTTACACCCAATAAGTTTAAAAATGCCTGCATCCTTATTTTCAGTATTGTATTTTATGCCTGGGGCGGGCCCAAGTTCATTTTTGTAATTTTAGGAACAACGTTTCTGGATTTTATTTTGGTAAAGAATATGCATGAAGCAAAATCTACCAAAGCAAAAAAACAGCTCCTTGTTGTTTCTCTGCTCATGAATTTAGGATTGCTGTTCTATTTTAAATACTCCAATTTTTTTATTGAGAATATTAATGCCGTATTGGGAACCATGGGCGTTAAAGAAATTACCTGGTTAAAAATAGTACTACCCATAGGCATTTCGTTTTACACCTTTGAAAGCGTGACCTATGTAGTAGATGTTTACCGTGGCATTCATAAGCCTTTAAAGAACTTTTGGCATTATCAGACATACATTTTATTATTCCCAAAATTAATTGCCGGGCCTATTGTACGTTACCACGATATTGCAGACCAAATTACTGACCGCGAAAAAAATTACACACCCGATGTAAAGCTAAGTGGCTTTTATACATTTTGCATAGGGCTTGCCAAAAAAGTAATTATAGCTAATACCATTGGTTCACAGGCCGATGATATATTTAAACTGGATATAACGCAGATCGATTCAGCTGCTGCCTGGGTTGGCGCATTGGCCTACACGTTTCAAATTTATTTCGATTTTAGTGGTTACAGTGATATGGCCATTGGTTTATGTAAAATTATGGGAATAAGGCTGCCCGAGAATTTCAATAATCCTTATTTATCATCGAGTATTACAGAGTTCTGGCGTAGATGGCATATGACATTAGGAGCCTGGATGAAAAACTATTTATACATTCCTTTGGGTGGTAACCGGGTAAATTCACAAGCCAAACTATACCGAAACTTGTTTATTGTGTTTTTATTATCAGGTTTATGGCATGGAGCAAGCTGGAACTTTATCATTTGGGGAGCTTTTCACGGCTTATTTCTTGTACTCGAGCGTTTGTTCCTGTTAAAAGTATATGATAAAACAGGCAAACTTATTTCTACCCTACTCACGTTTTTAATTGTGGTAGTTGGCTGGGTTTATTTCAGGATTGAAGACCTTGGATATGCCAACCACGTGGTAAAAACAATGTTCAGCTTTAATTTCTTCGACGGGAAATTTGCCATGCATAATGATTTTTATTTCTCGTTATGCCTTGCGGCTTTCTTTTCGTTTTTTGCCTGTATTCCTTTTACTAAAAACCTTCAGGCAAAAGTATATGGCGAAAAACACAACACCGTTTCCAATACAATACTAATAAGCATTTCAATCTTATTATTTTATATTTCGTTAAGCTACATTGCCTCTTTAGATTTTAATCCTTTTATTTATTTCAGGTTTTAGGAAAAGATGGAAAAGAAAAAATCATATAACCTGTTTGTACTGATTGCTTTTGCGGCATTGGTTTTTCCGATGTTAAAAGGATTTACTAAAAAGGATAAAAATCCTCACCTTGCTGGTATTGTAGTTAACAATGTAAATCCTGATTCATTGTTTAAAATGGAACAATGGTTTAGCGGGGAGTATCAGAGTTTAAAAGACGATTATAATAACGACCATTGGGCATTTAAAGAATTATTTGTTCGCTTGAATAACCAGCTCTATTATGATCTGTTTAATCAGTTACGTGTCAGTAAATTTGTGTCGGGGAAAGAAAATTACGCTTTTAGTGAACCCTTTATTTTTTCGGCTTATGGCGATGATTATGTAGGGCAACAAGCTATTAAAACAAAGCTGGAAAAAGCTAAAGTGGTGCAGGATTTTTTAAAGAAAAAAGGCATCGATTTACTGCTTGTATTTGCTCCCGGTAAAGGCGAATACTGTACAGAACAAGTTGAAGATAAATACAAACATCCTATCCTGCATACAAACTACCAGGATTACATTTCTATTTCCAAACAATTACAAATTAACACCCTTGATCTTTTGGCTTTATTCCATCAATTAAAACCTACTACACCTTATCCTTTGTTCTCAAAATTTGGCCACCACTGGAGCTATTATGGGGAGTGTTTAGCGGTAGACACAATCATAGGACATATTGAAAAATTACACCACTGCGATCTACCTGATATTGTATGGAACAAAATTGATGTGATTGATACTGCCAGAAGCCGTGATGCCGATATTTTAAAGAGCATGAATTTGTATAAAAATCCACCACAAAATATGAAACTGGCATATCCTGACGTTATGTTTGAACAGGATTCTTTAAAAAACCGGACACGTGTTTTAACTATATCCGACAGTTATTGGTATGGCCCGGTTTACATGGGTGTGGGGCAAAACTGTTTTGCCGGCGGACAATTCTGGTACTACTATAATAAGATTATCCCTAACCCTAATCCGGAAGAAAAAGTTGAAGTATGGCAACTTGATTTAAAACAGAATATTGAGAGCAATCAGGTAATTATGTTACTTTATTCAGATGGAAATTTACCAACTTTTGCCAATACGTTTATTGAAGATGCCTACGAAATGTATACCAATCCGGCAGCTTACCAGATTCGTATGGAAAAAACACGGAATTTAAAACAGTTCGAAAAACAGATTCGTGAGCAGCCGGTTATGCTAAAAAAAGCTACAAAAAAATCGTTTGATCTTCAAATTCCCTTAGATTCGGCTATTAAACTGGATGCCATGAAACTGGCGGGAATTAAATAAACAGCTCGTTTTTGAATTAATTTATCGGTTTATTTTTCTTATCTTGTGTCTTAAAATATGTTTCATGAAACAGCTTACATTACTCATCGCCTTCTGTGTGAGTTTACATTATGCCAGCGTTGCGCAAACTTATCCGAACTTAAATATCAATTTGCTCTCGCATATTGATCCCGAAAAAGATAATACAGGAAACGATGGGCGCAAGTATTCCGGTTGCTGGGGCTGGTTTCAGGCTTCTACCAATAAAGAATATGCTATTGTGGGCACAAGCAGTAAAACCTATTTTATTGATGTCACTAATCCGCAAAACCCTGTCATAAAGGATTCGGTTATGGCTGCACACGCAGGCTGCACCTGGCGCGAAATTAAAACATACCAGAACTACTGTTATATCGTGAGCGACGATGCGCCACCAAATACTTTCCAAATTGTTGATATGCAATACCTGCCTGATTCGGTACACGTGGTATATAACGGCAATACTTATTTTGAACGCTGTCATACCATATTTGTAGATAATGGAAACTTATATTGTGGTGGGCCTACCTCTGCAGGAGCCAACAGCACCGATAATTTGAGAGTATATAGTTTAGCTACACCTACGGCACCGGTATTATTAAGAAAGCTTTCGCAGGATGTGCCAAGCATTACTTATGTGCATGATATGTTTGTACGCAACGATACGGTATATGCTTCCTGTGGCGGCCAAGGTTTGTTTATACTGAAATTTAATTCGGTGGCAAATACATTTTCCTTAATGCAAAGTTTCGTAAATTATCCTTACAATGGTTACAATCACAGTTCATGGCAAACCGACAACCGAAAAACCATGGTATTTGCAGACGAGGTTCCACAAGGACTTCCGGCGAAAGTGATCGATGTTTCCGATTTTAATAATATTTCGCTGGTTGATACGATCCGCTCTCATGTTGGAGCAACAGCCCATAACCCTTATATTATGAATAACAAATGGTGCTGGATAAGCAGTTACCAGGATGGGATTTATCTGTATGATATCTCTACTCCTTCACACACTACTATTCATGGTTTTTTCGATACACAGCCACAACATGGCTCCAACGATAATTTCTCAACAAGTGCTTATCGCGGTAACTGGGGTGCCTACCCTTACCTGCCGAGCAAAATTATTATTGCCTGTGATATGCAAAACGGTATTTTTATTTTAGAAGGCGATTACGATTATAAAGTGACTGTTGGCATCGATTCAAAAGTGAAGCAGGCGTCTAGTTTTACAGTATATCCTAATCCTGCCAATAGTGAGTTAAATGTGTTGATTGCAAACCATGGAAACCAAACCATAACTTACACCATTAGCGATGTAAGCGGGAGAATCATTGAAACCGACAAACTGGAAATTACGAATGAGCAGTTATATAAAACAATGATCAATACCTCACATTTAAACAATGGCTGTTATTTTATAACACTGCATGGTACTCATTTAAACGAAACAAAAAAAATATCTATTCAAAACTAATATGTTTACTAAAGATTCAATCATAGGTGTAATTGGCTCAGGAGCTATGGGCAGTGGTATTGCACAGGTTGCTGCAACAGCAGGCCACAAAACGATTGTGTACGACACTAATGCCGCTGCACTGGAAAGAGCCAGAACCAGCCTTGCTTCATCGCTGGCTAAACTGGTAGAAAAACAAAAAATGACGGCCGATAAAGCCGCTTCTATTACTCAGCTGATTTCTTTTACGGGAGCTATTCTTGATTTTAAGCCCTGTAAATTAGTCATTGAAGCCATTGTAGAAAATATTGATGTAAAACAATCTGTATTTAAAGAACTGGAAAGCACCGTGGCAGATACCTGCGTTTTAGCATCCAATACGTCTTCCTTATCTATTACCTCCATTGCCTCTGTATGCCGTATTCCTGAGCGGGTTCTGGGTATTCACTTTTTTAATCCGGCCACACTGATGCCTTTGGTTGAAATTATTCCCGGTATTGCTACCGATATGATTATTGCAAACCATTGCCAGGCGCTTATTAATAGTTTTGGTAAGGTAACAGTAATGGCAAAAGATACTCCGGGCTTTATTGTAAACCGTGTAGCCAGGCCGTTTTATAGTGAAGCACTTCGTATTTATGAAGAACAAATTGCAGATATGGCAACTATTGATTGGGCCATGCGCGAGCTGGGAGGCTTTAAAATGGGGCCTTTTGAACTCATGGATCTCATAGGACATGATGTAAACTATGTGGTAACGGAAACTGTATGGAAACAATTTTATTATGATCCGAGATTTAAACCGTCTTTAAGCCAGAAACGATTACTGGAAGCTAACTTTTTAGGTAAAAAGAGCGGAAGAGGCTTTTATGATTACAGAGAAGGCGCTAGTTTACCTTTAGCAAATAAGGATGAGCAACTGGGCAAGTACATCTTGAACAGAATTTTGTGTATGCTCATTAATGAAGCCTGCGATACCTGTTACCTGGGTATTGCATCGGCTGAGGATATTGATTTAGCAATGACCAAAGGTGTAAATTACCCTAAAGGGCTTTTGGAATGGGCCGATGAACTGGGGCCTGCCCATGTACTTGTAACCTTAAACGAGCTTTACCAGGAATATGAGGAAGACCGTTACAGGGCATGTGTTAAATTAAAGCAAATGGTAAAACAAGGGAAACTATTTTATTAACGATTCAATGTGACAAATGACTGAGTATAACTATTTGTTAATATAATTTAAAATCAATACATTTGAGTATAAAACATTCAAAAATGAAAAAAATCATTTTATCCACATTAGCAGTTTTGGTTCTTGGAAGCATCATTTTTATTTCATGTAAATCCAAGAATAACAGCAGTGCAATAACTCCTACTTATAAGGAAGAAAGCGGCACAGGTGGAAATCCAAGCATTACAAATGTTACAACTACAGGCACTGTAGCTACAACGGCTACGGCATATCAAAATTCAAGCATGGCAAACGTTGGCTTAGGTGGGACCTGGTCTAGTGTTGGTTGTTCAGGACAAACCTGCTTAACTGTAAACAATACAAGCACGGGAACTTCTATCTCTATTTGTTTTTCTTCTCCTCCAACTGCCGGAACATATCAATTAGTTAGCAGTAGTGCAGCCTTATCTGGTGGCGGTAAAGCATTTATGACTGTAAATAATCCTACAGGACAACCAACCGGAAGTACATGGTATTCGGCTGCAGGCAGCGTGGTTGTTACGATCTCAGGAAGCAGTATTACTGGTACTTTTTCAAACATAGCCTGCTTACAATCAGGTTCCGCTTTCCCTACAGTTACGGTTAGCGGACAGGTAGGTTGCTTATAATCCAAAAGAATTTTAAATTTAAGGCTCTGCAGATGCAGGGCCTTTTTAATTATAGCATATTCCTACGAAATCTCTACAGCACATAACCGGACTTTTAAAAAGATCTTATTCTCTGGATGTGAGAGCCCTTTCTCTTATGCGCATTGCTGTAGGTATGGTATTGCTGGTGGATCTCTTTATCAGGAGCTTATCTATTAAAGCTTTTTTTACGGATGAAGGTGTATTGCCTATAGCAATCCTGAAAAATTATAACTGGAACCCTTATTACTTCTCATTCCACACCTTAAACGGCGATCTGTGGTGGCAGATAACATTATTCGCACTCAATGCCCTTTGCATTGTTTTATTGATTAAAGGCTATCGCGCCCGCCTGTTTACCTTTATCTGCTGGGTATTTATTACTTCTCTACAAAACAGAAATCCTTTTATTTTGCAAGGTGGTGACGATCTGCTACGCCTGATTTTGTTATGGGGAATATTTTTGCCCTGGGGCGAACGTTATGCGGGCAAGACAAGTTCTTTTTATGCTAATTCTTATTTTTCGTATGCCAATTTAGGTTATATCTTTTTAGTATGCTCTGTTTACTTTTTTTCGGCGCTGCTGAAAACGCATGCCGAGTGGCACTCAGAAGGTACGGCCCTTTACTATGCTTTAAGTCTCGAACAATTACGATTACCTTTAGGTACTCTGCTATATCATTTTCCTTTAGTGATGAAAGGCTTAACCAGGATGGTTTATTACCTCGAATTAGTTGCTCCTGTTCTTATTATTTTGCCTTTTATAAATTACAGAGTAAGATTAGTGGGCATAATTGCCATTGCCTTATTGCATATAGGCATTGCAGGGACATTATATGTAGGGCTATTTTACATTATAGGTCTGGTAACGCTAATTGGTTTACTTCCGGAAGCACTCATGAATAAATATGAAGCAAAATTTATACGCACTGTTATTATTGTAAAAGAAAAAAGTATGCCTACCGGTTCATTTATAGTAGAAACATTTCTTGCCTTAAAAAACGGGTTCATTATTTTAATTATCTGTTATTGCCTGCTGCTTAACCTTGGTAACGTCAAAAAATTCCCTTATGTGCTGGATCCGCAACTGATCAAGTTCGGAAACACTTTACGTTTGGAGCAGAGCTGGGGTATGTTTTCACCCAGTGTGTATAAAGACGATGGCTTTTATGTGTATAGTGGTTATACCAGTACAGGAAAATATATTGATATTAAACGCCATGGCCAACCTATAAGCTTTAATAAACCTGCTAATATTGTATCGGAATTTGAAAGCGACCGCTGGCGAAAATTCGGTGAGAATTATTTGTTTAACAACAATAATTACATGCGGCCTTATTTTTGCAAATACTTACTGAGAAACTGGAATAATAAACATCCGGAAAACCATATCAGTGACCTTACCATTTTTTTTATGAAAGAAGAAAGCCTGCCTGATTATAAAACCAAACCATTGGAAAAGACGGCACTTTGTAATTGCCAGGATAAATAACATGAACTTAAAAACCATTTTAAAATACATTAATTATAAGCTCACGGCGTATACAGAACACGATGTACATTCTCCGTTCGTGTATAGTTTTTATATGGAACTTTTAAAACCAAAACAGCCTTATAATGATTTTTTAGAGCTAAACACCTTACGAAAAGAATTAGAGGCTAAGTCTGAAACCATTGAAATTACAGACCTTGGAGCCGGATCAAAAAAATTAAACTCCAATAAAAGAAAAGTAGGCGACATTGCAAGGCATGGCATTGCACAAAAAAAACAGGCGGAATTTCTGTACCGTTTAATTCATCAATTCAATCCCAAAACATTGGTTGAATTGGGTACTTCTATTGGCCTTACTTCTTTATACCTTTCCAAAGCAGCTTCAGGCTCACAATTGTACACCATAGAAGGATGTCCGAATTTAACCGCTTTTTCAAACACACTCTTTCAAAAACAACAGGCAAAAAACATTTATTCCCTCAATGGAAATTTTAATGAGGTATTGCCAACACTTTTATCTGAATTAGATTCTTTGGATTTTATTTACATCGATGGCAACCATACTTATGAGCCAACCATGCATTATTTTAACCTGGCATTACAAAAAAAGAATCCATCCACCATTATGGTATTTGATGATATTTACTGGAGCAGCGATATGGAAAGGGCCTGGAAAGAAATACACTCAAACCCTGAAGTAAGTTTAAGCATGGATTTTTTTCATTTCGGAATTGTATTTTTTAGAACCGAGCAAAAAAACAAGGAACACTTTGTTTTAAAATTTTAAGCCAAGGTGTTTAATAACTCAACAAATTCTGCGGGAGGAATAAACTGAAGTTTTTGTTCCTGAATCTTATAAGGAAGATCTACAAACTGCCCATCTTTATACCATAAGAGTTTATTACTGACTGAACCGGGCCCTTCCTGGTTCATTCCATAAATAGTTGGAATAAGCCCATTGATGGCTTTAATGATCTCAATACTTTCGATAGGATAAATAATGACAGAATGGCGATGGGGTATCCCAATCAGAGCACCTTTTGAGCCAAGCATTTTTGGATGATTATGCAAATCGAAGGCAATATTTGGCGTAAAAAAATGATCTCCCTGAACAAACCAAATATCAAAATCAGTGAACTTTTGTTTTGAGATCTCAAAAGGATAATTCTGTTTTATATTCTCAATTCCGGTTTCAATCAATTCATCAACTGTTTTACCCCATTTCTCAGCTTGCTCAGGCTTAATGTTGGCAATACTATCGGGCAGGTCAAAAACCAACATAGCATATGTTTCACCTGCAAAGTTTTTCCCAAGGGTAAAGTCCTCTCCTATGTTTGCAGCATAATCGGCAGGATAGATCCTAACACCAATGTATTTTTTTACTTTATCATAATCAGCAACAATTTTTTCAAACTCCGACTCAAACTCGTTGGCTCTGATCATTGTTTCAAAATGCCGCGATACTATTTTATCATAACCTGTTGTTTTATCCTGCTTGCAAACCTGCGCCACATTCACAAGGCCCATTTGACTAAAGCCAAAATTATTTTCTCCAACCGCCAACATGGAGCCTTGCTGCTCATAAGTGAGGTTCTTTTTAGTGAAATAATCAGCTACTGCTTTTATAAACTCATGATATTCTTTTGCGTTAAAAAAAGAGGCCCATTCAGGCACTTCTGAGTGATCGTCTTTACGTTTGAAAATTGAAAACATTGTATTATTCTTTTAATTAAATATACCAGGTTTCATTCTATTTTCAAAGCATATCCATTTTGGCCTGTTTGTTTTTTAAAACGTTGCCATATGTAATTTTTTGCCTCCGTTTTTAAGTATCGTTCCGTTTTTCTCTACCTCTTGCTCCTGTGTGCTTTCATCCGTAAGAATTTTATCGAGGTAATTCTGTGCCGTTTTATAATCTGTTTTTGCAACTGAACCATTAGAAATAGCCTCTGTTGAATACGAATTCATAAGGTTATCGAAATACAATTTAAACATATCTGGAGTCGCAAACATATCGCAACCAATTACCTTATCTCCTGTACAGGCTATTACTCCTATCACATTACCCTGGCTTTTCATCGTTGTTTCAAAATAATCGATATATCTTTTTAATTCGTCGTTATATTTTTTAGATGTATCAAGTGCTGTATAGGTGCCTGAACCGGTAGTTGCAGAATTTTTTGTAGTAACGTCAGCTACATTTTCCCACACTTTTTGCTGGTTTTTATCTACCACTGCTACTTTACGAACAGCCGTGCTTGATACTTTTGAATAGCCATAAAACGTATTGTTTGCTTTTTTTGAGTTTTCGCTGTATTGCCATCTGCCATGCTCCACACAAAATACCGAAATATCCTTTTTACCACTGTGTGGCAAAAGCACCATATCCTGCGCCAATACTCTATCTTGCTTTCCACCTTTTACAACTTCTCCTGCCATAATCATAATGGTATCGTTTGAGGTATTTTCAACATACAAAGTATTTACAGATCCTGAACCCTCATTGTTTTGAGTATAATTATTACGGGTAATATTGGAAGATGTCTGAGCCGAAACTTCGGTAACGTTTACCTTTTTTTCTTCGAGGGCTTTTTGAAGAGGCATATATTTACCGATATCCTTGTGCGCATCAAGAAAGGTTTGATTGGCATAAATGGGGTACAACCGCAGATTCTTAAAAGTGAATTGAATGGCTGTAGCTTCTTTAATCGTAAGGTTCTTAGAATTGTATTGCGCATTTAAAATTGTAAAAATGCCTATACTTAGAGCGAAAGAGAGTAGTTTTTTCATCTGTTTAATTTTAAGTTATTACTAACCAAAATTAGTTGGGGGAATCACAGATAAAAAGCTCCACTTAGTGAACCGCTCTTATGACTTGGTAAAACGACCTTATTGGATGTTAATCTTTTACCGGCTCTATTAAATCCCAAAGATTACCATACAGATCTGCAAAAACAGCAACTGTTCCCCACGCCTCTACAACGGGTTGCCTTATAATTTGTACCTGATTGTCTATTAAATTTTGAAAGTCGCGTTGAAAATCATCAGTATATAAAAACAAGAAAACTCTTCCCCCGGTTTGGTTTCCTACACGACTAGCTTGTTCTTCGTTTGCTGCCTGCGCCAATAATAAACAACAATTTCCGGAGCCTTTTGGGGAAATCATAACCCATCGCTTACTCTCACTAAGTTTGGTATCTTCCATTAATGTGAAATGCAATTTCTTTGTATAGAACTCAATGGCTTTATCATAATTGTCTACAACAATTGCTATATGTGCTATTCTTTGGTCCATCCCTTAATTATTTATCATCCTTTTAAATTATACTCAGCAAAATTAATCTAATAATTTTATGTTTAGGGATCATTACATGCAACTAATACTACCGGGCGAATCCCAAAATAACGAATATTCATTCACTCTTTTTTTATGATAATATTATTTATATTTAAATTCAATTACAAATTATCATATGCAACTTTTAGAATGTGAGATCATGAGCCGGTCTTCCCGTAATGCTCAAATTATTATTGCCCTCCCCATGGGTTTAATTGGTGGGTATTTATTGATCAATATGATCAATGCGGCTTTTGACCAAAGACTGGTTATGAAAGGTTTTTTAGGCGTAGGCATTTTCCTTTTTGTGATCGCTATCAGTGCAGAGATCCTGATCTGGTATTATACCAGAGGAAAATTAACCATTACAGAATACCCGGGCAATATTCTTGAAATAGACATCAGGTTCCCATCAGGCTCTTCGGAATCCGACAAGGGTAAATGGGACTGCGAAGGTATTTACACAAAGGAATATGCAAAATATGGCATGTATAAAAAACACCTGGGACTAAATTTATCCTGCAATGGTAAACCGGCATGCTTCCTACGCCATGAACTAGGCGGTTTTGCAGGTGATCCTGAGCATTTTACGGAGGTCAATACGTTATTTAACCGTGGCGGTAATGAATACTGGTGTAAAAAGGTAATGGAGATTGAGGAACTCCTTTCTAAAGTAAACCCCTAATTAAAATAAATGTAGCTTTATAAGAGTCTACACAACAAAAACCAAATAATCATCCATAAAAAAAGGAAGCTTTTCAGCTTCCTTTTTCAATGAATTAAAAACGTGTTACCCGTTTATGACAATAAGGTGTACCACCTTCTTTTTCGTAATACTGTTGATGGTAATCTTCTGCAGGCCAAAAGGTACTCGCTTTTCTTAACTGTGTAGCTACTTTATAACCTTTCAGTTTTAAAATAGAGATCAGGTCTTCTGATGTTTTTTTCTGAGCATCGTTCTCGTAAAAGATTACAGATAAATATTGTTCGCCAATATCATTTCCCTGGCCGTTAGTTTGTGTAGGATCATGAATTTCAAAAAATAATTTAGCCAGTGTTTCAAAACTGGTTTGTGAAGGGTCGAACTCTACTTCCAAAGCTTCTATATGCCCCGTAGTATGGCTGCAAACCTCTTTATAGGTAGGATTCTGGGTATGTCCGCCTGTGTAACCAACAGTAGTTTTTACAACACCTGTGGCATGTTGAAAATAATATTCTACCCCCCAAAAACAACCTCCTGCAAAAATAGCTTTCTCTGTTGTTTTCATGGCAGTACTTTTTTCAGGTACAAACAACATGGAAATTGAATTTACACAATGGCGTGTATCCTTATCGGTTAATCCTTCGCCATAAAATACATGCCCTAAATGGCCACCACAGGTTGCACAGGTAATCTCTGTTCTTTTACCATCAATATCCAATGTTTTTTTTACCGCTCCCGGTATTTCGTCATCAAAGCTTGGCCAGCCACAACCCGAATGGAATTTGGAATCTGATTTATACAAGGGTGCATTACATTGTTTGCAGATGTAGGTTCCTTTTTCAAAGTTATCGGTATATTCGCCCGTAAAAGCTCTTTCGGTGCCTTTATTAACGATCACACGCTCTTCTTCTTTCGTTAATTTATTAAGTTTCATACTTCCTGTTTGTTTTAATGCTGCATTATTTTTTGAATTGTCGGCTGTCTGGCATCGTGTACTATAGCATCCTATTAGTAAAAATAGGATACTCATAAACATAAAGTGCCTTTTACTTTTTGGTGGTGTTAATGAATCGTTTTTCATTGTGGTTATTTTTATATCTGTAAAATTAAACAATTGATATCTTACAACATTCGGCTTATTGTCGGATACCTGACATATATACGATTTTTATGTTTTTTTGGTTTTTAAAGGCTAATAGGTAATTTAGTAGAAATTATTTCCCGAAAATTTCGCATATAAACACAGATTTTAGAACATAAAAATCATATGAGACTACATTTTTTATTAGATTCAGACATTACTTACTTAAACTTTGCTTCTTTTGGAGCATGCGCCAAACCTGTTTTTGAGGAGTATATCCACAAACAAATGGAGCTGGAAAGGGAGCCCGTTCAGTTTGTAACTGTTACCGGCACAAACTATTTAAAAGCTTCAAGGCAAGCATTAGCAGCCTATATTCATTGCCATGAAGATGATATTATATATACACCAAACCCGTCTTACGCCATTAGTATTATTACCAAAAGCCTTAAGTTAAATCCGGGCGACGAGATCCTGTCGACCGATATAGAATATGGTGCTATGGATAAAACATGGAACCATTATTGCAAAAATACGGGGGCAAAATATGTCAGGCAACATATTACATTACCTGTAACATCCAAAGAGCAGATCCTTCACGATTTCTGGAAAGGCTTAACGCCAAATACCAAAGTTATTTTTATTGGACAAATTACCAGTGCCACCGCTTTAATATTACCGGTTAAGGAAATTTGTGAAATGGCAAAAAAATTAGGTCTGCTCACTATTGTTGACGGCGCACATGTTCCTGGCCACATTCCTCTGAATTTACGCGAATTGAAAGCAGATATTTATACAGGCGCCTGTCATAAATGGATGATGACCCCTAAAGGTTGTTCATTTTTATATGTTACCAAAGAACAACAGGCATGGGTTGATCCCCTGGTTGTAAGCTGGGGATATGAAAGCGCGATGCCGTCAAACTCTCAGTTTCAGGATTACCATGAGCTTCAGGGAACAAGAGATATTGCTGCTTTTTTAACGGTACCAAGAGCCATTGAGTTTATGAAAGACCATCATTGGGAACAAAAAGCAGCTGCTTGCCGAAAAATGGTAAAAGATAATGTGCATCGTTTTTGTACCTTATTAAATTCGAAACCTCTATGCCCTGTTACAGATGAGTTTTTAGGGCAAATGGTAAGTATTCCTATCCGTACGAAAGAGCCTGAAGTATTACAACGGCTATTGTTTACTGACTATAACATTGAAGTACCCGTTATGAGACTTGGTACAAATACATTTTTACGTTATTCCATACAGGTATTTAATACACAAAAAGACCTGGATGTATTGTTTACGGCATTGGAAAACATTCTGAAAACTACTTCTCTAATCCTTCTTGATTAAAGTAATTTTTTAGAATCTTTACCTTTCAATCTGCCCTTAAACTATTGTGAAACTCTGCATTGCTGAAAAACCAAGTGTTGGAAAAGAAATTGCCCGGATCTTAGGCGCAACCGCCAGACGCGACGGCTTTTATGAGGGCAATGGTTATTTGATCAGCTGGACCTTCGGGCATTTCTGCACTTTAAAATCGCCGGAAGATTACAGCGACGACTGGAGACGATGGTCATTGGATTTTTTGCCAATGCTCCCGCCTAAATTTCAGATCAAACTCATTGATAATTCAGGGGTCCAAAAACAATACGGCATTTTAAAAAATTTAATAGATCAATGTACAGAGGTTATTAACTGCGGGGATGCCGGCATTGAAGGAGAACTGATTCAACGTTGGGTGCTGGCAAAAGCATTATGTGCAAAGCCTGTAAAACGTTTATGGATCTCCTCTATGACCGATGAAGCCATTCGTGAAGGATTTGAAAAATTAAAAGATGCATCCGCTTATGATCTGCTCTATGCGGCAGGCAATGCCCGCGCTATTGGCGATTGGCTCCTGGGAATGAATGCAAGCCGTTTATACACTGTAAAGTATGCCAACGGAAAAGGCGTTTTATCCATAGGAAGGGTTCAAACCCCTACCCTTGCTTTAATTGTAAATCGTTATCTGGAGATCATGAATTTTGTTCCCGAAACGTATTGGGAATTAAAAACCAATTACCGTGATGTTAATTTTAATTCGAGCCAACGCAAATTTAAAAATAAGGAAGAAGCCCAAAGCCTGCTGGCAGAGATCAAAGACAAGGAATTTGAAATTACATCTGTTGTCAAAAAGAATACCAATGAAAGTCCGCAGCCTTTATTTGATTTAACTGCTTTACAGGTAGAGTGTAACAAGAAATTTAATTTCACGGCAGATGATACTTTAAAACATATTCAAAAATTATACGAGCAAAAACTGGTTACTTATCCAAGGGTTGATACGACTTACCTTCCGGAAGAGATGTATAGCAAGGTTCCGGGCATTTTAAAGAATATGAGGCCTTACGAACATCTGATCTCTCCCTTGCTAAATAAACCTTTACGTAAAAGCAAAAAAGTATTCGACGATAAAAAAATCACAGACCATCACGCTATTATTCCTACAGGAGTTGAGCCTTATTCAGGTATGCCTATGCCTGAAAAGCAGGTATATGATACCATAGCCAAACGATTTATTGCCGCTTTTTATCCTGATTGTGTGGCTTCCAACACCTCTGTTATTGGTAAAGTAGACATACATGAATTTACAGCAACAGGTAAAATAATTTTAGAAGAAGGCTGGCGTGTAATTTATCCTAAAAAAGAAAACGAAGAGAAAGAAGATGATGTGCAGGTAATGCCAAATTTTGTGATCGGAGAAAAAGGCCCTCATGTCCCTGACTTACAGGAAAAACAAACACAGCCTCCGAAACACCATACAGAAGCGACTTTGCTAAGAGCCATGGAAACAGCAGGCAAGCAGGTAGAAGACCCCGAATTGCGCGACTTAATGAAAGACAATGGTATTGGCCGCCCTTCTACACGCGCCAATATTATTGAAACCTTATTTAAACGAACCTATATTACGCGCCAGAAAAAGAACCTGATTCCAACCATTACAGGCATCGAATTAATTAAAACCATTAATAACGAATTGCTTAAATCTGTTGAGCTTACAGGGCAATGGGAAAAGAAATTACGTCAGATAGAAAAAGGAGAATATGATGCTCCCCTGTTTTTGCAGGAAATGAAAGATATGGTAACCGGCCTTGTTAATGAGGTAAAAGTGGAGCACAACTCCCGTATTACCATTGAAGCCGTTGCCAAAGAAGAGCCTAAAAAAGCAAGTGACACGGCATCCTTAAAAACTCCGGAAGGCACAGTTACCAAGACTAAAAAAACAAAACCCGCTACAGAAGAAAAAACAATTTGCCCTAAATGTAAATCGGGAACCATTATAAAAGGTAAGACAGCTTATGGCTGTAGTGCCTATAAAGAGGGCTGTACCTTTAAAGTAGAATTTGAATTTCTTGGTAAAAAACTCAGTGAGAGTCAGCTTTTGCAACTAATCAAAAAAGGCAAAACCCCTTTAATTAAAGGATTTACACTTCATTCTAAAAAAGTAAACGGCATCGTAAATCTCGACAGTGATTTCAAACTCAACCTGAAGCAGGAAACAGAATCACCGGCCGAACCTAAAGCAATGAACTTAACCTGTCCTAAATGCAAAACAGGCACAATGATGAAAGGTAAGTCAGCATGGGGTTGCAGCCGTTTTAAAGAAGACTGCCGTTTTGTAATTCCGTTTGATGTTTTACAAAAAAGCATTTCATCGGATGAATTAACACCGGAGTTTTTAAAGTCAGTCGTATAAGTACAATCCTTTTTTATATTCTTGATTTATTATAGCTTTTATATTGCTAATTCCTCCTTCGAAGGAGGTGGCCGCAGGCCGGAGGATGTCTGAAAAGAACAATATCTCCCGCCTTTCAGGCACCCTCTTCAAAGAGGGAATTCATTTACGCCAAGTTATTTAATTGCTACAAATCGTAGCACTAAACCCTTTACCCCTTTCTTACCTTTGTAACATGTTCGCTATCATTGATATTGAGACCTGCGGCGGAAAGTTTGATTTCCGAAAAGGGAGGATCACAGAGATCTGCATTCTTGTGCACGATGGCCTGAGCGTTATTAAAAATTTCACGACACTCGTCAATCCCGAATGTAACATTTCCCCTTATTTTACAAGCCTTACCAACATTACCAACGACATGGTAGCAGACGCTCCCAAATTTCATGAAATAGCCAAAACAATTATTGAAATGACCGAGGACTGTGTATTTGTGGCACATAACGTAGGTTTTGATTATAGTTTTATCAGAGATGAATTTGCGTCTTTAGGCTACGTTTATAAAAGAGAAACATTATGCACGGTTCGTCTGAGTCGCAAATTAATGCCCGAAAGATTATCTTACAGCTTAGGAAAGTTATGTGCAGGCTTAGGCATAGAAATTTTCGGGAGACACCGTGCAGAAGGCGATGCACTGGCTACAGCCGAATTGTTTGATTTATTACTACGTTTAAAAAACGATAATCCGCTTTATAAAAACAAAGGCGTTACCGAATTAATGACCCGTCGCATTGATTCCATTAAAAAATATATTCTTAATAAAATTCCTGAAGCCTGCGGCGTATACTATTTCCTTAATAAAGAGCAGGAGATCATTTATATTGGTAAAAGCATTAATATGTATAACCGTGCCATCAGCCATTTTAACAGCGATGCAAAAAAGGGAAAGAAACTTTTAAATGATCTGTACAACGTCAGTTTTGTAGAAACAGGAAGTGAATTAATTGCTCTTTTGTTAGAAGCTGAAGAAATAAAAAAGCATAAACCTTTATACAATCGTAAAAGTAAATCAGAAGTATTTACACATGCCATTGATTTTACAATTAGTAAGCACAAGGTTATCCAGTTTAAAATTGTGCCTTACGAGGCATCTGAAAATGCCCTCGTATCCTGTGCTACCTACTCTACCGCCCGTTCTTATATGGATGCATGGATCGATGAATATAGTTTATGCCTTCAGCATTGTCATTTAACAGAAGCTAATAGCGTTTGCTTTAATCACCAGATTAAACAATGCAATGGTATTTGTGCAGGAGAAGAAAGTGTGGAAGATTACAACAAACGAGCCGCAAAAATTCTAAAAAAATACACTTACGAAGATCCCGATTTTATGTTGATGGATCGCGGAAGAATTGCCGAAGAACGCTCGGTGATACTAGTAGAAAACGGCAGCTATGTGGGTTATGCTTACATTGACCAATTCACACAATTCAGCAACCCGGAAGAGTTGAAAGACATCATAAAAAGGCAGACCTATTATCCTGATACCAATAACCTGATCAAAGCCCATTTGCAAAAACATTTCCTTAAAAAAATAGTCCTGCAAAAACAAAAGGAACTGGATTATTAGTGAAAATATGCTTTACTTTATAAGATGCTAAAGTATGTTGTGTTTTTTATAGTCATAGGCTCTTTTAGCCCTTCCTTTGCACAGCATGGCAACTTTAAAAGGCCGCTTACCGCTGCCGATTTTGTATTTCTTAAAAAAGAAGCGGCCGAGTGCTTTGGGTTTAATGCCAACATGCAGCTGTCTTATAATAACAAAGACCTTGTTTCCAATAAAAAAAGAACCGGCGATAAACCCGCAACACTGGAAAATGTTGAACTGGTAAAAAAGAAGCTTCTTAAAACACCTGAGGACGTTTCCATCTATACCGAAATAGCAGGCATTTACAGCAGATTAAAAATGCCCGATTCAGCGGCTCAGTACCGGAGAAAATCATTTGAGGTCATTTCCAGGGTTATAAAACAGCACCCTGATAGTGCCAATGCCATCTTCCTCTTGGGCAATATTTATATGAGTGCTTTGCAAATGGATAGTGCTCTTGCTAAATACAAAAGCACCCTCTTAAAAGACCCTACCAATAAAGATGCCTTGATGATCTTGCCTTTTATTCATATCCTCAACAATCATTACGATTCCGCCTATGCTTTTGTGATCCGCCAAAAAGAAAAACACCCCGAAGATAACTCCATTTATGAAGCCCTGCCGGTGTATTACATCTATAAATTTTATGCGCAGTTAAATGCTCTCAACGAGATGACTGTTGTGGGAAAAGATGCCTTAGAGCCTGAAACCCTTATCAGTCTTAAAATTTTAAGAGACCATTACGAAGCAAATAAAACTGATTTTAAACGTGAACTACTTTACAGAGTTACTTATCAAGTGTGTTATTCCACACTGGTGACTTACAAAACAGTTAATGACTCTACATTCAACACAAAAAACATTCATTTTATAATCACTCCAAAAGACGAAAAAAATTTAAAAGGATCCGAAGAATTTTTTGAGAAATGCATGCATAACAAAGAACTCGAAAACAAGTACATTGCCAATAAAATGCTGGGTAACATTAATTTACTCCTCAATAAACCCAAACAAGCCATTCCTTACCTGAAAAAAGCGATCAAATTAAAACCGGTAAGCAAAAGCACAGTGGGCGATAATGCTTCCGAAGATTATGATAATTTAATTGCCGCTTATTTTGTTTTAAAAGATTCGGTCAATTACGAAAAAACGATTTTAGAAAAAATAAAAGTAAAGCCTACTATTGATCCGAATTACCTGGATTATATTATGGCGGCGAAAGTGTGCATTGACCGAAAGAAATTTACACAGGCAGAAACGTATTTTAAAGGCGCCTTAGCACTTAACGATAAAAACGTTGATATTTATTTAGGCCTTGCCTTAACGTATTTTCTTGCTGATAACCGTAAAGATGCCCTAACCTACATTGATCAGGCCTTTCAAATTGATCCTAAAAAATGGGAATTATATATTTTATACGGCATTGTTTCTCTTTGTAATAATGATCCTGTAAATGCCTTCGAAGCCTTTAAATCAGGCCGAAAACTCCATAACCGTAAATGGATAAAAGAAGAATTAATGGAAAAATATTTTGACCTATTTTAATCACTATACATTGACTGAAGAATACATTATAGAACAAACCAAAAACTGGATAAAAACAGTGGTGATCGATTGCAACTTTTGTCCTTTTGCGGCAAAGGTCTATTCAAACAAAACCATTCATTATACAGTAAGTAAGGTATCCACAGTTGCAGAAGCGCTTCCTATACTAAAATCCGGTCTCGAATTATTAGATGCGAATGAGCAAACGGAAACCTCTTTTATTATTTTTCCGGAAGGCTTTAAAGAGTTTAATGACTATTTATCTTTAGTAAAAAAAGCAGAAAAGCTTTTGGCAAAAGAAGATTATGAAGGCATTTACCAAATTGCCAGTTTCCACCCCTCCTATTGTTTCGACGGTTCAGATAACGATGATCCTGCAAACTATACCAATCGCTCAGTGTACCCGATGCTGCATATTTTAAGAGAAGAAAGTATTGACAAAGCATTGCAGTTTTTTCCTCATTCCGAAAAAATCCCTGAAAACAACATCACCTTTACCAGAGAAAAAGGTCTGAAATATATGCAGCTCTTATTGAATGCCTGTAAATAAACCGTATTTGTTACCACAGGGAACCAGACCTAACATATATTAACATTTTCGTCTCATTTTATTTTAAAATACAAGGTGGCTTTTGTATCTTTAATCTGTTATGCGCTACGTATTTACAACTCTGGTAACCTTATCTGTTCTTGCCCTCGCAATGATCAGTTCCTGTACTAAAGATGCTCTACCGATCAATTTTGGGAATTATCCGGCCGACGTAGGAAAAATCATAGCCAACAAATGCGCTCTTTCAGGCTGCCATAACACAGCCAGCGCCGGCGGTTCAGCCGATTTGGATCTTAGCAGCTTTGCATCTTTATTTAAAGGCTCTACAAACGGATCGCCCGTTATTCCTTACCGTAGCGATTTTTCATCCCTATGCTATTTTATTAACACCTACGACGAATTTGGCCCTAAGAACGCTCCTACCATGCCGCTTAATGCAACTTCCTTAAGCAAAGAAGATGTAAAAACGATAAAAGACTGGATAGATAACGGCGCACCCGACATAAAAGGCAACATTATGTGGGCCGATAATCCTAACCGAAAAAAATATTATGTCCTTAACCAGGGCTGCGACGTGGTAACCGTATTCGATACAAAAACACAATTGCCAATACGCTATATCAATGTTGGTAATATTTCAGGAGTTGCCGAAAGTCCGCACATGCTAAGGGTTTCGCATGATAGTAAATACTGGTACGTTATTTTTGTAGCTAATAATATCCTTCAAAAATTCAGAGCTTCCGACGACGTTATGGTTGGCGAAGTTGATCTCGGAAAAGCCGGCGGTACCATGGCTTACAATAACTGGAATACCTTAACCATAACCAACGACGATAAAAAAGCGTATATCACCTCCTGGCAGGCAAACAGCCGTATAGCAGCCGTTGACCTTGAGAATATGAGGCTTCTGCATAACTACGGTGGCTTTACCGATGCTCATGGAACGGCACTTAACCCAACAAACGACACTTTGTATATTACCAAACAGTCGGGCAACTATATTTACAAAATAGATACAGGCTTTAGTTCCATTAATACGGTAGTGCTGGATGTACCCGGAGCAGCCACCAATGGAGCTCCCGGAATAATGGATCCACACGAAATTATTTTTTCGCCCGACGGTAGCCGCTATTTTGTGTCCTGCCAGGCCTCAAACGAAATAAGAGTAATGCAAACTATAGGAGATGTTTTCCTTAATGCCGTTCCCACCGGAGTGTATCCTGTTGAAATGGTTATTAGTACACAAAGAAATAAACTCTATGTAACCTGTATGGAAGACCCTAATTCTAATCCAAAGATTTTAGGTTCCGTATCTGTTATTGATATGAGCACTTATAGCGTCGACAATTATAAAGTAGGCTACGAACCTCATGGTATTGGAATTGACGAAGTAAATCAGGCACTGATCGTATCGAGTAGAAATGTTTTAAGCAATGGTCCCACGCCACACCACACGGGTGTTTGCGGTAGAAATGGTTTTTTAAATTATTTCAACATTAATACGATGCAATTGTTAGGTAAGAAAACCGAAGTAGCAGCCGATCCTTATTCATTAGCTGTAAGGCCATAAATGAAAGAAGAACTCCGCCATAAATCCATTTTATTATTTGATGGTTATTGTAATTTCTGCAGTTCAACCGTGCAGTTTATTTTTGACCATGAAAAAAACAGCAAGCTTCATTTTGCTTCTTTGCAATCTGATACAGGCATCGCCCTCTTAAAGCATTACCAGATAGATCCTTTAAAAACAGACAGCCTTGTATTGATTGAAAACGAGCAGGCTTTTATTAAATCATCGGCGGCATTGCGACTAGCCAAATACCTGAGAAATCTTTACCCTTTATTAGCGGGTTTTATCATTATCCCTCCTTTTTTACGAAATCTTGTGTATGATTACATTGCAAGGCATCGTTATAAATGGTTTGGTAAATCAGACAGTTGTATGCTTCCTGATAAAGAATTGGCAAAACGCTTTTTATAATTCATTAAATAGTAACTTTACAGGCTATGACAAAGCTTTCTGTTAACATCAATAAAATTGCCACTATCCGAAATTCGAGAGGAGGCAATACTCCCAATTTATTAAAAGTGGCACAGGATGCCGAAAGGTTTGGTGCACAAGGCATAACCGTACATCCAAGGCCCGATGAAAGACATATTCGCTATCAGGATGTATACGATTTGAAACCTCTTGTAAAAACAGAATTCAATATTGAAGGCAATCCTAAGATTCAAAAATTTGTGGATCTGGTAATGGATACTAAACCTACACAAGTTACGCTGGTACCCGATGGCGATAATCAATTAACCTCCGATCATGGTTGGGATACGATTGCCAATAAAGCCTATCTGATCGATATCATTACACAGTTTAAACAGGCAGGCATACGCACTTCTATTTTTGTGGATGCCGATCTTAAAATGGTGGAAGGCGCTAAGGCAACGGGCGCCGACAGAATTGAATTGTATACCGAGGAATATGCAAGGCTTTATACTACTCAAAAAGAAACCGTTATAAAACCATTTTCAGAAGCAGCAAAACTGGCCAATAAATTGGGCCTTGGAGTAAACGCCGGACATGACCTGAGCCTTGAGAATTTAGCATACTTTAAAAACAATGTAGAGAACTTGCTGGAGGTTTCTATAGGCCATGCACTGATCAGCGATGCTTTATACTATGGATTAGAAAACACGATTCAGCTTTATTTAAGACAGCTGAAATAAATTTCAGGGTACCTGTTTTTTGCCGTAGTAATACACTGAAACAGGATTACTAATACGCATAAACAGATAAATGCTATCACCCGCATAAAATCTAACAGAGGGGCATGGGCCGATGGAACAGGAAGGGTTATAAAAATTAACTCCTTTTGGGGCGCTGATATCAAGGGCATTCGAACCAATATTTAAATGGTAGGCATTACCCTCTAATCTGGAAACTCCAATAAAAACAGGACCCGTAGTATCAATCAGTTGAATCATATGGTTTGCTGTGTCGAAAGACATAGAATGAGTAACTTTTATGCATTCATAATTCCCTGCAAAGTTATTTTTAGCGTCATATATTTCTACGTCTTTTTTGCATGCAAAAAGCACTGTTGCTGCAAACATTACAATATAACTGAACTGTTTTAAAGCCATCAATTATTTCAGGCTTATCTTAACGGTATAAGAGCCTGTATTAGCCGCATTATAAACCGTTTCGTAAATGGAAACAAACAACATACCCGATGTTTTGGCAGTACCATTATACTTTGCTCCTGCTTTTAATACATCATAACTGGTTTCACCGATCTTATACACCACATTCCCATAAGATGGATAAGTAACAGCACCTGCATAATCATCGTTGGTTGATACCGCCGGGTAAGGTGTACCGGTACTTGATACATAAGAACCGTCGGGCTTATATTTTTGATTGCTTAAACTGGCCAACGTTACTTCGCCACTCGCTGTGATCAAAAATTTTTGTCCCTGCTTTAAAGTAATACCGGTTTTTAACCAGCCACCCTGTTGGTTTCCGCTAATGTTTTTATTTGCCAGTAATTTTAATACGATCTCATTGCCATTGCCAGGTTCTGAATAAGACACATCCATAGTTTTGATCTTTTCTTTAGGAATCGATAAATTACCATATTCCGTTTTCACATCCAACTTGGCAAACTCATACATTCCGCCCATGGTATATTCGTTATCAATTGTAATGACATCATTTATTTTAGACACATCGTCAATGCTAAAACTGTTCTTAATTTCCATCAACGCATTATCAATGGTATATTCTCCGGTAATTTCATTTTCCTGGCTATTCTTAGGATCGTCCTGAAAATCATTAATAGCTGAAATGGCCTTAGTACCAAGCTTTACAAGATCGGCATAGGCCCCCTTTTTAGTTTCATCGCTCCCATTGGTATTTAAGATCTTTAAACTCTGCTGTGCTTTATCACTTACCGTTTTGTCTTTTCCCAAACCTACTACAATGGTGCTTACATGTTGTATAGGGATTGTCAGCTGTCCGTAATCGGTTCTTAAAACAACGTCGGCCATAGCGGTGGTGCCCGAAATAGAGCTCCCATCCCTTAAATTTAATTTAACCTCTACTGTTTTTTGTGAAAAAACAAGCGTTGAGAGGAAAAGGCAGGAAAGTATGATTCTGGTTTTCATATGTAGATGTTATTGTTTTTTAAGCTCATATAGTATAGTCATGTGTAAGATTTTGGTGTAAAATTAACGGCCTCACTAAACTAAAAAAGCCTCTACTAAATTAGTAAAGGCTTTTGAAAACAAAAAGATATTTTATTGTAATATAATGCGTTTAGAAATCAAACCCGATTTAGATTTTAGAGTTAAAAAGTAAACACCTGCCGGTTGGTCTGAAAGATCCATTTTAATAGTTCCTCCGTTCGATTGGCTTTGTTTGATCTCTTTTACAGTCTGCCCCAATGTATTAATCACTGATAAAGTAAGGTCCTGAGCGTTTAACAGATCAACCTTAACATTAAATTCACCATGAGCAGGATTAGGAAACACGCTTACTTCAATGTCTGAAATATTCTCTTTAATGCCAACCGTGGTGCAAACCGTTGAAGTAGCTAAAGATGTTCTTCTCACACAATTTGCCATAACTGCCTGCATACGCGCTTTTTGGCCTGCCGTAAACATAACCATGCATTTATCATCACTGTAATCCATATAATTCTGGTAATTAACCCCCGGAGAGGTTGCTGAACAGCCATCTGTTCTTACAGCACCGGCCGTAGAAGGGCAAGTACCATTTTCACTTCCCTGGTTGGGAGTATCGGCTACATAATCCGTTCCACTGCAAGAACCTCCATCATCGCCCCAGATATGCCAAAGCCCAAACCAGTGGCCTGATTCGTGAGTAAGCGTTCTTCCCTTATTATAAGGAGCTGTCGCTGTTCCTGTATTGCCGGTATAACGGTAGTCGATAGTAACACCATCTGTACTGGCACTGCCACCCTGACCCACCATATCCGTTACCGGTGTAGTACCCGACGGAATGGTTGGAAATTGAGAATAACCCAGTGTTCCTGCATCGGCTCCACCGAACTCAAGTACCCATACATTAAAATATTTTGTAGGATCCCAGATGGTTGCCGGCTTAACAGTTGCTTCAATATAAGACATGGCATAAGGCAAGGCATTCCAGCCTTTTGTGGTAACGTTAATCCTGTCGATACCGGGCTCTGTCATTGCATTTCCGGATGGATCGACCTTGGCTGCACAAAAATTAATTTCAATATCGGCAGCAGAAGCTGTAAATGTTGGTTGCGTCACATAAGTTGCAAAATCAGTATTTAATTTTCTGTAATCGTTATTAAGAATAGTGATTTGCGAATTTACCTGAGTTTGACTGATATTCCTTGCAGGAGTAAGCGTACCTGAGTGAACGATATGAAACACAATAGGAATCGTATAAGCAGTTGCTGTTTTTTTGACATTGGCAAACTGCTTGTCTTTTTGAATTGTAGCCTCCATCCACTGCTCAAATTCAGCGTTTTGCGCTGCGTTATAGTTTACTGTTCCGCATTTTCTTACAGGGGCTGTTTCTGTTACATTTTGAGCATGGATACCCAAACATATAAAAGAAAGCATCAGAGGTGTAAATAATTGTTTCATATAAATTAATTTAAGTTCCGTAATGTTTAATAGAAATTTGTGAAAGCAAATTGCTCATAAACGGGAGAGATTATACATAATTACATTTTTTGTGCGACAAATTCAAGGCCAATATTACTTTTTGAGGTAAAAAATAGATAATTTTGGGCAAAATGACATTCAAAATATTAATAATTGAAGATGAATTGAGTTTACAGGAAACCCTGAAACTGAATCTGGAACTCGAGGGTTACCGCGTAGAAACACTTTCAACAGGATTAAATGCCATGGCTCACATCCGCACCTCGGCTCCTGACCTGATATTGCTAGATATTATGTTACCCGTTTTAAGCGGAACAGAAATTTATCGCGAGTTAAAAAAACTAAATAGTACCATACCCGTTATTTTTTTAACGGCAAAAAATGACGTAAAGGATAAGATTGAAGGACTAAAGCTTGGTGCCGACGATTATATTACCAAGCCTTTTGATCTGGAAGAACTTTTATTGAGAGTAAATATTGTATTAAAACGTAATAAAAGCAATGCCGTAAGCGATGTATTTACGTTTGACAATTGCGAAATAAATTTTTCTACGTTTCTGGTAAAAACAATTTCGGGAGAAGTTGAAACCCTCTCTAAACGGGAAATCGCGCTTTTAAGATTACTGGTAGACAACTTAAATAATGTAGTTTCCAGAGATGAGATTTTAGAAAAAATATGGACTAAAGATGAAAATCCCTCCTCGAGAACCATTGATAATTTTATTTTAAATTTCAGAAAATTATTTGAGTTAAACCCAAAAGAACCTAAGTATTTTCAATCGATACGGGGTGTAGGCTATAAATTAGTTGTTGGGTAACAGAGCATTAAAAACGGAAGCAGTATTTCATTTAGTCCTTTATTTTTTCAAATCGCTTTACCTCTGCTCCTTCCACAATAAGCATTTCAGTAAACATACTTAAAGGCCTTACCCATAAATTTTCTCCTTCTTGTTGATAAGTAGCTTTATAAACCACCAATTCCTCTAAAGTTTCGCTATGCCTGGCTGTACCAATAACCTCATATAGTTTGCCTTTGTAATGCTTATATAAACCTTTTTCCAAACTCATTTCTATATTTTTTAATCGGTCGATAAAATGGCGTATCCATAATTATCAGACCAGCCTGATTTTAACGGCAAAAGCTGCCTTGTATGCGCTTCTCTTAACATTCCTGCTTTTTCCATGACCTTAACAGAACCAATATTTGCCACGGCACAACCCGCTTCAATTCTATGAAGTTTTAAATCCATAAATCCAAAATCAATTACTTTTTTTAATGCTTCAGTACCATAGCCTTTGTTCCAGAAATTATAATGAAATTTAAACCACACTTCCGCATTTTTATATTTTTCTCTTCCTACATTAATTCCAATCAATCCCATAAATTGCACGGGATCATCTTTTAATTCAATCACAAAAACAAATTTTTGGCGAGGTGTGCTATTATTTTCTAAGATCCACTTTTCGCATAGTGCTCTTGTCTCTTCTATATTTTCCGGAATACCAAGCGTATTGAAACGGTCTGTTTCTTCTAAACAATGCAATTCATGCACAGCCTCTATATCTGCTTCTGTAAGCAGTCTTAAGATTAATCTCTCTGTTAGTAATTGCATACTCTTTAAACGTTTAATCCTTTTCTGTTATCAATTTGTTCTTAGCTTGTATGGTCTGCCACAATAACCCAGTTGCCGTTTATTTTTTTCCAAAGTAAGGTAAAATGCCCGCCCGCTGCTTTTTCTTTCTTTAGTTCCCATTTACCAATAACATAAACAGCATTTTCAGAAAGTTGTGTGCACTCAATCAATGTAAATGTTAAGATTCCCATTGCTTCCTTTGTAGGGTAACCTTTTATGTAATTATCCAGCGTTTTCTGCCAGCCGTAAGTAATGCCTTTACTGCCTATAAATTTCAGGCTGTCACTTTTCCAGTAATACTCCATGAAACCTTTAATATTACCCGCGTTCCATGCCTGTTCCTGCACACGCATATTCTCTTTTACACTGTTAATATCGGGGCTTGTCTTTTGAGCATACAGAACAACAGAACAGCATAAACAAAGCATTAGCAAAAAGGTTTTCATAAGAGTAAAACTTAAAATTGTTAATAAGTGACATAATACATTTATCCTATAAAATTACATAAAATGTTATATCTTTGTTCCTCGTTCTTTAATACACTTATTAAGAAAAGCAGAGGGATACGCCCAAAGAAGCTTTACCAACCCTTGATTAGTTAAAAGTTTGAAAGTTAAAAAGTTTGAAAGTTTAGTAACTTTCTAAACTCATCAACACTTTAAACTTTGTAACTAATGAGAAGGTGGGAATTCGTCCCGGTTATACCGGGAAAAATAAGTAGAATAGATTTTATTATAACAACACAAACATATAAATCTCTTCTGCAATTGCGGGAGAGATTTTTTTATTTTGATATATGCACACCATACAGGAAGAATTAGAAAAAAGAATATTAGTGATCGATGGCGCCATGGGCTCTATGATTCAGCAATACAAGCTAACTGAAAAAGATTTCAGAGGTAAACGTTTTGCTGATTGGCACAAGGATCTTCAGGGAAATAATGATTTATTATCTATTACACAGCCTCAGATCATTAAAACCATTCACAAAGAATACTTAAAAGCCGGTGCCGATATTATTGAAACAAACACCTTTAGCGATACCACTATTGCTATGGCAGATTATGATATGCAGGAGTTTGTGTATGAATTGAATTTTGAATCGGCGAAAATTGCCAAAGAAGCGGTTACCGAATTTAAAACAGAATTTCCCGAATTTGCTTCCATACCAAAATTTGTAGCAGGAGCCATAGGCCCAACCAATCGTACCTTGTCCCTATCGCCCAATGTAAATGATCCGGGTTTCAGAGCCATTACATTTGATGAACTGGTAGAAGCTTATACAGAGCAGGTGCGCGGTTTAATTGATGGTGGCGCAGATTTGTTATTAATTGAAACTATTTTTGATACGTTAAATGCAAAAGCCGCCTTATTTGCGATTCAGAATTATGCCGAAAAAATAAATAAAAAAATGCCGGTAATGGTTTCTGGTACAATTACCGATGCCAGCGGCAGAACCTTATCCGGACAAACAACCGAGGCATTTTTAAATTCGGTATCGCATGTTGATCTGTTAAGTGTTGGATTAAATTGTGCCCTGGGAGCAAAAGATATGCGTCCTTATTTGGAAGAGTTGTCTGCCAAAGCCCCTTTCTATGTGAGCGCCTACCCTAACGCCGGATTACCAAATCAATTTGGCGAATACGATCAGGATGCTCACGAAATGGGCCACCAGATCGAAGACTTTTTAAGAGCAGGTTTTTTAAATATTGTGGGGGGCTGTTGTGGAACAACACCTGCTCATATTAAACGTATTGCCGAACTTGCAAAAGAAGCAAAGCCCCGTAAAAAACCCGAACCCGATACGTTAATGCACTTAAGCGGATTAGAGCCATTTACACTAACACCCGAAAGTAATTTCATGAACGTGGGAGAAAGAACCAATGTAACGGGTTCAAAAAAATTCCTGCGTTTAATTAAAGAAGGAAATTACGAAGAGGCCTTATCCATTGCCAAAGATCAGGTGGATGGCGGTGCGCAGGTAATTGACGTCAATATGGACGAAGGCATGTTGGATAGCGAACAGGCTATGACCACTTTCTTAAATTTAATCGCATCAGAGCCTGATATTTCCCGTGTTCCCATTATGATAGATTCTTCTAAGTGGAGTGTGATTGAAGCGGGTTTAAAATGCGTTCAGGGCAAAGCCATTGTTAACTCTATTTCTTTAAAAGAAGGAGAAGAAAAATTTATTGAACAGGCACATAAAATAAAACAATATGGTGCAGCCGTTATTGTAATGGCTTTTGACGAGGTTGGACAAGCTGATACACTCGAACGCCGTAAAGAGATTTGTAAACGTGCTTATGATATTTTAGTAGATAAAGTACATTTCCCTGCACAGGATATTATTTTTGATCCTAATATTTTCCCTGTGGCAACGGGCATGGAAGAGCATCGTTTAAATGCCCTCGACTTTTTTAATTCTACCAAATGGATCAAAGATAATTTACCATACGCCAAAGTAAGCGGCGGAGTAAGTAACGTTTCTTTTTCATTCAGAGGAAATGACCACGTACGTGAAGCCATACATGGCGCATTTCTTTACCATGCCGTAAAGAATGGAATGGATATGGGTATTGTAAATCCTGCACAATTACAGGTGTATGATGATATTGAAAAAACATTACTGGAACTTGTAGAAGATGTTTTATTGAACCGAAGAGATGATGCTACTGAACGTTTGGTGGAACACGCCGAATCTTTAAAAGGCATTACCAAAGAAAAAACAGAGAAAGATGAAGAATGGCGTAAAGGTACTGTAGAAGAGCGCTTAAGCCATGCTCTGGTAAAAGGTTTAGTAGAATATATTGATGTTGATACAGAAGAAGCACGCCTGAAATTAGGAAGACCTTTACACGTTATTGAAGGCCCCTTAATGGATGGTATGAATGTAGTAGGCGATTTGTTTGGCAGTGGGAAAATGTTTTTGCCGCAGGTAGTAAAAAGTGCCCGCGTGATGAAAAAAGCAGTGGCTTATTTAGAACCTTACTTACAACAGGAAAAAGAAAACAACCGACTGGCGGGTATTGTAGGAGATGGCAGAACCAACGCCGGAAAAATATTAATGGCTACCGTAAAAGGCGATGTGCATGATATTGGTAAAAACATTGTAGGTGTTGTATTAGCCTGCAATAACTACGAAATCATCGACTTAGGAGTAATGGTGAGCTGCGATAAAATTTTAGAAGAAGCTAAAAAACATAATGTAGATGTGATTGGCTTAAGTGGGTTAATTACGCCATCGTTAGATGAAATGGTACACGTGGCCAAAGAAATGGAACGTTTAAATTTTAAAACACCTTTGTTAATTGGCGGCGCTACAACATCCAAAGTACATACTGCCGTTAAAATTGCTCAGAATTATTCGGGACCTGTTGTACACGTTAATGATGCCAGTAAATCGGTACCTGTTGCCAGTAGCTTAATTTCAGACGAACTGCGCGCTAATTTTATGCTTGACGTTAACAAAGATTATGAACGTGTTCGTGAGCAAAACAAAAATGCACAATCTCAAAATAAATACTTAACGCTGGCAGAAGCACGTCTGAATAAATTTCAGATCGATTGGAATAAAACAGAAATTACAAAACCGTCTTTTACAGGAATTAAAGTATTTGATAATTATGATCTCCATGAGATTGCTGAATACATTGACTGGACACCATTCTTTATTTCATGGGAAATGAAAGGCTCTTATCCTAAAATTTTAAAAGACCCTACCCGTGGTGTAGAGGCTACAAAATTATTTAATGATGCACAAAGCATGCTCAAAAAAATAATAGACGAAAAATGGTTGCAGGCAAGAGCAGTAATTGGTATTTATCCGGCAAATTCGGTTAATGACGACGATATTGAAGTGTACTCCCCTGACTCCGTTCAGCCTGGCAAAGCAATAGCAACTTTTCATAGCATACGCATGAATACAAAAAAACCTGCAGGGCAATCTAATACGGCACTGGCAGATTTTATAAAACCAAAAGGCCACGCAACCGACTACATAGGCGCTTTTGCCATATCTACAGGCTTTGGTATTGATGAACATGTAGCTGCTTTCGAAAAAAACCACGACGATTATAGTTCCATTATGTTGAAAGCACTGGCCGATCGTTTGGCTGAAGCCTTCACTGAATTAATGCATAAAAAAATCAGGAAAGAACTTTGGGGCTATGCCAAATCAGAAGAGCTTAAAAACGAAGAACTGATCAAAGAAGACTATGCCGGTATTCGCCCGGCACCGGGCTACCCTGCTCAACCGGATCATACCGAAAAATTAACGATCTGGAAACTGCTCGATGTAGAAAAAAATACCGGTATTATTTTAACGGATAGTCTGGCAATGGTTCCAACTGCGGCTGTCAGCGGCTTATACTTTGCTCATCCCGATTCGCATTACTTTGGCGTAGGGAAAATAAGCAAAGAACAGGTAGAGGATTACGCTAAACGTAAAAATATGGCATTTGCAGAAGCCGAAAAATGGCTGGGACCGGCTTTAGGGTACTAATATGTTGAAATTAAGTTTATTTTTTAACCGCCAGTTTACATACGGTTCAATTATAAATCTTATTTTAGTATAGCCCCTAATTTGTCTTGTCCTATGAGAACTTTTGAAACAGATGCTTACATCATGCACGTACATGATGACCTCTTAATTGAATTCAAAGTAAAAAAGAATACTACGCTCCAGGCCAGTGATGTCTGGAAGTCACGCGACCAATCAGTTGAACATATGCCCGGTAAAAAATTCTTTGTCCTGATTGAAGGCGACGATAATTCAAATATTTCGGGCGACGCAAGAAGAGCAGGCGCATCATTGGAATACACTAAACATGTAACAGCGCTGGCTATTTACAGTAACAAATCTTACGAAAACATTATAGGTAGCTTATTCTTAAAGGTTAATAAGCCTATTGTTCCTACAAAATTTTTCGACAACAGAGATGAAGCCATAACATGGCTTAAAAGTTGGTCAGAAAAGTAAATGATTCCGTATTTTTTTGGTAATTGTCCTTGAGTAATTGTTGATTTAATTTGTACTTTTTAGTATCTATTTGTTGTATATATCGTTATATTTATACAACACTTTAGCTAAAATTATGAAGCCCTATTTTTTCCTTTTTCTCTTTTCTCTTTTCACACAATTTTCTTTCTCGCAACCTTCTCTTCCTCCCGGAACCTATACCAGTACTAATAAAAAAGCGGTAAAATTCTATGAGGAAGGTAAAAAAAACTATGAAGTAAGAAAAGATGAAGAGGCTGAAAAGCTCTTAAATAAAGCCATTCAGGAAGATCCTAATTTTGTGGAGGCTCACTCTGCCCTGGCTTATTTACTGATGGAAAAAAGAAGAACCAAAGAAGCCATTGAGCATTTTCAGAAAGCGATAGATATAAATCCTAAATTCTTTCCGAGAAATTTTTTCGATCTTGGTTTAGCCCAGCTATTGTCTGCTGATTACGACAATGCCGTAAAAAACCTGGAAAGTTTTTTAAAATTTGAACGCATTAATCCAAATACAAAAGAACAGGCCGAGCAATATTTAAAAAATGCGAAATTCGGATCAAATGCCATGAAACACCCACAGCCCTTTAAACCTGTGAATGTAGGTGCCGGAATAAATACTGCTGATTACGAATATTTTCCTTCTATTACAGCTGATGGCAAAACCTTTATGTTCACAAGAAACATAAGAGCCGGCGCCGGACAACAGGAAGATTTCTATATCAGTAAAAAAGTAAATGACATATGGCAAACAGCCAGTCCTATTCCATCTGTTAATACTGCCGGAAATGAGGGTGCTCCTACTTTAAGTGCCGATGGACAATTTATGTTTTTTGCCTCCTGCATGGAAATGAGCGGCGATTACGGTTCACCGGAAAGAAAGGGCTACGGCAGCTGCGATATTTTTTATTCTCAAAAACAAAACGGAAAATGGACTACGCCGGTAAATGCCGGCCAACAGGTAAATACACGTAACTGGGAAACACAACCCAGCTTTAGTAGTGATGGTAAAACACTTTATTTTATTAGAGGAAGCGTAACCAGAGAAGGCATTAAAAATCCGGATATTTATTCGGCTACTGTGGGCGAAGATGGGAAGTTTGGAGAAGCCGTAAGACTCTCTGATATAGTTAACACACCATTTAAAGAAGAAAGTGTATTTATCCATCCTGATAATCAAACCCTCTATTTCAGCAGCGAAGGACATCCGGGGATGGGCGGACTTGATATTTTTATGAGCAAACGCCAGGCAGATGGCAGCTGGGGAAAACCGGTAAACCTGGGCTATCCTATCAATACGGTTACAGATGAAAATAGTTTGTTGGTAGATGCTAACGGTAAGCTTGCTTACTTTGCCAGTGAACGCGAAGGCGGTTTCGGTGGATTGGATATCTACCAGTTTGAATTGCCAGAAAGTTTAAAGCCTGAAAAAATTACGTATGTGAAAGGCTTAACATTTAATGCTAAAACGAAAGCACCTACCGATGCGTCTTTTGAATTGATAGATCTTGAAACACAGCAATCTGTTACAAAAGCATACAGTAACAGTGCCGGAGAGTTCTTAGTAACGCTTACTTCTAACCATAATTATTTAGTAAACGTTAGCAAGCCGGGATTTTTGTTTTATAGCGATAACTTCTCACTGAAAGATAAAATAGCTGATTATAGCAAACCTTATCAGTTAGAAATTCCTTTACAACCTATTGACACAGGATATACGATTGAATTAAAGAACGTATTCTTTGATGTGAACAAGTGGGATTTGAAACCTGAATCGAAAGCGGAGTTAGAAAAAGTAATTACTTTCCTAAAAACAAATGCGACTTTAAAAGTTGAATTTGGCGGGCATACAGATAACAGCGGGGATAAAGTCTTTAACAAAACATTATCCACCAACAGGGCAAAAGCCGTTTATGATTATGTGATTCAAAATGGCGGCATTGTTGCCACACGGTTATCTTACAAAGGCTATTCTGACACAAGGCCTAAAGTACCGAACGATAGCCCCGAAAACAAAGCAAAAAACAGGAGAACAGAGTTAAAAGTATTAGGAAAATAAACAGAGTAAAAGAATTGAAGAGTTTAAATCATTAATTCTAAAAATCAATAACTCAACAATTCATTAATTGGAATGATCGTAGGAAAAAATATCAGAAAAAAATACGGGCAGTTGGAAGTTTTAAAGGGTGTGGATGTTCACATTCAACAATCGGAAGTAGTATCTATTGTTGGATCGTCGGGGGCAGGAAAAACAACTCTTTTAACGATCTTAGGAACATTAGACAGAGCCACTTCAGGAGAGATTTTATTTAACAATGTCAATATTACTTCTCTGAGTGAAAAAAAACTGGCAGCATTCAGAAACCAGCATATAGGTTTTGTGTTTCAATTCCATCATTTATTACCGGAGTTCACTGCCATTGAAAACGTATGCATCCCAGCCTTCATTAACAATACTTCTAAAAAAGAAGCCGAGTTAAAAGCGATGGAATTATTGGATTTGTTAGGATTGAAAGAGAGAGCTTTACATAAACCATCAGAATTATCGGGTGGTGAGCAACAGCGCGTAGCAGTAGCAAGAGCTCTTATTAACAATCCTAAAGTTATTTTTGCCGATGAACCAAGCGGAAATCTTGACAGCGAAAATGCCAAAAATCTGCACCAGCTTTTTTTTAAGCTCCGCGACGAACTAAAACAAACGATTGTTGTTGTAACTCATAATGAGGCCCTTGCCAATACAACAGACCGAAAACTAGTCATGAAAGACGGTTTAATTCAATAAATAACAGCTTATTAGTTTTTTATCAAACATATCTATTGCTGAACTGCGGGCTCTTGTAAAAAAAAGAAACGCAGAAAAATTGTCGAAACTTAACCGGTTTCTGTTATGGATCAATTACCTGTGTATTATTTGCCTGTTAGGAGCAATTGCCTCAAAGTACATTTCACCCGATAATTTCTGGATCATTGCTTTTTTTGGCTTAGGGTTTCCTGTCGTTATCCTGTTAAATATTTTTTTCATCATCTACTGGTTAATGCAGTTCAGGATTCATGCCGCGTTTTCAACCATAGGAATTTTAATAAGTATACCAACCACTCTGGGTTTTGTACAGATCGATTTTTCGAATCATCCTGTTTCCAATAAAGATATTAAAGTGATGAGCTATAACTCTATGTTGTTTGATCTTTATAACTGGAGCAAGAACAAACAAAGTCGCAATATTATATTAACCACTTTAGCAGAAGAAAACCCCGATGTATTGTGCCTTCAGGAATTTTATACATCCGAAGAAAAAGGCGACTTCAATAATATTGATACCGTAACCAATTTGTTAAGTACAAAAAACAGCCACATAGAATATACAACCACCTTACGAAAGGTTGATCACTGGGGCATTGCCACATTTACAAAATACCCGATCGTTAAAAAAGGTAAAATTGAATTTGATACCCGCACAAATAACATTTGCATATACACCGATGTGCTAATTGACAAAGACACGGTAAGGATCTATAACATGCACCTGCAATCTATCAGCTTTAGTAAAGCCAACTATAAATTTATAGATGCAATACAAAATGATACTACTGATGTAAAAGATGAAATGGAAAACAGTAAAAGCATTTTAAGACGTATTAAACGGGCCTTTGTAAAGCGCGCCAAGCAAGCAGATGCCATTGCTTTGCATATAGCAACCTGCCGCTATAAAATTATACTGTGTGGCGATTTTAATGATACTCCTGCTTCTTATGTTTATAAAACAATTAAAGGCGAAATGAATGATGCCTTTACGGAAGCAGGCTCAGGCTTTGAACAGACCTATGCCGGCACTTTCCCGAGATTTAGAATTGATTATATTTTGTACAGCGATTCTTTTATCTGTAAAAATTATCACCATCTTCCGGAAACCTTAACCGATCATTACCCGATCGTAGGGTATTTATCTTTAAAGTAAATTCTTCTCCGGCAATGCTATCATAAAGAGGCAGGAACAAACACCCCTGCCCTCCCAAATCAAGTCCGGGACAGGCTTCTAAAAGAGAGGAATAGAACAAATAACCATAATTATTTTTGTAAAGGTTAACTAAACTATTCTAATCAAAGAAGATCCAGTTCACGCCAAATTTAAAGGCTCTGTCGTTTTGCAAATAGCCCGGAGCTAATGAATAATTATGTCCTAAGAATCCTTGCGCTACCTGATCGATCTTTACAAAAATCCTTACCGGTTTGATCCTCGCATTTAAAAAGAAATCTACATAAGGATAATTACCAACTGTTTTATTGGTTTGGGTATAATAGATATTGGTTGCCGGCATATAATTATAACCATAAAACTCACCAAAATACTGAACACTAAAACCAATCTGTAAATTCAAAGCCTTTTTAAATAAATTACCCTGGTAATATAAAGCGCCGTTCAGCACATTTTGCGGTACACTGATAACTTTAGGGTTAGAGGTTGTTTGATAAGTATAACCTGCATTAATTCCCAAATGTTTAAATAACAGAAAATCTTTTTTGATATAAAGCGCTATGTTTTTAACCGCTGTTGGAGTTTGAAAAGGCTTAGCCAGATCGTTCATAAAAAGCTGGTTATCTGTATTCTGCGCTAGTGCTCCCATTTCAAAACGGTTATCCTGCGTGGAAATACTAAACAGGGCCTGCGTTTTATCGGTTGGTGAGAAATGATTATTCCATATAAAATTGTTACTATACCAGGTATTATAAATAAAATCGGGATGTCGCTTTTCGATGCTTGCTTTTACATTAAATACAAAGGGCACTTTAAATACATTGTAAGCTATTTTCTTTACATAGCGCGCACCCACTTCCATCCTGTAATCATTTTGATTGGCGCCCTGAAAAATATACTCCGTTTTCACAAAACCGTTGAAAGACCCCGTATTTACAAATAAACCCGCATTTACACTGTTATTTACAAAAGAAGAATCCCTGTATTGATGTACGAGGTTATATTCATTTTTAACGCCAATTTGCAGACTTGTATGCAATGGATTTATTCTTAATGTATATTTACCGGCATTGCTAATGCTTCTCCAGTGTGTAGAATCAAAAGTAGCTACAGTATTCAGGTAATAATTATTATAAAAATTGTCGGTCTGTATACCCGCGTCTACGTACTTGGTATAATTTCCAGAATAATTCAATTTATAATCTATGATATGAGAAAAAATAGTTGAGCTGTCCTCTGTTTTATTGATCCTGAACCATGGATTAAACTCTACGTCTGTGTATCTTACCTCGCGCCTTGCAGCACTTAAGTACACAGGCAATAGTTGTTTGTTAACACTTACATCCTGTAAGAAGAACGTATCATTTTTTATTCCACCGTTTTCCTGGTGCTTTACTTTATTAAATAAGAAATAAGCATAATACCCTACTCTGCCCTTTTTACTGGTATAATTGGTGGTTGTATAAAAATTATTGGTAAAACTTTGTTGCCTTTTATAAAAACCAATGGCACCATAGCGGTTAAATGCCAGCGTTAAATTTATCCTGTTTTTAAATGTATGCGAAAATAACAACCGAAACAATTGTTCCTGCTTACTGCCGGCTATTCCGGTTAAACTTGCATAAGGCCCTTTTGTTTGATAATATTTTAACTGACTTTGAGAAATCATATCATTATCGTAAGGTGCATGATACATTTTAAAACCCAGCGAACGGCTTTCGTATTTCAAGAATAAAGGCGCCGAAGGCAAGCCTACATTACTATTTGTGTTTCTTGGAAAATAATTTTGAAAATTATTAAGTGTGGTATCCGGTTTCGAAAATTTAAACCGCTCAAGATTGTCTTTATCTGCCGATGATAATGCTTTTAGATAACTGCTGTCATTTACGTATACAACCTGCGAAATAGAGGCAAAATGTATAGTCATAAAACATATACAAAGCTTTACAGCAGTTAACTTATAATTTAAAAATGACATTAAGGGTAGAAAGGTACAAATTTACAATTTATCGAAGAAATGCTCTTCCACGTCAAAGGTAGATTTAATTCCCACTTGCTTGTAATCAGACTCCAGCCATTTTGAAGCAGTTTGTCTGCCGCGCTCTTTAAGGCTCAGTAAAAACTCCCACGACGTGTTCATTTTACTGCTGTAGCTCAATTGGCTTAAAGCATCGTAACCAGAGATCGTATGTACAAATATTTCGCGGTTAGTCTTATCGTCTGTGCTTAAAATACCGTTTCTTATCAACTCATTACGGTAATGAATCAGCTTCATTTCGTTGATAAGACTGCTATTGAAAGAGATTTCATTAACCCTGTCTGCAATGTCTCTTGCCGTTGTTGGTACCGAATTAATATTAATTGAGTTAATTTTTATTAAAACAATGTCGCGAAGTGTTGTATTGGTAATAATCGGGAAAATAGGAGGGTTTCCCATATAACCGCCATCCCAATAATATTCGCCGTCAATTTTAACTGCCTGAAACAAAAACGGTAAGCAGGCCGAAGCTAAAACGGCATCAACCGTAATATCTTTATTGCTAAAGATCTTGGCCCTGTTGGTTTTTACATTGGTAGCACAAATAAATAATTTCTTTTTATTGTAAAGTTTGAGTTCGTTAAAGTCAATCAGATCCGTTAAAATATCCCTTAAAGGGTTATAGTTAAAGGGATTAAAATTGTAAGGCGACATATACTGGGTCATGTTATTAAACAACATGTAACCGGGCGAATTATACATATCTCCTCCGCCAAAAAACTTATCAAAACCACTTGGCTTAAACAGGCTTCCCGTTTGGGCGATACGACGCCATAATTGTTCCATTAACTCTTTAGCGGCTTTAGGGCCTCCAACATGTAAACCGTATGCACAGGTAACGGCATTTACAGCACCTGCACTTGTTCCACACATGGATTCGGCAATAATATGGTCAACTTCCAATAATCTATCCAAAACCCCCCAGGTAAAAGCTCCATGGGCACCACCGCCCTGTAAGGCTATTCCAACTTTTTTTGTTTCAGAGTTACTCATTCTATTTTAATACTATTTAGTTTAATTCGGGTATTCAATACCTATCAAATATAGCTATATTACTTAATTAACAAAATTAAATAAGACGAGTTCGTTCTTTGATAGGATAAATAGTTTACATTGATTTTTAACTTTTTCTTTGACGAAAAAAGTTAAAAATCAATGTAGCAGAGATTAAAAAATAAAAGCCTTATTAATTACAGGTTTTCCTTTACAAATTTGAGCATTTTGGTAAACAAATGTGCTCTTGTATAACCTCCATAAATACCATGGTTTTTATTAGGATAGGTCATGAAATCGAAAGGGATATTATTTTTTATTAAGGCATTGGCTAATTCCATAGAGTTTTGATAATGAACATTATCATCGCCACTACCGTGTACCAATAGGAATTTACCTTTTATTTTTTTAGTGAAATTTACAGGAGAATTATCTTCATAACCGCTTGTATTGTCTGCCGGTTTACGCAAAAAACGTTCCGTATAAATGTTATCATAAAACTTCCAGTTGGTAACAGGGGCAACTGCAATAGCCGCTTTAAAATAATCTGCGCCTTTACTAATCAACAAAGAAGCCATATAACCACCGTAGCTCCATCCCTGGAAACCAATGCGTGATTTATCCACATAAGGCAAATTCCCAACATATTTAGCAGCATCTATCTGATCAAGAGTTTCAAGCTTACCTAATTGTAAATACGTACAGTGTTTAAATTCTCTTCCACGGCCCAATGTACCACGGCCATCAACACATACTACCATATAGCCTTCCTGATTTAACAAAGAATGCCACCAAAAATCAAAGGTTTCCCATGCGTTGTTGCATTCATTAGATCCCGGGCCATTATAGGCAAACATATACACAGGGTATTTTTTAGCCGGATCAAAATTCTGCGGTTTCATCATCCAACCATTCAATTCTACACCTTCTGTATTTTTAAATGTAAAAAATTCTTTTTTAGATAAAGTATATTCTCCCATTTTGGTTTTAAGAGCAGCATTATCTTCCAGCACTTTAATTAATTTACCATCGGCACTACGTAACTCATAAACAGGGGGTGTATTAGCGTTTGAATAAGTGCTTACATAATATTTTAAACCTGTACTAAATTCTGCAGACGACGTTCCATCCATAGCCGATAATCTTTTCTTAGCGCTGCCATCCAGTTTAATACTGTAGATATCGCGGTTTATCTGGCCATTCTCTGTAGAGATATAATATAAGGTGTTTAATTTTTCATCATAACCATTAAAAGAAATGACATCCCATTTTCCGGTAGTGATTTGGTTTACAAGCTTACCTGTATTATCATAATAATATAAATGATTGTAATTATCTTTTTCGCTGCTCCAGATAAAACCTTTATTGTTTGGTAAAAAGGTTAAGTCATCAGTAATGTCAATATATGTTTTTGCTTCTTCGGTTAAAATAGTTTTGGTCGCACCTGTACCGGCGTCAGCATATATCAGCTCCAGTTTGTTTTGTAGTCGGTTCATGCGTTGTAGCGACAATACATTTTTATCGGTGGTCCATTGAATGCGTGGAATATAAATATCCGTTTCTTTTCCAATATCCACCAGGGTAGTTTTAGCAGTAGCCACATCAAATACATGAACAGATAATACCGAATTGTCTTCGCCGGCTTTAGGATATTTAAGTGTTACTTTATCAGGGTATAGATTATTATTATAAGTATCAAATGAATACTCTTTTACTTTGCTTTCATCAAAACGCACATAGGTCAGTTTAGTAGCGTCGGCATTCCATTCAAAATAGTTGGCTTTGCTGAATTCCTCTTCGTATACCCAATCAGCCCAGCCATTTTTAATTTCATTCTTTTTTCCATCAGTGGTTATCTGGGTTTCTTTACCCGAGTTAAGGTCTTTTATAAATAAGTTATTGTTTCTTACAAAAGCCACTTTATTGCCAACCGGTGAAAATGTGGCAAACATTTGTTTTCCTCCTTCCGAAAGTTCTTCGGTTTTGCCTGTTTTAATATCGTATACATAATTTTTTTCAACAGACGAATGACGGTAGATGCCTTCGTGTTCTATCGAAAAAAACAATTTTGTTTCGTCAGGACTAAAAGAATAACCGCTCATATCAATGGTTTTATCCTTAAATTTCACAGCAGAACCCTTTACAAGCACTCCTACTTTTTTGCCTGATTTAAGATCATATTTTACAATGTTCTGAAAATCGCCTTCCTGCTCCAGATCCGTATAATGGATTCCGTCTTTCATAACATTAAAACCACCCGCCGAAGCTGGCATAAAAGCATATTTGCTCCAAAGATCATCAATCGTGACCTGTTTTTGGGATTGTAAAGGCAGAATAAAAGCAATTAATAACCCGAATGATAAAAATATAGACTTCATAAATTATGTTGTTTTTGTTTTAGAGCATGAAGATAATAATTACTCCCTATTGACAAACACTATTTTACTCAAACGGTAACTGTGTTAAATAAATGACTTGAAATTGTTATGAATATTGATTAGATTAGCATTAAATAAACTAAACCATGCAAACTTTCAAAACCATTATCATAGACGACGAAGAAAACAGTAGAAGTAATACACGCACCATGCTTGCCAATTACTGCCCTGAAATTGAGATTATTGCTGAAGCCGGCAGTGGTATTGAAGGAAAAAAGCTGATCCAGGAGTTAAAACCACAGGTTGTTTTTTGTGATATTAATATGCCCGGTATGACCGGCCTTGAAATGATAGACGGTCTTGTACACCGCGATTTTTGCCTGATTTTTTTAACAGCTTATAGCGAACATGGTATTAATGC
>JAZJZF010000064.1:99900-133676 GCA_040389965.1 Bacteroidota bacterium
TGCCGTTAAAGCAGGTGCTATCGATTATTTATTAAAACCTTTATTATTAAGCGAATTGCAAGGTGCTGTAAAAAAAGTAGTACAGTATTATGAGCAAAAAGGTGGCGGAAACACGGCATCGGGAAGTAACGATAAAAACCTTGTATTAATTAATCATAGCAAGGGTTTCACGCTGATCGATTATAAAGATATTGTATGGCTGGAAGCATCTGATAACTACACAAACCTATTCCTTAACAACGGTAAAAAAATAGTCGCATCAAAAACGTTAAAAGAATTTGAAGCTATTTTACCTACCAATGTGTTTTTCCGTATCCACCGTTCATCCTTAATTAATATCGATTTTATTAAAGAATATTCAAATGCTGAAGGTGGTACCATAATTATGACAGACGGTACAAGTATACAGGTTTCAAAAGCCCGCTCACAGGAGTTTGGCGAATTTATAAAAACCCGCGCTGTTACGCCTAAATAACAGGTTTTTAAACTACCTGTATTTCCTAAAACCGTTGATTAGTCAACATTTCTATTTCCGAAAAACAAAAACCGTTCAGGTCTTCTGTTACGAAAGGCTTACATATGCTACAAACGGGAGCGTAATGGCGTTTTTCATTAAATTTACCTATTCTATGCTTAGGAGGTAACCTCAATTCATATATTTTACCTATTTTTATGTGCTTACATGTTATTTAAAACTGCACATAAACTTGCTACCTGCATTACTTTACTGACATTAGCTTCCTATTCCCAAAGCAGAAGTTTTTCGTTCCAGCATTACGGACCCGAAGATGGTCTTAGTAATACAAATGTTCAGGCGATAAAGCAGGATAAAAATGATATTGTATACCTGGCAACAGAAAATGGCGTGTATGATTTTGATGGTTACAATTTCAGTAAAATCAAGCCTAAAACCATTCTTAAATCTAATGCCATTCGCAATATTGGTTTCAATAAAGCAAATAACCTTATTATTATTAATAGCCGCGCGGGCATTTACGAATACACTAAAAAAAATAACGACGCAAAACTGCTTGATAGTTTAAAATTTAATTCGGTTGATGAATTAATTATTGACGATAAATATAGTTTCTCCCTCACCGCCCAGATTAAAATAACAGTCATTGACCGAAGAACCGGTAAAACCATTGAAGATGAAATAAAAAAAGCAGATAATGCCAATCAGGCTTTCGCTATTTTTAAAACCAAACAAAATACCATTTTAATTGGCCGTTCGGATGGCTTGTACCGCTTTGAAAATGGGAAACAAATAAAAATTCCTTTTAAAAAGCCTTTCCCCGTATACTCTATTACGCAGGATACCACCGGCATTGTTTACCTCGGCAGTGATAACTCCATTGTTTGCCTGAACAGCACTACTGTAGAAAAAATAATTCCCGTTAAAACACAAAAGACCAATAATTTTTTTGCAGCCAACAATACAGCTCATGTAAGTAAACTGGTAGTAGACAAATACCACCGTATTTGGTTTACCAACAACCCCGACGATAATTTGTATGTGATAGAAAACAATATTACCTACGATGCCTTTGACCTGCTTGGGATTGACAAAGTATTGATCAATTGTATTTATAAAGATACCGACGATAATATTTGGATAGGAACTTTTAATGATGGTATTTATTTTATTCAGAATCCTCAGTTTCAAAACATTTCTTTTACCTCCGACCGAAAAATTTTACCTGTAAACTGCGCCACTTTTGTGGGCAATAACATTGTGGCAGGAACAAATAATGGCTTGTTCATTTATGATATTATTACCAGCAATACACAAATTGCCGTAAAGCCCGACGAGCTGTTCTTTGAGTCGATTTATTCAGTAGACCAGATCGATCAATCGGTCGTTTATTCGAAACTTAATTCCATTAATTCTTCTAAACGCTCGTTTATGATAGACAATAACGTGCATCCTTTTATACCTGTTCCTTCGCGTCTGTTTTATTATAATACAACATCGCACAAAGCTTACACCGCCGATGGCATCGGGAATTTATATACACTGCCCGACTATAAGCCCGAAAAAAATAATACCGCCGATACATTGATCTCATTCCCCGATTACCGAACAAAAATTATCAGCTTATACGATGATCATAAATCTATATACGTGGGTACATCCGATGGTTTAACCATTTATTCGCCGGAAAAAAACGCGTATAAAAACTATACCGGTAAAGAGCTCTTTACCTACTCTATTAATGATATTGAAAGACATAATAATAAAACCTACCTGGCACATGAGAACGGGATTACCATATTAGAAGATTCTTCCCTGATACAGCAAGTTGGCGAACTTCGCCTTACGGCTGTAAAAAAAATCAGATTTTATCAGAATAAAGTATGGATAGCCACCCTGGACGGAATGTTTATCTGTAACGAGAAAATGGAGCCAATTGTTGTATACAATAAATCTAACGGCTTGTTATCTAATAGTATAAACGACATTGTTTTTAAAGGTGATAACTGCTGTATATGTACTAACAAAGGTATTACCGTATTTTCTATTGCCAATCTATTTAAACACCTCAGAGTTGCCGATAAGCTATTTATTACTTCTGTAACTGTAGAAGAAAAAGAAACGGATCTTATTAATGAGCAATTAATTCTTGGCAGTTCAGAATCGGATATAACCATTAATTTTTCGAGCCCACTGTTTGTAAAACCCAATAAACAGTATTACAAATACAAATACGACAAATCGAAATGGCTACCGCTTGATAATACAAGCTTAAGGCTTACCTCTATTAATGGCGGGACACACAACGTAAGTATCAGTTGCTCATACGATAACATTAACTGGTCGGAACCCATAAATATTACCATTAAAAAAGCCATTCCTTTCAGTGAAGGCAAATGGTTTGGTATTGTTATTGTGTTATGTTCACTTGTATTTATATTAGGGGTTTCATTCCTCTGGATAAAACGTGTAAGGATAAAAGCCATGAGGCGTGTACGAGAAGAAAGACAAGTAAATTTATTAAAGCACCAGGCCATGAACTCCTTAATGAGTCCCCATTTTATTTTTAACTCCTTAACCTCTATCCAAAACTATATAAATGCCAACGACTCTTTAAAAGCCAGCGAATACCTTGCAAAATTTTCGCGACTTATACGTATGATCATTGAGAAGGCCTCGCAAGGCGATATTGCCTTACACGAAGAATTAACGCGTTTAAATTATTACCTCGATCTTGAAAAAGAACGCTTTAAAGGCAAGTTTGATTTCTTTATTGACGTTGAAGCTGGGCTTAACACCTACGACATCAAGATCCCAAATATGATTATTCAGCCTTATGCCGAGAATTCAATAATACATGGAATTTTGCCAAAACACGAACATGGCAATCTGTATATTTATTTTAAAAAGGCAAACGAAAAGACACTTATAATCGTAATTGAAGATGATGGCATTGGCTATAATAAAGCCAAAGAAAATGTAAAAGCAGGGCATAAATCCCTTGGTACAAGAACCATTGAGAACATTTTGGAATTAAACACAAAACTCTCAGGCAAAAAACAAAAAGTAGAAATAATTGATAAAGCAGATTTACCGGAACCATCGCAAGGCACAAGAATAACAATAACATTACAGATATAATAACTCAACATTTAAAATACTATATTTATTTTTTAGATTAAACGCTTTTTTTACTTCGATTTGATTAAACGCTTACACATATTTTTTACCTTCTTTTGTTTTCTGGCACTTGTGACGCGCGCCCAAACAAAGTCTTATAACTTATTACCCGATACAATTGTGATTTGTATCGGCGACTCGGTTTTATTAAAATTTCCTGAAGAAATAGTGAGTCCGGGCGCTACTTACGAGTGGACGTCTCCCAGAATGATTTATCAAAACACCAAGCAGCTTTATGTAAAAATAAAAGGAAAATACCTTGTAAAAATATATGATGGCAATCGCATCATACATGATACTACCTTTGTAAAGGTCAATGATAAGCCAAAATTCAATATCCGTGATACCATGATATGCAGTGGCAATATTCTGATTATAAAACCTGACACAAAATACAAATACAGCTGGGGAAGCGGTGATCCGGCTGAAAGCCTGAAGATAGAGAAACCCGGTAAATACTGGATTAAATTGAATAATAAAGGCTGTTTTTATACCGACACTTTCAGGGTAAATTCTGCCAATGGTGTGATGCCTAATTTCGGAAAAGAGATATTGGTATGCGAAACTGATAATAATAAAATACTTTCGGTAAAGGCTCCTGCCGATACAAAATTATATTGGAATACAGGCGAAAACACAACTGCCATCAATGCCACAAAAGAAGGCGTTTATTGGGTAAAAAGTACTTCAAGAAATTGTGGTGTAAAAACAGACAGTGTAAATGTGAAGTATAAAAATTGCGATTGTGATATGTATATTCCAAATAGCTTTACACCAAATGACGACGACCGTAACGATGTTTTTGCCCCGAGTTTCCAATGCGATTACAGCTATTTTTTATTAACGATATACGATCGCTGGGGAAATACGGTGTACACCTCTAACAACGTAAATGGTAAATGGGACGGCAAATTTAAAAGCAACCCCTGCCCTGACGATGTATATGTATATAAAATAGAAGCCGTTCAGCGAAATCCTGAAAAAAAAATCAGCCGGAGCGGGCATATCTCTTTATTCAGATAAATAAGCCTATGCATACGAAACTTGCCGTTTTATTAAGCTTTATTCTATATACCGGCATTTCTGTTTCTCAAAACAAGCTCGAACAAATTCGTCCTTTCGGCACAAATCCGGGTAACCTCAAATTAATGTTCTACGATCCGGGTAATATTACCGAAAAAGCCCCGCTTGTAGTGGTATTGCATGGTTGCACACAAATGGCGGCTTCCTGCGCCGAACAAACCGGTTGGAACAAACTGGCTAAACTTAATCAGTTTTATGTGCTGTACCCCGAGCAACTCATCCTAAACAATATGGAAAATTGCTTCAACTGGTATCGAAGCGGAGATCAAAGTAAAGATAAAGGCGAACCTGCTTCTATTATGCAAATGATAGAGTATATTAAAAAAAATAAATCGGTAGATACAACCCGTATTTACATCATAGGCTTATCGGCCGGGGGAGCTATGAGCAGTATTATGATGGCGGTATTTCCGCAGGTATTTGATAAAGGCGGAGTATTGTCCGGCGGCCCTTATAAATCAGCAGAATCAGTTATTAAAGCAGGCACTTCTATGTTAGGCATCGTATCTAAATCGCCTGAAGATTGGGGCGATCTGGTACGCGCACAGAACCCGGGATACAAAGGCAGTTATCCCGAATTGGTAGTGTTTCATGGAGGCGTTGATCCTGTTGTAAGCACCAACAATGCGAACCAACTCATTAAGCAATGGGTAAACATTCATAAAACAGATTACGAACCCGACGAGCATTACGAGCGATTTAAAAGTAATGAAGCCGTGGAACTCACCGTTTATAAAAACGAAAGCGATAAAGAAATCGTTAAGTACTACCGAATAAAAGGCATGGGCCATGCCGTTGCCCTTGATACCGGTAGCTGTGATAACCAGGGCGGAAAAACAGGTATGTTTTCAGTGGATAAAAACTTTCATAGTACTTACTGGGCAGCCCATTTTTTTGGAATTATTAAACCGGCTTACGCTATAACGGGTGATACTCTTGTAAAATCAACTATGCCAAACCTTAACTACTCTGTTCCCTTGCATGAAGACTCGTATTACAACTGGAAAACGCCCGCCGGAATGTGGATCACATCAGGAGATAAAACCAACACGATTAGTGTTACTGCTGATCATGAAAGTGGCTATATGGAGCTAATAGAAACCGACAAAAAAGGCTGTCGTTTTGAGCCTTATAAGCTCTGGATCAAAGTACATGAATAAGACCAAAAGATTTCTTTTTTTAGCAAAAACACTGTAAATTCACTTTTTTTATAAGAGCCCTTAATTTGGTGACACTCAGAAAAATACTTCTTTTTCCCCTGGCAGTTATTTACGGCATCGTTACATCGTTACGTAATATGTTATATGACTGGAAGATCTTAAAAAGCAAGTCGTTTGATGTACATACCATTTGTGTTGGTAATCTGGCAGTGGGCGGAACAGGTAAAACGCCTCATATCGAATACCTGATAAAACTCCTGAAAGATCAGTTTACAATTGCCACCCTGAGTCGCGGCTACAAACGTAAAACCAATGGTTTTTTAATTGCCGATGAAAACAGCACAGCCCTGGATATTGGTGATGAACCCCTGCAATATAAAACTAAAAACCCCTGGCTTACTGTGTCTGTGGATGCTAACAGGCCAAACGGTGTTAAAAACTTGCTGGCACAGAACGAACCTCCCAGAATTATTTTACTGGATGATGCTTTTCAGCACCGTGCACTTAAATGCGAGTTGAATATTGTGGTAAGCGAATACAGTCATATTTACTTAAACGATTGTATGCTCCCTGCGGGCAATTTGCGTGAACGAAAAAAAGGCATTAACAGGGCAGACATTATTATTATCAGTAAAACGCCCGACAGAGTAAATGCCGTTGATATCCGTAACATGATCAAAGACATTAAACCCCTTTCACATCAAAAACTGTTTTTTACCTGGCTTAAATACGGGGAACTCAGAGGCTTTAAAAATCCGGAAGAAACCGTTCATACCCTCGACGACCTGTTCAGGTACCGTATTGTTGTGTTTACAGGGATAGGCAATCCCAGCCCTATGATCACTTATTTAAAAGAATACTCTTCGTCTGTTAAACACATTCAATACCCCGACCACCACGCGTTTACCCTGCAAAATATTGCAGATATAAGAGCAGCCCTCGATGCAATAGAAGGGGGAAATAAAATAGTGGTAACTACCGAAAAAGATGCCATGCGTTTAAGAGATAACGACTTGCAGGATATAGTAAATACATTACCTTTGTTCATTTTGCCAATAGAGGTAGATTTTAAAGATAAAGAACAAGAATTTAATGAAACAATAATCAATTATGTTAGAACAAATAAATTTTACCACAAAAAGTATTCGTGAAAAAACAAATAACTTCAAACCCGAAGTAGGCATTATTTTAGGAACCGGCCTTGGCGGATTAGTAAAAGAAATAAGTGCAGAATATGTTATTCCTTACGAAGAAATTCCAAATTTTCCGGTTAGCACAGTACAGGGCCATAGCGGTAAATTAATTTTTGGAGAACTAGGTGGAAAAAAAGTAATGGCTATGCAAGGCCGTTTTCATTTTTATGAAGGTTATAACATGCACGAGATCACATTCCCTGTAAGGGTTATGAAAGCTCTCGGAGTACACTCTTTAGTTGTATCTAACGCCAGCGGAGGCATGAACCCAACGTTTGAGATTGGCGAGATTATGATCATAAACGATCAGATAAACCTTTTCCCTACAAATCCTTTAATAGGCAAAAATATTCCGGAACTGGGGCCACGCTTTTTAGATATGAGCGAGCCTTACGATAAAAAATTAATTGCAAAAGCATTAGAAATAGCCAAAGCAAATAACATTAAAGTAAGCCAGGGAAGTTACGCAGGCTTAACAGGGCCTTGCTTTGAAACACCTGCCGAATACAGATACATTGCCCGTATTGGCGCCGATACAGTTGGTATGAGTACCGTACCTGAAGTTATTGTTGCCCGTCATGGTGGCATGCGCGTATTTGGAGTAAGTATTGTAACAGACTTAGGTGTAGAAGGAAAAATAGTAGAAGTCACTCACGAAGAAGTTCAGCACATTGCAGCAGCAGCAGAACCTAAAATGAGTTTGATCGTTAAGGAAGTCATCCGCTCTATGTAGAAACAAGATATAAGAATTAGAGAGGTGAGATATTAAATAACAATCACTCTATAAAATAGTCATGCTGAACCTGATTCAGCATCTCCAAAATTTTAAAGACCGGTCTTATATCTATGAATTCTTATCTACTACACTAACAAATGTCTCTTTGCACTTGCCTGTCGACAAACAGGATTAAATAAATAAAAAACACCCATGAAAAAAATAGTATTCTCATTCATTCTTATTACCTCCTTAATAGCTAAAGCCGATGAAGGCATGTGGTTACCACAGCTTTTAAATGCTATGAATATTAAAGACATGAAAAAGAACGGTTTAAAATTGACTGCTGAGCAAATTTACAGCGTTAATAAATCGAGTCTTAAAGATGCCATTGTTCAGTTTGGTGGTGGTTGTACTGCAGAAATTGTTTCAAACCAGGGTCTAATCCTTACCAACCACCATTGTGGTTATTCAGCAATTGCCTTTCACAGTACGGTTGAAAAAGATTATTTAACCAAAGGCTTTTGGGCCATGAATAAGAATGAGGAAATATACACACCTAACCTAACAGCTACTATTATAAACCGCATTGAAGATGTAACAGCAAAAGTTTTAAAAGGTGTAACTGCCAATAGCACCGAAGCTAAAACAGATTCTATTACAAAAGCAAATATTAAACAAATAGAAAAAGACGCTATTACCGGTACACACTACGAATCATTTGTGCGTCCTTTCTTTTATGGCAACGAATATTATTTATTTGTTGTAGAAACCTTTAAAGATATTCGTATGGTTGGCGCACCACCTTCTGCCATTGGTAAATTTGGAGGAGAAACAGATAACTGGATGTGGCCACGCCATAACGCCGATTTTTCGGTGTTCCGGATTTATACTAATAAAGATAACAAACCGGCAGAGTACAGTCAGGATAATGTTCCTTACGTACCTAAACATGTTATTCCTATTTCATTAAAAGGATATAACGAAGGAGATTTCACCATGGTATATGGCTTCCCGGGAAGAACACAGGAATACCTGTCGAGTTATGCAGTAGATATGATCATGAATGAAAGCGATCCTTTAAAAGTATCACTTCGCGAAAAACGCTTAAACATTATGAGTGTTGATATGCGCCAAAGTGATGCCGTACGTATTGCTTATGCCAGCAAATATGCCGGCATTGCCAACTATTATAAAAAATGGATGGGCGAAATGAACGGGCTTAAAAAGTATGATGCCGTTACTAAAAAACAATTATTCGAAAAACAGTTTACAGATGCCATAAGTGCCGATCCTGCTGAAAAAGAAAAATATGGTAACCTCTTTAATCAGTTTCAGAAAGTATATACCGAATATAAAGTCCTTAACAAGCAGGTTGATTATTACAGCGAGTGCTTAATGGCGATTGAAGCCTTTAATTATGCAAGAGGTTACGTTAATTTAATAGGCGAACTTAAAAAGAAACAAAAAGGCTTAACCAATACATTCGACGGAAGCTTACTTGAATATAAAAAGCTGGGATTTTATAAAGGATACAACCAGCCAACCGATATTAAAATATGCCAGGCCATGCTGCAGGAATACATTAAAGGTGTTGGCACAGGGAACAGACCACCGGTACTTGATTCATTTATCGTTGCCAATAATAATGATGCCAAAAAAATGACTGACTTCCTGTTCTCTAACACAAGTTTTGTAGACAAAACCAAAACAGAAGCCATGCTGAACGATCTTGAAAAATATCCTAATCTGTATGAAAGAGATCCTGTATATTATATCACAAGCGCCATTATGAAATATTACGCCGGGTCTGTTTTTCCTCAGTTTCAGTACGACGAAAGAGAAATTAATGAACTGGAAAAACTTTACATTAAAGGCCAGCAGGAAGTGATCAAAGACAAAAAATTCTACCCTGATGCGAACTCTACCCTGCGTGTAGCTTATGGCAAGGTAAACAGCTATAAACCTAAAGACGGCGTTGAATACAATTACTATACTACCCTCGACGGCATTATGCAAAAATACATTCCGGGAGATGAAGAGTTTGATGTTCCTGAGAAACTAAGAGACCTTTACGCTAAAAAAGACTTTGGCCCATACGCTAACAAAGATGGTAAAATGCAGGTATGCTTTACCGCCAGCAACCACACAACCGGTGGTAATAGTGGTAGCCCGGTGTTTAATGCCAAAGGCGAATTAATAGGCACTAACTTCGACCGTAACTGGGAAGGTACTATGAGCGATATTATGTACAACCCTAACCAATGCCGCAACATTACCTTAGATGTACGCTATACATTATTTGTGATTGATAAATTTGCAGGAGCGGGGTATTTATTGAATGAGATGAAATTGGTGAAGTAAGATTTATGCCTGATGCAGAAGAACTTCTTTTATTAAAAAGACTTCAATATATAAATGTAAAAGATAAGGGCTATAAAAAGCCCTTATTTCTTTTAATCATTAGCCTTTTTACTTTTGTTGTACTTTGTATCGCGAACCTTAATATTTATAGTTTCTTTGCGCTCCTAACAGGTATTCTGGGAGCACCTGTTTATTATATCATCAAGGCACGTTATTGTGACTCATGTAACCAAAAAATGAATCGTTTCTCTCACGAGACTGAAATTTACTTTTGTTGTGATTCCTGCCAAACAAAATTTAAATCCATTATAGGCATGGACAACGGCTCAAGTGATTGAGTAATTACGTTGACGTATGTAGAATCCTATATTTTTATACTTACTTCTTCGGCGGCAAAGCAAAAGCTACCGCTTCATGTTCGAAATGTCCGTTATGGGAACCATCACAAAAAGGTTTGTTTTTAGAAAGTCCGCAACGGCATAAAGACACTACTTCTCTTCCTCCTAAATCATAAGCGTTACCATTCTTATCTACAATTTCAAAATCGCCTTCCAGGCGAACAGAACCATTATTATTAATTGTGATCTTTGTTTTTGACATATCTTTTTTATTTTTCTAAAAGTACCTATTCTTATCCCATAACATGACACGCTTCCTCTATTTATAAAGATTCTAAGTTAAGTTTACTACTCCTGACAGAGGTATTAAAACGATGAACCAATTTTTGCAAAAAAACATTTACATTTAATAACACGAATTGTATATACCCGTTTTCATGAAAACTAACAACGCCTCAGAAACCTTTATTGAAGAGCAGTGTACATGGATAGACTGGAAAGAAGAAATTGATGACGCCGTTTTTTCTCTAAAGGAAAAGTTTCCGCACTATCTTTCTGTATTTGAAGATCCAAATTTTGTGACGCTTATTGAAAATTATAACGCCGAAATGCCGGAGGATTATGTACCTGCCCTGGGACAGGAGTTAAGTTGTCACAACATTGTATTGTACGAAATAGAAGAAGACAGTGACCGGTACTGCCTTTACATGCATGCGAAAGATAGCTCGGAAGAATTTGAAAAAACAGCAAAATCACAAAAAATAAAACTCATCCGGTATTTGCAAACACGCAAAAAATGGGGCGACCCTGCCAAACGTATTAGCCTGGCCGGCCAGATTCCTTTTGAAAAATATGCTGTTAAAGGAGGGATTGATCTGAGCTTTCCGTTTTCCCTCACAAAAGGCAAATGGATTGATATAGGCATGGATGAGCGTGGGAATGGCTTATATATAGGGGCGCATTACTCGTTTGTTGATCTCAGACAATGGAAACCCATGGAGCATCACTTTGTATTGGAATACAGCCCAAGTGGCATTCATTATTATGATTATTCGGAAACACATCAGTTATGTTGCGCGGTGTTTAATGATATCCGGATCGATGAAACTAACACACGCCATATTAAGAACCACATCAGAATAAGTGCAACACCTTATGATTTAACCAGCTGGGAAGAGGTAAGCTGCGATGAGGAAATAGACACTTTAAGCAAACCGTTCTGGGTTGGAGAACATGTGATCCTTTGTTATAAAAATAAGATCTGGGCTATTCCCCATGCGGCTAAAGGAGCGCGGATCTGCAGGCTGATAAAACAAACACCTTTGCAATTGAAAGATTATTATCCATCACGGATCCATATGCCTCATGGAGAAACTTACCTCTCTGTTAATTCGGTCCTCTTTAAGGTCGCTCACAATCCACAAAACACCATTGTGTTGGAAGAGATAATGAGGATACAGGACCCTATTCACCAGGGTGCCGTTTCTTTTGAAGAAGGCCGGATCATTTATGTGAGTGGTGGCAAATTGATAGAACTCGATCTAAAGCTGAAAAAAGTAATCCGCACTTTAAACCTAACACGTATGGACAGAGGTGCCACGATCAAAAAATACAATCACGAATGGCTTGTCATCTATCGTTGGGGCTACACCAATAAAGAACTGGACATTGCCCAATTCTGGCATTACAAAACCAATACCTGGTTGAAACTGTCTTTAGGAAATTTAGGAAAATATGGTGTTCGTAATATACTGATGCATCCCGATGGTTATGCCTTAATCGAATCCGATGAATGTATTTTAAAAGTGGACCGTTTATTAGAAACTTTGCAAGCCAATAAAAAGAATCATCTTATGTCTCCCGAATGGGATCAACAGGAATAAAAAATCATAAAAAAAGCCTCTGCAAATTCAGCAAAGGCTCTCTATATTTTAATCTGTTTAAAAAAATTAATTCGCTACGTTATACAGATCAATCACTTTATCATAAAGCTTATCTCTGCGGTTCTTTAAAATTTTATTTGTAATAGGCAGTGCAAGCATGCCCACAAAACTGGTAGCCAAATTGGTAATAGAGCCTCCTCCAATACCGGGGCCATGTTTCGAATCATGCACCGCAGCCGATAAGGTAGAAATAGTAGCTACTCCTCCAGCAATAGTGCTTGGGATAGAGGTAATACCAATAATTTTTTGAATGGTTTTGGTAGTTTTAGCGACTTTAAAGGAAATCTTTACAGCCGGATTAGTTGATTTGGCTAACAAGCGGTCAACATCTTTCCTGCCGATCTTCTGACCATTAAGCGTATACTTTCCGTTCATAAACTCAATGCGGTTTTTACCGCTGGTATTTTCAATACCTGTAGCTTTAGGCGCATTTACCGAGTTAATCGCAGCTTCCTTATTATTGAAAACCTGCTTTTGTCCATTACTGAACCTCACATATACAATATCCGTTTTAAAGTCTACGAAATTGGCCCCTTCCTGGTTATCCCATTTTTTATAGGTTAAGGCATTAGTACCAACCTCTGTTATTTTTGCGACAATTACATCGCCGTTGGTTTTCACAATAGTGTCCTGGGCTTTTAAACCGGAAACACACAAAATACTGCTCGTTAAAATCAAAAAAGAATGTAAATGTTTTTTCATAGAAGGGGGTTTAGGTTTTTTCGAAAAATACTCAAAAAATGATCCAAAAAAAATCCAATCGACACATTTAACATATTAAACTGTATTTTCTCATGACAAACATCTGAAATTCAAAGATTTCAAATTTGAACACAGGCCGTTTATATCCGTAAAAAATACCTTATCTTTGCGCCCATGTCATTTGCAGGTAAAACCGTATCATTTCACACGCTGGGTTGCAAGCTCAATTTTTCAGAAACCTCTACCATTGCACGTTTAATGCAGGAAAAAGGCTTTCAGAAAATTGCGTTCGACCAGGGCGCCGATGTATGCGTTATTAATACCTGCTCTGTTACTGAAAATGCAGATAAAGAGTGTAAACAGATTGTGAGATCGGCGCTTTCAAAAAACCCAGATACTTTTATTGCTGTAGTAGGCTGCTATGCTCAGCTTAAACCCGACGAGATCTCTAATATTGAAGGCGTGGATGTTGTACTGGGCGCTTCCGAAAAATTTAAACTGCTCAACTACATTAACTTTTCGGGCAAAAACACACATACCGAAATCCATAACTGCGAAATATCAGAGGTTAACACGTTTGTTGATTCGTTTTCGGTGGGTGACAGAACCCGTTCCTTTTTAAAAGTACAGGATGGCTGCGATTACAGTTGTACCTTTTGTACCATTCCTTTAGCACGTGGTAAAAGCCGCAGCGATACCATTGAGAATGCCATTAATAATGCCAAACGCATTGCCGAAAGCGGTGTTAAAGAAATTGTATTAACGGGTGTAAACCTGGGCGATTTTGGCTATGGCGTAGATATTGACAAAGAAACTAAAAAACGTAAAGAATATACATTTCTCGATTTGATCAAAGAACTGGATAAGGTGGAAGGCATTGAACGTATTCGTATTTCATCCATTGAACCCAATTTATTAAAAGATGAAGTGATCGAATTTGTAGCACAATCAAAACGTTTCGTTCCTCATTTTCATATTCCTTTACAAAGTGGAAACAATGAGGTTTTAGGAAACATGAAACGCCGCTACAAACGCGAATTGTACCAGGACCGTGTTGCTAAAATAAAATCCCTGATGCCCGATTGCTGCATTGGTGTAGATGTGATTGTTGGTTTTCCGGGCGAAACAATTGAGCATTTTACAGATACTTATAACTTTATTAATTCGCTGGATATATCTTACCTGCACGTATTTACTTACAGCGAACGTGATAATACAGAAGCTATACACATGGGTGGTGTAGTGGAATACAGCGAGCGTAAACGACGCAATAAAATGCTCCGCATTCTTTCTGCAAAAAAATTAAGACAGTTTTACGAACAGCATTTAAATAAAGAATTTACCGTTTTATTTGAACATGAAAATAAGAGCGGAAAAATGCATGGCTTTACCCAAAACTATATTAAAATAGAACATCCCTTTGATGAATCTCTTGTAAACAAATCGGTTAGCATCCAAACTCTGGCTATTAATGAAGAAGGATTTGTGAGCGCAGAACAGATATCTGTACCGGCTTAATAAATAAGTGCAGGCAATGAACTCATATCTGAACTTGCAGCATCTGTTTATAGTATGTATCTTGGATACATGAAAACCCCGGTTCATAGATCTTCAAATCAAAAAGCTTCCCTGTTTTTAAATCACTTATTTTATGCAGCTTAAACGGTTCAGAACGCTTGTCTTCTGTATGCTATATCTGTGTTTCCTTGCAAATGCACAAAATCCGCAGCTCGATTCTTTAAAAAAATTGCTTCTGGTAACAAACCATGATACGCTGCGCTGCAATATTTTAGATCAGCTCATTGAAATTGCTCCCGATGAAGAATGGCAGAATTATAACGAGCAAATGAAACAGCTGGCAGTAAAAAATTTGTCACTGAAACCCACAGGCAGACTGTTTCTCCTGTTCTCAAAATATTATGCTACAGCACTGCATAACGAAGGCATTATGTACTTCGAGCAATCAAACGATGATAAAGCCATTGCCTATTTTAATAAAAGTATTGAAGTTTCCAGGCAATCGGGTAATCCCAATGAAATGGCTATTTCGCTTCAGTCGATAGCTCAAATCAATATCAGGAAAGGGAATAATACAGAAGCCCTGAACCAGTTATACCAAAGCTTAAAAATATTTGAAAAAGAGCATGACGAAATTGGCGTAGCGGATGTACACCTGAGCCTTGGAGATATTTGCTATTTTCAGAAAGACTATAAAAAAGCATTAGAGCATCATAAAAAAAGCTACGACCTCTACCTTAAAAATGATTACCTGGTAGCCATCAGTTCTATTAGTTACAAAGTAGGACTCGATTATTATAACCTCAATAATTATCCAATGTCTTTGGTATATCAGCAAAAAAGCATCGACATTATTGAAAAATCACATTTAGCGCCAAACTCCGTTGCCTATCTCAACATTGCACAGATCTATATTTTTCAATCGAAATACGACAAGGCTATGGAATACGCCCTTAAAGGCTTATCCATTTCTGAGAGCAGTCAAAATAAAGTAGGCATTTGCCAAAGTCATATTGTATTAAGCAAACTTTATAGCCTTGAAAAAAATTATGCACTTGCGGCTCAGCATGGAGAAAAAGCTTTGAAAATAGGACAGGATATTGATCATGCTTCTGAGATAAGTATGGCTGCTCAGGAACTTTATACTATTTACGCATTATCTAAACAGGATGCCAAGGCTACTAAAATGCACGAGTTATACATTGAAACCAAAAGTATTTTAGATAATCAGGAATCAAAGAATGCCCTGCTTGAGCAAAAATTAAAATATGAATACGAGAAAAAAGAGCTGATCTCCAAATTAGAAAATGATAAAAAACTGGTATCTCTTACTTCTCAAAATGATCACGATAATCTTATCAAAAACATCTGGCTCATTGTGTCAGGCGCTATTGTCATTATGATTGGGATCAGCGTCTGGTTTCTTTACCGCAACTTTAAACAAAAAAATATTATTACCGTTCAAAAAAATAATTTACTCAAACAAAAACTGTTGGTCACTCAAATGAATCCGCACTTTATTTTTAATTCATTAAATGCCATCCAGAATTATATTTTTAAGCAGGATAGTTTAAAAGCCGGAAATTACTTAACTCAGTTTTCTGAATTGATCCGTATGATCCTTGATTTTTCGAGAAAAGATTACATCTCAGTAGAATCGGAAATGAAATTATTAAAAACATACCTCGATCTGCAAAAGCTGCGTTTCGAAAGCAAGTTCGATTATTCTATAACGGTTGATCATGCTATAGAAACAGAATTTATACACATCCCGCCAATGCTTGCCCAGCCCTTTATTGAGAATGCTATTGAACACGGTATATTTCATAAAAAAGATAAAGGCCGCCTCGACATCCGTTTATTTTATGAGGAAGGAAGTTTAATATACGAAATTGAAGACGATGGCGTTGGTATAGAAGAAGCCATGAAACTCAAAAAGAAATTAAAATCATCCTACGAATCATTAGCCACTATTATTACAAAGGAGAGGATGAGCATTTTAGGAGAACAACATAAAAGCTCTCAGGAGGTTGAAATAGTAGACAAAAAAAATAGTGAGCAAGGCAGTTCAGGTGTTAAAGTGCGATTCTATGTTCCATTTAAAGAAGAATAATTATGATTAGAGCAATAATAATAGATGACGAAATCAATAACCAGGAGCTGATCTTTAACCTTCTAAAATCTTATGCCGAAAACATTGAGGTGGTAGCGGTTGCCGATTCGGTTAAAACGGGTTATAAAACCATTGTAGAGCATAAACCCAATTTGATATTTCTGGATATACAAATGCAGGATGGAACCGGCTTCGACCTACTGAAACTATTCGACAAACCCGACTTTAAGGTCATTTTTGTAACCGCTCACGAAGAGTTTGCCATAGAAGCCTTTAAATTTAGTGCCCTCGATTATTTATTAAAACCCATAGCACCGGTAAATCTGCTATCTGCCGTTAAAAAGGCACAGGATTCGCTGAATAATGAAGAGCTGAATTTAAAACTGAAAACCTTACTCGATAATATAGGTGAACCGGTAAAACAGAAACGTAAAATTGTATTGAAAACACTGGAACGCATTTATTCTGTGGATATGGATGAGATCCTGCGTTTTGAATCGGATGGCGGCTACACAAAAGTATACCTGCGTGACGGTAAACGCATTATGGTTTCCCGGATTTTAAAAGAGTTCGATGAATTTTTGTCGGATGTAGGCTTTGTAAGAGTTCATCACTCGCACCTCGTTAACATTAACCAGGTATTTTGTTTCGAAAAATCGGAAAGTCATATTGTTATGAAAGACAATTCCATTGTGCCGGTATCAAATCGCAAAAAGGATCATGTATTGGAGTTGTTAAATATGATTTAATCCAATTCGGGGATTTAAGTGTTGTCAGTTCGAGCCTGTGACCCTGAGCGGAGTCGAAGGGCAAGAACTCAAAAAACGCTTAGCCGCGTCTCGACTCCGCTCGACGTGACAGAACAACGGACTTTGTCATTTCGAGCGGAGTCGAGAAAGACAAAGTAAAACCAGACACAGAACTTCGACCTTTGTCCATCGCCTAGCATCTTTTTAAGTATAAATCATTCCAATTAGTAAACATTTCATAGTTTAAAACATTTTCATTATATCCCTTATTTTTAAGGCGATAAGGCTATTTTTAATCACTATTAAATAATGGCAGCAACCAAAAATAAATTCAGGGATAAACCCGTTGAGGAAACTCAAAAACCGGATACCGTTACCGATAAAAATGATATTGAGGAAACGCATACTAACACGTCGAGAAATAAATCAAAAGCAGGTAAAAAAACAAGCACGACGGCTGCTGATAAAAAGCCGCAAACACAGGGCCAGGGCATTTCCGAAGCCAAAGCTTCTTTGCTCGACAAATGGAATAAAACACTGAGCTTTTACAGGAACGAACGCATCCAAAAACTGGTTGGTTTGCTACTGATCTTAGCCGGTATTTACTTATTTATTGCTTTGCTATCGTATGTTTTTACCTGGGATAAAGATCAGGATAAAGTACTAGGGCCTTTAAGTGAATTGTTTGCCATAGATACCAAAGTAGTTAACTGGTTAGGGAAATTTGGCGCACTGGTGTCGCATCAGTTCATGTATAAATGGTTTGGTGTATCCTCTTTTATACTGGTTCCTGTTTTAGTAATTTATGGCTTACAGAAAATACTGAACAAACAAATTGCAAAACCCTCTTCCTTTACGGCTAAATGGTTGTTTTTAATGGTGTGGACAAGCCTTACACTGGCTTATTTTTTCCATAGCAAATTATTTTTCATGGGTGGCGGTTATGGTTACATTCTCAATATCCAGTTAGCTAATTATGTTGGAGATGTAGGTACACTGGCTGTATTAGCATTTAGTATGCTTTCTTTTCTAGTGCTGAGTATTAATCTTTCTTTCAATATCAAAAAAGGAAGCATTGCCGACCTTAACAATGAAGCCATTATTGAACAGGAAGACAAGCAACCTGAAAACACCATTAACCCTAATGCAAACACGGTTTACGAAACAGAACCTACTTTATCAAAAGAAGAAGAAGAGGCCTTGCTGAATTTTGAAGTACTGTCTACTAACGATACCCTTGCTTCTGCTGTCATTGAAGAACCCATTGTTGAACCTCCGACAATTAATACTACTGAACCCATTGCGTTGGAGCTTAACACTACCAACAAAGCAGAAACCGATAAGAAAGCGCTTGACTTTGAAATAAACAATCCATCGGCTGATGAAATTATACAGGAGCCTGTTTTTGTAAAAGAAGAACCAAAAGTGGATAGCATTACGCTCGACGATGAATTAAAAGCGACACAGCTTGTTGAAAAATTTGGAGAGTATGACCCTACTCTTGACCTTGGTAATTACCAGTTTCCAAGCCCCGAGCTTTTAATTGATTATGGAACAGGTAACGGTAAAGTAAATAATGAAGAGCTGGTTGCCAATAAAGACAGGATCGTTAATACCCTTAAAAATTACGGTATTGAAATTGACAGGATCTCTGCAACCGTTGGGCCAACAGTGACCTTATACGAAATTGTTCCTGCTGCAGGTGTAAGGATTTCTAAAATTAAAAACCTGGAAGATGATATTGCCTTAAGCTTAGCGGCTTTAGGTATCAGGATCATTGCTCCTATTCCGGGCCGTGGCACTATTGGGATTGAAGTACCAAACCAAACGCCCGAAATGGTACCAATGCGTAATATCATTGCTTCCGAAAAATTTCAGAATACAACTCATGACTTGCCAATTGCATTAGGCAAAACCATTAACAACGAAATTTTTATTGCCGATTTGGCAAAGATGCCACACTTATTAATGGCCGGTGCAACAGGACAAGGGAAGTCAGTTGGATTAAATGCTATTTTAGTATCATTACTTTATAAAAAACACCCGGCACAAATTAAATTTGTGTTAGTCGATCCTAAAAAAGTAGAGTTAACGCTGTTCAACAAAATAGAACGCCATTTTCTTGCCAAGCTGCCTAATTCTGAGGATGCTATTATCACAGACAATACCAAAGTAATACATACTCTGAACTCTTTATGTATTGAAATGGATAACCGTTATGCCCTTTTGCAGGATGCACAGGTTAGAAATATTAAAGAGTATAACGTTAAGTTTATTAACCGAAAATTAAATCCTAACGAAGGCCACAAATACTTACCATACATTGTATTGGTTGTGGATGAGTTTGCCGATTTAATTATGACTGCCGGTAAAGAAGTAGAAACGCCCATTGCCCGTTTAGCGCAGTTAGCACGTGCTATTGGCATTCACTTGATTATTGCCACACAACGTCCGTCGGTAAATATTATTACAGGTACCATTAAAGCCAACTTCCCGGCCCGTATTGCGTTCCGTGTGACGAGCAAAATAGATTCACGTACCATTTTAGATGCCGGCGGTGCAGAACAACTCATTGGCCGTGGAGATATGTTATTAAGTACCGGTAACGACCTTATTCGTATTCAGTGTGCTTTTGTAGATACACCGGAAGCCGAAAAAATAACGGAGTTTATTGGCTCGCAACGTGCCTACCCTTCTGCGTTTTTATTACCTGAATATGTAGGCGAAGATGGTGATAGCGGAAAAGAAGAAATCGATTTAAGTGAGCGCGATAAAATGTTTGATGAAGCCGCTAAGCTTGTTGTACAATTCCAACAGGGTTCAGCTTCTTTCTTACAACGCAAATTAAAACTGGGTTACAACCGCGCAGGCCGTATTGTGGATCAACTGGAAGCCGCAGGCATTATCGGTCCCTTCGAAGGCTCTAAAGCTCGTGAGGTGCGTTGTAAAGACATGGCTCAGTTAGATGAGATCATCAGAAGTATTAAAGGGTAATACCTTAAAAACCTCAGGCACCAAATTTGAAGGAATCACAATTTTACGTATGACCAAAATCACTTATCTTTGGTTGTAGTATTTTGATAAATATTAGTTTCAGGTATAAGGCACTACAAAAGATGAGTACTCTTGCATAAAGACATACATAATATGACGATTTCACGGATAATCATTTCAATAGCTTTACTATTCTTAACAACAAACTTTTTCGGACAACCAACAGACACCGTTTCAACTAAAATTATAGGAAAATGGTTACTAGTAAGACATACACTTGTTGAAAAGGGAGTGTCGACAAATAAATTAACATCAAATCAAACATATACTTATCAATTTAATAAAGATGGAACTTATAATATTACATACAAAGACAAAAAATATGGGGCCAATGTAACTGCCGGGAAATGGAAAAAAATTGAGAATGGGAAAAAAATTAGTTTGTATGAAAATACGGATGTTCCGGATGATCCAATGGTTTTAATAGGAGACCATGATTTAAAAATCATTAAACTATCATCGACAGATTTTGTAACCGAAGAGTATTTATTTAGCGAAGACCCAATTGGTACAAGTTATTATAAAAAACAATAATGTAAATAAAACAAATCCTAAAAACTAAAACCATGAAAAAGAAAATCCTATTTATCATAAGCCTTCTTTTTGGACTCATGTTCATTAATTCAGGGCTGAACAAATTTTTTAATTATATGCCAATGCCAAAGGATCTTCCCGAAAGCATGTTAAATCTGATGAGCGCATTTATGGCTATAAGCTGGCTAATGCCCCTTGTTGCCCTTGCCGAAATTGTAGGGGGATTGCTTGTTATTACCAATAAATTCAGGGCTCTGGGCGCCATTATCATTTTTCCGGTTATGATAGGCATTCTTTTAACTCATATCCTATATGCACCATCGGGATTACCTATTGCCATTGTACTTATGGCAATAAACCTCTGGATAATTATTGAGAATCGTGAGAAATACCTTCCGATGATACAATAAACATAACACTCTTTCAGTATACAAATCACGTATTTCTACGCGTATAAAATCCGTATTGCAGGGTATCAAATTCTGCTAAGCCATCTATAATTTTGTTGTTATAAAGCCTCCTTATTTATTAATCCTTTAAAACACTTTTATTATGGCAAACACAACATGGATCACATTAATTAAAAATGATAGCCCGCTGCACCTTATGTGGAGAGACGGGGAAAACCCTAACTTCAAGGGTTCTCTCTCTCCTGGAGAACCGGTCGATTATAATGGAAAAGGGTTCTGCTTTCCATGGGTAGATCATACAAAAGATGAACTGCGCAAATCCATAGAGTTCACAAATGGTGAAACCGGAGCTCCTCTTTTCCATATTTTTCAAAGTTATAACCGTGATACTATTCAATGGCTTAAAGCCCCTGAAAATTCGGCAAATCATGGTGTGGATGTGGATGGTCCATCTGCTGCTGGCGGTAGCAAGGCTCTATATATCCGAAACGACGGTACTCCTGTACTTGTTTCTACGGGTAAAGAATAAAAAACAAAAAAAATCCCGTCACGATATATCATGACGGGATTTTTTAATAGATAGATAATTGATTAGTATCTGTAAGCGTCTCCTTTAAAAGGACCTTCCACTTTTACTCCAATATAATCAGCTTGTTCCTGGTTTAAAGTATCTAACTCTACACCTATTTTACCTAAGTGTAAACGTGCTACTTTTTCATCTAAAATTTTTGGTAACACATATACTTTTTTCTCATAAGCTCCTGTGTTTGTCCATAATTCTAATTGAGCCAATGTTTGGTTAGTAAATGAATTACTCATTACAAAACTTGGGTGGCCTGTAGCACAACCTAAGTTTACTAAACGGCCTTCAGCTAAAACAATAATGTTTTTACCGTTGATCGTGTATTGGTCAACCTGTGGCTTAATAGTATCTTTTGACGCACCGTAAGTTTTGTTTAACCAAGCCATATCGATTTCTGTATCGAAGTGACCAATGTTACAAACGATAGCACCATGTTTCATCATCTCAAAGTGACGACCAACGATAATATCTTTATTACCGGTAGTAGTTACTAAGATATCTGCAATTTTAGCAGCGTTATCCATTTTCATAACCTGGTAACCGTCCATAGCTGCCTGTAAAGCACAGATAGGGTCGATTTCAGTCACAATAACACGTACACCCTGAGAAGATAAAGATTGCGCTGAACCTTTACCAACATCACCGTAACCTGCTACAACAGCAATTTTACCAGCCATCATGATATCAGTTGCACGACGAATCGCATCAACTAATGACTCACGGCAACCATATTTGTTATCGAATTTAGATTTGGTAACTGAATCGTTTACGTTAATAGCCGGTAACAATAAAGTACCTTTTGCCATGCGCTCATATAAACGGTGTACACCTGTAGTGGTTTCTTCAGATAAACCTTTGATACCTGCTGCTAATTCAGGGAATTGGTCAAAAACCATATTTGTTAAATCGCCACCATCATCTAAGATCATGTTTAATGGCTGACGGCCTTCTCCAAACCATAAGGTTTGTTCAATACACCAGTCAAACTCTTCTGCATTCATACCTTTCCAGGCATAAACCTGGATACCTGCTGCTGCAATTGCTGCTGCCGCATGATCTTGTGTAGAGAAAATATTGCAAGAACTCCAGGTAACTTCAGCACCTAAAGCTGTTAATGTTTCAATTAAAACTGCTGTTTGAATGGTCATATGTAAGCAACCTGCAATACGAGCACCTTTTAAAGGCTGAGATTTGCCGTATTCAGCACGAAGCGCCATTAAGCCCGGCATTTCTTCTTCTGCTAATTTAATTTCTTTACGTCCCCATTCTGCTAAGGACATATCTGCTACTTTGCTTTTTACAAATTTTGTTGCTGTTACTGACATGTTGTTTTATTTGTTGATTAAAATTGTTTCTTTTTTATGATTATGCGAAGATAAGGCATAAGTTTGTAACGCTCAAACTATTATAAAGTTTAATTTAAGAGCCTGTTTAAATTTATATTATAAGATTTGTCTATAATTTATTTTCGAGCGAAATGAGGCAAATTTTGTAGGCATAATGGGCTAATTACGCCGAAAAATTTAACGAAATTGCAGCCGGAAAGAAATATAAACAACTTATTAGATAAATTTTAACAAGCTCTATAGCAAATGATCGAGGTTTTTAACATAAAAAAAGGACTATTTTTTGGGCTTTTAGACCTTAACCAATTTGCACTCAGTAATGCCTTAACTGTTAAAAGGGACATTGAAACCCGGGGCAAAAATTACCTGATTTCCAGGCTTTTGGATGATAGCTGTAAAATAATATACGATGATAAGGGAAAACCTCATTTAGAGAATGATTCGAGGCATATTTCCTTATCGCATTCGCACGATAAACTGGCTATTATTATAAACGAAACTGAAGCCACGGGCATTGATATTGAGCTGATACGGGATAAGGTCATTAAAATAAAGCATAAATTTTTATCAGTACCCGAACTGACAGAAACCGGCAATGATGTGGAGAAATTATTGATCTATTGGGCCGCCAAAGAGACTCTTTACAAGATTTATGGCCTAAAAGAGGTAGATTTTATTACCAATTTATTTGTTAAGCCGTTTAATAAACATAATTTAGGGACAATTATCGGCGAAATTAATTTGCCGGGTTTTAAAAAGACATTTGAACTTAATTATCAATTTATAGACAATTACATACTGGTGTATGCCCTATCCGACATAAGTGTTGTTAACTAAAAGTACACATACAAAGCTCATTATTTTAATTGATCCCGATAAATATAATCCGGCCTTAATTGATATTGCTAATAAAAGTCAGGTATCTTATATCTTTTTCGGTGGAAGTTCTTTAAAGAAAAACAATTTCGAGAAAATACTGAAAGCTATAAAATCCAAAACTACGATCCCTGTTATTATTTTTCCCGGCGACGAAAAACAGATTTCCAAGTATGCAGACGGGTTGTTAATGCTGTCTTTGCTATCAGGCAGAAACGCGGAGTACCTGATAGGGAAACATGTAAATGCCGCCACAAAAATAAAAGCAAGCAAGGTACCTGTTATTCCTACGGCTTATATTTTAATAGATGGCGGCAAAGCATCTACCACACAAAAAATAACCAATACTGCCCCACTCCACAATAAAAAAGAAATTATTAATACTGCCATTGCCGGCGAATTGTTAGGCAAACGGTTGATATACCTGGAAGCAGGCAGTGGCGCAAAAAAAACACTGACTCCCTCTTTAATTAAAGAGGTTAAAAAGCAAACTTCCTTACCTCTAATTATTGGTGGTGGTATCGATTCTGCAAAAAAAGCAGCTACTATCATAAAATCAAAACCCGACTACATAGTAGTTGGAAATGCGCTGGAAAGAGATCCACAGTTTTTAAATGAGTTAAGTAAGTTATTAAGTAAAAAGCAATCCGTGAAAAAATCGTAGTCGAAACATGAAACTAGTCGTTATAACTCCCTCCAAAAAAAGCGATAATGAAATCGCGGCTGTCATTCAAATGTTTGAAGCAGGCCTTGATACCTTACACGTACGGAAGAATCGTTTTTCTACAAAAGAACTGGACGAATACATTAATGAGATTCCCAAGCACTTTCATAATCGTATTATCATTCATTCGCATCACCGTCTGGCATTAAAATACGATCTTAAAGGATTTCATTTTACATCAACACATCTTAAAAAGAAATTTAAGCTGTGGCTTAACACAAAACTTATTTACATCAGAAAACCAAATCTTATAAAAACAATTTCTTTCCGGAGGGCTACAGAGCTTTACCTTCCTTTGCCGGTAAAAACAGATTATTGTTTTTTGGGTACTATGTTTCATAATGTTTCGGGCGAGCTATATAGCGGGTTTTATCCCGAAATAGTAGAAGCTGCCATTAATAAATCAGGGATGAAAATATATGCCCGTGGCGGTATTAACGAAAAAAGCATAGAACTGGCTTATAAATTAGGCTTTCATGGAGTAGCCCTTTACGGAAATTTATGGAAAAACCCTTCGCCTTATAATAAATACATTGAGTTTATACAGTTCTGTAAAGAAAAAAATATTCCTATAGAATAGATGGCATTTTGGGATTGGATAGCTTTAATTACAGGCGTTTTAGGGGTAATACTAACTATTTTTGAAAGTATCTGGTGCTGGCCATTTGCATTGGTATCTGTTACTATTTCGACGCTGGCTTTTTTTAAGCAACACCTTTATGGCGATATGAGCCTTAATGTATTTTATTTTTTTAGTGGTATTTATGGCTGGTATTATTGGGGAAAGCACAAAGTGATGACCTTTAAAATTACCCGTTTACCCCTAAAATATGTTCCTCTTATCGTAATTTCTATTGTGGTACAAAGTGTGATCTATTATTATATTTTGCAGCATTTTAAATCCGACCGGGTGCTTTTCGACTCCATTTTAACAGCTTGCAGTTTTACCTGTACCTATTTAATGACCAAGAAATGGCTCGAAAACTGGCTATTGTGGGTGCTCATCGACGGAGCTTATGTTTTTTTGTATATTATAAAAGAAATGCCTACCTATGCTATGCTCTATACCTTTTTTACATTAATGGCCGCTTATGGATATTATGCATGGAAAAAACAACTACACAAGTTATAAAAAAAATTGCCATACTTGGTGCAGAAAGCACCGGGAAAACCGAGCTTAGCAAACGCCTGGCGCTTCATTATCAGACAGCCTGGGCTCCTGAATATGCCAGAGATTATTTCGATTCGCATGACATTAATCATTACAGCATTGATGATCTGGATACCATTGCTAAAAATCAATTAAAACTGGAAGAGGAATATGCTCCAAGGGCTAACCGGTTCTTATTTTGCGACACTACTTTGATCACGATTAAGATCTGGTCAACTTATCAGTTCAATAAAATTTCTGATCTGATTACACATTCTATAAAAGGTTCCGATTATGATCTTTACCTCGTATGTAATAATGATGTTGCGTGGAAAGCCGACTCTCAAAGAAGAAATCCGGAACTAAGAGATCATTTATTAAAATGGAATCTTCACGAATTAATGAAACTGAATGTAGATTACCACATTATAGAAGGTACAGGCAACGATAAATTAGCGTCTGCCATTTCCATTATCGATAACGAATTTCAGGGGCTTTAAGCTATAAATGCCATTACATCATTAAAGAAAGCTTCGGGTTGTTCTGCATGAACCCAATGCCCGCTATTTTCTACGGTTTCTAATTTATAATCAGAGAACCTTGCGGCAATATCTTTTTCGTCGGCATCAGTTATATAATTGGAGTTACCTCCTCTTATAAATAAAGCGGGAGTATTGCTTACTCCTTCAGGAGCTTCAATACCTATATTATCATATTTTTCTGTAATGGTTTTAAGATCGAAACGCCAGGCCATTTGTTTGGAAGCATCTTCTTTCCAATAAATATTTTTTAATAAAAATTGTTTGGTTCCAAAATCAGAAATGTATTCGTTTAAAATAGCTTCCGCTTCCTTGCGGGTATTTATTTCCGTAAAATCTATGGCATTCAATGCCTTTAATACGGCCTCGTGGTGTGGCTCGTAAGCTCTTGGCGCAATATCAACCACAATTATTTTTTTGGCTATATTAGGATACAACATTTCGAAAAACAATACCGTTTTACCACCCATGCTATGCCCTAATAATATTGGCTCTTTTAAATCATGAAGTTTTATGAACTCATTCAAATCGGATGCCATAACGTTATAATCCCATTCGCTGCTATGAGGCGACAATCCATGATTTCTTTGATCTATGGCAAACACCCTGAATCCTTTTTCCGCAAAACGTTTTGTCAGTGTATTCCAGTTATCGCTTTGACCAAATAAACCGTGTAAAATAATCAAAGGTTGCCCTGATCCGTATTCTCTGTATGCTAGTTCCATAGTGAGTTAACAAGTTACGAAGTAAAAAAGTTTTAAAAGTTTAACTATTTATTCTTCTTCGTTTAGAATTAATTTTCGCAGCATATTCATTCCTGCCATAGCTGTCATATGAATATTGCGTTGCCTGTTATCGCCAAATATGAAATGTTTTGAAATAACCTTATCATTTAACGCAACCGCTATCCAGGTTGTACCAACAGGTTTATCGGCAGTAGCACCCGATGGGCCTGCGATACCGGACACTGCAATTGCCGCATTGCCTTTAAAGGATTTCATAATACCGGTAATCATGGCTTCTACACATTCCTGACTTACAGCACCATGTTTTGTAAATACCTCTTCATTTACGTGCAATAACGAGTGTTTAAATTCGTTATGGTAAGGAATAATTCCTCCGTTATAATAGGCTGAACTGCCTGCTACGCTTGTTATTAAATGAGAAATATAACCTCCTGTACAACTTTCGGCAAGGCACAGTTTTAAGTTTCTTTCTTTTAATAATTCGCCCAGTATTTCTTCCATTTTAGGCTGTTCTTTACCATACTCTTCATAACCGTAAATATATTTACGAATCAGAGGTTCTATCTTCTGTGCTTCTTCTTCAACTTTATACTTCAGTTCTATTTCATTAAGCCCAATACTGCTTAAACGCAATCTTACCATACCCGGCGATGGCAAATACGCAAGACTGATATTTTTATGTATCAGGGCATCTTCCCAATCACTGATCAGTTCAGCAAGAGCGCTCTCCCCTATTCCCTGCGTTAAAATGGTTTTATGATAAATAAAAGGAAGCGTAAATCTTTTTTTAAGCGCCGGTATAATATCATCGGTTACCATAGCCTTCATTTCAAATGGAACGCCAGGCATAGATACGTAGATGGTGTTATTTTTTTCGATCCACATACCCGGAGCTGTACCGTTCTTATTTCTGATAACAACGCAGCCTTTAGGAACCTCTGCCTGCTTTCGGTTTATGGCATTGATCTCTTTTCCTCTTTTTGCGAAAAAACCGCTCACATCCTGTAGAACTGCTTCATCAATTACCAACTCTACATTAAAATATTCACAAAATGTCTTTTTAGTAATGTCGTCTTTCGTAGGACCTAATCCACCGGTAATTAATACCAGTTGAGCACGTTTTCCTGCATCTTCAAATGCATGAAGAATCGCTTCTCTTTCGTCGGCAACAGAACTCATATGTACTACATTGATCCCTGCTTCGTTCAATTGCTGCGCCATCCAGACAGCATTTGTATTAACGATTTGCCCTATTAATATTTCGTTACCAATTGTTAAAAGTTCTGCATTCATCGTACACTACCTGTTTAATTTTTTATATTTAACGCCATAAAATTACATTATCTAACTTGTAAATCCTTATGAAAAAATATTTTATTTTAATTGGCACTATAACTGTTTTAATCACAAGTTGCGATCCTAAAACACAGGAAGCCATTTTAAAAACAACCACCGAAATTTTAAATAGCGGCACCAATGGTACTGCTACAGGATTAACAAATGATGAAGTGATTAAAGGGTTAAAGGAAGCCTTGTCGGTAGGGACAAACAACTCAACTGCCTTAACATCAAAACTGGATGGTTTTAATAAAAACCCGCTTATTTTTATTCCATGGCCTGCAGAAGCGGCAACCATGAAAGAGAAATTAGTACAGTTAGGATTCCAACAACAAATAACCGATTTTGAAACATCGCTTAACAGGGCTGCTGAAGATGCTACCAAAAATGCAGCACCTATATTTGTGGATGCTATTTCTAAAATGACGATCAGCGATGGATTTGCCATTTTAAATGGCAATGATACTTCTGCTACTCATTATTTAAGAGAAAAAACATCTGCTTCTTTAAAACAAACTTTTTCACCGGTTGTAACGGATGCTATTAGTAATGTAAAAGTAACATCGTATTGGTCTCCTTTAATTTCTACTTATAATAAAATTCCGGGCGTTAATAAATTAAATCCCGATTTAAATGCTTACGTAACGGATAAAGCGGTAAACGGCTTAATGACCCTGATTGCGCAGGAAGAAGTTAAGATCAGAAAAGACCCAATGGCAAGGGTTACCGACATTCTGAAAAAGGTATTCGGTTCAAAAAAATAATGTAACTTTACTTTAAAATCATCCATGAAAATGAACTCTAAACTATTCGCCGCTACGTTGCTAGCATTTAGCACAGCAATTGGCAACGCGCAAACTTTAAATGATATGTGGAATACGGTTAAAACCAATTCTACTACCATTATTAATACAACTACCAATACTATAAATGGTACAAGCGCTACACCGACGTTAACCAACGACGAAGTGATTAAGGGATTGAAAGAAGCTCTAAGTGTTGGCACTAATAACTCTTCATCAAACGCATCGAAGGTTGACGGATATTTAAAAAACGCTAAACTTTTTATACCATGGCCTGCAGAAGCGCAACAAATGAAAACAAAATTGATTCAGTTAGGATACCAAAGTAAAGTAACGGAGTTTGAAACTTCGTTGAACAGGGCCGCTGAAGAAGCCGCAAAAAGTGCAGCTCCTATTTTTGTAGATGCTATTACCGGCATGAGCATTGGTGATGGATTTGCCATATTAAAAGGAAGTGATACGGCTGCTACACATTATTTAAGAGAGAAAACCTACGCTCCTTTAAAGCAAAAATTTATGCCTACAGTAAATCAGGCCATTTCAAAAGTGAAAGTAACGAGCTACTGGACACCTTTAGTGACTATATACAATAAGATCCCGGGTGTAAAAAAACAAAATCCGGACCTTAATGATTATGTATGTACCAAAGCTGTTAATGGCTTAATGGTATTGATAGCCGACGAAGAAACCAAGATCAGGAAAGACCCTATGGCCCGCGTAACCGACCTTTTGAAAAAAGTATTCGGAGCTAAAAAATAAAGTAATAAGTAGTAATTAAAAGAGGAGGCATTTGTAACAAATGCCTCCTCTTTTTTTGAAAGGTTTTCCGGGAATATATTAAGTAATATACCAATCAAATACTCATTCCTTTTTTGTAGATTTACTTTTTATAAGCTGAAATTAGTTATGTACACAGGCCATTCGAAAATTAAAACAGGATTTGATATTCTTGTCCTGGTAATTTTTACCTGTTGCATTTTATACCCTATTCTGTTTTTGATCTCCAATTATTACGAACAGGTTGTAGGCGTTATATTTGAAAAAGCCCCCCGTAAATACCTGAATGCTGCACTGGCAAACGGAACATTAAAAACAGTATTCAAGTTTTCAAAAATCGGATTGTTTGTTGCTCTCATATGGTTGGCAGCATTCTGGCTCGATTATTTTACAACAAAAAAGAAAGCCCTTACTTCTTTTTTGATCAACAGGGTTTCAAGTACTTTGTACAGCAGTTTTTATAGCAATAAAACGTTTTTTTCGACACTCAATAAAGAGGTGCGCGTTGCTTTTTCACTGATACTGATTATCTTTTTCGTAGCAGAGTGTATGCTCCTTATAAGCATGCCTACCAGTTATGATGAATTGTTTTCTTACAGCGTCTTTTCGGGTAAAGGAATCTGGACATCCTTATCATATTATCCTGTCCCCAATAATCATGTGCTGTATAATCTCATGACAAGCCTGTTTGTTAAACTTCCTATAGACATTGAAATTTCTACCCGCATCCCGGCTTTTCTGGCCGCATTGTTTACTGTTTATTATTTTTTTAAATTATCTCACGAACAACTGGGAGGCAAAATAGCCATTGCACTTACTCTTTTCATTGCATGCCTCTATCCTTTTCAACTTTTCTCGATTAGTGCCAGAGGTTATGCTTTTGTAAACCTGTGCTGCGTGTTATTACTCTATTCAACTGTAAAACTAATCTCTGCTGATCATACGTCAAAAAAATACCATTGGTTATTTAGATTATCCGGTTTTGCAGGCATTTTCGCTGTTCCTTCTTTTTTGTATGTTTTATTTGCGGTGTATATTGTGTATTTTTTATTTGTATTAAGATTAAAACAAAAAACAGCTCTTGTCCTTTTCTTTAAGGATTGCTTTATCTGCGGTGGTTTAATTATTTTAGGATATATTTTTATATACCTGCTAAATGAACAGGGCGATTTAACGAATCCTAATGGAGGAGCTACAAAATTTTCGTTAAGCGACCCCAATTTAGTGTCTATTATTACAAGCCACATAAAAGACCTTTCCGATTATTTGTTCTTTAATTATTACACATTGTTTATACTGTATATTATTACGGCCATTGGCTTAGGCTATGGGCTAATGACAAAAAAAATAAATTCTGTTTTTTTAGCAGTTCTTTCTTTTTTTATGATCCTGTCGCCATTACTTATACTACCCCTTCATCGTGTACTACCTTTTCAAAGAAACTGGCTTTATCTCATTTTTCCGGCAGCGCTTTGCTTAGGTTTTCTGCTACAATTGCTCTCCGTGCTTCTTGCCAATTCTTTTAGTCGTTTAGCAAGATTTGAACTTGATAAGAAACTATTTTTCGTTTTACTTGCTGCATTTATATTTTCGCTGGCTAAATTTGACACAAAGCATCATTTCGATTCCAGGATTGATTATGAGATAGCCACTGTAAGACAAGAATATATCAATGCCGAAGCCAGAAATATTAGCTCTATAGCCATGACCGGTAAAGGATTTGAATATTATCCGGCAGAATTTATCCGGTTTTTATGTTATAAATACGATCCTCAAAGGGCTGTAAGTCTTGCCCAACTGGATACTATTACAAATCAGGATATACTGGTAATAGATAATTCGGAAGAACAACGCTTTAAACCACAACTTTCCAATTACCGTGTGTTACGGTATTTTGATGAAAATTTAACGGTATATTGTAGAAATAAGCCCTAAACTATAAACTCGTTTTTAATATACCCTGTTAAGTCTGCATGATTTCATCTAAAAACAATAAGGTTTTCTTAATATTATCTATTATTGGCTTTCTCATTAATTTTATAAGCTATTATCCGGGGTTTTTATCTCCTGATAGTTTAGATCAATTTACCCAGGCGCTTAATAATTCATATGCCGACTGGCATCCCCCTATTATGTCAGGATTATGGCATATTTTGCTTGTTTTTTATTATGGTCCGCAATGCATGTTATTTTTTCAGCTTGTATTATTATGGACCTCTTTTTATTTTCTCTTAATACTATTTAAAAGAAACTATGGAAATCTGTTTTGGTTGGTTTTCATTTTTATTGCGGCACCATTTGTTCAGAATTTCGCAGGTAATATCTGGAAAGATGTACATATGGCTTTTGCATGGCTTTTAGCAACAAGTATTATGTTAGTGGCATTTTTCAGGAATCGCAAAATGGATACTTACGAAGCCATTGCTTCCATTTTATTATTAAGTTATGGCTGCTGGGTTAGGATTAACGCTTTACCCGGATTGATTCCTTTGCTGTGTTTATGGCTTATGTTACTGAAAACAAACAAGCCTCCAAAAAAACATGTTGTCATACGCCTTTCCATTAAAGCTTTTTTTATAAGTATCCTTGTGGTTTTGACTCAAATCGTTATAACAAAAACCATTCTTAAACCTCATAAATCATATGGTGAGTACAAACTTTTCATGCATGATCTTTCCGGCATTTACGTGGAAACAAACAAGCTTTGTTTTCCTGACTTTATAAAAAACTATCCGAGATTTGATACACTCTATTTAAAGCAAAACTATCACTATTCAACATTTGATAATATATGGTGGAATAGCGACCATAAATATCTGTTACCCGCTGTTAATGACACTACCATAAAAGAATTACGAAATTACTGGCTACACACAATAGCAGATAATCCCCTTGTATATTTAAAAAACAGAACTAAGGGCTATCTGGCTTTTCTCCGCATTACAACTAGCGAAAGCTCTCTATGTAACATGTATCCTTATATCCATCCAAATAGCTACGGCTTGGTTAGAAAATCAAATTTTCTCAGCAAAACAATCATTCCTTTATTAAATGCCCAATCAGATACTTTTTACATGAAACCCTGGTTTTGGTTTTTATTTAATATTTTAATCTTTTTTGCCGCATTTATAAAACGATTAGCATTTATAAAGCCAATCATTCTTACCTTATCGCTGTCAGGTTTATTTTACCTGGGATTTGAATTTTTTGTGTTTCAGGTAGATACCGATTTCAGGTATTTTTACTGGAATTGCATCTCTGAATTCCTTGTTTTTATCCTTATCTGCGCAGAGATCTATAAATCCTGCTTAAAACCAGATAACAGATCAACCATTTTAGCTTCTCATTAATTTAAACACTGAT
>JAZJZF010000065.1:0-4818 GCA_040389965.1 Bacteroidota bacterium
AGCGTGAGCGTAGGCATTACTATGCAGGATACGATTAGTGATCAAGGGAGCGGCTGAGCGACCGGCTTTTCTATTCTATGATGTTTCCTACTAAGCTCAATCCTTTATGTAAGCCTTTAATTAATCGAACAGCTATTACCGGCTCACCTGAGAATGTTTTATTGAATAGCATTACTGCACTAGTAAATGAAGGGGCTGAAATATCGCAACTAAAATGATCGCTTTTATATTCCCATGTTACGACCCAACTAATTTTTACCATTGTGCTGTTGTGTGGTTTCATTTTTATACTCATAATATTAGTTATTAAATTGTTTCTACTACGTAAAGTGACTTGTGTCTATCATTCTTATTAATCAACTCGATTTTATTTTGTAACAGTACACGAACGCTACTTGGAAACTCTCTTATACCAATGCGCCTATGCGGAATTACAGTAGCATATTGTGTTGGTATTGGTGCAGTTGTTTGATAGTACATTAATACTTTTTGCCAGTCTGCATATGCTGAGTCTGTTTCATCTATAGAAAAACCTGTAGTTAATAAATTTGCTGAATGATTCCACAATCTACCTTCAATTGCCCTTTTACCCATCCAAACCAAACCTTCATCATCAGTTTTATAGTAATAGTCAGGCATCATTTTTTCCTCTTTAGGTATAGCACAACTAATACACACATATTTCAATTCCGTATCTGATTTAGTAAAATACTTGACCATGTAACCAATTAATTCAGATTCTTTTTTTACTGGCGTAACATCAGTTCCGTTGGTATCTTTTATAAACTCATCTTGTGTCATGCCTCTATTATAACCATGTTGATATTGTATTGAGTTCCATTTATGCCTTATTTGCTGCCAGTGAACAAATTTATTAGTTGTTATATGAAAATGTATGTTACCGTTTAACTGTGATTCTGCCTTCCAAATGTAACTTACTACACCATGTTTACGTTGTAACCACTGAATAAAAGCACTTAACATTTTATCCTTAACATAATTATCGGAGTGCCTTTGTTTCTCAGCTAGTGTAAGAGTGATAAAATTTAATTTGAAGAAAGATGTTTTTCCTGTGGCTTTACAATACACATTCTTGATCTTACTACTTGCAATAAGCCAATTAAAACAGTATCGAATTTTCCTGCCTGCCTTTTTACTTATTGTACCACCATGTGCTTTTAATTTTGGAACGTTCGTTAAAGACCTGGCTGTTGACCGCTCAACATTTCTTTGGTAGTATACAGTGTATGTAGGACTGATGCAAAAATGTTGTATTAAAAAAGGTGGTTTCCACTCCGACACACCTATACGCTCAATTTTTACAGTATCATCTTTACACCGTTTGCGCTTTACTTCACCTAATAAATTATAGGATAGTTGACACATTTATTTTTCATCATTGAAGTATTTTTCATCTAGCAAACGCAATTTAACTTTTACATTAAACTTTATGCGTTCATAGTCAAATATCTTCTTTGCTTGCTCCATCATTATTATCACATCCGCTAATTCCGAATACACATTAGATTCGTTATTTTTTTTATCCTTAGTGACACAAGACGTTTGCTGTAATGCTAATGCCAATTCTAAACATTCTTCAATAATTTTATTCCGTTGTGATTGAACACCCCACTTTTTAATGCATTTATTTACATAGGCAGCTGGAACCAGTTTTTGATTTTTCATAAGTATGAGTTTTAATATTAATTTCTTATATAATATATGGCGGACTTGTGGGACATAGGATAAACCAATAAGATGAACGCGGTATTTTAACATGAACACAAACAAGCATATTTTACCTGTTACTTTAAACGTTTAGAGACCACTTTTATCTTATCATGGTACACGTTAAACCAAGCAGCACACACTATGTACCCACCTTTAGCTAAATGAGCTGTAATAGCCTGTAAACGGTGCTTGTGAGGTACTTTAAAATTGAACTGTGATTGTGGTTCACCTGACTTTTTTTTGTAGCCTGAGATAACCTTTGTGATTTTAGACATAGTGATTTTTATAGAGTGTTAGAAACGAAAAACGGGTGAGTGCACCAATACAATCACCCGACTATGCCTATTTGTGTTACAAATGTATCACTGCCAAATCTGCCAACAAAATACTGACATACAATTTTATCAACATGAAAAGATGGCAGCAACTAACTATAAAAACGATTCATGACAATTAACAATTTAGAAGCTGACATATTGACAAACCCGACTACAAACGGATACTTTCGGAAGTAAACGGATAATACCCGACTAAGCACAATACACGCAGTACATTTGCTTAAACAATTAATAAAATATACATATGGAAAAGAACACTTTTAAATCAAACAGAGCAACAGCACCACTCTATAAAGTAGGGCAAGATGTATTTATCTATCTACCTAGTGGACTTACAAAAGTTACTATTTTTAGCGTACATACTCATCAGTATGCTAATGGCTATCAGATCAATTACGGATTTGAGGTAATACATAACACAGTTGCACAAGAAGATATACTGATGAATAGCAACCATGCTAGAAAGTCACTGTATGAACAAGGGAAATACATACAAAGTCAGCTACTGTTATAAAAAGTGTAACTGTAAAATAACGGCATCTTGTGAAGTAACGGGGTGCCGTTACGTTTTCATGGCACTGAAAGCAGCCTTAGATACTATTGCAGCTCAGCGGGGCGAATAGCCCGCAGGCCACTATTTTAGCGCGAGCCACGTTTACGTCTTTTGAGAGCACGAACGCGACTAATAGCAGCCAGTAAAATAACTAGAACCCAAAGAATTGAATGTATAGTTTGAAGTGCTTCCATATAGTGAGAATTTAAAAAGGGCAGCTTTTCACGGCTGCCCTTTAGTAAAATAAATAAAAAATGAATTATGCAACTATTGTAGTGATAGTGCGCGAAGGTACACCAGCCTGCCCAGTGGTTTTATTCACTGCCACAACCTCAAAATAAATCTTTTGGTTAAGCGCAAACGTGCCATACTTAGCAGAGTACTGCGCAGCTATATCTACAGGAGTTAAGTCAGCAGCATCAGCAAGACCAATAAGTCGGAAAGCTGATTTTTTAGGTCTGTTAATACCGAAACCTAGAGGGGCAGTTGCAAATATTTTTACAGAGGTATTAGCTGGCACATCATCATTTAATGTGATGGTCAACGCCTGGGTGCTTACATCGCCATTTGCACCATCCGCAGTAACAGTGGCAACTGATGCAGGAGCAGGAGCAGTAACCAGAGGAGCTACACCAATATCTACAAGGTTACCGTTTAACCGGTTGTACAACTCTTTACCTACTAGGGGAGAAATACGTCCAAAGATATCAGTTGTATTATACCCTTCAGCATTCAGCCATGAGTTTTGTTGGACCTGAGTTAATGATCTCCAGCTAGATGATAAAGTCCCGAACGCATTGCGAGCGGATTGTTGAGCAACTGTGCGAGGATTTGCAGGTATGGCCATACCACGCATAACACCGTTTTTCATTGCTACACTACCATCCTGACGACCACTAATTTTGCCGTTCATTGCAAACATGTATAAAACAGCCTGAGATTCAGCGTCCATACTTGTGCAGTGATGGATTGCTAAAGAGATTCCAACCATTAACAAAACAAGCAAAACTTTGGGGAGTTTTGCCAATGCCTGCATGCGTAATGCAATTGGATTACGTTTGTCATCGGAAGCCTTTTTTGGTTTGGAGGAGCTTTCCTTTTCCACTGGTTTTGTCTTATCTGACATAATCTAGAAAGGCAGACACTAGAGCCTGCCAATGTGACAAAGATAGGACATTAAGTCAGGAACAATACAGGCACAACACGAGAAAGTTAACAACATCGTGTTGATAAATGCTCGCAGATCAACAGAAACCATGTTTTAACAGCGTAAAAACGCTTAAAGGTCTACCAGCGCCTTATAATACATTAAAGCGTTTAAACGGTCTTATTTTCGTTTTTGGGGTTGGCTGTGTTTTTCTCCTTTGCCTTGGTGTTATAACGGAGCGGAGCGGAGTAATAGAAAACAAAAAGGCTGCCCCCTTGCGGGCCGCTAGCGGAAAGGACGTGCCGCAGGACACGTCCGAGCTAGCTGCGAGGATGGCCGCACGTTACACGCGTGAGCGTGAACGGCTGCCACCGCAGGAAGTGCGCAAGGGGCTGACACAGCCATAACCGAAGGGCAAAGGCCGAAGGCCGACTGCCCGTAGGGGTAAGAACCTTGCAATGTGAAGCTACTGCGCAGCAGGAGCGGGAACATTGCAAAGCAGAATAATATAAGGCGAGCGAATAGCGAGCACAGCACTTTAAAAAAAGCAGAGCGGAGCGGAGCAATAGAAAAACAAAAAAGCGCGAGCCGTGCGTGTGCAATGCCTTAGTGCTTTGTTTTGAGAGCTTGTTGAAAATACTTTTAGACCTAAGAGGCAGAGTAAACAGCCTGAATACCTACTAACTACTTAACAGGCAAACGATACAAAGCACGAGCACTTAGCGAAAGCCAGATAAAGTTACCGAGGGGTGAGCGCAGCGAACCCCGAAGGGTACAACATACTTTCAATTTATTATTTCGCTAGGTGCGCATCTCCGCTAGAGTTGGAGAGGAGCATCCTCTGCTGTGAAACGCCAGTGCGCAAAAAAAATAAGGGAGCGTAGCTCATCTATTAATGGTGGGGAGTTGCACGGGGTAATGGCCAAGCTAAGGCCATGTACGGGTGACGCTAGTCAGAGTTTTTCCGCAGGAAAAGAGAGCGTGAGCGATAAGAAGCGTGAGCGTAGGCATTACTATGCAGGATACGATTAGTGATCAAGGGAGCGGCT
>JAZJZF010000066.1:0-21893 GCA_040389965.1 Bacteroidota bacterium
CGAGCCCCGCTTTTAGTAAACCGCCGCGTGCGCATTCGAGTACGGCAAAATCAATAGTAGGATCATATAGTACAGCTTCAGCACTTACTGGGCCTGTGCAGTCTCCTATATTAATGGCTTTATCCTGAATGTAAATTCCTTCTGTAGTGGTATAACCCACTTTATGTCCTGCATGCTTCGCTATATGTGCCATCAGACGGGTAGTGGTGGTTTTGCCATTGGTGCCGGTTACCGCAACAATAGGAATGCGTCCGTTTTCATTATCAGGAAACAACATATCTATAATAGGTTCTGCTACATTACGCGCCAGGCCTTTACTTGGGCTTAAGTGCATTCTTAATCCCGGACAGGCATTTACTTCTACAATACCGCCAACTTCTCTGGTTAAAGGAATGTCGATGTCTTTCGCAACCACGTCAATGCCACAAATATCAAGGTTTAAGAGCCTCGCCACACGTTCGGCCATGAATGCATTTTCGGGATGTACCAAATCTGTTACATCTGTTGAACTACCTCCGGTGCTAATGTTTGCAGTATCTTTTAAAAATAAAATTTCACCTAAAGGCAGTACATGCGAGAGCGTTATATTTTTTTTAGCTAAGATGTTTTCGGTAATCTCATCAACTGTAATTTGTGTCATTACATTTTCATGACCGGCTCCTCTTTTAGGATCTTTATTGGTTTGCTCTATTAAAGCCGCAATCGTTAATTTACCATCGCCCATTACCATAGCAGGTGTTCTTTTGGCAACGGCTACCAGTTTATAATTCACCACTAAAAAACGGTAATCAAATCCCTGAATAAATTCTTCTACAATAACCTCGTTTGAAATAGTTTTAGCAATATGGAAAGCAGCTATGGCCTGTTCAAGGGTTGTAATGTTCGTCGTAATGCCTCTGCCGTGGTTTCCATCTACCGGTTTTAAAACTACGGGGAATGTAATGGTATAGAGGGCATTTTTTAGATCTTCTTCATCGTAAATCAAAACACCTTTAGGTACCGAAATATAGGCTTTTTCTAAAATGCGTTTTGTTTCGTCTTTATCGCCGGCCGTGTCAATGCCAATTCCACTGGTGTTTCCAGTTATAGTAGCGCGAATGCGTTGTTGTTTGTTTCCATAACCAAATGTTACAAGGGAACCTTCATTTAAGCGTTTAAAAGGAATATTTCTTTTTTTGGCTTCTGCCACAATGGATCCTGTACTTGGCCCGAAACTGAGTTTACGTTTCAGGTAATGTAAATCATCAATGTCTTTTTGGAGATTATATTCCTGTCCGGCAATCAACGCTTCAGCAATTCTTACCGCGGCTTTGGCTGCATACAGACCCGCCTTTTCGTGTTCATAAGAAAAAATAACATGGTATATACCTGTTACGTTAGTAGAGCGGGTTCTTCCGTAACCACATTCCATACCGGCCAGCGATTGTATTTCGAGGGCAATGTGTTCAATCACATGTCCCATCCAGGTGCCAATATCTATCCTATGGAAAAAACCACCAGGGTGGCCTTCAGAACATTCGTGGTGGTAAAGTGAGGGGATAAGTGTTTTGATCCTTTCTCCAAATCCATCAATTTTATGAGTAGGGTAGTTTTCAAGCTCGCCAATATCGAGCTTCATCACAATTAGTTTTTTTCTGTAATTTGACCAAAAGTTAGGGCCGCGCATTACTTTAGTTTCAAGGATCTGCATGTAGTGGGTTTTTAGGCTTGTTTTTGCTATAAATGTGCCACAGGCTAAGTTGCTTATTATCAACACACATACATAAGGGAGACGCATTTCCGATGTGGAAATTTTTCCATTAATTAAATATAAGGAATAAGAAGTGGGGATTTTAAATTAAGAGAGGTTGGATAACCGTATTATTTGTGTACCTTCTTACAATCGGGAAATATAACAATATCGCAGAGGTCAGGAAGGGCTTCCTCATGGCCGTTTTCATCGGTAGCGACTAATTTAGTGAGGCATATTTTAGTTGCCGTACTTTTCTTCTTTGTTAAAAATTTGATGGTCTTATCAGGAAATGTGTTACCTGTTACGGGAGCCTCGTAGGCTGTTTTACCTTCTTTGTAAAAAATGGAAAAAGATTTAATCGCTTTTTCGTGAGGGTTCCCGTATTTATCGAAAGCAATGACTTTATATTCTGTTTCATCAAAAGCTGCTTTTGCAAACAGGTTTTCTTTTTTTATTTTAATGGTTTGTACGCCATCGCCTTCCTGGGAATACAGGCCGGAGTGTATGATACAAAATACGGGTAACAGAAAATAAAATACTATTTTTTTCAATCAGTAGCGTTTAATTTTTGTTCAATAAATTCAATGGCACCGGTTACATTTACATTAGCATTTTTTATGTGCATTAAGGTATCGAGCGACTTTTTAAGGGTGTCCGAATCAATTTCCGCTTCCATTTCCTGTATAACGGTAAAGGCTTCAAAAGATACAGAGAAATCTTCCTGACCTATAAGGTCTATAAAGAAAGCGTAATCTTTGCTAAAATCCATTCCTGTTTCCCAGCAGGCAGCTATTAACAGTGCTTTTTGCTCAGGTTTTTTTGTTTTGGTAATAGCGTTTAAGATAAAAGCATGGGCATTATTTTCTTTTAAGTGCTTTAAGGCTTCGTCTTTTTCTTCGCGGGTAGAGTTTTTGCTTACTAATAGGGTTACATAATCAGCATTATGAGTATCTTTTTTACTCATGCCTTCCGACCCTATGATGATGGTGGCGTATTCTTTTTCATCAAATAATTTTTCGGGATCTATTTCAGGAATTAAATCGCCTTTTAAATCTTCAGGTATATCTTTTTCGTCAATCATTTTGGCAGTTTCTGGTTTGATGTTATGTATTTCCGGTTATGCAAAGATAAACATAATAACTTGCAACTCTAAACCAGAAATTATTAACCGGTTTAAAGGCTCATCATGTCTTTTAGCTTTACGGCCTGTCTGCGGGAGATCTCAATTTGCTGTCCACCCTTTAATTTTACCATTAAGCCTCCGTTAAACCATGTTTCTATGCTTTCTACCCAGCTTAAATTAATAATATGTTTACGGCTTGCCCTGAAAAATGATTTTTCATTCAGGCGTTCTTCGAGGCTGTTTAAACTTCTTAGGATCAATGGCCTGAAGTTGTCGAAATAAACGCGCACGTAGTTCCCTTCGCTTTCAAATAAACGGATATTATTAAGGCGAACAAACCATGTTTTTTCTCCGTCTTTTATAAATACCTGGTCGTTTTCCGTTAAAGGTGTTGTGTTTTCTTTTCTTTCAGACGTTTCTTTTAAAGTCAGTTTTTTAATGGTTTCGGCTAAACGCTCGGGCGATACAGGCTTTAATAAATAATCGTAAGCATTTACTTCAAAGGCTTTAATGGCATACTCATCATACGCTGTTACAAAAACCACATCGGGTAGGGCAGATACTTCTTCAATAAGCTCGAGGCCTGTTTTACCGGGCATTTGAATGTCTAAAAAAATGACATCCGGATTTAATTCAGCAATTTTTTCTTTAGCCGATTGCGCATTATTGCATTCTGCGATAACCTCAATTTCTTTATGGGCAGCCAGTAAGTTTTTTAATTCCTGTCTTGCCAGGCGTTCGTCATCTATAATAATTGCCTTCATAATTAATAGTTTTGAATGAATAATTGAGTTTGGGTGTTTTTATAATTTATTATTTAATAATAATTTCACTGATCACATTGTTAGTATCAAGATTTCTCAGGCTAAAGCTTGCTTTTTTACCAAAGAGTAGTTCTAGCCTGTTAGTTGTATTTGCAACTCCAAAGCCCGGCCCGGTTCTATTTATGCCTAATTGCCCGGTATTAATAATCTGAATAATGAACTGGTCATCTTTTTTTACTGAAGTAATTTTAATTTCTCCGCCTTCAGGATAATTGCTGATACCATGTTTAATACTATTTTCCACCAGGGTTTGTATCATCATAGGAGGAATTTGTAAAAACAGAGTTGCGGGGTCAATATTAAATGTATAAGTCAATCGTTCTTCATATCGGATATGTTCCAGTTCCAGATAGTCTTTTACCAATACCAGTTCTTCCTCTAAGGTAATGAACTTGTTTTTATGCATCATCAGTGTATTGCGCAAAATATTCGAAAGCTGTGTAATAGCAATCTTTGCACGTTTGGGATCCTCATCTACTAATGCCCTTATACTGTTCATACTATTGAACATAAAGTGTGGATTCAGCTGCGATTTTAACTGGTTCAATTCAATTTCTTTGGTATTAGCTTCCAGTTTTAAATTCTGAATTTCTGTTTTTTTATAATTATCAAAAAAATGAAAACCAAAATAAATCAACGACCAGAAAATAAAAATAACGGTAAGGCTCAGTATATTGGAAATAGCCGCAACGATATCTATTTTGTAGGTAATGATACCAAACGCTTTTGCCAGTCCAACGGTTAATGAGAAAAATAAAAAAGCATTTATAAAGCCTGAAACAATAACAATGGGTATCTGCGAAAAAATATTCAGGCGCATGACATTAAACTTTAAGAGCAGGTAGCGGAAGATATGCGTAATGGTAATTCCCACCGGCAACCAGATCATGTAATTTAAAATATCTTTTACATTGGTGCTGTAACTTAACTTGAAAAAGAAAAGGTTGAGGGCAGCAAAAAATGTCCAGCCCCCAATCTGGCACGTCCAGTATATGTTTTGTTTTTTACTCATAATAGATTTGAGATTTGAGACGTTGAGATCCGAGCATTTAATCTCCTATCTCATGTCTAAGATCTAAGGTCTTTAATTAATTCCCAACCACTCTTTACGTGTTAATACCTGCTGTTCGGTTGCTTTATCGTTGACTTCCAGGATATCGTACTCTGTTACTTTAACCGGTTTTACTTTTGCTTTTAGTGTTTTTATTTCTTCATTTCCTTTTTTATCTTTTCTAAAAACGTCTATTTCCAGTTTATCGCCTTCTTTTGCATTTTTCATATAGCCTCCTAACACGTCTCTGATATTATCTTTGGTGAGTTTGCGGTTATTGAACGTCACAATTTCATCGCCTTCTTTAAAGCCCAGTTTTTTTCCAAAATCATCCAGTCTGCTAATGTTTACAACTACCAGGCGATTTGTTTCAGCATTAAATCCAACCGATATTCCTCCCAGTGTAATTTGCTCTTCTACGCGTTTATCAATGTAATTGAGACCTACCATGGCAAAAATATCTTTATAGGGTAAAGGCTTATTACCGGCTACATAGGTATCTAAAAAGGTTCTGACTTCTTTGAAGGTGAGTTTTTCAATATCGTTAAACAAGTCATCATCTTTAAACGATTTGTTTTTTCCGTATTGTTTAGAAAGGTCTTTCATTAATTCCTGGGTACCATAAGCACCTTTACTGTAGTACCTGAGCATAATATCCAGGCACATTCCTATCACGGCTCCCTTTTCGTATACGTTATTGTATTGTTTTCTGTATTTGTCGAGCACATACTTACTCATTACAGTAAAGGGTACTGTATCATTAAAATTCTCGCGTGCATTCTGCATTTTCTCAACCATTACAGCCAAAAAATCGTCATAGTCAATTAAGCCGGTTTTTGCCTGCATATGGTGCGCGGCATATTCCGTAAGTCCTTCATAGAGCCAAAGGTGTTCGCTCATTTGCGGATTATTAAAATCGAAATTGCCAATTTGTTCGGCATGTATGCTGAGCGGTGTTACAATATGAAAAAATTCATGAGCTGATACATCTCTTATTTCCTGAGCAAGGTCAGCCGTATCGGCTTCGGGTAAATAGTAAAAAGAAGAGTAGGAGTGTTCTAAAGCCCCTGATGCACCACTCAGAGAAGGCTTGTCTGAAAAATAAAACAGGAAAGCATATTTTTTTATGGGTAATTCACCCCCTAAATAATCGGCTTGTGCATATAAGAGTTCTTTTAAATTACGGGCAACAAAGCCTGAACTCAATACACCGTTTGGCGAATACACCGAAAATAGAATAGTGGCATTTCCAATTTTTAAAGAAGTGGTATCCGGCTTGCAATACATAATGGGTGCATCTACCAAATCGTGGTAATTAAATACGGAAATCACATCTTTTGTTTCTCCGCTATTAAGGTCGGTTAGCGATGTAGAAGCGTAAAAGCCTCTTGGTTTGGTTACTTCAAGGATGAAATTGGTTTCGATCTTATTTTTAAAATAGCCAAAAAAGCCGTGCGTGTTTAAAATAAAATTTTTGCCATCTTCAATATTGGTTCCGCCCGGCTCAAATACTACTTTTTCTTTAATATTTGTATCCCAGCTATCTTCCACGTTATAGCTTATTTCTTTAATGGCATTGGCAGGACTCAGCTTATATGAATTAGCATCCAGTTTTTCAACGGTAATGGTTTTTCCGCCTTTTCCTTCCACTTTAAAATCAGATACAAAGCGCCCGAAGTCGTATACTTCGTAGGTTCCGGGTACCATAGCGGGGAACATAAAAACGGCTTCATTCTCCGTAATATCAGGTGGTGTCAGCTTTACGGTAAGCTTATCGTCTTTCACAGATGTTAAGTCAACATAATAATGATAATTACCGTCGGCAAAGGCGTGACTCATAAAAAAGAGGGTACTTATACAAAAAAAGATAGCTTTCATAAGCATGTTATTAGCGGATTAATAATTTCCAGTTATTGAGTTTATATTTTTTGAAGAGGATAAAAAAGCAGATAGCGGCCATAACGAACCATATGATAAATTCGCTACCCGGGTCTTCAACAGAGGTATAAAAGATGGAATCGGTTTGCAGTACAGAGTTTTTAGAACTAATCAATAAACTTGAAAATAAATTATTGGCAAAGTGAATACCCATGGCCAGTTCAGCACCTTCATCCAATAAGGTAAGCATTCCTAAAAAAGCTCCAAACAAGATATAATAAGGCATCATAATCAAAAGTCCGTGCGCTTTTGCTTCCGGATTAGAAGCATGCATTAGCCCAAATAAAACAGATGTAATAATTAATGCAACCAGTCCATTTTTAAATAATAAGGCAAAGCCCTGCATGAGGTAGCCTCTGAAAATAACTTCTTCAGTAGCTGTTTGAATGGGCACAAATACAATAGCTACAACGCATAAGACTGCAAAATTAACAGGGTTAAACCTGAGTTCCAGCTCTTCGGGGTTCATAAAATAAGACACCAGAGTTAAGCCGATCAATAGAGCTCCCCACACAGTGAACGAAAAAAAGTAACGTTTCCATCTTATTTTTTCGAAACCTGTAAGAATAGAGGACAAGGGTTTATGCTGAAAGAAACGGGTGGCAATCCAGAAAAATAATAGGGTAAATACAAACATCCCCATCAGTAAGGCCAGCAGTAATGAACGGTTCATGCCAATGGCATCGGGGTTAAATAAAATATTGGGATTATTCACGATCTGGCTCATACTAATGCCGTGGCTTTTTGCAGCCGATAGCAAAGGCAGCATCATAATCAGTTGAAAGGAAACGTATCCTAAAAATGCAGCAAAAATGCCTCCTAAATACATCCAAAAATCATTTTTGCCTGTTATATAGCCTTTTATTAAAAAGAGGTTATTAAAGGGAAAAGGATTAGATTGCTTTATTTCAGGATCGGTATTTACTTGCATAGACTTACAAAATTATCATTTTTACGGAGTTATGGGCATACTTCTACATAAATGGTTTTATAAGCGTTTTAGCGATCAATGTCAGGGTTTGCGATTGATTTTTCCTGTTATATTTGCGATATGTTAAAAGCGCTTTCTTTTCTTTGCATTTGTGTTTTATGTGGTCTTTATGCCTGTTCCTCTTCCAAAACGGAAAAGGAGCTCAAAGAGCCGTCTACAAAAGAAGAGCTGGGAGAGTTACTATTTCATGACTCTATTTTATCGCGCGAAAACAAGATCAGTTGCGCTTCCTGCCATAAGCCCGAATTTGCCTTTGCCGATACGGTAGCTTTAAGTAAGGGAATTGATCAGATTTTGGGATCAAGAAATACTCCAAGTACCATGAATATGTCGGCCCGTAATTTTTATTTTCACGATGGTAGAAGCGAAACACTGGAAGACCAGGCGGGTGGCCCTATGGAGAATCCCAAAGAAATGGATATTCCTTTATCGGTTATTATAAAGAAATTAAACAAGCATAAACAATACAGGGCTTTTTTTATTAAAATTTTTGGTACAACCGCCAATAAGGAAAACCTGGTAGAAGCCCTGGCCACATATGAAAGAACGCTGGAAACCAATAATACAGCCTTCGACAACTATATGAACGGAAAAGACACGGTTTCGTTTTCGGCTTCGGCACAGCGTGGAAGGGAAATTTTTAATGTAAAAGGAAAATGCTTTGATTGTCATTTTGGCCCTGATTTTACAGGAGATGATTTTAAGAACATAGGATTATTTAACGGGAAAAACCTCAATGACAGCGGCCGTTTTGTGGTAACAAGAGACCCGGAAGATATTGGCAGGTTTAAAGTGCCTGGCTTACGAAATATTGCTATTACAAAGCCCTATATGCATAACGGCATGTTTAAAACCCTAAAGGAAGTGATTGATTATTATGATATGCCCGATAAAGTTGTTTCTAATTCTGTAAACCGTGATACATTGTTGCTGCGTCCTCTGAACCTTACACCACAGGAAAAGAAAGACCTGGAAGCCTTTTTAAACTCGCTGACAGATTATAGGTTTTTGAAAAAAGAGAACTAAAAAAGCCGCCACAAATATTATCCTATACAAGGGTGATCTTCATCAGCTTTTTATCTTTATCACCGATCCTGCATCTGTTATCCATTCGGTAACCGACAATCCAGATGATATGCTCTTTGTTTTCAAGAATCCATACAGCTTCTTTTTCGAAAAGAGATAGTTTTTGATCTTTAAAAAAATCACTCAGTTTTTTAAAACCGTCCATCCCAAAGGGCTTGAACTTATCGCCCTGCTTCCATTTGCGAAGCGTTAAAGGAAATAAAGATTCAGAGTAAGCAATGGTAATCTCCTGTTTATTATTAGAAAAAGTGGGTTCCAAAATTTCTTCAAACGAAAGCTGTATTGGTAAATGTGCTATATCGGAAAAAGACCGGATAGTAAATGAAGTTTCTGTATGTTCCTTTTGTAATGCTTTTACAATAATGTACTTCCGGTCAACTACCAATTGATGAGAGGTGGATGAAAATTGTTTTCCGGATTGTTTGCATGAAACCAACACTTCGCTTAATTGTTGTATTTGACTGTGTTTAAAATCTTTGCTGTAAAGCCACTCAAATAGCAGTGTTTCTTTTTGAGCTTCGTTTAAAAGCAATTTGATATCAATAAAAAGCTGTTGATGTTCCTCTTTGCAAATTTCTTTAAACTTTATATCAGCAAATGCTTTTACTATTTCGGCAGATTGTTTAAAAAACTGAACTGAAGTATAAATGGTTTCTTCCAGCGCAGGGTTTAAGGTTTTAAGTTTTGGAACTACCTCGTGCCGTATAAAATTACGGGTATATTTTACTTCCTGATTGCTGCTATCTTCTCTATAGTGTAAGCTGTGTTTAACAGCGTAGGCTCTTATGTCATCTTTAGTAGCAAACAAAAGAGGTCTTATAATGTCGTTCTGTTTTTCCGGAATGCCCTGTAAGCCTTTAATTCCGGTGCCTCTTACTAAATTAACCAATAATGTTTCGGTATTATCGCTGGCATGATGCGCTGTTAATACGTAGGTAAAACCAAATTCCTGAACGAGCGATTTAAACCAGTTATAGCGTAATTCGCGTGCCGCCATTTGTATGGATAATTTATGCTTTGCAGCATATGTTTTAGTATCAAAATACTGTACATGCAATTTTACCTGCAGGGTATTCGCGTAAGTTTCACAAAAGGTGGTGTCTTTATTGGCTTCATTTCCTCTTAACTGAAAATTGCAATGCGCCAGTTCAAAATGATAGCCTGCTTTGTGCAACAGGTCGGCCAAAACAACTGAATCCACACCACCGCTAAAAGCCACTAAAAGCGTGTCTGCTTTGCTAAATAAGGCGTTTTTATGTATGTTTACTTCAAATTGTTTAAGCACTGTCAAATCTACATTTATTTATGGCAAAAGTAAAACATAATCCCGATGCAGGGACACTTATTGAAGAGGGAATTTCACAAATGGAACCCTTTGCTAAAGCTATTTGTACTAAGCTCCGGAAAATTATTTTGAGTGCTGATCCTGCCATTATTGAAGACTGGAAATGGGGGCCTAATTATTATTTAAACGGAATGCTTTGCGGCTACTGGGGCTTTAAAAAACATGCCACACTCGTTTTTTTCCAGGGAGCCTTATTAAAGGATAAAAAGAAACTATTAATTGCTCCTAAAGGCACTTTACATAACAGGCACATGAGGTTTACAGATGTGAAGCAAATTAATGAGCATGACATTTTAGAGCTGTTGTTTGAAGCCATTGATAATAACCGGAAAGGTGTAAAATTAGTAACGGCAAAAGACAAAACCATTGAAACCCCTTTGGATGTTGAAAAGCAATTTAAAGCGGCAAAAGTACTGGTTTACTTCAATTCACTGGCATTTTCGCACCGTAAAGAATACATTCAATGGATAGAATCGGCAAAAAAAGAAGAAACACGCATGAAAAGAATAGGGCAGGCAATAGAAAAACTGTTGTCGAAAGAAGGCTTGCATGATAAGTACAAGAAGTAAGAAATAGTGCTCAAACATTGAGCTTTCTCAGCTTACCAACCTTCTAAACTTTTCTCACTTTTTAACTTTCCAAACTTACCGTATATTAGCCGTTGAAAATTAACAAAAGTATGAGTACTCAAAAAAATATAACTGTTGTAGGAGCCGGCCTTGTAGGCTCATTAATGTCTATTTATTTAGCTAAGCGCGGCCATAAAGTAAACATATACGAACGCAGACCTGATATGCGCACTGCCGAAGTAGTAGCAGGCCGTTCAATTAATCTTGCTTTAAGCGATCGTGGCTGGAGAGGACTGGAAGGTGTTGGTATTGCTGAGGAAATCCGTAAAATTGCTATTCCTATGTACGGCCGTTCTATCCATTTAAAAGACGGAACATCGGCTTATCAGCAATATGGTAAAGATAATCATGCTATTTATTCGGTATCGCGCGGTGGTATTAACATGCGCTTAATGGACCTTGCCGAGCAACAGCCAAATGTGAAAATACATTTCGAAGAACGTTGTGATAAAATAGACAGAAAAAATAATGAACTGTCGTTTCATAATACAAGTACAGATACCACGAGCCAGGTAAAAAGTGATTTTATTTTGGGTTCTGATGGTGCTTTTAGCGCGGTACGCACGCAATTGCAGCTTCACTCAGACAGGTTTGATTACCAGCAGTTTTATATTGATTGTGGCTACAAAGAACTCACCATTCCTGCAGGCAAAAACGGAGAGCATGTGATTGAAAAAAATGCGCTTCACATCTGGCCCCGCGGTAGTTTTATGATGATTGCTCTTCCGAATATGGATGGGAGTTTTACCTGTACTATCTTTTTTCAGATGGAAGGGAAACTTTCTTTTGAAGGATTAAAAACAAAAGAGGAAGTGGCGGAATTTTTTAACCGTGAATTTCCGGATGCTGTAAAAATAATGCCTACGTACCTTGAAGACTGGTTTATAAACCCTACAGCAAGCCTTGTAACTGTGAAATGTAAGCCCTGGGTATGGGACGAAAAAATAGCACTGATTGGCGATGCCGCACATGCTATTGTTCCTTTTTACGGGCAGGGAATGAATTGTGGCTTTGAAGATTGTGTTGTACTGGATGGCCTTATTAACAAGCATGGCGATTTAAACGGAGCCTGCCTCGACGAATACCAGGCTTTGCGTAAGCCCGATGCGGATGCCATTGCTGATTTGGCATTGGATAATTTTATTGAGATGCGCGATAAAACAGCCGATAAAACCTTTTTATTGCAAAAGAAAATTGAAGCCCATTTTAATGAAAAACACCCTGAAAAATGGATCCCTTTGTATACAATGGTAACTTATACGCCCAGCATCCGTTATAGCGAAGCCTTATTAAATGGACAAAAACAACAGGCTATTATGGATAAAATAATGAAAATGCCAAATATTGAGGCTAAGTGGGATAGCGAGGAAGTGGAACAGGCAATTTTAAATTTATTGTGATTTCCCAATTATAATATTGCGTTATTTTGCACGGCCCAGACCCTGAAGGGGGCTAATACCAATAAAAAACAAAAACGGCTTCTTAATAACAACCCCAAAGGGGTTGAATAATTTAATAACTTGAATGATATAATGGACGAGAGATTAGTGGCCTTTGAGCGTTTGCTCAATATAATGGATGATTTGAGAGCAAAATGTCCCTGGGATCAAAAGCAAACCATGGAATCGTTACGTCATTTAACCATAGAGGAAACCTATGAGTTAAGCGATGCCATTTTAAAGAACGATAAAAATGAGATCAAAAAAGAAATCGGCGATATTTTATTACACCTGGTGTTTTACTCTAAAATAGGCAGTGAAACCAATGATTTTGACATCACCAGCGTAATCAATTCATTATGCGAAAAAATGATCTTTCGCCACCCGCATATTTACGGAGATACCAAAGTAGAGAATGCAGAGCAGGTGACTGAGAATTGGGAAAAACTGAAGCAAAAAGAAGGAAACAAAGGTGCTTTATCAGGAGTGCCAAATAGTATGCCCTCTCTTTTAAAAGCCTTACGAATTCAGGATAAAGCCAGAGCTATTGGCTTTGATTGGGATAAGCCGGAACAGGTTTGGGAAAAAGTGCAGGAAGAGTTAGGCGAATTTAAAGAGGAAGTAGATTTGAGCGAGTTAGCGGTAGATGAGGCGTCTAAAAAAGAAAACCGGGAAAACCTGGAAGGAGAATTTGGAGATGTATTGTTCTCGTTGATCAACTATGCCCGCTATTTAAAAATTAATCCGGAAGACGCTTTGGAAAAAACCAATAAAAAATTTATTTCCCGCTTTAATTATATGGAGCAAAAAATAAAGGAACAAGGTAAAGCCCTTGCAGATTCATCTCTTCAGGAAATGGATGTGTTTTGGAATGAGGCGAAAAAATTAGATAAAAAGTAATTAGATGATTTGAAGTAATGCTGAACTTGATTCAGCATCTCCTGGTGTTTAAATCAACATTTAGTGAGACCCTGAAGCAAGTTCAGGGTGACAATTAAAAACAAAGTATATATAACAAACACGTGTCAATCATCAATAACATAGCGCTTAGTCTGATCTCTAAAAAAGATACGCCTAAAGCCAATAAACAATTTTTAAACTGGAGCCAGGTTTCAACTATTTTAATTATCGCTTACGATAACCAGCTGGCTGATATTGTAGAGTTTATCAATACCTGTAAGAAAGATAATATAACAGTGAAGGTTGGTATTATTTATAATGGTAAGCCGGAACATGCACCTAAGCCGCATTTTGAACATTTTATTGTAGATAAAAAGCAATTCAATTTTTTCGGTATTCCTAGTGATGCTGGTTTGCAAAGGCTACATCCGGGATCTGTAGACGTCCTGATCAATCTTGGAGCGCCAGAGCAGATCAAATCTCTGGCATTGAGTAAACTCATAACTGCAAAATGCAAGATCAGCAGTTTTCAGCACGACATTTTTGACATTAGCATTGACAGCGATAAAACACTGCATATTTCCAATTACTTAAAACAAGTAGTTGTATATTTGAACATGATTAAACCTATTCAGAAATAATGACTCAATCCATCAATTTTACAGGAACAGGTGTGGCAATTGTTACACCATTTACAAGCACCGGAGCCGTTGATTTTCCGGCATTAACCAAATTGGTAGAACATATTATAAAGGGCCGCGTGGAGTACATTGTTGTACTGGGTACAACAGGCGAAACAGCCACTTTATCAAAAGAAGAGAAACAACAGGTCATTGACCATATTGTTAAAACCAATAAGAAGCGTATTCCTTTGGTTTTAGGAGTAGGTGGGAACAATACGGCTGAGATCGTGGAGACACTTAAAAAAGACGATCTGTCTGCTTTTTCAGCTATTCTTTCGGTATCGCCATACTATAACAAACCATCACAGGAAGGCATTTACCAGCATTACAAAGCCATTTCAAAAGCAAGCCCTTTGCCAATTATTTTATATAACGTTCCGGGACGTACAGCTTCCAACATTGCCTGGGACACTACTATTCGCCTGGCGAATGACTTTAAAAACATTATTGCAGTTAAGGAAGCCAGCGGAAATATTGAGCAATGCATGAAAATTATTAAACACCGTCCCGATAATTTTTTAATTATTAGCGGCGATGATAATATTACCTTGCCTTTAATAGCAAGCGGTGCTGATGGTGTCATCTCTGTGGTAGCAAATGCTTACCCAAAAGATTTTAGTGATATGGTGCGTCATGCATTAGTACATGATTTTAAAACCGCGCAAAAATTACATTATAAACTCATGGAAATTACGGAGCAATTATTTGCAGATGGTAACCCCGGAGGTGTAAAATTTGTGCTGGCTCAAAAGAAAATTACACAAGCTACTGTACGCTTGCCCTTAGTAGAGCCTAATGATGGGGTAAAAGCGAAACTGAAAAAATTGATGTATTAATTAATCTTCACTAGGATGAAACCATTTCTTTTAGTTCCTGCAATGCTTTTAGCATTGTGCAGTCAGATCGCATCTAAAGCGAATACAATTTCTTTTGAAAGAAGTGTAATAATGACAGAGCCTGCAGGAAAGGATGCTAAAAAGCTGGCGGAGTATTACCGTCAGCGCGTTATAAGAGGAGAAAGTATGGCTTCCATTGCAAAGCTCTATAGCGAAGATCCCGGCTCTGCCGGTAATGGTGGGCAATACGACGGTATTGTGAAAGGAGTAATGGTGCCTGAGTTTGAAAAAGTGGCTTTTAGTTTAAAACCGGGCGATATTTCTGAAGTGTTTGAAACACAATACGGTTTTCATTTCATTCAGTTAATTTCCAATAAAAATGACACGCTTAGTTTGCGTCATGTACTGATCACAAAGGATTAGTTTAAATAAATTGATGTATTGACTTTTATACTCTTATTTTACTACACCAATAACTTCAAATATTTCCGGATCGTTTTTAGAAATAGTTAAGATCAAACGATCTCCTATTTTATAATGATCGTTGCTATTCCAGGCCTTTTGAATATAATTGTCATTTTCAAAAACAAATTCAAATGTGGCATAATGTGAATAGCCACCTCTGCCACCGGTTTCATAACCAATAACTGTTCCGTAGGTTATTGTACCATGCTTTCTTAATTGTAATTCGTCATAGTATGTTTTAAGAAAAAAGATTCCGGAAAAAGCTGAAATTATTATAGTAAATGAAATAAACCAATTTAAAAATCTTCTCCCTCGCCCTTTGCCTTTTACTTCTAAATACTTTATTTGAAATCCAATAAGTGAAAATAAAATCATTACACCTGAAATAAGGAATACAAAGCGGTACCATATTCCATACCTGTGCGAATAAAGTATATATAGTAATAATCCTAGTATTAAAAATAAAAGGCCAAGTCCATTAAGAATCGAACCCCATGGAAGGTCTCGCGGATAGCTTTTTTTTCGAGGACTCATTAAGTATTAATTATTTAAACTAAAACTTAATACCCCTTTAAATTAATCGCATTACCATCGATCATAGTGATATGCTTTTTCATTTTTTTCTGAATCACTTTCAAATGATGTTCTTCTTCGGGGCTTATCAGTGAAATGGCTTCTCCCGATGATTCGGCGCGGCCTGTACGGCCTATACGATGAATGTAATCTTTAGGCGAACGTGGTAATTCGTAATTGATCACATAAGGTAAAAACTGAATATCAATACCGCGCGACATTAAATCGGTTGCTACCAATACTTTTACTTTACCTGTTTTAAAAAAGTCGAGTGCTTGTTCCCTTGCGCCCTGCGTTTTTTTACTGTGCACGGCAAAAGCATCAATGCCAAAATTACTAAGCTTTTGTGCTACAGCATCAGCACGGTGTGTAGAAGACGTGAAAATAAGGACCTGTTTTATTTTCTGGCTTTTGATAATGTAACGCAATAGGGGGCCTTTTTTCTCTTCAGCAATCGTGTAAGCAAATTGTTTAATAAGATCAAGGTTTTGTGTTTCTTCTTCTACCTTTATGACAGCCGGGTTTCTTAATAAACTTTTATTAATGTTATTTAAATCATCGCTTAAGGTTGCTGAAAACAAAAGGTTCTGGCGTTTTTTAGGAAGTAATGAAAAGATTTTTGTCATTTCCTCTTTAAAGCCCAGATTCAGCATTTTATCGGCTTCATCCAGTACCAGTGTTTTTACGGCAGACAAAGACACGGCATTATTCGAAATTAAATCCAGTAAACGGCCGGGAGTTGCCACTAAAAGATCAACACCCTGCAAATCTATCATTTGCGGGTTAATAGATACACCGCCATATACAGCCAGCGTGTTTATTTTCTCCGGCAAATGCGCACTCAGTGTTTTAAATACTTCACTTACCTGTATCGCCAGTTCCCTTGTAGGAACGAGTACCAGGGTTTTTACATGTCGGTTTTTTGACCCTGTAGATGTTTGAAATTGTTGTAAAAGCGGTAATACGAAACTGGCGGTTTTACCTGAACCCGTTTGTGCAATCCCTAAAATATCTTTTCCTTCCAGTATGGCCGGAATAGCCTGCTGCTGAATAGGGTAGGGTTGTGTATAGTTTTGTTCTGCTAAGGCTTTTAGCAGAGCATCAGAAAGTCCAAGTTTTGAAAAAGGCATATAATTAATTTAAAATGAATAATTGGCAATTAAATAATGGTAAAGATACAGCTTTGTTAAGGTAATGCTACTTCTGTAGTACGAATACTTTTTATAGGAAAAACAATTGTATTACTGTACAACAATAGGCTATGGAACGGTTTATTTTCCTATTTTTGATTTTGGCTAATTAAGCTGCAATTTTTTAATATTCTTAACTATACTATATGAATTTAGATCTTTTAAAAACGATGTGCGCTATTCACTCTCCAAGCGGGAATGAAGTAGCCATGAAAGAGTTTTTACTGAATTATATCAAATCTGAACAAAAAAACTGGAAGCATAAGCCTAAGATCATTCATGGTAAAGGCTTTCAGGATAATATCATACTGGTGTTCGGTAAGCCGCGTACTGCTATTTTTGCTCATACAGATAGTATTGGTTTTACAGTACGTTACGGAAAACAATTGGTTAAAATTGGCGGCCCACGTTTGGAAAAAGGATATGAATTAGTTGGCAGCGACAGTAAAGGCAAATGTGAAGCTACCTTAAATATAGTGAACGATGCTCTGGAATATAAAGCCAAACGTAATTTCGATACAGGAACCGAGTTGGTTTTTAAACCCAATTGGCGCGAAGATAAAGAGTTTGTGCAATGCTGCTATATGGATAACCGTTTGGGTTGTTTTAACGCTTTAAAAGTGGCTGAAACATTAAAAGACGGTGCCATCGTTTTTAGTACATGGGAAGAACACGGAGGCGGAAGTGTATCGTATCTTCAAAAATATTTAGTAGATAATTATAACATTTCGCAGTCCCTGATCTCTGATATTTCATGGATCTCCGACGGTGTGTTTCCTGCCAAAGGCCCTGTCATTAGTCTGCGCGACAGTTTAATTCCGCGTCGCAGTTACATTAATAAAATTATTGCCATTGCTCAAAAACATAAACTGGCTCATCAGCTGGAAGTAGAAGGCTCTGGCGGAAGCGATGCTAAAGAATTACAAATGGCAGAGAATGTGTGGGACTGGTGTTTTGTGGGTGCCGCCGAACAATTTGTACACACGCCTGATGAAAAGGTTCATAAAAAAGACATTGAAGGCATGATTGAGTTGTATAAGGCTTTAATGAAAGATCTATAAAATAATTTGAGAATGTAAAATTATTCTTTGAGCTAAAAACTTCTTTTGCGGTAGTATTTTTTTATATTTTACTAGTACTATTGCAGCTCACTAAAACTACTTTCTCTTATGAATTATTTAAAAAGGACGGTGTTAACTTTACTGGTTTCAGTAAGTTTATACCAAACGGCTCATGCACAGGCTATACCTGTAACAGTAAATATTACACCTTCCCAAACCCAAATTTTTTATCTTGAAAAATCCAATGCCACGTCTGCCCTGGTAAGTAGCGGTTCCTCCACGGTAACTCAAATTTTTCAATATACAGGTGATGTAGGTTCTAACTATGATTTCTTTTTCAGCTACCACCGCTATATGTTTACGCATCCCGGAATTGCAAACAGCGACATTACAAATGTAAAATATTCCATTAGTTATAATGCACATAATCAACTTGGTAAACCAGCTACTTATTGGGCAAATTCCAACATGTCGGCTGTGATCCCGCCTGCTGCCTGTAATGCTAATTACTGGACTTATTCATCAGGTGATTGTGTATCAGCAGAATACTGTTTAAATAACGGCTCTACTTTTGTGCAGGGGATATCTACCAATAACAGTACATTAACTCAATCAACTTATTTTAATATCACAAGCAGCTCTTCACCAAGTTTGACAGACCTGCTTTTAAATACAAATGATTTTACATTTGCTTTTCTCCCGCATTTCGGGGCACTAAACGGTTGGATAGATATTTCATCTTTAACCTTCCAGATGACTTATAATACATACCCTATCTCTAATAATACAATTACGGGTAATGAAAGCAGAACAGGCGGATATGACCCGACTCTTATAACCGGGGGGACGCTTTCAGGAGGAAGTAATGCATATACTTATCAATGGCAATATAGCTTTGATAATGTAACATGGAATAATGTTTCACTTAATGGTACTTCTGCAAACTACGATCCCACACCAATAAGTCAAACAACGTATTTCAGAAGAGTTGTAAATTCTACACCTCAAGCTCCTTCTACCAGTAATGTAATCACAAAAACAGTTATACCTATAGCTGCACCGGCAAACTTTGCTTCTAACCCTGTAAATTCAACTACAAGCTCAATATACCTTACATGGAACGCATCAACAGGAGCTACTTCATATAATATCTATACCTGTTCAGGTACGCCTGTTGCCACTAATGTTACAAATCTTTATTACACCGTAACAGGTCTTTCTCCTAATACGGTTACTACTTATATGCTTAATGCATCAAACGCGTACAGTTCATCAGGTCTCACTGCTTGCATAAATGCGTATACATCTTTAAATACACCTGTTATGACCTTACAGGCTCTAGGTACTCAAATTACAATTACCTGGCCTGCAGTGCCGGGTGCCACTTATTACGAGGTAAGTGACGGGAGCAGTGTTATAGCTTCCCCGACAACAAACTCTTATGTTATTTCGGGTCTTTCTCCTAATACGTTCTATAGTTATCGTGTAAGAGCCGTGAATCCTAATGTAGGTTCTCAGTACTGTGCTTTACAATCTATCGCTACTATTCCGGTTGCGCCGGCTTCTCTTTCCGCACTGGCGGCTACAAATTCACAAATTCAACTGTATTGGAGCCATGTAGCGACGGCTCAAAGCTATGATGTTTTTGATTGTGCGGGTAATTATATTGCAAATGTACCGGTTTCTATGGGCGAAATTTGTGTTATAAATGGGCTTAGCTCCAATACATATTACAGCTATAAAGTAGTAGCAAAAAATTCGGCAGGTTCTGCGGTAGCTACAGCATGTGCCGGCGCTACAACTTTATTAGATACACCTACAGGTCTTACCGCATTGCCGGGCTGTTCATATGCCAACCTTAGCTGGAACAGCGTAGCAAATGCAACAAGTTATGATGTTTATAACTGTAACAGTGGTTCGGGGACCTTTTTATTTAATACGACATCAACAAATGTCAACGTTACAGGTCTTAGCAATAATACATCCTACACGTTTAAAGTAATAGCAAAAAACAGCGTGGTTAACTCCGATTTTACAAGTTGCATCGCGGTATCTGTAGGCGCTATACCGGGCACTGTAAGCCAGTCGGCATTGATTTTATGTTCAACAGTACCTTCGAGCCTGCTAACATTAACAGGCTATTTGGGAGATATACAATGGCAGATGAGCGAATGTAATAACCCATACACAGACATAACAGGCGAAAGATCTGCTACTTACAATGTTACTTCTGCCATAGCGGCCGGCACTAGTTTTAGGGCTAAAGTTTCCTGCAGAGGCGATGCCAGTTCAACAGTATACTCTAACATGGTTACTGTTTTTTATTCGCCTGCTACTTGTTTTCCTATAACTATCCCACGTTGTAAAGGCAGCAGAAGATTAGGGAATAGTGATGATTCAGGAAATGACGATTCCAGTGAAACACCTGTTTTAATATATCCTAATCCATCAACCGATAAACTTAATATTGAAATTAATCAAACACCTCAATCCGATTTAAATGTTTTAATTTATGATGTATTAGGTAAGGTTGTATACAAAAACAGCGAAAAAAACATAACAGGTAGTTTAAAATTGTCTGTAGATGTTTCCGGCTTACAAAAAGGAATGTATTTTCTTAAATTAAATGACGGGTCGGATATGTATTACAATAAAATAATTGTAGAATAAATTATCGGATTTTCATTTTCTTGTTAAAAGCCTGCCTGTAATTTTTTGGGCAGGCTTTTTTATGTAAATCGCCGTAATTAGCATGATTACAGCTATGAAGACCGTTACCGCAATATGAGGAATTATTCAGACAGGGATAAGTCATAAAATGGCTATTCAACAGACTACAGCAAACGCCGCGGCTCACAAGAAGGATTCAGGTATTAACAAAAAAGGCGTCCCGCAATACCGGGACGTAAAAATCACCGCCAGAGCTTATCCAATAAAGGATTCTCCTGTTAAACTCCAGCTGATAAGCTTTCCGCACATCGCTACAACTGATTGGTTTGTGCATAATAACCCGCTCGGTTATAATAAAAAAGATATTGAAGGCATGATTGAGTTGTATAAAGCCCTGATGAAAGACCTCTAATAATTTCTATTCTGCTCATATACGGGATATTGTAAATTGTGAGTCACACATAAACCGTACTGATTTTTTTACATTTTTGGATCAGTTATAAAATCCGAACGCCTGTTCGTTCCCTGCATCGTGTGCATTTTAGATACTATTTTGTTTTGATGTAATAACACCGGATTAGAAAAAAGTAGAATGATGGTCGGAAAAACTCATATTTCTACAACAGATTCATAACGAATATCCTCAGATTCCCCTCACAAATTCATAAAGCTCTAACGAATGTTCATTTGGCAATAACAATGCCTTCATGTGCTGTACTTTTGAACGCATTAACCACAATCTATTTAAAATTATGAAAAAAGTACTATTATCAACGGCTGTAATCGCTACATTATTAACGTCTTGCTCCAGCAGCCATTTAAACAAAAAAACGGTCCTGAGTAATTGCGAAGGAATTTTTCTTGTTGAAGAACTTCCTGATGCTAAAACAAAATTTTACACTACTATTAAAGTTGATACCATCATAGATGACTTAACACCAATGAATCCAAAGGCAGCGATGCCGGAAAATTCCAAGTGTGTGAAAATTTGTCTAGTTTCAGATAAAATTGATTATAGCAATGCCTTCGAGTTGAGTGAATTCAATACTGTAATTCATGATCAAAAAACGAATAAAGATTATACGCCGGCATTAAGAGATAATGAAAGTTCTTTTAGTCCATCCAGTACATTTATTATAATTGATGTTCCAAAAGAAACAAACGTAGAAGATTTGTCTATTGGTTTCAAAATTTCAAAAAACCTGGATTACAGTAGCTTTTTAGCTTTAAAAACGAATCCTGCAACTGAAACGCCAAACAGAGTGGTTAAAATGGATTCTGTTTGTTATCAGACTTCTGCTCTTTATGGCGGTAAAACAAAAGTTATTTTAAAAAACATTACGTATAATGTAGATGA
>JAZJZF010000067.1:0-40968 GCA_040389965.1 Bacteroidota bacterium
AGTTTTCATCTATTATGCTTTTACACAAAGCTAGCCGTTTGCCTTTTTATTTCTTTGTTCAATCACATTCAAGTTTAATTCATTTGCTGTTCACAATGCCGCTCATTAACTTTATAGCCATGAACACCGGCGACTTTCTAAAAATCAAAGACTTAAGTCCGCAGCTATTGGTTACAGATTTTCATAATTCCATCACATACTATCAATTGCTTGGGTTCGGGATAAGCTACCTATACCAGGATTTTTACGCTTCCATCACAAAGGATGGCTATTCAATTAATCTCAAGCTGGGTAAACCGGTAAAGGAAGAGCGGGTTAACAGGCGAAAAAACGAAGATTTGGACATCGTATTTGCTGTTGAAAATATAGAGAAGCTATACGACGTAATCATGGAAATTCCGGTGAATATCATCCAGCCCCTCCGCGAGATGCCTTATGGACGCGAATTTTACCTTTCAGACCCCGACGGCTATCTATTGGGGTTTATCGAATCAAATTAAAAAAACTACTATGCAATCTAATATATCTTTAACAAGTGTCATACTTTTTGTGCGGGATGTTGAACGACTAATGGACTTTTATACCGGCCATTTCAGGCTTGATCTGATTGAGCATGACCCGCAAATGTGGGCGTTGCTTAAAGCCGGAAGCGCGACTATTGGCCTGCACCGCATGGGCGAAGAATATCTTATTCAAACCGACGACTTCTTCAAAGCAAACAATAACGTAAAGCTTGTATTCGAAATCCTTGAGGATATCCATCAAATGAGGGCGCGTTTGCTTGAGCAGCGTATTACTATGCGCGAGATTAAAACCTTTCCAGGCTACGATTATTGGCTATGTGACGGTGAAGATCCGGAAGGAAATGTTTTTCAATTGAAACAGGCAAAATAACGATAGGGAATTTCAAACCCAGGTTACGCTTCCATTAATCAATTGGCCGACGGCATAGTGAACCGGATACAAGTGCCTTTGCCGGGTTCGCTGTCTACCTGTATTTTGCCGCCATGCTGAAGGACAAAATCCTTTACCAGCATCAGGCCCAAACCGGTACCCTTTTCCTGGTTGGTGCCCATTAAAGAAGCAGAGGTAACAGGTCCAAACAAGGCGTTCCTGGTTTCCTCAGACATCCCTATCCCCGAATCTTTTATACAAATTTCAACCAGCTCATCTACAGGATAGGCGGAAACTGTAACTGTCCCCCCTCCCGATGGCGTGAATTTAATCGCGTTAGTCACAAGGTTTTGCAGGATAGACCGAAGCATTAACGCATCCGCCCTGACATAAATTTCTTCATCCGTATTGTTTTCAAGTATAACTTCCTTTTGCGCTGCATTTGCTCTTAACAATTCCAGCGACTCATTTACGCCCTGTCTTAAATGGAGTTTCTCGGGACGAAAGGTTGTTTTTTCACGCTGATTTTTAGCCCAATCAACCAATTCATTCAGCTGACTTAAAATCCTTCGCGATGTTTTGCTGATAATGCCAGAGAATAACCTGATTTGATTGGGCTGAAGCCTATCGGCGTCCCGTGTAAGCGTATCAGCCGAGGCCAGCAGCGATGTCAGCGGGTTGCGCAGATCATGCGAGATTACCGAAAGAAATTTATCCTTCGAAAGGTTTAAAGCCTGCAACTCGTGGTTCAGGTTTTCCAGCTCCAGCGTACGCTCAAGCACTCTTTGTTCCAATTCCTGGTTAAGCTGTACCAGTTCACTGTTAACCTGCTGCAGTTTTTCTTCCTGCCGGCGTAACTGCTCATTTTTTCGGTACAGTTCGGCAAACACGGCGATTTTAGAGCGGAGAATCTCGGGATTAAAGGGTTTGCGAACAAAATCTACAGCGCCCGCCTTATAGCCTTTAAAAACTGCTGCCTCCTCATAATCATGTGCGGTAATGAAAATAATCGGGATGCTTTTTAGCTTATCACGCTGATATATAAGCTCTGCCGTTTCGTAGCCGTCCATAATCGGCATCATCACGTCGAGCAGGATTAGCGTAAAATCTTCCTCCCTTAATAATATCCGTAAGGCTTCCTTACCCGACGTGGCCCGGTAGAAAATATATTTTTCGGTATCAAGCGATGCTTCAATTGAAAGAAGATTGTTTTCGTTATCGTCTACTAATAATATTTTTACGGGCATTTTATAGTCATTTAATCAGCCATACACGCATTAGCGACAACAGCTGTTCCGTTTTAACGGGTTTAGTAACATAATCTGACGCGCCGGAGGCTATACATTTCTGCCTGTCGCCCATCATTGCCTTGGCAGTTACGGCTATTATCGGCAAATTCTTATGCCTGGGCTCCTTGCGGATAATTTGTATAGTTTCATATCCGTCCATCTCCGGCATCATGATATCCATCAGCACAATATCGATATTTTTATCTTTGTTCAATATTTCAAGCGCTTCACGGCCGCTTTCCGCAGTAATAACATCAATCTTTGAACGCTCGAATACCGCTGTTAAAGCAAACAGGTTGCGCACGTCGTCATCCACTACTAAAACCTTCTTGTTGTCGAGTACATCGCCTTGGGGTCTTATGTCGTCAATCATTTTCAGCTTATGCTCGCTTACATATTTTTTATCCACGTGCAGCAATACCAATATTTCCTCCAAAAGCGTGAGGTGTGATAACGGCGTTTTACTGATAATCTTATGGTTCAGGCGCTTTAACTGTATCAGCTCGTCCTGGGTAAAGTCTCGGGCCGAGTGCAGGATAATTGTTGTTTGCGGCAGTTTTACCAGGTTGATTTCGTTCAACAGCTCAAGCCCGTTAGCATCCGGGAGCGCATAATCCAATATCACACAATCAAATAACTCTTTCTTTAATATCGACAAGCCTTTTTTGGCTGTTGTGGCACTAAATACTTCAATCCGGTCATTTGATATTAATTCGGTTAAGCGTTGCAGCTCACCTACGTTATCCTCAATAATTAAAACATTCTTTTTGGTGTTAACCCGGAAGTTCACAATACCGGTTATCAACTCATCAAGCGTAGTGTTTGATAGCGGCTTCAGGTTGAATGACCGCGCGCCGAGCTTAAGGGCCATTACCTTATTTTCCTCGCCTGATATGATGTGAACAGGAATGTGGCGTAAATTGATATCCGTTTTAAGCAATTTCAGCAACTTCCAGCCGTTTGATTCCGGCATATTCACATCCAGCGTAATGGCAATCGGGTTGTGTTTAATAATATTGTCGAATATTTCAAGATAGGTTACGGCTACCACAACTTTTAAGTTAAAATCATGAGCCTTGTCTATCAATATTTTAGTAAACCGTAAATCGTCTTCAACAACCAGTAGCACTTTGTCTTCTGCCGTTATATTGTGGCGATCGTCGTCAATAACCAATTCTGCGGTATCGATGGTGCTGGTACGCAAATGCGGCATAGGATAAATTTCTTTAACCTTAGCCGGTGTTGCCTTTTCCTGTTTGTATTTTAACGGCAGATAAAGGGTGAACACGCTTCCTTTTCCCAATTCACTTCGTACGGTTATTGTTCCGCCTAACAATTCAGCAAAGCCCTTGCTGATTGAAAGGCCCAAGCCTGTACCTCCGTATTTGCGGCTGGTAGATCCTTCCGCCTGCTGGAAAGCTTCGAATATAATACCCTGCGTATTTGGCGAAATGCCGATACCCGAATCCTCAATCGAAAATGCAATCACCGAATCGTTATGACTTAACGGGTTCTCCTGCCCTATCCCGGGCTTAAAGATACTTAGCCTCACACCACCCTTTTCGGTAAATTTAAAGGCATTTGAAAGCAGGTTTTTCAAAATCTGATTTAAACGCTGCATGTCGGTTTCCATCATGTCAGGCAGGCCACTTTGCACCTCGATATCAAATTTCAGGGTCTTAGCTTCTGATATCGGCTTAAAGGTGGATTCTGCAAACGCGGTAATTTCTTTAAAACCTACCGGCATTACATCGGCAGCAATAACCCCCGATTCAATTTTTGAAAGGTCGAGGATATCATTAATCAGCTGGATCAGGTCGTTGCCGCATGAATGTATGGTTTTGGCAAACATACGCTGCTTTTCTGTGAGGTTTCCTTCCGGATTCTCGAAAAGCTGTTGTGCCAATATTAGCAAGCTGTTTAATGGAGTTCTCAACTCGTGCGACATGTTGGCAAGGAATTCCGACTTATACTTCGACGTTAATGTTAGCTGTTCGGCCTTTTCTTCCAATGAGCGGCCTTTATCATGCAGTTCATCGTTTGCGCGGCGTAATTCCTCCTGCTGCGATGAGAGCTCGCCTGCCAGCGATTGAGATTGTTTAAGCAGTTCCTCAGTACGTGTATTGGTCTCGATGTTGTTTAGTACGATGCCAATACTTTCGGTTAATTGATCCAAAAAGTCGATGTGGGTATCGCTAAAGTTTTCGAATGATGCCAGCTCGATAACGGCCTTTACGTTGTTTTCGAAAAGCACCGGTAATATCACCAAATCTATCGGCGCCGCACTGCCTATGCCCGAGCCGATCTGCAGGTATTCATTCGGCACGTTAGCAAGTCGTATACGCTCTTTGTCGGTGGCGCACTGCCCAACCAACCCTTCGCTCAATGAATACTCCTGGTCAATCAGTTTCCTGCTTTTTTGAGCATAGCCGGCGAACAGTTTCAACGTAGGCTCTTCAGAACCATCGCCTTGCTTTAAGATGTAGAACGCACCGTACCTGGCATTTACTAATTCGGCCAGCTCAGATAATACCTTATTTGCAACAGCATTTATATCGCGCTGACCCTGCAGCATCTGGGCGAACTTAGCTAAGTTAGATTTTAGCCAATCCTGCTCGTGGTTCCTGAGTGTTGTACCTTTCAGGTTAGCAATCATTTGGTTAATGGTATCCTTTAATGCTTCCAGCTCGCCCTTCGCATCCACGCGGATAGTACGGGTAAGGTCGCCTTTGGTTACCGCAGATGCCACCTCCGATATCGAACGTACTTGTACGGTCAGGTTTTGCGCCAACTGGTTCACGTTCTCCGTCAAGTCCTTCCATGTTCCGGATGCGCCCGGTACGCTGGCCTGGCCCCCCAAACGTCCCTGCACGCCTACTTCACGCGCTACGGTGGTTACCTCATCAGCGAACACGGCCAGCGTATCAATCATTTCGTTAATAGTATCGGTCAATTGCGCCACCTCGCCCAGTGCGTTGATAGAGAGACGCTGTTTAAGGTTACCTTTCGCAATACCTGTAGCCACTTTTGCTATACCGCGTATTTGCCCGGTTAGGTTACTCGCCATCTGGTTTACAGAGTCTGTTAAGTCTTTCCACGTACCCGCAACACCTTTTACGTGCGCCTGCCCGCCTAACTTACCTTCGGTACCCACTTCACGCGCTACGCGCGTTACTTCAGATGCGAACGAATTGAGCTGATCCACCATCGTATTGATAGTGTTCTTCAGGTCCATAATCTCGCCCTTTACGTCTATAATTACCGTTTTGGATAAGTCGCCGCTCGCTACCGCTTTGGTCACCTCGGCAATGTTACGCACCTGCGAGGTTAAGTTACTCGACATTTGGTTTACCGAGTCGGTTAAGTCCTTCCAGGTACCTGCCACACCTGGCACAAAAGCCTGACCGCCTAAGTTACCATCCGTTCCTACCTCACGTGCCACACGCGTTACTTCGGAGGCAAAACCACGCAGCTGATCTACCATGGTATTAATAGTTTCCTTCAGCTGTAATATCTCGCCGCGAACATCTACGGTAATTTTTTTAGATAAGTCGCCGTTTGCTATCGCGATAGATACGTCCGCTATATTACGCAACTGGGCCGTTAAGTTACCGGCCATTTTATTTACAGAGTCTGTTAAGTCTTTCCAGGTACCATCCACACCCGGCACGTTAGCCTGGCCGCCAAGCTGCCCTTCGGAGCCCACCTCACGCGCCACACGTGTTACTTCGGATGCAAAACCGCGCAATTGATCCACCATGGTATTAATGGTGTCTTTCAATTCCAGCAGTTCGCCCTTCGCATTTACCGTTATCTTGCGCGATAAGTCGCCCTTCGCCACCGCCGTGGTCACTTCGGCAATGTTACGCACCTGCGAGGTAAGGTTATCGGCCATTTTATTTACCGAATCAGTCAGGTCCTTCCAGGTACCGCCTACACCAGGCACATTCGCCTGGCCGCCCAATTGTCCTTCTGAACCCACCTCCCTCGCCACACGGGTTACTTCCGAACCGAATGAATTGAGCTGATCCACCATCGTATTGATGGTTATCTTCAGTTCCAGCATTTCACCCTGCACGTCAACCGTAATTTTTTTGGATAAATCGCCCTTTGCCACCGCGGTGGTTACTTCGGCTATATTACGTACCTGGCCTGTTAAGTTACCGGCCATCTGGTTTACCGAGTCAGTTAAGTCTTTCCAGGTACCGCCTACGCCAGGTACGTTAGCCTGGCCGCCCAACTGCCCTTCGGATCCCACCTCACGCGCCACACGCGTTACTTCCGAAGAAAACGAGTTCAGCTGGTCCACCATCGTGTTAATCGTATTCTTCAGCTCAAGCAACTCGCCCTTGGCATCCACTGTAATCTTTCTCGAGAGGTCGCCTTTAGCCACCGCGGTAGTTACACCGGCGATATTACGTACCTGGTCGGTAAGGTTGCTGCCCATCTGGTTAACCGAGTCAGTCAGGTCCTTCCAAACACCGCCAACCCCTTTCACACGGGCCTGACCGCCCAGCTTACCTTCAGTACCTACTTCAAGCGCCACACGTGTAACTTCGGATGCGAAAGAGTTCAACTGATCCACCATTGTGTTAATGGTCTTTTTCAATTCCAGCATCTCCCCTTTCACGTCCACTGTAATTTTTTTTGATAAGTCGCCGTTTGCCACCGCAGTAGTTACGCCTGCTATATTACGCACCTGCGAGGTTAAGTTACCGGCCATACGGTTTACCGAGTCAGTTAAGTCCTTCCAGGTTCCCGCTACTCCCGGCACTTTGGCCTGTCCGCCCAATTTGCCCTCTGTACCTACTTCAAGCGCCACACGCGTTACTTCCGATGAAAATGAGTTCAGCTGATCCACCATCGTATTAATGGTGTTCTTAAGCTCCAATATTTCGCCTTTTGCCTCTACTGTAATCTTACGAGATAAGTCGCCTTTTGCAACCGCAGTTGTTACCGCGGCCACGTTACGCACCTGGGCTGTAAGGTTACCCGCCATCTGGTTTACAGAGTCCGTCAACTCAGCCCATACACCGGCTACACCTTTAATTTTGGCTTGCTCGCCCAATTTACCTTCCGAGCCTACCTGCCTCGCTACACGCGTTACCTCCATCGAGAACAACCGCAACTTGGAAAGCATTTGGTTTGATTCTTTAGCGATACGCAAAAACTCACCTTTCAGCGGGTGGCCTTTTATCTCCAGTGGAATATGTTTGGAAAGGTCGCCATTAGCCACCGAGTTGATCATACCGGCAATCTCCAGCGTAGGCGAAGTAAGATCTTCTATCAGGTTATTTAATGAGTTAACGCCGCTTGCCCATTGTCCTTTCGCTTCGGGGAGTTCAATCCTTTTGGATAAATTTCCGCGTTTACCAATAGTAGCCTCGGCTGTCGATATCTCAGCCACGAAGCGTTCGTTCAGATCAATAATGTCGTTCAATACTTCACAAATGCGGCCGTTAATTCCAGCCTGTGTTACCGGCATACGGACGTTCAGCTTCCCGCTTTTTACCAGGGAAAGAACTTTCAGCAGTTCTTTTACATCCAGCGAGTCATCAGAGGCATCACTCACACGCCCTGCGTCTCCTAAAATTTCTTCTAAAATATCGTCTTTCATACGACAGGTTTTGGTAATTGATAATAAAGGTAAAAGTTGATTATCGAAACAACAATGATAAAAAATATCTCTTATATTAAAATATTAAGTCTATAAGAAATCTGGCGACGGCATGTAAGAAATGATATTTAAATATCGTATTATTAGTCCACTGATAAATAAAATTTCAGAAAAATTGTTTGAAGAAAAATTAGTTTTTTTGGACTATTGAACGGTAATTTTTAAACTAAAAAAGCAGTGTTGTAAAAGCAATTTACAGATCGCTGCTAAAACTTCCGTAACCGCTAAAAAACCTGGCGGGTTAATTCGTGCTAATTGTTTATAAACCCTAAATTTAAAACACAGGCATAATAATAATGAGCTTTAAAACAAAACAAATGAAACTACCTAAAATAACTATTCGTATCCTAACGTTTGGTGCGCTGTTACAATTGGTATCGGGGATAAATCCAGCACTTGGCCAGCCACCAATCCGTGACTCGCATACTCCCGGATATGTATCTGCCAAAGAATTACCTGATGGCACTATTCCTTCGCCCGGCGTTAATGGAAATTTTATTATCGGCCCGACACATAGTCCCGCGTCGGAATCCGTAGTACAAGAAAATGCACCGCAGGGAACCATCGTCCGTTTTACGATGAGTTCCAGGGACAGTAAAATTTATCCCGGTATTGCCCGTGAACCAAATACGTTCGGCACGCCCGATCCTGCAAACCCTGCTAAGCTAAATGTTACGACTAGTCACCCGGCCGACTACACCCGCAATGTGGCCGTATATGTTCCTAAACAATATATAGCCGGTACGGCAGCGCCGTTTATAATCGGCGCCGACGGGCCTGACAATTTGCTTTTCACCGTGTTGGATAACCTGATTGCTGAAGGCAAAGTGCCCCCGATGATAGCGATCTCTATCGGTAACGGCAGTGGCGATGCCCAGGGTAGCCAGCGGGGCCTGGAATATGATACCATGAGCGGCGTATATGCTGAATTTGTTGAAAAAGAAATACTACCACTGGTGGAAAACAGGTGCCAGGTAAAATTAACCAAAGACCCTGATGGCCGCGCTACTATGGGCGGCAGTTCCGGCGGCTCGTGTGCACTGATTATGGCGTGGTATCATCCGGAATTATACCATCGCGTGCTCACCTACTCCGGTACTTTTATCAACCAGCAGTGGCCTTACAACCCTGAAACACCACAAGGCGCATGGGGATTTCACGAACACCTAATCCCGGAAAACCCGCCAAAGCCCTTGCGGATATGGATGGAGGTTGCCGACCAGGACCTTTTTAACCCAAACATAATGCGCGATGGTATGCACGATTGGGTGCTTGCAAATGAAAATATGGCAAAAGTGCTTGCAGAAAAGCATTACAAATACCAGTTTGTGTTTGCCAGGAATGCTAAACATGTTGATGGAAATGTAAGAAAGCAAACGCTTCCGGAGGCGCTGGAATGGATTTGGAAGGGGTATAAGACAGGAAAGGCTGTGCAATGAAGGGGTTTAGGTAAAAAAAACTATTTACCTAACAAGTGTCACCCACCCTGCAAGGGGTTTAGTCCCATCCTTAATATCGATAACATAGTAATATACCCCCGCAGGCGCCTTCGTTGCTCCGGATGTGCCGTCCCACGGAATTGAATAACCAATTGATGAAAACATCTTTGCTCCCCACCTGCTGTATATATTAACTGTACAATTCCCGTAGTTTTCAAGCGACTTTATATTCCAGGTATCGTTTATACCATCGTTATTGGGAGTAAAGGTATTCGGTATCTTAATCACCTCAAGTTGGGCAGGCAATATTTTAATCAAAATATCGGCTGTTGTGGTCGATTGGGTCAAACAAAAAGCGTTGCTGGTCATAACTACGGTTATCACATCGTTGTTGGTCAAGGCGTTATCGGTGTAGGTTGAGCTGTTGCTGCCTGTGTTTATTCCGTTCTTCTTCCATTGATAGGCTGGAAAGGCACCCCCATTAACAGGAATAGCGGTAAAAGTTACCGATGTGCCCTGGTAAATACTACCACCAGGACTGGAAGCTATGGTCACCGATGGTGTTACAGGCGCTGTAACCGTTACTGTTACGGGGGCACTGTTTGCCATTACGGGCACGGTACACGGGGCATTGCTGGTTAACGTTACCGTTATTACATCGGTGTTGGCCAGGGCGTTATCGGTGTAAGCCGGGCCGTTACTGCCCACGTTTATGCCGTTCTTTTGCCATTGATAGACCGGCGCAGCACCTCCGTTGACAGGTGTTGCGGTAAAAGTCACCGGCATACCCTGGCAAATGCCGTTGCCTGCGCCGGAAGCGATGCTCACCGAAGGGGTTACAGACGGTGTGACGATCATCGTTACTGTATTACTGTTTACTGCTACCGGTGTGGCACATGAAGCATTGCAGGTTAATGTTACCGTTATTACATCGTTGTTAGCGAGGGTGTTATCGGTGTAATCCGGACCGTTACTACCCACGTTTATGCCGTTCTTTTGCCATTGATAGACTGGCGCAGTCCCTCCGTTGACAGGTGTTGCGGTAAAAGTCACCGGCGTACCCTGGCAAATGCTGTGTCCTGCGCCAGAAGCGATGCTCACCGAAGGGGTTACAGACGGTGTAACCGTCATTGTTACTGTATTACTGTTTACTGCTACCGGTGTGGCACATGACGCATTGCTGGTTAATGTTACCGTTATTACATCGTTGTTAGCGAGGGCGTTATCGGTGTAAGTCGGACCGTTACTACCCAGGTTTATGCCGTTCTTTTGCCATTGATAGACCGGTGAAGTCCCTCCGTTGACAGGTGTTGCGGTAAAAGTTACCGGCGTACCCTGGCAAATGCTGTTACCTGCGCCGGGAGCGATGCTCACCGAAGAGGTTACAGACGGTGTAACTGTCATTGTTACTGTATTACTGTTTGCGGTCGCTGGCGTTACGCAGGTGGCATTGCCGGTTAATGTCACAGTTATTACATCGTTGTTAGCGAGGGCGTTATCGGTGTAAGCCGGGCTGTTACCGCCTACGTTTATACCGTTCTTTTGCCATTGATAGACCGGCGCTGCACCTCCATTAACAGGTGTTGCGGTAAAAGTTACCGGCGTACCCTGGCAAATGCTGTTTCCTGCACCGGAAGCTATGCTCACCGAAGGGGTTGCAGACGGTGTAACTGTCATCGTTACTGTATTACTGTTTGCCGTCGCTGGCGTTACGCAGGTGGCATTGCTGGTTAATGTCACAGTTATTACATCGTTGTTAGCGAGGGCGTTATCGGTGTAAGCCGGGCTGTTACCGCCTACGTTTATACCGTTCTTTTGCCATTGATAGACCGGCGCTGCACCTCCATTAACAGGTGTTGCGGTAAAAGTTACCGGCGTACCCTGGCAAATGCTGTTTCCTGCGCCGGAAGCTATGCTCACCGATGCTGTTACAGGTGCGGTAACTTTCATTGTTACAGAATTACTGTTTGCGCTTGTTGGCGTAGCACATGGGGCATTGCCGGTTAATGTTACCGTTATTACATCGGTGTTGGCCAGGGCGTTATCGGTGTAGATTGGGCTGTTGCTGCCCACATTTATACCATTCTTATGCCATTGATAAGCCGGTGAAGCGCCGCCGTTGACAGGCGTTGCGGTAAAAGTTACCGGCGTACCCTGGCAAATGCTGTTGCCCGGATTGGCTGCAATGCTTACCGAAGGGATCAATATTGCCGCAATATCTGCTACCCATGCATCATTGTTTCCATGATAGCCAGGGATCTGCTTAGCGATACCGCCGGCAAGTACATATTCGCAGCTATTGACTTGCACAACAGACTCAGCTTCCTGATTTCCGGAGCCCCCCAAATATAATTGCCATTGGGTGGCGCCGCTGCTGTTTAATTTAATTATCCAGTCATCGCCTGAAGAGCCGTTTGATGATGACTCCCCAACCAATAAAAATCCCCCGTCTGAAGTGTTTATCAAATCGTTCAATACATCGAACTGGCTTCCCCCAAGCGTACGTTGCCACTGAATAGTTCCGGTATCATTTATCTTAATCACCCAGGCGTCATAGTTTCCGTAGTAGTTGGTTAGGTCACCGCTGGAAAGAGTACTTGCTGCATTATTTGAGATGTTTCCGACCATAAGATAACCGCCTCCGGGAGCCTGAATAATTTGGTTAACCCCCACTGAATACCCGGCCTCACCATAGCATTTTTGCCATTGAATGCTTCCTGTAGCATCTAATTTTACAACCCACTCTTCCGCGTTGGACGAACCCGGGATATTGTGAAGGCCTGAAACGTCACCATCATTAGAAATCGTTTCCCCGGCTACTATAAAGCCATTATCAATCGTTTGTATAACCCTGGTAAAATCATCGTTATAAGTCCCTCCAAAGCATTTCTGCCATAATAAGTTGCCTGACGGATCGATTTCGAACAACCAACCATCGGTGCCACCGTGATTTCCCTGTACATCTCCGTCATTTGAGGGCGTAAGGCCGCTGATTAAATAATTACCGTCATTGGTTGATATAATTGAAAATGCTTGTTCGTCGCCGGTGCCGCCAAAACATTTTTGCCATTGCAAAGTGCCGTCGCCTGCTATTTTTATTACCCAGACATCCCAGCCGCCGTGATTACCGCTAACATCGCCATCGTTAGAAGTTGTATAGCCAAGACCTATATATCCGCCATCAGGTGTTTGAATAATGGAATATAGCAACTCATGCCCGGTTCCACCATATAATTTGGACCAAATAATAGTGCCGTCATTAGCAAATTTAGTAATGTATGCATCACTACCACCGTGCGCACCGCTGACGTTACCATCATTTGAGTGTGATAAACCCACGGCTATAAAATTACCATCGGCAGTCATTGTCATGTGGGCAAATATGTCGCCGGCGCTGCCACCCATAGCTTTTTGCCACTGAAGAACCGGCGTTTGCCCATAGGCACCGAAAATAGATATACAAATAAATGCCAGTAATATATAAATCCTAATTTTCATGGTGAGACAGGTTTATAATTAATGCAAATTCAAATCTCGGCCAAAATTCCGGTCTAGTCATAACATTTTCGATAAAATTTTAAATAAAAACGTTATATCTCAAGGGCATAGCTTTTAATCACATTCTTAAATACTAATAAAGTCCCTTCGGCAATTGCATGAGTTTTAACTTATCTGAGTTAATCAAAGTTTAACATTCTCATAATAATAGGTAATTACTTTAGAACTATGCAAAAAATCTTTTTTGTCGCGGCTAATGTTGCCCACTCCTGCTTCGTTTCATTGGCCTTTCATAAACATATTTGTCCTTCATCCAACAGAAAAATATTTTAACTACCATGGAAAATTTAAGCGCACCTGAAATTGAAACAGCAAAATATTTTAACCGGGACCTGAGTTGGCTAAGCTTCAACCACCGCGTGCTGGAAGAAAGTACGGATCCGCAATTGCCCCTCGCTGAAAAAATAAAATTCATTGCCATCCATGCATCCAACCTGGATGAATTTTATAGAGTCAGGGTAGCGCATTTAGAAACACTCAGCAAAATGGGTGAGTTTAACGAGGAGGAGAATAGCTCTTACCGCGATATACTGGCCGCCGTTCGTAAAGAGGCGAGCCATCAAACCAATTACCTGCGTTCTATTTTAGCTACTACCATTATCCCCGGTTTATCCGAAAATAATATTATTCTGTACCAAAATCACAAAGAAGTACGCGAGGAGCATCTTGAGTTTATATATGAATACTTCAACACCCAGGTGGCCTCCTATTTACAGCCAATTTGGTTAACCAATGAAACCTCGCCGTTTCTTGAAGACCGGCAGTTGTATTTCGTTTGGCAGGTGTCCCGTAAAAAAGGTCCCGAAAACCTGATATTGTTAAATTTGCCCACCCAGCACCTCCCCCGGTTTATAGCGCTGCCACAAATAGATAATAAACACTATGTAATTTACCTGGATGATATTATACGGCTGGGCGGGGAAAAGTTCCTGGAAAACTATAACGTTAAGGGTTGTTTCTCCATTAAACTGAATAGAGACGCCGACCTGGCCCTTGATGAATACCAGGGCGCTATCGCCGGGCAAATGAGGCTCAGCCTGGAGAAGCGCGCATTCGGAGCACCATCCCGGTTCCAGTACGACGCAGCCATGCCAAAAGAACTGGTGTCATTATTAATAGAACTTTTTAACATAGAAAGTGATGAGCTAACCCCTACCGGCAGATACCAACAAATGAGCGATTTTTTCTCGTTCCCTATCCCTGCCGGTTCTTTACCGGGGCTGGCTAAATGGAAATCTTTAAAACACCATAACCTGGCATCGTATAAACATTATTTTAAGGCATTGAACGATAAGGATTTTCTATTGCATTTTCCCTATCAGTCTTACGATCACGTATTAATATTCTTTAACCAGGCAGTGCTGGACCCTTACGTAACCGAAATTATGGCTACGTTTTACCGGGTTGCATCTGATTCTCATATCGTGAATGCGCTTATCAGTGCTTCCAAAAACGGCAAAAAGGTAAGGGCCTTTGTAGAAGTAAAGGCCAGGTTCGATGAAGCCAACAACCTGCTTTGGGCAGAGAAAATGGAAAAAGCAGGTATCGAAATTTCCTACAGTCTTCCTGATATAAAAGTCCATGCCAAAACAGCTTTGATTACCCGGGTGAAAGATGGCGTAACCAAAACCTACGGCTTTTATGGCACCGGTAACTTTAACGAAAGAACCGCCGGCATCTATTCTGATATCGGTCTGCTAAGTTCCAATCCTGAAATGAATGAAGAATTAAAAGAGGTATTTCTTTACCTGTACACCGGTAAGCAGCCCGCGCCATTTAACCATTTACTTGTATCTCAATTCAATATAATCGACAGGTTTAAAGAATTGATAAATGACGAAATAAGGATTGCCCAAAATGGCGGCGAAGGAAAAATTATTATAAAGCTGAACAACCTCGAAGACAGCGAGATGATTGATGCCCTGTATGAAGCTTCTAACGCTGGTGTAAAAATACAGCTGATAGTACGAAGTATTTGCCGTTTGAGACCGGGCGTACCCGGCCTTAGCGAAAATATTTCATTAACCCGCGTTGTAGGACGTTATTTGGAACATTCGAGGATATTTATTTTTAACAATGATAACGATCCGAAAATCTTTCTTGGATCTTCAGACTGGATGGAGCGTAACCTGCGGTCGAGGGTTGAGGTGGTATTTCCAGTATATGATGAAGCCTGCAAAAATGAAATATTCAGTTTTATAAATATTCAGTTAGCACCTTATCGAAAATCAAGCTTAATTGACCAGCATCTTAAATCTGTACCGGCAGTTCCGGGTGCCGAATGCGGGGATGACGCGCAGGAAGCCTTCTATCAATTAATGCAGAAAAAGTGATGGAGCGCATTTAACAAAAGGGTCTATTATCTACCGGACAACTCAACGCACTTTTATATCACATTTTTCATCCCCCATAAAGGGTGATTTTGCTATTATACCGGCCTGAAATTGTGATATTTATATATCTTATTTCGTAGATTTATAAAATAAAAGACAGAACATCGTCAGCTTTATAATGATTTTAACCCTCTAAAATCTGAAGCATATGATAAAGATCTCTGATATCGAAAAATGTTACCATACCGATGAGCTGGATATAGTGGCATTAAACAAAATGTCCATCGAAATTAACGAAGGTGAATTTGTAGCGATCATGGGCCCATCAGGCTGCGGGAAATCAACCCTGCTGAATATCTTAGGGTTTCTTGACGATCCGGATAGCGGAAGCTATGTTTTCAACGGTGTTGAAGTGACCCATTTTAACGAGCGTAAACGCGCGGATCTGCGTAAGCAAAATGTGGGCTTTTTATTCCAGAATTTTAACCTAATTGATGACCTCACGGTATTTGAAAATGTGGAACTTCCTATGATTTACACCGGTTTACCCACTTCGGTACGTGCAAAAAGAGCCGAGGAAATACTGGATAAAATGCATATCGATAAACGCCGGAAAACTTATCCACAGCAATTATCGGGCGGCCAGCAGCAGCGCGTTGCATTAGCAAGGGCGGTGGTAAACCATCCTAAATTGATACTTGCGGACGAGCCGACAGCAAATTTAGATGGTGACAACGGTAAGGAAGTTATGGATTTACTGAACGAACTAAATAAAGACGGCGCGACTATCATAATGGTTACCCATTCCGAAGATGATGCCAAATACAGTCACCGGGTTATCCGGTTGCCTGATATTCCCGTATCGAAAAGAAAATAGAATAGATAGTTGACAAAAAGCGAAAAAAATTTCAGCATGTTTTACGATAACGTTAATGCCTTGCTTTTTTGAAATTGTAAGTCTGTTATTTTTTTGCCATCTCTTTTTTTACGGCATTAATCTTAGCGACGTCGTTTTTGTGCGCTTGCATCACGATGATACAAACGCAAAAGTTTAAAGCAATTACCACGATCGACAGCACAGCCAGAAATCTCTCCAAACGTGAATCTTCTTTAAGATTTATCATGATATAAAAAATTAATCAATTTAAAATTCGTTATCGCATTTAACACCCGTTTTTGTTCTGTCATTAGCGATTTTTTGCTGTAGCGATAAAATGCTCAAATCAGTACGATTAGCCGTTGGATGTTTCCTACGTATGCCCCTTGATACGGGAGTTATTTTCACGAGCGTCCGTTCATTGTCGAATCTTTATTATGTTGCAATTTGAAACCAAAAACGAACCAAAACTAAAATGCATTTTTATCTCCCATTACTGTTCCCCACACTGTCAGCAAGATAATGCGGATATCAAGCCAAAGGCTCCAGTTCTCTATATACCATATGTCACATTTCACCCTTTCGCGCATTGAATTAGGGTCAGACGTATCTCCGCGAAAACCTTTCACCTGCGCCCAACCGGAAATTCCCGGTTTAACCAGGTGACGAACAAGATAATTGTCGACTACCTGCTTCGATTCTACATTTAGCGGGGTAGGATGCGGCCGCGGCCCTATTACCGACATATTTCCGAACAAAACGTTAATGAACTGAGGAAACTCATCAAGATTAGTTTTTCTGAGAACCCGCCCCACTCTTGTAATCCTGCTATCGTTCTTTTTAGCTTGTTGATATTTGCCGTCTTTGTCACTTACATCTTTTGAATAGGTGTACATTGACCGGAACTTGTAACATTTAATTTTTTTATTCTTTCGACCCCATCTTTCCTGTAAAAAGAATATGGGGCCTTTAGAGTCGATCATTATAGCAACTGCTACTATAGGGAATAGCCATGAACATATAAACACCAGTATAAATAAAGCAAAGACCGTATCAAAAACTCTTTTAATCACCCGGTTATGTATATCGTCGAGTGGCTCGTCGCGCAGAGTGATCATCGGAAAATCGCCAAAAGTACCTACACGGTATTGTGAATTGATAAGCTCATGATAAGCCGGTATAATTCTTAGTTTTACTGCGTGGTTTCCAACTATATCTGCTATGTGCTTTATTTTTTCATTGGCCGCATTGGGTAGCGCTACCACTACTTCGTCAAATTCCCTCATATTGGTACTTACGTACTCATCTAACTTTTCAAGTTTACCCAGGTAACTTCCATTCAGGTGCGGCTTGGCCTGATCATCTAAAAAGCCGACCACTTCATAACCCAGGTGTCTTTGGTCATTGATAATATCGAAAAACGCCATTCCGGTTTTACCCGCACCAATAATCAGGATCTTTTTTTGCGTGAAACCTTTATAATGCAAATAAGTTATTAATCGTTTGTATAAGATTTTTTCAAGCGGAATTAAAATACATAGCAAGCCTATATAAACATAAATAAACTGTTGGAAGTGGCTGGTGCGGTATATTGCAAAGAAAAATATAATCACAATACATAACTGTACAAACAAATTATGAAACGTGTTGAGCACGTTTTTAAAAAGCGATTTCCTTTTTAAATTACCGTAAAAATTATTACTTCTGCTGCAAAAATACCACGCACCAACCAACAACAGCAGCATCCAAAAGTCGATAAAGGTAATTTTTGTATATACCTGCCCTGTAAACATTACAAAGGCGACGTAGAAACTTACAAAAATCAGGAAAACGTCATTTAAAAAACGGAAAACTTCAAAATTAGAGTCCTTATTTAGTATCATGACAATTTATTTTAATGTTACACTGTTTACTAACAATTTGTAATTATAAAATCTATTCTCTCACTGTGTTTTACCTTAAAAAATATTTTACTTAATTAAAACTTGAGTTTTTCTTCGATAGATATAACAAATATACCCAATTTGTATTTTTTATACGATTACAATCGATAAAAATTTAATGTTTTTTGATGTTTTTACAATTTCATCAAAAATATTAGTGAAAATTACAATAAAAATTTACTCTTTTTAAATATCAATACATTTATTATAAATAAATTAAACTAAAAATTGACAATTTTTTATGTTTTGTATGAAAACTTACTTAAAAATCAGCAAGAAAATGCAATAAAATGACTTTAAAAGACATTTATAAAAAAACAATCCCATTATATCTGCTTTTTTATCGAATAAAATTACATAATGGTGTCTTAAATACAATTACACTAAGGTACATGTACACTAATCGGAACATGAAGGTGCTCATTGACTGCCTTAAAGACGCTATATCGGTAGTATTTATTGGAACGGCGATGAAAGCGCGGGAGAACGATTCCACTATACCTGCAGATTATAGTTTTAGCGCCGGAGAACAGGTAATTTAAAACCAAAGGGCGAACCAATCAACGCGTTAAATTTTTATATAAGTTTTATTGAAAAAAGGAGAAAGGTAACAACCCGAAATTTGGATATATACAATTACATGAGCAACAATAGCTCAAAAAATCTTAACTGTTTATAAAAGGCGATGCGGCTGTTTATTCTTCATGCCTTTATCTTCGGATTATGTTCGCGTAATTTTGAGGATATTACGCCCGCTATCTTATCAATAAATACTTGCTCGTCGAACTTCCTGGCATGCGCTTTAATATAGTCCGGGCTAAATTGCAATGTTTCGAATTCTTTGAGCGCTTTTTTTAACGACTGTTCATCCTGCTGGTCAAAAAACAATGCACTGGCCTTTGAAGCATCATTTTTATAAGGTTCCATTGTTTCTAATACACCGCCTTTCCCATAAGCAATCACCGGCCTGCCCGATGCATTTGCCTCAAGTGGCGTTATCCCATAATCTTCAAATTGTGGAAATATCAATGCTTTGCAATTGGCAAACAACTTTGCCAATTCATCTTTAGGAACTTTGCTCCTGATAGTGACATTATCACCTGCCATGTTTTTGATCTCATCGATCATCGAGCCATTGCCTACAAGCATTAGAGGCGTATTTAATTCCCTAAATACGCTTAAAACCAATTCTACTTTTTTGTATGGCTCAAATCTTGATACTACTAAATAGTAATCTTTGCTATCGGTTGAAATGTAAAAATCATTGCATTTAACCGGGGGATTAATGGTAATTATCTCTTTATCGGTGCCATAAGCTTTTTCAATTCGGCTTGCAACGACCCTGGAATTGGCAATAAAAAAATGTATATTTTTTGTCGAGGCTTTATCAAGTGTTCTTAAAGTTTTGATAACGAGCCGATAAAGTTGCTTTTTAAAAAATGAAGCCGATGCAATTTTGGGGTACGACTCTGGCTCCCAGGCCAGTCTGAAAGGATTATGGCAATAACAAATAACCAGTGTATTTTTAGAAATTTTAACATATTTCGCGCAAAAGGTGGCTGACATTAATACAACGTCAAAACCTTCAACTTTCATTTGCCGCATAGCCAATAAGCCCAGCGGAAAAAAATACCGTTTCATTTGCTCCTCGGTTTTTACCAGGCGCTGATAGCAGCTTGTGATTATTTTTGCCGATTTAAACTCCGGATAGGTAAGTTCCGGTTGATAACAAAGCGTATAAATCGGAGCTTCGGGAAATGCCCGGTGAAAGCTGAGCGCAACTTGTTCTGCCCCGCCACGCCGCATTAAGTCATCTTGCACTATAGCTATCTTCATGAGTTATATTAAAATTCAGCCCCCGTTAAAATATATCGCCAATAAAACCAATACGGACTATTAACCGGGGCGACGTAAACGCGATCTTGACATTTAAAATTTATGTGAACTGCTCAATGTTTTGGCGATTTTTTTATATTGGGGCAAACCATTTTGCTTATCAAGTTTAACAATACCATACTGTTTCTCAAAAGCATGTTCCTGGTTCATATTTAATTCCGGCTCGTCCAGCAATTCATAAATAAAAAATGCCTGTATCAACTTATTTTTACTGCAGTTACTAATAAAGTCCTGGATAATCATGTTTTGACTATCCTCCCTGTCGTTTATTGAGCCCTGGAATTGATTAAACTCCGTTATCCAAATTGGCTTTTTATATTTGTAGACGCTTAGAAGATCGTTAACCGTATTTTGGTAATCAGTTGACTGAGCGTACAGACTGTTTGAATACCAATGCTGGCCAATAATGTCAAAATTTACGTTATAAGCTTTTAACAGTTTTATAAAGCCAGAATGAGTTTGAGACATATCAATAATTGTTTTTGCCGTGGGGGCGCTTGCGTTAACGCCATCATTCATCCCTTTTAAAAAGTTGCAAATAATAACTGATTTTGCATGGTCAAAGTCGGATGTATCTTTGCCATCAAGCATACGCTTTTTTAAAAGTTTTAAATCCATTTCATTTCCTAACTCGTAATGGTCAAAATATTTACCATATTTAAGCGCAAAACCACCTGCCATTTTTTTTCCAAGGCTGTAAGCCTCAGTTGCATTATTACATTGTTCGTAGCCATGAGGGTAAAGCATAGGCAGGATTTTTAAACCATTCGCCTGAAACACAGTCGCGAGTTCTAAAAACTTCGCTTCGTTTAAGATCGTTCCGTTTAAATCTGTTCCTATATCCACCCTGTAATATGACATCCCTAATGATTTAATTAATGAAGCCTGTGTAGCAACCGGCGTTGAAAGGTATGCCTTCTGGTTCAACGGATGCCCGTTTACACCTATAATAAAATCTGCACGGTAATTAAATTCCGTAAAGCCCGATCCTAAAATAATAATCATTAACAGTGCTATCGCGATATTTTTTCGCGACCACTGGTTGAGTTTTGATATCAATACTTTCATAGCCTTTGCATTTTTCAAGATAATGTTATAAACGAGTTAATTTTTAAAATAAGCCTTAATTACTTTCCGGCCAATTGCCACAAAAGGTTTTTCAACCAGGTAAAAGCAAACGGCGGCGCTGAATATCGAAAGCGTAAAAAAAATAATAATATATAGTGGGACACTATTGACAGACAATGTTTTTGCAATTTTATAACTCAGGTCTAATCCAAAAACGGGATGTAGCAAGTACAATGAGTAGCTTATGCCTCCAAAAAACAACAGCACTCTGTTGAAGTATTTAAACCTCGCGAAAGCAAAAAATATAATTATTGCTACGTTATACGAGAAAAAGTACCGATACCAGGTTTCGTCATAGCCATAGTTTCTTGAATACGCTAAAATTGTTATTGGTAGTAGCAAAACAATAAAAAACACTATTATTACTGTAATTGCTCTTCTGTTTATAATTGTAGAACTGTCAAGTGTATGCCTTCTCCATGCTAAACCAATAAACATTACCGATAAACCTAACAAAAGCGCTACCGGAAGTTTGATATTAGTAAAATATCTGACTACTGACATCGATAAAGACAAAATGATCAATATGTAGATGCATTTGATTATCATTTTGTCATTTTCTAATAAATTAAAATAATGTAAAACAGCACATAAAAAGTAAAAGATCAATTCTATTTGTAATGTCCAAAATGCGCCTATTAAATCATTAACACTCACAAATCTTTGCAGCATGGTCATGTTGATCAGTAGATCTTTAACAGGCGGGAGCCCCGCTATAATTATCAGTGCCAGAATGGAAAACCAGTATGCCGGATATAATCTGAAGAACCTGGTTATAAAGAATTGAGAAAGTGATTTGCCTTTTAAGCTATAGGGTATAACGTAACCGCTGATTATAAAAAAAGCCACCACACCAATTTTACCAAAATCTAAGTAGCCAAAAATAATTGAGGTTATCGCTTTGACAGATACAGACTGCGACACATGATAGTTTCTTATCACACTTATCCATAAATGAAGTATTACAACTAATAACGAAGCAATGCCCCTTAAGCTGTCAACCCATTGCAACCTGTGTTTTGGCATATGTGGAATTTGGACCATCAACTATTGAGTTTATGTTTTATTATTTTTGTTGAAATGCATGTTTTAAGATAATTATTCGTGAGTTTGAGATTGATTACTCAACACCTCTTTATATAAATCAATCATTTTGCTGCAAAAGGTTTCGGGTAGAAAAGCTGCAAAATCATTAATATGGCTTTGCGGCTTTTGGTGTTTTACCCTTTGTGCATCAATTAAACAGCTTCTTAATTTCCCTGGATCAGCATAATTAAAATGGTAGCCGCCGCCAACGGCCTCAACCATTTCCGTCATACCCCCATGGTCAGGCGTGGCAATCATCAAACCGGCCTGTGCCGCCTCTAAAATGGACATTGGCGCATTCTCATACCATACAGATGGCAAAACAAACAGATCATATTTTTTTAATGACGACAATAGATCAGATCGCACCATCTTACCTATAAATTTTATTTTATCGGTTAGCCGGTATTGTGCAACAAGTTTAGTTAGTTCATGATATTCGGGGCCATCACCAATTACGGAAAGGTGGTATGGTATGTCGTTAATTTGAGAAAGCAGCTTAATAAAGTTATTTAATCCTTTTTCTATTGATAAACGCCCAAAAAAAACCAATTGCAATTTATTATCGGCGGTTTTATCAAAAACGCCGGCGTCATTATTTATTGGGGCCGACGGGTTTCTGATCATTCTTACCTCAGCATTAAAATGTGCAAGTATTACTTGTTTTAAAAAAAAGCTCGGAGCTGTAATAACATCAATTACTTTTCTATAATCATGAATTACGTAAGCATTGAACCATTGTGCTTTTTTTAACAGATTATGTATAATTGATCTTTTATCGATATTATTAATAAACATCCACGGCCATTTATCATTTATTTGAAAATTGACGATGCTTTTATTTTTTAAATAATAATAACCACTGTTAGGGCATACTAAATGATAATCATGCGCGGTGTATATAACTTTGAGCCTATGATTTGTTTTTTTTGCTTGCCTTAGCGCTTGTAAAACAGAGGGTGATAATATGTGGTAAAAATTATGCAAATGAACAATGTCATAATTTGCCTCTTTTAATTTATTGACAACAGCTTTTTTGACCTTATAAGAATATATATATGAAAAGATATTAATTTCAGGAGACAACTCATCGCCGTAGAGAATATCTACAGATATGGCTTCTTTAAGCAATTGATATTGCATCGCAACAACTGATTCAGCTCCGCCACCATCTTTATGATCGTTAATAATAAGAACCTTCATCATTTTCTATTATTAATAAATTTTGAGGGGTAGAAGTGTGGAAAGCCACTAAAGTTAAAATGAGCAAGTTAAGCGGGCTCTCAAGTACACCGTAAGTAATGCCATAACTCAATAAAAAGATGCCCAGGTAAATCGTAATAGTTTCCCGGGTGTTTTTTAAGTTTTTATAGATCATATAAAACACCCCAAACGCCATTATGCCAATATTACCATACAAAAACAGGAAGAAATTATCGCCAGGGCTGGCTAATTTACTTTGCCCAAAAATAATCTGGGCAGCCCCAACACTTCCCATGCCTAAACCTAAAATATATTGTACAAAACTTTCGAATTGATTCATCACAAAAGGCCATTCATTAACTAAACGGTCTCTAAATGAATAATTATCAAGCAAAGGAATTTTCAGGTCCGTTACAAGGCCCAAAGGCAAAAAAATAACGACGACTATCATAGACGCTGTTAACCAGTTTGTTAGGTACCCCCTGAATTTCAGCTTCAAAAACTCTAAGACATAAAGGATATATATTAATATCAACGCAACTAAGGCGGTTTTTGTAGTGGTAATATAAACGCAGAAAAATGTGATGATGATTACAATGTGATTTGCGATCAAATTCTTGTTGACGTATAGAAACAAAACACATAAAAAGATGACGCCCGCAGCGGCCTGGTCAGAACTCCTGAATAATCCGGCCACGCGCTCAACACTGTCTGCAGTCCAGTTTTTAGAAAGTTCAACATCTCTGCCGCCTGCGCTAAAGGTTAAAGCTTTCCATGGGAAGTCAAAATAATAGTCATATATAATACCCGAAGCACTAACTATAAACGTTACGGCAATGGTTTTTTTATAAGTAGTAATTGTCTCCGCTAAATCGTCTTTAAATAAAGCAAAAAAGTAAAACGGAATTAATTCATATAAAAAAAAGCCTACCACTTCGTATTTCTCGAATAATAATGAGTACAGAATTACGATTATGAAATAACAAAATATCCACGCGTGTTGGGTAATAATTTTGGCGATCTGCTGTTTTTTGTAAAAAATTATTAAAATTACAAGGCCACCTGCAAAAGAATAGTTTAGGAATTCGGACCTTAAAATAAATGAGTATAAAAAATGCAGCGGCGCTATAAAAAACAGGTTAACAATAATGAAGTAAATAAAAATATTTTTTATAAGGCTCATGATATTTCGTAAGGTTGAACAGTAAGGTTATTAAAGATTTCGAACGTCTTTAAATAATTTTTATTAACCGAAAATTGATAAGCATATTTTTTGCTCTCATTGCCTTTTAATATTATCGAAGGAATATCAAAGTAAATACCCTCTATAGTTTTTTTCAATGCATCTTTTACCGGTTCAAACATCCAACAACAATCGGGATTATAAAGCTCTTGCAATCCTCCGCTCGAACTCATGCAAACAGGAATTGAATAAGCCAGTGCTTCTATAACCACTCTTCCAAAAGGCTCGTTCCACAACGAAGGGGTTATAGATACATTTATTTTAGAAAAATAAACCTCCTGGTTTACCACTCCTATAAATTCAAATTTCACTTCCGAACCCGTCAACCTTTCAGCTAATCCCTGTACAAATTTTTCATCTCCCCTACCGGCAAATACAATTTTAATTTTTTTCTTTACCGCGTTATCAATACTTGCAATCTCATCAACTAAATATTGAACACCTTTGTTGATACTTAGATGACCGATATAACCAAAAACAATCTCATCAGGGTCTACAGCTCTTTTTTTATAGGTATCCGGTATATCGCCCGGTATAGGATTATATATAACTTTTGATTCGTTTTGGATAACACCATACCTTTTATATTTATCTAAAGTAAATTGTCTAATACCTATAAAATAATCGGGTATATTAAAATATGGCTTTTTTAAGGTGTGCGTCAACAGGCATGCCATGCAGAGGCTATCACAATTTTTATTGTTATTAAATAAGATAGATTTGTGACATAATAGGTAGTAGTCTCTGATAGTGTGAACCACCTTAATTTTATTTTTTTTAAATACCTTCCATACAATTGGTGAAATGCCTTGTAAAATATTAGTATTAACCAATTCCGGCTTAATTTTAGACACCAGCTTTTTGAAACTAAAAAAATGAATGATATTAAATGTGTCGATCAGATGCCAAATAGTTTTCAGCCAGGACCTATGGTTTTTACGATGAAAAGTGCTATATATATTTCTTTCCTTTAGCCTTATAACAATTACGCCATTATGCTTGTAAACTTTAGTTGATGGGCCTATGCAAATAACATAAACATTATTTCCCGCTGCTACCAGCGCTTCGGATAAAAGTTGAACAGAAATTTCTGCCCCCCCTCTAAATGCAGGATAATAAAGTGTATTTACAATTAAAATTCTCATATAGTAATACTGCTATCTCTAATTTTACTAAATGGTTGTTAACAATTACAGCTATAACTTTACATTTTATAGGTAAGCGCCTAATAGCTTGCATTTCCTCCTGCTTCTAATAATTGCACCTACAGAAAATAGCAGCTTAAATACATACAAAAAGTCGTAAAATATTGATCGGATCTTAAACTTTAAAGCCTTTTGTAAAGTGAACCTTAACCAATAAACACAAACAATTAAGTATCCAACAAACAATGATTTCCGGATATCTTTTAAAACACACAGATACCATAGCTGTGTTATAATCCGTTCGCGTTTTTCAGAGTACGGCCTCTCTTCCCTATCATGAAACCCCCTTAACACCGGTGCAATCCCAATTTTAAATCCATAATATTTTATCCTGTTTACGTAATCAAAGTCTTCGCCATAATGAGGGAATATCGGGTCAAACGCGCCTGTTTTTTGAATACAGTCTTTTGAAATTAACCATAATGCGGCGTTAGAAAAGTTAATGGTGTAAACCTGTTTTAACGCCGATGTTACCAAGTCTGAAACATATCCGGGACAATCGGTAGCGTTACACTGGAGTGAAAATTTATAATCTAAAGCGCTCCCCTTACCATTCAAATGTATCGGACTTAAAATCCCGTATCCCGGATTTTGTTTGTGTATTCTTACCAGTTCACCAATAGTATTTATATCAACCCAGGCATCTTGGTTCAAAAGGAATACATAATCCGCATCTTGTTTAATAGCAAGTGTAATCCCAATGTTATTTGCCTTACCAAAACCTAAATTCTTTCCGGTCTCAATCAACTCCGCTGCAGGGTACTTACGTTTTATAAATTCAGTAGTACCGTCTGTCGACATATTGTCAATTACAATTATGTTTACCGGAACATTTGAATGGATAAGGCTATCTATGCATCTCTCTATCCATTGCATTCCGTTGTAAGTAACTATTATCGCATAAATTTTATTCATAAATCCATTACTACTAATACATCTATTCTAATTTTTTGCTAGCAATTTATATAAGTCTTTCAGGCCCAATCTTTCAACTAATTGAACATAGATCAGCGAAACTACGAGCGCTATAAGCACCTTTACAAATGCTGTTATATATATACTTAAGGGCTTTATCACTAAGTCTGCACACCATAAACAAACAAACAGGCATAGGGCAAATGCAAAAGGTGAGATAAGCGTTTTAAAAAAAGACAATAAGCTTTCGTCGAATGATTTAGTGATCAAAAAGTAAAATGTTGAGTAAAATCCCAATAAACTTGCGATTGCAAATGAAAGGGCTACCCCCTCAATACTTTTTAAATAAAACAATCCAAATAATAATGAAGAAACTACTATTGAAGCATTCACTATGCCGCAAATAAATAAATACCTGGCTGCATTAAGCGATTGAAAAAAGGATCCGGAACTACTACCGATTATTTGCAAGCAGGTGCTTAATGACAAGATCCTAAACACGGGGATTGCTTTTATCCATTGGTCGCCAAAAACTATTAAAATGATTTCTTTAGATAGAAAAAACAACAAAACAGAAAATGGGAAACCAATATAGGCGAATAGCCGGACTATTTTTTGGTTTGCTTTATACATCCTTTTTTTATCATTTTGCATGTCTGAAAAAATCGGGTGTATAATAGGCGTTAATACATTGGTTATATTAGCCACAGGAAGCATCATTAGCCGATAAGATTTATCATAATATCCAAGTGGATTGATGCCTAAATATCTGCCAATAAGCAAAGTGTCCGCATTCCTGGTAAAATAATTTACGATATTAAAAAGTAGCTGGTACGAGGAAAACGATAATATTTTTTTTACAGATGACAAATCAAATTTAAATTTGAAATTTACCCCGGTCTTGTTATAGTCAATAATAAACATCACAAAACTGGTCAGTAAAGGGTTTATTAATAAAGCATAAAAACTTGCACCTTCAAAAGCTGCTATGATTGAAATTATGCCGGCAATAATTTGAATAGTTAATGTTCTTACAGCTATATATTTAAATTTCTTATCCTTCATTAATAGTGCATTGGGAACTATATTACAAGTGCTAAAAAACACATTAACTGAAAGAATTTTACAAATTACTATTAGGGGTTTGTTATGATAAAAGTTTGAAATCAAACCGGAACAAAAGAAAAATATAATACTTCCCAGTAACGCTGTCCATATAGTAAAAGAGAAGATATTGTTGGTATCATCGGTAGTTAAGTTTTTATTTTGAATAATTGCCGGTGCAAACCCTAAATCGCTGAGCAGCGAGATAAAAACTATAAAAACCATTGATATTGCAACTACACCAAAATCTTCGGGCGTTAAAAGTCTCGACAGTACCGCAGATACTACTAAAGAAATTACGATCCCGGAATATTTTGCCAGTGCAGAATAAAACAGGCCGGACTTGATTTGACTTTTTAAGCTGATTTCCATTATTTGTTTCTTCCTATAACATATTTGAAGTTTTCCTGAGGTTTTTTATACTTTCCTTTAGTTTGCCTAAAAATGATAATATCGGCTTCGGGATATTAAAAAGCATATAATACACCCTCCAGTTGTTGGGCATCAGTAATTGGAAATGGGTTTTATACCTTATAATGTCAGATGGGACGTAATATCCCTTTATCGTATACGCTATTACTGTTTTTAATTTGAAAAGGCCGTGTGTTTTTCCATAAGATTTAAGACAATGTAATTTTGAATTTAAAGTATAGCTTATCGGAAGCGCAAGTATTGTTTCTGTAAAGTTTTTAACCCAGATAGAAACAATATTAGAATGCCATGAATTAGGTTTTTGAAGCTGTGTGAAAGCAAACGAATTGTGTTCATACCAATAAACCTTGATTTGTTCTTTTTTACCCAAATAATCAAAAAACCTGAAATAGAAATTGAAAGATGATCCTTCAGATAATATCTCTGGAAATGGTTCTGCGAAAGCTTTTTTTGGGTAAATATTGGCACTGTATTGCGTAGCATGCCATCCTAAATCTGTTAATAGCTTATTCCGGTCAGTATAAACACCTGAACTTATATCGATAACTCTGTCGCCATAATTTAACAATATAGCATCGTAATCATTATTGCTGAGGATATTTAAAATGCTATTAAAATTTCCCTTATTAAAACGAACCCCGTCACCAACCAACCAAAGATATTTTGTTTCAAAATTGTCTTGAATAAAGAGTGCATTCCTGTCAGCGCCGATATTGCTTTCATGTTTTGTATAAATTATATTGTCGTATTTTTCTTTATACGACAATACAATTTTCTGCGTATTATCTGTGGAGCAATTATCACAGACCCAAATCGGATATTCAAACAACTCCAATTCAGTTAACAGATGGGCCAGCAGTTCATCAATAAAATTAGCCCTGTTATATGTTGGCAACGCGAAGGTTATTAATTCGTTTTTTTCAAACATCTGTATACGCACTATTTTCTAAATTCGGGTGACAATGATCATAATAAGATCCCATTTGCTGCCATTGCAGTTTAAAAAAGAGATAATCAGTTAATTTTTTAAAGCGATCTCATATCTATTCGATTTACAGGTTTTTGAATGCAAGCCTTACATAAACCATTCGTCAGTTACTTTTAATTAGTTTAATATATATTTTCTGATCACATCAGCTATATAATCATAATGAGCTTCGTTTAATCCCGGCCAAACACCCAGCCAAAAGGACTGATTCATTATAATATCAGTGTTTGTTAATTTGCCTGCTACTCTATAGTTTATATTAGTGTAAGCAGGTTGCCGCAATAAATTTCCGGCAAATAATAGGCGGGTACCTATTTTGTTTTCTTCAAGGTGCTGCACTAGCATATGCCTGTCGGCAGCATCGCCTTCCCTAAGCGTTAAAAGGAAACCAAACCACGACGGCTGACTGTTGGCGGTAGGTTCGGGAAGAATAAAAATGTCTTCAAATTCTTTCATCCTTTCATATAAGCTCAAATAGTTTAGCCGCCTTTTTTCAACAAAACTGTCAACCTTCTTTAATTGAGATACGCCAAAAGCGGCCTGCATATCTGTTACTTTTAAATTAAATCCAATATGAGAGTACGTATACTTATGGTCGTATCCGTAAGGTAATGATCCTAATCGCTGTGAAAATCTGCATCCGCAAGTATTGTCTTTACCTGGTTCGCAATAGCAATCCCTTCCCCAATCCCTAAAGCTTTCCGCAAGTTTGTTTAATTCCGGATTGTTAATAAGTACTGCACCGCCTTCGCCCATAGTTATGTGGTGCGCCGGATAAAAAGAAAAGGTTGCGATATCTCCATAGGTGCCTGTCTTTTTATCCCGGTAAGTAGCGCCTAACGAATCACAGTCGTCTTCAACCACCCATAAGTTATATTTTTTTGCAACGCGCATTACCTCATCGAGGTTAAACGGATTCCCTAATGAATGGGCAATCATTATTGCCTTCGTTTTGGGAGAAATCGCAGTTTCTATTAAGTCTGCCTGAACATTGTGAGTCGCAATATCAACATCTACAAAAACAGGCACTGCCCCGAATTGTACTATTGGATTAACCGTGGTTGGGAATCCGGCCGCGACTGTAATAACCTCATCGCCGGGTTTAATAGCCCTATCGCCTAATTTTGGAGACGTTAAGGCATAAAAAGCTACCAGGTTAGCTGATGATCCGGAGTTTACAAGCAATGCTTTCGGGGCATTGAAATAAGCTGCAAATTCTGCTTCGAACTTATTGCCGAAGCGCCCGGTGGTCAGCCATCCGTCAAGTGCGGCATCAACTCCGTATAAAATATCTTCCTCATCAAGTACTTTACCGGTTACAGGTATATAATTTTTACCGGGAATTATGATCTGGGTAGTATTTTTCCTGGCAATTTCCCTTAAGCTTTGTTCCAAGTCGGGAGTTAAAACGTTTTTTAACATAGTTGTGAAGATAAATGGGTTTGTCCTGAGTGTGTTTTTATTATTAGGTGCTTTCCATTTCTATTGGCTTCGCCAATGGCTCCATTTCTGTAATGGGTTTTCCAAAGGCAATTTTGGGATAAGTGTTCGTAAATGGATCTATCATGATTTGAAGCAACACCGGCAAGTCTTTATTTGTATCATTCCACATCCATTTTATAGCATCATCAATTTCTTCCTCTTTTGAAATAGTAATGCTATTAATACCATATGCGATGGATATCTTTTCAAAATCAGGAGCGGAGTAACCCCAATAAGTAGACTGATACCTCGACTCGAAATAACTATCCTGGAACTGGCGGATCATCCCAAGGTTTTTATTATTTAAAATGACAGCCTTTACAGGTAATTTATTGCGGGCTATAGTTTGTAATTCCTGAATATTTATTTGCATGCAACCGTCTCCGATAATTGCTACTACAGGTTGTAAGTTTAATGCAAAACAAGCCCCTATGGCTGCAGGCAAAGCATAGCCCATTGCTCCCATTCCGGCAGAGGTTAAAAAATATTGATCTTTCGATAATTCAATAGATTGGGCGGTCCACATCTGATGGCTTCCCACATCAGCGAGGTAGCATTTAGACAGAGGTGAATTTTGAGATAAAATATGTATTAACAGATTAGGATTTATGCCGTTAGGCGATAATTCTTTAACATCCGGCCATTGTTCTCTTAAACCATTAATATACTCATACCACAATTCAGCCTTTGGAAACTGCTCATCTATAGTGTAATTATTAAAGTCTTCAAAAAAAACTTTCGCGTCTGCAACTACCGGCACGCATCCTTTAATTCGGTTATTGATTTCATTTTGATCGCAATCCACATGATATATCACTCTATCCTCAAAAAACTTTGTGTCGGCGCCGGTCTGCCTAATGTCAAGCCTGCTTCCCACAACAAGCAACAAATCGCATTCGCCGAACGCAATATTGGCCCATCTGTTTCCATAACTGCCAATGAACCCGATTCTATTCGGATGTTCATATTCAAGAGCATCTACTGCCAGTAGCGTAGTAACAACCGGAATATTAGTTTTTTCGACGAATTGTCTCATACTGTCAATAGCAAAGCCCGATCTTACGCCCCGGCCTACAAGGAGTAACGGACGTTTAGCTGCCTGAATATTTTCAGCTATATCATTCAGCGTTTGCTTAGCGATTTCTAATCTTACAGTCACTTCTTCTTCGGGCGAAGCCTTTGTTATGTTTTGTCTTTGAACATCCATGGGCACATCAATAAGAACCGGACCCGGCCTTCCTTCAGTAGCTATGAAGAAAGCTTCTTCTAAAATTGCCGGAAGGTCATCCTGATGTTCAACTTTGTAACAGGCTTTTGTAATAGGTTTTACCATCGAAATTATGTCGGTTTCCTGGAACCCCAATTGCCTTATGTTTCTTTCGCCTTTTTGTTCGTGACGATTAACCTGGCCCGTAATAAAAACTGCCGGAATTGAGTCAAAATAGCAACTGCCAATTCCGGTAATTAGGTTGGTAGCACCTGGGCCGCTGGTAGCTAACGCGATACCTGGAATGCCCGAAATACGGCCATAAGCATCGGCTGCAAAAGCTGCAGCCTGTTCATGGTGCATGGTTATGATGTTGATAGAAGTTTTTTGATTTAAAGAATCAAGCAGATGAGTTATCATACCACCAGATAGTTCAAAAACATATTTAACCCCTTTTTGCTCCAAAAAGGTAGCTATGTAATCAGATGCCTTCATTGCTTTAATCATTTAAATCGTTTCACCAAAGCATTAATTGTCGTTACTAAAGAGGAGTCAAAATTTGAAACTTCAAATTCGCCAAATTCTTTTTTAAACTTTAACGAATCCCCCTGCATATGCATGGGCTGATTTGGGCGATAGGGCAACTTGCCAAAATTTAATTTGAATGATTTGTTAACAATATTCCTAATATTCGCCACCAAATCCTTTAACATAATTAAGCTGCCTCCGGATATATTGTATATCCCCGATCGGCCCTGTTTACTTATTATATTATTGATAGCTAAACCCAAATCCTCAACATATAAATAAGCATATTTCTGCTCACCGGCTGTAAGATCGACCTCCTTTTCTGTGATCATTTTTTTTACCATCGATGGTATAAGCCACTTTTCAGATTCGCCTTCACCGTAAAATGAAAATAACCTTAACCAGTACCAGTCCATTCCGTAATAAGTGCAATATTGCTTTACAAATTCAGTACAAATCATTTTGACACAACCATATGCTTCTTTTGGATCAGCCGGGTAATTCTCGTCTATCATTCCGTTAAATATCCCGTATTCTGCCTGGGAACCTAATCCTATAAATTTGATGGCGCCAGCATCTTTGGCTGTCGTTAAAACCTGCTTTAAGTAATCAATATTCAAAAGCTGGCTATTCCAATTATCCCTATCGCTGTGGCCGACACCTACCCAGGCAGCATGAACTACTATCTGGGGTTTATAGCTTATAATACCATTTATCCAATCGTCGTCTTGTAAAACCAAAGTGATCTTGTCTTCAATAGCTTCTAATAACTCTAATGATGAGCCATGTCTGTATAGCCCAATTACTTCGTGCCCGTTATTGCTCAAATAGCGAGCGATGTTTGAACCTAAGAAGCCTGTTATTCCGGTTATAAAAACCTTAGCCATCGATCCTCCTTTGCTATGTATTTAAAAAATCACTTATTTGTTTTTCTGTAAAATCACTTATTCCTTTTTCGTTTTCGTAAAAGTGCTTATACCAGTCTATAGTATATTCTACAGCTTTATTTGCATTAAACTTAGGCCTCCAGCCTATATGCTCAACGGCTTTATTTATATCTAACTTTAATAAGCCGGCTTCGTGGGGCTGATCGGTTTGCTGGCTAATCAAATATTCTCCCCTTCCCCACTTATTTATAGCCAATTCAACCATTTTTTTAACCGATAGTGCATCGTCCGCATAAGGTCCGAAATTATAGGCTTGCGAATATTCAACAGGGGCCTGTGTTAGTTTTTCTCCTAATAATAAATATCCCAAAAGAGGCTCTAATACATGTTGCCATGGCCTCACAGATATCGGATTTCTGATAATTACTTTTTGATGGTTACCAATAGCTCTTGCTATATCGGGTATAAGGCGGTCTTGTGACCAGTCGCCCCCCCCAATTACATTCCCCGCTCTTCCTACAGCTATTACTTTTTGATGATTATCGTAATTATCAACGTTAAAAAACGATTTATGGTAAGAGTTTATGACAAGTTCAGCACACGCTTTACTCGCGCTGTAAGGATCGTATCCGCCAAGCCTGTCATTTTCGCGATAGGGGTATATCCACTCATAATTATGGTACACTTTATCAGTAGTTATCAATATTACCTTACAAGGTTTGGCAAGCTTTCTCACCCCGTCAAGCAAGTTTGCGGTTCCGATAGCATTTACAGCAAATGTATCGGAAGGTTTTTTATAGGAAAGCCTCACCAGTGGCTGTGCAGCAAGATGGAAAATAAAATCAGGCTCAAACGTTTCAACTGTATTTATCAGCGTATCAGCATCCCGCAAATCCGCAATTACTGATTCGCATAGCCGATCACCATCAATTAGATTGTATAGATTTTTATCATTGTCGGGCCTTAATGCGTATCCTTTAACCTCGGCGCCTAACATTTTCAAAGTTTTAAGCAGCCAGGCCCCTTTAAAACCGGTATGGCCGGTTAAAAAAACTTTTTTTCCCTGATATGCAGATACTAAGCTGTTATACATATTACCAAATTTTCCATGGGGCGTTGTTTGAATCCCACATTGCATTTAAGTCATGTTTGTCCTTTAGGGTATCCATAGGTCTCCAAAAGCCGTTATGTTTGTATGCCATCATCTGCCCGTCCAAAGCAATTTGTTCCATTGGATTTTGTTCCCAAACAGTATCATCGCCATCTAAATAATTAAATATTTCGGGTTCACATACAAAATAACCACCGTTGATCCATGCTCCATCACCTTTAGGTTTTTCCATAAAAGAATGCACCGATTGATCTTCCAATATATTTAAAGCACCAAACCTTCCGGACGGTTGCACAGACGTTACAGTACAATATTTACCTGCCTTTTGATGGGCTTCGACCAGTTTTTTTATGTCTATGGTTCCTACCCCGTCCCCGTAGGTTAGCATAAATGGCTCATTGTTAATATGCTTTTGTATTCTTTTTATTCTTCCACCTGTCATTGATTCATTACCTGTATCAACCATGGTGATTTTCCAGGGCTCAGCTTGTGAGTCATGTACTTTAACCGAATTAGCGGTCATATCAATTGTTACATCGGATTTATGCAGGAAATAATTAGCAAAATATTCCTTTATCATATAACCTTTGTAACCCAGGCAAACCACAAAATCATTAAACCCATATGAGGAATAGATCTTCATGATGTGCCATAAAATTGGCATCCCGCCAATTTCAACCATCGGTTTCGGTTTCAAAACAGTTTCTTCTGAAAGCCTGGTACCCAAGCCACCTGCTAATAATACAACCTTCATGCTTCTATTTATTTTTCTTAAACAACTAGTACTGATACATCATTAGTTAATGGAAAGCTACAGCACAGCAAACATTCGTCTTCCATTAATTCGTCCAAAGATTTTTGTACACCAATCATTTTCACTTCTCCTGATAGTAATTTTCCTTTGCATATAAAACAGTTCCCGGTTTGGCAGGAGTAATCCAAATCAATATTTGCATCTAATGCTGCCTCTAAAATGCTTTTGCCTTTTATCGCCTCTACTAACGCTCGCACTCCATTTTTTTCAACCGATACCATTTGCGTGGTAATATTTTCAAATTCCGCAGGATCTATGATTAATTCAAAATCTTCAAAGAATATATTATCCACATCAACTCCTAATCCGATCAAGGAGGTTTTAACCGATTCTTTTAGACCGGCAGGGCCGCAGATATAATGAAGCGATTGTTTAAAATCACCTACTTTTTTCATGACAGAGAAAACTTTCCCCGGATTAATACGCCCCTCGATGATATTGGGATTGTTTACCGGTACAGTTAACCGGGTATGAAAATGCCAGGCAGAGAATCTATCACCAAATTTATCCAGCAATGAATCGATCTTGTCTTTAAAGATCACATCCGACGGATTCCTATTTCCGTATACCAAAGAAACATGCGCGCCGATTTTATAATGAAGAGCATACTTGGCGATAGACATTAAGGGTGTTATTCCGCTGCCTGCCCCCCATAAAACAATATGTCTATCTAATAAAGCGGCATCCGGGGGCAAAATAAAATCCCCTAATGGCTGCATAACCTCTAATACGTCCCCTTCTTTAATAACGTCTATAAGGTGGTTTGAAACTACGCCGCCAATAACTCTTTTTATTGTAATCTCCAGAAACTCATCCACTCCCGGCGCCGAAGAAAAGGAATATGGCCTTATATATTTTCTTCCGTTTATTCTAACAATAAGTGTCAAATATTGGCCCGGTAAATATTTTACTTTTTTTAAACCAGGCTGCTTAAAACACAAGGTCGTTGCATCGTTAGATTCTTTTATAGTTTTAACTATTTTGAGTGTATACATAGCGTTGTGTTTTTCAACTAAGTAAACCTGTCTCCAATTAAGGCCGACTATCTAACCTTACAAGTAAATTGTAATCATGACGGCTATCATCCGGAAAAAAGTTACCGTTCCGGGCAACCCATACTACTCATATTCAGCTCAGCTTTTTGAAAACAGCCTGCTAAACCAGTTACCTTTAACTTTTGTATCAGTTTCTCCGTAACCGTAGCCATAACCATAGCCATAACCGTATCCATAACCATAGCCGTACCCATAATAACCGCCCTTTTGGGATTTAATATCATTGACAACTAAATACGAGCGTTTTATTTTTTGACTAACATTCAAATCGTCTATAATTTGTAATTGAGTTTTATACGTGTAATTCTGCCTGACAATAAATAAAGTTATATCAGCAAATTTTTCTATAAGTAATGCGTCAGAAACCAAACCGACGGGCGCGCTGTCTATTATTATATAATCAAAATGCTTCCTTTGTTCTTCAATCAACTGGCCTAACCTTTCATTTAATAACAGTTCCGATGGATTGGGTGGTATAGGACCCGAGGTTATAATGAAGGAGTTTTCCATTGTCGGTATGGGTTGTATCACGTTTTTTGCGGATAATGCCCCAGCCATCATGTAATTGCTAAAGCCGTTCTGATTATCAATACCTATTGAAAATGCAAGTTTCGGTTTCCGGAGATCCAGTTCCATAAACAATATTCGTTTGCCGCTTAACGCAAGTGCTCCGCCCAGGTTTAAACTGACAAAGGATTTACCTTCACCGCTCATGCTCGACGTAATCATGATTACCTGGGGGATGTCGGTTTTGAGCACATAATTTAAATTTGTCCGCAAGGCGCGAAATCGTTCTGATATTACAGACCTTGAGTTTTTAGTGACCACCTGAACTTCGCCGCTATCGTTATGGCTGATCTCTCCCATAATCGGTACTTCAGTAGCGTTTTCAATGTCTGATTTTGATGTGATCCTCATTTTTAGCATCTCCTTAACAGATATAAAGCCAAATGGAATCAGAAATGATATGAATAAAAGGAAGAAGAATGCTATAACTATAGGCTTTTTTGGTGCGGCGTATTCACTTTTTGCATCATCAATTATTCTGGACGTAGTTATTGTAGATGTTTTTGTAATGGCAGTTTCTTCCCGTTTTTGCAATAAGAATAAATAAAGCGCCTCTTTAACGTTTTGCTGCCTTGTGTAATCTAAAAATGTACGTTCTTTGGCTGGTACTGTTTTAATTAGGCCTGTAAACGAATTGTTTTTTGACATTAAAGCATTTCTGCTTATAACAATGCTTTTTTTGTACTCAGCAATACTTCTTAACAGTGTTTCGCGGAAAGTCTCCATTTGCCTGTCCAGGTTTTTAACCATTGGATTTTCATCTGTAGATGAAAGCGTTAACCTGCCACGCTGCATAACCAGTTCATTGTATTGTGCCAATGCTGTGCCAAAATTTGCATCTTGAATGGATAAAGAGGACGGTACAACCTTTTTATTATTGGGGTCATTCAAATATTTTTCCAGGTCCGAAATTACCAACAACTGAACTTCGAGTGCGCTCAGTTGTTTTTCGTAATCACTGGCACTGCCAATAAGCGCTTTTGATTGTTCCTGTACATCAGCCAGTTGATTAGCTTGTTTAAACTGCTGCAGCTGATCTTCAACTCCAATTAGTTGATGACTAACTAAGATCAGTTCCCTGTCAATAAAAGCAAGGGTACTATCTGCTATCGATACTTTGTCTTCTAAATCTGATTTTAAATAAAGCACCATTAATTCGTGAAGTATAGCCTCGCCCTTTCCCGGATGCGGATATCTGAATTTAAGCTCAATAGTGGTAGAAAGTTTATCAGATAACGCTGCTTCATATAAAGACGATATCTCCTCAACACTTGACTCTTTAGATTGAATGTTTACAACATATCCTTTTTTTTCAACAGGTGCACTGGTTTTGTGAAAAACAAGATCGTATTGGGAAAGTCTTATAGGTTCTCCAAATTTTGCTTTAACGTCAATATTTTCTTTTGGGCTGCTTAAATGAATGATATTGTTTTCTAAAGTGACATTATATTGTATTTTGGCGACGGAATCAGTTTTATAACTTACATCTATCGTAAAAGGTGATTCTTTGAATATTTCAAGAGGCTTAAATGTTGCATTTCGAAATATCTTAACATTAAGCTGTAGTTTGCTTACAACATTAGTTATCAAACTACGTGATTGTAATAACCGGACTTCATTATTAGCATTATTTGGAATTCCGAGCAATGAAGAAACGTCTGTTAGCGAGCCTAAGGCACCAGCCGCGCCCATACCTGAGCCAGTGCTGCCGCTGCCGGTTTGTTGGGATACCAATACCATCGCCGTTGTCGTATATACCGGGGTACTGTATCTTTTGTACATCAGGAATATCAGCATAAAAATTGCTATACTTCCTAAAAACAGCGGCCAGTGATTAATTATTTTTGCTACGAAAGCTTTTAAATCAGATCCATGTTCACTGTTTATACCAGTAATGGCTTTCCCTTTATTCGGATATGTTTGATTAGACATAATATTTAACGCCTTGTTGCAAGTACAATAATTAGAGATAAAACAGTCCCGGCAATGGTTATATATCTGGTTTGAGCAGCATCTGTAGCATCAGATTTAGCCTTCCTCGCTTCAACATATATGAAGTCATTTTGGCGCAGATAAAAATATGGCGACGCCATAATATTGCTATTTTTAAGATTGATGCGATATGGTGTTTTTGTACCATCCGGATTTTCACGGATCAATAACACATTTTCTCTCTTTCCGAATATAGTGAGGTCACCTGCAAGCGCCAGCGCGTCAAGTATAGTAACCTTTTCATTTGGCATTGTGTATGTTCCGGGCCTTACGACCTCACCTGTAACATTTATTTTAAAATTTGCGAAACGAACATTAACAGTTGCATCTTTATAATATTTGTTAACAGCTGTTTGGACAGCCTGCGTCGCCTCAAAAGTTGTTAAACCCGCAAGCTTAATTTTTCCAATTACAGAAATGTTAACATTCCCTTCCTTGTCTACCAGGTAACCGGTTAAAGCACTTGCGCCAATATTTGGAAAGAGCGCTGCTGCTCCTAACGGAGTAGCAGCGCTACCTGTAACATTCCCGGTAGCAACGGCCATAGAAGACGGAGGATCTATCGTTTGAATATTGATTGTCATTATATCGTCAACCAATATTTTAGGCTCCACATATTCCACCTTAGCAATTGTTTTTAATTGTCCAGAATCGGGTATGTCTTGAAAATATTTGATTTTTTTTGTTGACGAACAAGACAACGTGAAAAAAAAAGCAAAAAAAGGGGATAAATAAATTAAAAATGTTTTTCTATTCATTAATTTAATTGTATTAATAGTAAATGCATCGCAATGTAGTCAAAAATTCAAATATTTATATCGTTTATTTTAATATTTTTAAAAAAACACCAATTTATTAGCTGATTATGTAAATTAAAATTACATAATTATTAAATTTACATGATAATATACATGAAAAACTAAATAAAATCAACACAATAATGATTTTAGTTAAAATCACTATATTTTTTTATGATAAATTTGAATAAAAACAAGAAATAACAATGTAAAATAAATTTTTTTGTTAAAATCTGTTATTTTTTGTTACTGTATTGAATATACTTCGGATAAATGAGTGTTTTATTTTTATATTTTCCTTTTTTTTGAAGAATATCAATATGTTACCAGTTCTGGCAGGCCAGAATTTTCGGAAAGGACTTGTTTTGAGTTAAAATATCTACCAGATGAAAAATATCATAGAAAAAAACGATAGCAGATTATCGTGGATCGATTATTCAAAAGGTATTGGGATCGTATTGGTTGTATACGGTCATGTTATAAGGGGATTAGCTTCAACAACCATTATAAGCGATCATTACATTTACTATTCAGATAATTTTATCTATAGTTTTCACATGCCATTATTTTTCGTTTTATCAGGTTATTTATTCTATAATTCATACAAAAAAGTACCGTCAATCGCTTTTATTTATGCCAAGCTAAAAACATTGATCTACCCTTTCATAATATGGTCGATATTGCAAACTGTTATTGAGATTTTCTTATCCAAATTTACAAATACTCAAACCCCTCCGTCTGCATTATTAACATGCTTATTTTTGCCACGGGCGCAATTTTGGTTTCTGTTTGCACTGTTTTTTATAACCGTTATAGCTTATTTATGCTTTAAGGCCAGTGAAAAATATGGACTTGGAATAATACTGGCGTTATGGGCCGTTTATTTTATTTTTCAACCGTCACTCGGACCATTTGATAAAGCCTTTCAATATCTCATATTTTTCTTTGTGGGCATTTGCATCTCGAGGCAGCCACCTAAATTTCCGCCCGTCAACGCAGCAATAAGTTGGTTATTATTAACAGCGACTTTATTTACTGCCGCTATTTATTTTTATTTTATTTATTCTCCTAAAAGCAAGGTTGATTATGGAATTTGGTTTATTTTAACGGGCATATTTGGATCTGCGCTTATTGCCCAACTGGCCGACAGGGCGGTATCAAACAAAGTTTTCACGTTTTTTGTGATGCTGGGAAAAAAATCACTTCCTATATATTTAGTTCATATTATGGTAGCCAGCGGAACGAGAATTATTCTCATGAAAATATTTAAGTTATACAATCCCGCAATTAATGTATTGACTGCTACCATTGCAGGTGT
>JAZJZF010000068.1:0-57827 GCA_040389965.1 Bacteroidota bacterium
CTTTTCTCCAACTACCAAATTTATTTTAATAAAAATTAATCTTTTTTAAAATAAACTTCTCCAACTTCTCTCGTACTAAACAACCTTATCAATTAACGGGCTGCAAATGTAACAACTTTTTATTAATTGCAAAGAAAAAAAATAATCTTTTTTAAAAAAATTGGCGAATTATCTGATTTTGTAGATGTAAGTGGTTTGATTATCGTTTACCGGATTTAAGAAAAACATGGTCTTATCAATAAAACTAGGCTCGATGGTTGCTTCATAATGTAATGTTGGAAAACGTTTCCGTAATGAATCTACACGGGCCGAAATATGCTCAGCCTGCATAAACACTACATAATTGGGTCTTTCGGCAATAGGTGTTTTGTTATAAAAAGCCAGTACACTGTCAGGTGTATATATTCCCGTAACGCCAATGGTTGAACTCCAGTTACCTAAATAATATTGCGGAGGCATGGTAAAATCATCCCAACGGTTAGAATCTTCTATAATAAGCCGAACACAGTCTTTCCTGGAAGCAATATAACACATCGCTTCTACCCTGTTACGCTTAGAGTATGAAACTGTAAGCACTGGCAGCATAATGAAATTTAAGATCAAACATACCATCAACGTATTTTTAAACCATTTTTTGGTATTCCAGCCTTTATTTTCAATAATTTGAAAGGCTCCAATAATGCCCAGAATAATAATGAAAGGCATAACAGGCAGGATAAACCGCTCTTGTTTATTAGGGAAATAGGTATGAAATGCAAAGAATAAAAATGTTGGCCAAAATAAAAGCGGTTCTTTTTTCCAGTTTTTAAAGTAGCCGATAAATATTAAAATACTTAAAGGTGGTATCAAAAGCCCTAATATCAACGAAAGATACATATGCCACACATTAACGCCATATACTGTAGCGTTATCTATATTGTATTGTACGTAGGCAATAAATTCAACAAACGGTTTCTTCCAAACGTATATATCCAGTAATCCTTGTGTAATACCGGCAAAGACTACAAATCCTAAAATAACCAATACGATATTCTTAAAAGAAACCCTGAGAATAAGCAAAGCAAGGCCAAAACCGGCGGTAAAAATAATAGACTGAAAACGTATGGAAAACGCAATAGCGAGCCAGGCCCCAATGATAAAAGCAGTTTTGCCGGAAAATTTATAATCGTTTTTATAAACCAACCAGGTAGCAATCATCATAGGTGGAATACATACTATTTCAACCAGGTTTCTCACACTTAAAAACGGGAAAAACCAATACAAAGAAAGTGCTACACCAACCCAGGTAGCTACCTGCAAATTGGAGCGTTTATAAGCAATTTTAAATCCGTAATAAATAGTCAGCATCGACCATAAGGCATGAAGCAAACGAATAAAATACATTTTCCCTTGCGGGTCTGTTAAACCAAGTGTAGTAAGGACTTTAAGAACAAGGTAATGAATGCCCACATAAAAAAAAGAATGCCCTTGTGGCTCTCTTGTAGGATCGTCTGACGAAGGCAGCCAGTTATTGTAGTCGGTACCGTCAACCCACGATTGTGCCGCTTCCATTACCAGAAAATGATCATCAAAAAAACCAAAGCCTTTCGAGAAAATAGTCGCGATTAACCGAAAAATTAATCCTAAAAAAAGAATGGAACGTAAAGGGTGTAACTTGAAATACTGTTTAAGTGAAGCTATCATCAAATCTGATTTTATATATCTGAATTTATTTACGTTTACTGTTGCGCCCGTTTATAAAGGAAAAAAGCAACAAATGAAAAAACAATATTTGGTATCCAAACAGCAATTATTGGCTGTGTGAGAAACGTTTGTACTCCTGAAGTAGCAAAGGTTGTAGACACATGCATAAATAATATATAAACACAGCTGAGCACTAATCCGAGTGCTATATGCAAACCTACTCCTCCTCTTATTTTACGGGATGATATGGAAACACCAATGATAGTTAATATAAACGTAGCAAAAGGAAATGCAGTGCGTTTATACATTTCCACTTCAAAAAACTCTATCCTGGACGATCCCTTTTGTTTTTCTTTAATGATATAATCCTTTAGTTCAAAATAAGGCAATACTTCAATTTTACTTTCAAAACGTGCCATATCCTTGGGTGCAAAATCGATCTTTATTTTTTTGGAAGGTATAAATTTGTGTTTTTCCTTAAATGTAATTTTTAGTTTTCCGGGATTAAGCGAATCTTTCACGTTGCTATATACCAATTCTCTTTCAAACACATTTGAGATAGCCCACATACCTGTAAGACTGTCCCATTTCATGTTTTCGGCCTTTAGCATATATACCTGGCGGTTGTCAACCACCTTTTCAATAGACATTTGTGTGGAACTATTTGTATGATTATTATAATCGGCCAAATAAAGAATAGTGCCCGGTGCAATTTGTTTATAGATACTGGTTTCTTCTGTATTGTAACCATCATTGATATAACGGTCTTCGAAAGCTATACGTATCTTATTTGATTTTGGAATGATAAAATGGTTCAATATAAGCGACATCGTTGTGATGAGTCCCGCTCCAATCATATATGGCCTTAATATTCTCCTGAAGCTTGTACCACTTGATAGAATAGCCACAAACTCTGTTTTGTAAGCCATTTTAGAGGTAAATAAAATAACTGCAATAAACGTAAACAGCGGGCTAAACAAATTGCCGTAGTAAGGAATAAAATTAAGGTAATGTTCCAGAATAATTTCTTTTACAGGGATATTACTTGCCACAAAATCCTGCAATTTTTCGGAAAGATCGAATACAATAAAAATACTGAGCATTAGGGCTATAGAAAAAAAGAACGTTCCTATAAAGCGCTTTAGAATGTATCTGTCAAGTATTTTAAGCATTTTTCTTGTCTAGTGCTTTTTATAAGCGTTGAGCCAATTGTTTTACCATTTTATTTTTCCAATCGTAAAAAGTCCCGTCAATAATCCTATTTCTGGCTTCGGTAACCAGCCATAAATAAAATGCCAGGTTATGAATACTTGCTATTTGTGCTGCCAAAAACTCGCCACAGATCAGTAAATGTCTTAAATAGGCTTTTGTATATTGATGATCAACATAGCTTGTACCATTCTCATCCAGTACCGAAAAATCATTTTTCCATTTTTCGTTTTTGATATTAATAATTCCATTTTGAGTAAATAACAAGCCATGGCGTGCATTACGCGTAGGCATCACACAATCAAACATATCTACACCCAATGCAATACTTTCCAGGATATTTACCGGAGTACCTACTCCCATTAAGTATCGCGGCTTATCTGAAGGTAAAATATCACATACCACTTCGGTCATGGCATACATATCTTCTGCCGGTTCTCCTACAGAAAGGCCACCAATGGCATTCCCTTCGGCACCTTTAGAAGCAATATACTCAGCTGATTCTATTCTTAGATCTTTATAAACCGAACCTTGTACTATGGGGAATAAAGCCTGCGAATAGCCATACTTAGGATCTGTTTCAGAAAAGCGCTTAATGCATCTGTCGAGCCAGCGGTGTGTTAAACCTAAAGAATTTTTAGCGTACCTGTAATCACAGGGATAAGGGGTACATTCATCAAAAGCCATCATAATATCGGCTCCTATGATGCGTTCTATATCCATCACACCTTCCGGTGTAAACATATGTTTACTTCCGTCGATGTGTGATTTAAAGATGGCTCCTTCTTCGGTAAGCTTTCGGGATGCTGCCAATGAAAATACCTGATAACCCCCGCTATCTGTAAGCATGGGCTTGTCCCAACCATTAAATTTATGCAAGCCCCCGGCGTTTTCCAACACTTCAAGTCCCGGACGTAAATACAAATGGTAAGTATTTCCTAATATGATCTGTGCTTTTATATCTTCTTTTAATTCGCGCTGATGCACTGCTTTTACAGTAGCTGCAGTGCCAACAGGCATGAAAATAGGAGTTTGTATTTGCCCGTGATCAGTTTCTATGAGGCCTGCTCTGGCTTTTGATTGTGGGTCTTTATGTAAAAGTGAAAATTTCAATGCTAATTTTATTTCGGCAAAGATACATTTTTTAGCAAGAGAGTCGGAAAATCGGAAAATTAGAGCGTTAAAAAACAGTAAAATACAGGATGAAAACTCACAAATTCTTAAAACAACCAACTGTTTTTACCAGTTAAAAGGAAAAACCGACCAGATGTGAATTGAAGATGTAAAGTTCTGTTAAAACCAATGGTTTGGCACAGGCATTGGAATTAGTTTAAGTATAAAAATTTCTACCATGAAAACCTCTATCAAAACTTTGTTCACTGTTCTTACAGTTATTAGTTTAAGCATAAACGCTCAGCCCCGTAACGGAGGTGGTAACCCCCGTCAACAAAATGATCAAAATACCAATCAAAACCAAAATAACAACTCTAACAGGAACTCTGCCGTTGCTTCAAATTATGGAAACCATAATGGCAATAATGGTAACAGAGGTGGTGGACACGTTAGTATAAATATTGGTGGCGGATACGGTTACCCCAACAATTATAACTATGGTAACAATTATAATTACGGTAACAACTACGGTTATAATTATAATGGTTATTATAATGTCAAAAGAGCTGCCAGAGCGTCTATCAGTCAATCAGCCGGTTTTATTGGACAAGCTTTACAGTTTTCTGATTGGAACGATACATATTCTCCATGGTTAGCAAAAGCCATCCAACACCAACAATATGCCCGACAATTGTATTTTTGGGGAGATTATGCCGGTGCTCTCAATCACGCGGAAAGAGCCGGTTTCTTAGCCTGGAATACCCTTAGTTATTTTAATAATGGTTACAATACTAATTCCGGAGGAAACGGTTACCCTGATCCTTACGGAAACCCTAATAATCCTTATTACAGACAAAATAACTCGAACACTCAACCCAATACGACTACAAATCCTGATGATGGTAGTTATGGTTACAGAAAAAACCAAACGGTTGATCCTCAGCAAAACAATGGTGTTGAAAAAACAAACCAGGTACAAAAAGCGGATATGATGAAATTAGATGAAACCCTGCCGCAAAATAAAATGAGTGACAGGGAATTATTGAAAGTGAATCCAAAAGAGCTTGATATCGAATAAATAGTAAGCTCCCCTATAAAAAGTCCGACCATAACAGGTCGGACTTTTTTATTTATATTTAAGCCGTGTTACAAAGACTTCCAAATTACTTACTTGCCTTAATCAGTGGACTACTGTTAAGTGCCTCATGGTTTGAACCATTTACCTTTTTAATATTCTTTGCCTGGATTCCTTTGTTGGTAATTGAAGATAAGATTTCGAATTCAACCTCAGCAAGCCGTAAGCGCCTAAAATTAACCGGCTTAAGTTACCTTACTTTTTTTACGTGGAATATTTGTGTCACCTGGTGGATCTATTATGCATCGCTTGAAGGCGCCTGCATGGCTATTATTTGTAATGCCATTTTAATGTGTGTGGTATTTATGATCTGGCATAATTTAAAGCGCCGTTTAAATAAACCCTGGACTATATGGCTCCTAATTCCTCTCTGGCTGGGTTTTGAATACGGACATACGCTTTGGGATTTAACCTGGACCTGGCTGACCTTAGGAAACGTTTTTGCCAATACGCACAATTGGGTTCAATGGTATGAATTTACAGGTACTTCAGGCGGAAGTCTTTGGATTTTAGCAGTAAATATTTTATTCTTTAATCTCCTTAAAAATAATTCTTACAATTTAAAACAGTTTCTAAAACCTGTTTTGGTGATTATCATTCCCCTTGCTTTATCCTATTATATTCTTTTCACTTTTTCTTTACCAAAAAACGAGAAAACCTATAAAACCCTTGTGGTTCAGCCAAATGTAGATCCTTATAACGATAAGTTTTATACAGCTCCTGAAATTCAGCTGCACTTAATGTTGGAGCAGGTTCATGGCGTTTTAGATTCTACTGTTGATTTTTTAGTATTACCGGAAACTTTTTTAACCGAAAATATTTTTGAAGGAAAACAAAATGAGTCTTTCTCCTATAATTTTTTAAAAGACAGTATCTTAAAAATGTACCCGCATTTAACTATTATTAGTGGGGCAAATACCATGTATGTTTATAAGCATGACGAAAAAAGATCGGCAACGGCCCGTAAATTTGGCGATGTAGAGGAATATTTTGAATCCTACAATACCGGCATGCAATTAAATAATGAAGGTGTTACTTTTTATCATAAATCGAAACTTGTACCGGGAGTAGAAAAAATGCCTTTTCCTGCTTTATTTAAACCCTTTGAAAGTTTAGCCATCGATCTTGGAGGAACAATGGGAAGTCTTGGTACACAGGATGAACGTACCGTGTTTTTTAATCATGATAAAAAAGTAGGTATTGCACCTGTGATTTGCTACGAGAGTGTATATCCTGATTATGTAGGGCAATATGTAAGAAACGGGGCAAATCTGATTTTTATTATTACCAACGATGGTTGGTGGGAAAATACTCCGGGGCATAAGCAACATCTGGCCTATGCCAAATTAAGGGCTATTGAAACCCGAAGAGAAATTGCCCGTTGTGCCAATACCGGCATCTCCTGCTTTATTACTCCATTGGGCGAAATTGAACAAGCAACTCCTTACTGGAAAGAAGCTTTAATTAAAAAGGATATGTCGCCAAACAATACTATGACTTTATTTGTTCGTTTTGGAGACCTTATATCGTATGCGGCTTCTATTATGGCTATTTTATTATTTATATGGAGCCAGGTATTGCGTTTTAAAAAGTCTTAAAAAGTACTAACTTCGTGCAGTAAATTTTAAAAATTAAATAACCCGATTAATTATATGGAAAAATTTGATGTAACCGTTATAGGTTCAGGTCCCGGAGGATATATTGCCGCTATTCGCTGTGCACAATTAGGCATGAAAACAGCCATTATTGAAAAATACCCTGTATTGGGCGGAACTTGCTTAAATGTAGGGTGTATTCCTTCGAAAGCTTTATTGGATTCGTCGGAACACTTTCATAATGCGGTGCATAATTTTGAGCAGCATGGTATTGAGATCAAAGCGCCAAAAGTAAATTTCAAACAAATGGTGGAGCGTAAACGCGGTGTTATCAAACAAAGTAATACGGGTATCGCTTTTTTGATGAAGAAAAATAAAATCACTGTCTTTACAGGCGTTGGAAGCTTTGAATCGAATACGATTATTAATATTACCAAAGAAGATGGTAAGGTTGAACAAATAGAATCAGCAAAAACAATTATTGCTACAGGTTCAAAACCATCATCCTTACCGGGAATTGAAATAGATAAAAAACGTGTTATTACTTCAACGGAAGCTTTGGAATTAAGCGAAATCCCAAAACACTTAATCGTTATTGGCGGTGGTGTTATTGGATTAGAATTAGGAAGTGTATATGCCCGTTTAGGATCAAAAGTATCTGTGGTTGAATATATGGATCGTTTGGTTTATTCTATGGATGCCGGCTTAGGAAAAGAATTACAACGTGTGCTTAAGAAAAATTTAAGTATCGATTTCTACATGAAGCATAAAGTTGCCAGTGTAACTGTAAAAGGAAAAGAAGCTACTGTAATTGCCGATAATGATAAAGGTGAAAAAGTAGAATTAAAAGGAGATTATGTATTAATGGCTGTGGGCCGTAAACCATATACAGAAGGCTTAAATGCTGAGAAAGCAGGTGTTAAATTAGATGAGCGTGGCCGCGTGGCAGTTGATGCGCATTTGAAAACAAGTGCTGATAATATTTACGCAATTGGCGATGTAATTGTTGGCGCTATGCTAGCACACAAAGCCGAAGAAGAAGGTGTGTATGTTGCTGAATTAATGGCAGGACAAAAACCACATGTGAATTATAATTTAATTCCGGGCGTTGTTTACACATGGCCTGAAGTTGCCGCTGTTGGTTTAACAGAAGAGCAGCTGAAAGAAAAAGGCATTAAATACAAAACAGGTTCGTTTCCGTTTAAAGCAAGCGGAAGAGCGCAGGCAAGTATGGATACGGATGGTTTTATAAAAGTATTATCTGATGAAACTACTGATGAGATATTAGGTGTTCATATGATTGGGCCACGCGTAGCAGATGCTATTGCGGAAGCGGTTGTTGCTATGGAGTACAGGGCAAGCGCCGAAGATATTGGCCGTATTAGCCATGCGCATCCTACATTTACAGAGGCGTTTAAAGAAGCATCCTTAAATGCCACAGGAAACAGAGCATTAAACATCTAAAAAGGGATATGAAATAACACACAAGATAAAAGACAGGTTAACATTTAATCTGTCTTTTTTATTTAAACTAAAAAAAATGAGCGAAGAATTAGACCCAAAAGTATTTCCTATCGGAAAAGTAAACCAGGTAGAGTTTACAAAAGATGTTTTATACCGATCTATTATGATGGTAGAAGCTGCTCCCGTGAGCTTAAGAAAAAGACTGGCGTTATTATCCGACAAAGATCTTGAACTGACCTACCGTGAAGGAGGCTGGACGATCAGGCAGATTGTACACCATGTAGCAGACTCGCATATGAATATGCTGATGCGTTTTAAACTGGCTTTAACGGAAGAGAATCCTATTATTAAACCATACAACCAGGATCTATGGGCACAGCTACCCGATTATAAATTACCTGTTGAAAGTTCATTAGCATTATTTGAAAGCATTCAGCAACGTTTTTCGGAGTTACTGAAAGTGATGAGTGAGGCGGATTTTAAACGCAGCTACGTGCATCCTGAATATAATAAAACGTATACCTTATCGGAAGCCACTCAACTATATGCCTGGCATGGCATGCACCATGTGGCGCAGATTGACGGCATTTTTAAATAGAATCTACTATTTGATCAATTTGCCATTTTTAGGATTGATGTCACGGTATCCTTTTATTCCTTCTGCGTTTACACGTATAACAACTTGTTTATTGACCTCATAAAATCCAATATAATTTATTAGCGCTTTGCGTTTAAAAATTTCGGATGACGTTATTTTCCAGAGTTCTTTATTTATTTTGCAGGCAACCAGTATTGTATCATTTACGATGAAATATTTTCTTTTCTTATCAAAAAAATCGGCCAGTGTATCTCTGGATCCGAAGACCCTGTCGAACATATCAGTTTTAACACGGCTTACCTGACTTTGGTGCTCTGTTTGCTTAAGGCTATCCTGATGCAACTTTTGAGCCCACTCCTTCTCAAAATTGATACGTAAGGCATGGTACAGGGTTGTATCTGTTGTTTGTGAAAGTATTTGTCCTGTATAAAAAAGGAGACCTATGAAAACTATTTTTATCATTTAATACCTTTAACGACGGTGAAGGAATATTATTATGTTAAAGCTTCTCAGGTATTGGAGATTAAAAAACAACTACAATCCTATGAAATCCTGAATCAGGTTTAGGGTGGCACACAACACAGAATGACTAAGTATGCACCACATTACCTGGAAAATTGTGTAATAAAAAAGCCCCTCGTGAATGCGAGGGGCTTTTTTATTGAAGAACTTTATTTTATTTCAAAAATGTATCAATCGAAAAAATGCTTGATACAGGTATGTGTTCTATAAGATTGGTTAATTGGCTTTCGTCCATTAAAATAATTTCAGTAGCCGGTATAAATTTAATTCTTCCTTCATATTCTCCATTGATAATGGTTCCGTATTTCCGGATGCCATTATTTAAAATAATCATTGCTTGTGTCGTATTCATAGTATCTCGTTTTTATTATGGTATTAAAGGCAAACGTAATGCCACAATATGATAAAACCATTAAATAAAGGTTAATAAACAGTGAATAGCGCCCTTTAGCGAGTAAAACCTTATATCTGTTGAAGAAACGGGGAACTAAATTATACTGATATGTAGAACCGAATAAGCAAATAATCGTTATTTGAAGCAAAAAGCCTCTGCCAGCAAGCTGGCAGAGGCTTTTAAAGTATTATATAATACAATTACATATGTGCGTCGAGTTTACCGGCTAAAACATTTTTAGGAGCTACTCCTACTTGTTTTTCAACCACTTCTCCGTTTTTAAACACTAATAACGTAGGAATATTTCTGATACCATACTTGGTTGAAATGTCCGAATTATTATCAACGTTTACTTTTCCTACAATTGCTTTACCGTCGTATTCTTTTGAAAGCTCTTCTACTACGGGCCCTACCATACGGCAAGGTCCACACCATTCTGCCCAAAAGTCTACCAATACCGGTTTGTCTGATTTCAATACTAATTCTTCGAAATTAGCATCTGTTATTTCTAATGCCATACTATTTATTTTTTTAGGTTACTATTATTTGGTTTTAAAATTACCTTTGTTAAAGGTATAAACAAACTTTAATCCAAATAGTTTTCCATGCCTTTTTGACATTATTTAAGTAAAGTAACATGCCCTATGAGATCATGATCATTGTGGTTGACATCTTTTACTTTCACTTTCCACACATATACTTCCTGTTTGGCGTCGCTTTCGTTGCCTCTTCCTACAGAACCATCCCATGCATTGTCGATATCATCCGTTTCAAAGATCATTTTACCCCATCTGTCGAAGATCTGCATTTTAAATGCTTCAATACCAACACCTAAAGCTTTAAATCCATCATTTACACCGTCGCTGTTAGGTGTAAAGGCATTAGGTACATATATGACATAAGAAGGTTTAATGGTGACATTTCTTATAATAGAATCTTTACAGGAATACGCATTCGTCACAACCTGTAAAATCCCTACTGTTTTAGCGCCATCCGTATTAAACAAATGACTAAAGTTAGGTGTGTTTTTAACCGTACCATCACTGAAAAGATAAACCACACTGTTTGCACCGGTTGACTGATCTGTTACTTCTATTAAAGGAGTTGTTATATCTACTTCGGAAGGAGTAATATTAAAGCCGGCTATTGGTGTAGGATATACCTGCACAAAATTAGGAATGGTTGATACACCAACACAGCCACTATCTGACACCGCTTTTAAGGTTACACCATAATTTCCGCTTGAATAACAGTGTGTAGGATTTTGACTGTAATTTGGTACTGTGTTATCTCCAAAAATCCATTGATAGGTATTGATTGCGCCATTACCGATAGTACTGTTGTTTATAAAGTTAACGCATAAGCTTGGGCAACCCATATTGTTTTGCGCAGTGAACAAAGCGGTTGGCGTTGCATTAACGTATGCCGATTTGGTAATTGTATTTGTACATCCGTATTGCGTTTGTATTTCGAGTTTAACACCATAATTGCCGGCTTGTGCAAAATTATACGAAGGGTTTTGCTGAATATTGTCGGGCAGGTTATCGCCGTTAAAATCCCAGTTATACGATGTTATAGCACCATCGTTACTGATGGAGGCATCGTGGAAACTACTTGTTTGCGGCATACATGCAGAGGGCACATAAAAATTTGCTACGGGATTAAAATGTACAATAACCGTATTAATGGTTTGGCTTGAGCAATTGTTATTGGATACTGCTATCAATCTGCTTTGGGCGTTTCCTGCGTTTGGATATACGTAGCTTGGATTAGCTGCCGTATTATCAATGGTTCCATTATTATCGAAATCCCATTGCCAGGAAGTAATATTACCTGCAACAATGCTACTTTGATTATTGAATTGTGTAGCCTGATTTAAACAGGCAATGCTTGAGGAGAAATTTACAGCGGGTTTAGGATATACCTGCACCGACTGCAATAATGTGTTAGTACAATTATTATTACTTGTAGCGGTTAGTAATACATTGTAAATGCCATATGTAGCATAGTTATGCTGTGGATTTGCCACACTGCCCGTAAGCGCATCGCCAAAATTCCAGTTATAGGTTGCAATCTGGCCTGATGAAATGCTACTTTGATTTGTAAAAGTTGTAGCTATACCCACACATACAGGAGCTGCTGCAAATTGCATCACCGGTTTAGGATATACATTCACTGCTAAAGAATAGGTAGCACTGCAATTGTTATTTGATACTACCATGAGTTGTGTATTATAGGTTCCGGGGCTTGCAAAAAGGTTATTGGGAGATATGGTAATATTATCAGGAGTACCGTCTGTTGTAAAATCCCATATGTAATTTGTAATGGTTCCTCCGGTAATATAACTTGTGTTGGCATAGTTTACTGCTTGTCCTTCGCAAACACCGTTTGCTGTAAACGATACGTTTGGTAAAGGGTTTATAAGCACCTGTTGTGTAACGGAGTTAGTGCAGTTATTATTTGTGGTTACACTTAATGTAACAGGATAGGTACCCGCGCTTAAATACTGTTGTGTAGGTTGGACTAATGCTGATGTATTTCCGTTGCCGAATGTCCAGTTTGTTGCTACAATATTTCCTGAGCTCACTGTAGATGTATTTGTGAATGACGTAATTGTATTAAGACAAACGGTATTATTAGAAAACGACACATTTGGCAAAGGGCTTATTGTTACGGGTACAAGGGCAGTATCTTTACAACCCATGTTTGTTGTGCAAATCAACTGCACATTATAGGAACCCGTGTTAGCATAAGTATGCGATGCATTAAGGGTTGTTCCTGTGTTTCCATCTCCGAGATCCCAGTTATTGGTAGTAATATTACCACTGCTTACTGTACTATTGTTTGTGAAGTTTAATGTATGGCTACATGCCGAAAGTTGATTCTGAACAAATACAGCATTGGGTTTTGGAAAATCGGTTAAGGTATAGGTTAATGTTGGACCCGGACAACCTGTAAAGGTTACCAGATTTAAGGTATATACACCTGGCATTCCGGTTGTAAGTACTTGCGTTGTTTGTACACTGTTATCGGGTAACTGCCAGTTGTAGGATGCAAAACCTGAAGGTGGTGTAAGTTGTATGGTTGAACCCTGGCATAAAATACCACTTTGTGTAATATTAAAATTAGAGCAGCTTCCATCGATATAAGCATAAGCATAGTGACCACCCAAAGCACAATCATAGGTTGTAAAACGTATGGTAACGTTTTGTCCTACATAAGCTGTAAGATCCACACTTACATTTGTCCATGGTTTGTAAACTACATTGTTACAGGTAGCAGAGTTTATAAAGCCGGGGATATTTTGTCCGGCCGCCACATTATAATAGGTACATGGAATTTGTAATCCGTTTGAATCGAGCATTTCTATTTGAAAACTGGGCTGATCAGCCAAAGCGTGACCAGGATCTTCAAACACAACAGCGTATCTGTAAGTAAAATTAGCGTTGGTTGTTGTTACATTAAATGTTTGTTCCAGTCTATCCGCTATTCCGCCTGTTCCGTTATCACCAAGTCGTACAGAAAAATTACCGCCTGCTGCAACAACCGGAAATCCGCCGCAACCATCGTTTCCGGCATTCATAATTAACTGGGCACCACCTGCATTTTGGCAGCATCCGGCAATATTAAAACCAGGATTAAAACCGGTTGACGTGTTCCAGCCATTTAAAGTACCTGATTCGAAATCGATATTGGTACAGGCTTGTTGTGGGATTGGGTTTGGGGCTGAAGGGCGCGCTGATGAAGAGAAGAATGTTTTACGAATGTAGTTTCGTTGTGAGGCGCCAAGGAATTCGGGGAGGTCGTTGGGGTTTGTATGGTGTGCAAGGAAAAAATCAGTGCATTCCTGCTGATTAAAATTGGCAAGACTGTCAATCGTAGATGATAGATTGCCTGTTTGCGCTTTTGCCACTACACATGCCAGGGTAGCGAGCAGACCTGTGGTTAATAGATAAATTGTTCTCATGGCTGTAAGGTTTTGAGTAGTTTAAAAATGATTTCATGTTTAGCTATTGATTGTTATGTTATTATTATTTTTTACTGATTTATTTTCGGGTTAGCTCTTTATTTTTTGGAAGGTAGCAGGGAGCATTTGCATTATTTTACGGAGGGGTTTCAAAAAAGTTGTTCTTTTTGCCATAATTTTATTAAATAGGGTAGTTGAGCGATTTAATGAAACTTTTATTTACGTACACGGTATAAGCGATTTTTTTATATATTAGCTGAAAATAAATTGTATGGAAGAAAATAAATTTTCGAATCAGCCGCCCCAATACGGGCAACCACCGGTAAACCCAACTAACACTCAATTTGGTCAAAGCCCGGTTCCTAATTCAACTGCTGTACTGGTATTAGGTATTTTATCAATTGTATTGTGCTTTTGCTATGGTATCATTGGTATTGTGCTTGGAATTATTGCCGTTGTTCTCGGATCAAAGGGTATAGCTTTATATAAGGCTAATCCTAATGGTTATTCTCTGGCATCTTATAACAATATAAAAGCAGGTAGAATTTGTGGTATCATAGGTTTGATCTTGTCTGTTTTATACACCGGCGTATACCCGGCGCGTATAGCCAGTATATACATTGTTATCCTTGGTGCCGCTTTTGCTTCTATGCCATGGGACATGATGGGACGCTAATAACGGCTCCTTTTAGCTATTAAAAAAATGCCTTTGACTGTATCAAAGGCATTTTTTATTTTTGAATTATGGTCCATTGGCTCGAGCAACATCTTTTTACCTGTGTTTTTAAATCACATTTTGGTTTAGAATGTCCGGGCTGTGGGATGCAAAGAGCCCTGATCAGTCTTTTAAAAGGAAACCTGTTAGAGTCTTTCCGTTATCATCCGGCTCTTATTCCCTTTATTATTACGTTGATACTGCTTATTGCTCAAATTATTTTGAAACGGGAAAACGGCGGCAAGTATGTGATGTGGTCTTTTATTGCAACAAGTGCTATTACCATGATACAGTTTATTGTAAAACAGATCATTCATTTTAACTGATCGTTTTCAAAAGCTTAAAATCGCTCCGAATTCTAAACAATGACCATAGCGACAGGTTATGTTCCCGCATGAATACGGTAACCATAATAAGGGATGCTACAAAATAAGACAAGCAAGTAGCGTAGCAAGCACCATACAATTCAAATTTATTTACCAGAAAATAACCTGTAATAACGGTTGTAAACAAGCCGGAAAAATTTGCTATGGCAATTAAGCGTTGCTTTCCTAAACCAGAAAAGTAATGGCTTATAACGGTAGAAAAACTAATACACAGTATACCGGGAGACAAACAAAGCATCACCTGCTTGGTTTCACTAAAATCTTTTCCTAATAAAAAGGTAAACAATTCGGCCGGAATTATCAGTAAAACCAATACACACACCAGACTCAATAAAAAACAAAGCTTGGATAAAAGGAAGGTAATCTTAATGCTGTGGCTATCGTTTTTTTGATTGGCGATATAGGTAAGGATAATGGTAGCAGCGCTGTTACTGATAATTAAAACAGATTCTATTAAAGAGGTTGCGCTGGAATAAATACCTACCAATACATTATTACTTAACAGGTAAAAGTTATAACGGTTACTGAGCATATGCGACAGGTTTGCCAGCTGATTAAAAAACCCTTTTTTAAATATTTCGCCGGTTTCGCAAACAGGAAGAGATTGTTTAATGTTTTTGAAAATGCCAATAACCTGTGTACCCGAAATAAACAAGGAACAGAGGAAAGAGACGTATAGCGCAACAATGTAGCTATCAATGGTTTTAAGATCGAATACAAAAATCTGAAATGCCAGGACGATCAATAACAGAGAGGGCTGAAAGAAATTTAAAAAGTTATAGGTTTTGATTTTTTCTTTGGCAAGTATTACTACTCCATTAAATGAATGGAGGATAATAATAAACGACAGCACTGCTATATGAATCCAATACCTGCTTATTTCTACATCAAAGTACATATTCAGGGCAATAAGTATAACGGTTGTGATACCAATGCACACAACAGACCAGATAATACCGGTTGTATATATTTTCCGGAGGGCGTATTTAGGTATAAAATAAACCAATACGTAGCCTGTATAGATTTCATTAATAACCTGTATAATGGCAATGTTGAGGATCAATAAACTTATTTGTCCTCTGATATCTCCTCCCAGTTGCTTTGACGAAATTAAAAGAATAGCCAGATTTACAAGAGCTACAAAGCCTCTGGTAAATAATGTGACTATTATTTTTTTAAGCATTTAAAGCAGTTGTTTGTATATACCTGTTATTTCTTTGCACACAGCTTGTGGTGAGTAGTATGTAGCAATGTATTGATTCATTTTATCTTTATCCATACAATGCTCCCTTTTATAAGTCGTCAACGCATTTGCACACTCATTTATAGAAGCAGTATCTAAAACAATTCCCATTTCAGGCTTGATCATGTTTTTTACTTCGCCCACATTGGTACTTATTACAGGCAAGCCACAGGATAAGGCTTCCAGGACAACCACAGGCATGCCTTCGTAATGACTAAATAATAAAAATACATCGGCATCATTCATACAGTCTGCAACTTCGGGTGGTGTTTTAAAACCAACAAACGTTATTTTGTCCTGTAAATTGTATTTCTGCACCAACATTTTATGTGCATTTATTTCCGCCTTGTTTTCTCCTACAAAGGTCAAATGGAAATTAAGGTTTCTGTTCTTAAGTTCTCTTGCTATTTCTATGATTCCGGAGATGTTTTTTTCTCTTTCAACCAAAGAGGAAACGTGTAGTATGTTTAATATGTTGTTTGTTTTTGTATTAGATATAACAGGTTTAAACAGGCTTACATCTACAACATTATGGATCCTATGGTAATTACCTTTTAATCCATGGGCCAGCATGGCCTGTTTTAATTTTTCGGAGATTACCAATATGGCATTGGCTTTTGCAACCAGTTTTTGAGTGTAATAGGTTACAGGTTTCCCTTTATAATTGCCATCTTCGGGGTAATACCCGCTCCAGTGTTCGGTAATAACCACTTTTGCAGCAGGGTATTTTTTTATGGCATATAAGGCCGGAATTGCTGCCGGAAAAATAGTATTGATATGAATAATATCAAAGCTTGTAGCCGGAAGCCTGTTAATGGCTTTACGGTATTGCGCTTTCAATTTCAGGAATTTTTGGGCAAGGCCTACTATTGGAATTCCGGAAGTCATTTTAGGATAAAAGTAGAGGTACTCTTCAAAATTTTCTTCCTCATTTTTAATACTTACAGGCTCGTGGATTGTACTTACTGATTTTACAAAAACAACGGTTACATTGTGGCTAAGAGACAGAGCCTGCGCATGCCGTTTAATAAAGATCCCATTGCTTTTTTCATCAGGGTTTGGGTACCACGAACAAAGAAAAAGGATATTTAGTTTTTTATTTTCCAACAGAATAAATTTAAACTTATTTCGCTTTGTTTATTGTTATTTAATGGATTTGGTCATTAAATAATGTTGAATAATATCCCATAGTTTAAAAGAGGTTTCTTTAACGGTATAGCCGTTTGCCTTATAAAACATTAACGCATTTTCCCTGGCCTGAAGCTCAATTGTATCAATGTCAATGGCCTGTGCTTCCTGTTCCAGTTTGTTTAAAATCAATTTCCCAAGTCCTTTTCCCTGAAAGTTATGATCTACAGCCATGTAGCGGATCTGCCCTATTCCATTACCATTATTTTGCAAACGCCCGCAGGCAATTACTTTTACCTGATCTTCTATATAGGCATTTATGGATTGTCCTTCCAGTTCATCCGTTGCTGTTTCTTTAGGCTTATCCCATGGTTTACGCAGGATGTCATAACGCAGATCGATGATTTTATCGATCGCGATTTTATCTCCGGGCAGGATTAGTTTTGCTGTATACATGTTTTACTCATATTTAACCCTTTCAGGGTTATTGCTTGGTTGAATGGATTTTCTGTTTTTATTTATATTCAATCCCTTCGGGATTGCTGTTGGAAAGATTTCCTACTGCCTGACCGCTTTTACTAATAATATTCATGTCTCTAATCCAATCATATTATTATAAAATTTAAAAGTCCTATTCAAAAACTGAATAGGACTTTTAAAAATTTATTGAAAGAATTATATTCTTACAGCTTGTACGGATTTAATTTCGGGAACGGCTCTCATAATCGTTTCCTCAATTCCGGCTTTCATTGTCATTTGACTCATGCTGCAAGTACTGCAGGCTCCTTTTAATTCGAGCATTGCCGTGTTTTCGTCCGTCACTTCAAGCAACTCTACATCTCCGCCATCTGCCTCTAAATAAGGTCTAATGGTTTTTAAAGCGCGTTCTACCCTGTCAAATAATTCCTGATTCATTGCTTCTGTTTTTAAATCCACTTCAATTGTTGGAATTGAAGTTTAAAGGTACACATTATTTACCCAATTTCTTTTTTAAATTCGCGTCAATCGCGTCTAAAAATTCTTCGGTATATAAGTAGTGCTCTCCATGTTTTACGTTGTTACCATGTGTACAAACGGCTAAATCTTTTGTCATTTTACCACTTTCTACAGTTTCTACGCATACTGTTTCTAAAGCATGACAGAAATTAATTAACTCCTGGTTATTATCTAATTTACCACGGAATTCCAAACCTCTTGTCCATGCAAAGATACTGGCGATAGGGTTTGTAGATGTTGGTTTACCTGCCTGATGGTCACGGAAATGGCGTGTTACTGTACCATGTGCTGCTTCCGCTTCCATAATTTTACCATCCGGTGTAATTAATACGGAAGTCATTAAGCCTAGTGATCCGAAGCCTTGTGCTACTGAATCGGACTGAACATCTCCATCATAATTTTTACAAGCCCATACAAAGTTTCCGTTCCATTTTAAAGCAGAAGCTACCATGTCATCAATTAAGCGGTGTTCGTATACAATACCTGCTGCTTCGAATTTTGTTTTGTAATCTGCCTGATAAATTTCTTCGAAAATATCTTTGAAACGACCGTCGTATTTTTTTAAGATCGTATTTTTAGTAGATAAGTATAAAGGCCATTTTTTATTTAATGCTACGTTAAAGCAGGAGTGTGCAAACCCACGAATAGACTCTTCTACGTTATACATACCCATTGCTACTCCGGGACCTGTAAATTTGAAGATATCGTGTTCGATTACTTTTCCGTCTTCTCCTTCAAACTTCATGGTTAATTTTCCTTTTCCGGGTATAACGAAGTCAGTCGCTTTGTATTGATCACCAAATGCATGACGACCAACAATGATAGGGGCTGTCCAGTTTGTTACTAAACGTGGTACATTTTTACAAACGATTGGCTCACGAAATACAGTTCCATCCAAAATGTTACGGATCGTTCCATTAGGTGATTTCCACATTTGTTTAAGGTTAAATTCTTTTACACGTGCTTCATCGGGAGTAATGGTAGCGCATTTGATACCAACACCATATTTTTTGATAGCTTCATCGTTTGTAGCATCGCGGTGCTCCATTCCTAAATCATAATATTTAATATCAACATCCAGATAAGGAACGATCAATTTATCTTTAATAAATTTCCAGATGATACGGGTCATTTCATCGCCATCTAATTCTACTACGGGGTTAGCTACTTTAATTTTGCTCATATACGAAAGGGTTGTTAAGATTTTTAAAAAAGTTAGTCAAATTTATAAATATAATGTTGTTGAGCAAACAATTTATTTTAAATATTTTCGTTAGTTTTAAATAGATTTTAAACTTTATTTTATGAAGACTTTAGCCTTATTTTTATTAGTATTTTCGGTATTTTGCTCTTACTCTCAAGATCAGCTCTTTAAAAAAGATAATACCAAAATTGAGGTTAAAATCCTGGAAATTAACCCCACAGAAATTAAATACAAATTATTCACCTATCAGGACGGTCCTACCATTATTGTAGCAAAAAGTGAAGTAGCCCTTATCATCTATCAAAATGGCAGTCATGAAGCATTTAGTACCCCTACACCCGTACAACAGGTTCAGCCTGTGATTGTTTATACTGAGGACATAAACAGAAGAAGGAGCGTACAAAGGCAAAATATGGATTCTATAAAAGAGATAAAATTCAGGGAACTGACTCTTACTAAAAACCTGATATCTTTAAATATGATGGAGCCTTTAAATGGAAGCATTGGTATGAGCTATTTAAGGGAGTTTGCCAACGGGCTTTTCCACGTATATGTGCCTGTATCCATAGGGGTTTCTGAGCCTATGTTTAACCAGCCTGGAAACACCATCTTTGGCAGTTACAGCAATTACTCCAACGTAAGTGAATATAAATATGACAGAAAAACATTTGAAGCCGGCATCGGGTTTCATTTTCAAACAAGTGGAAAAAGAGCAGTTACTCACTTTATAGGGCCTTATTTCGGGATAGGGCAATTTACAGGCAGTTACAAAGCATACGTCTACGATCCTAATAATTATGGGTATCAGCAATCCTACGCTACAAATCATTTTACAATGAACCGTTATACGTTTATGCTCGACAATGGTGTTTTGTTCAGAATACATAAGAACTTCAATATCATGCTTCTGGTAGGTATAGGGTATCATTCTGACGATTATATTTCCAATAATCCTAAGAATTATTCCTACAATAATGGATATTACTATGGTTCAACTTTAGCGGACTTTCCTATAAACAGTATAAAACTGGGCTTTTCTTTAGGGTATAGATTTTAATGTTTTAGTCTGAAATCTTTGGCTTTTTGGGTTAAACCCCGAAATAAAAAGCCTTCCTATTTTAACGGTAAACAAGCTTCTGCATTTGTATTTAATTAGTGATTAATTAATTACATTTGTTGCCAATTATATCATTTTATGAAAATTACCGAACATCTTAAATCTGCGAAAAACACCCTTTTTTCTATTGAAATTCTTCCCCCCCTCAAAGGAAAAAGTATTCATTCTATTTTTGACAGCATTGACCCTTTAATGGAATTTAAACCTGCCTTTGTGGACGTTACGTATCACAGGGAAGAGTATATTTATAAAAAACGCGATGGCGGTTATCTTGAAAAGGTAAGCATTCGTAAACGCCCCGGAACTGTTGGTATTTGTGCCGCTATTATGAATAAGTATGATGTGGAAGCGGTACCGCATATTATTTGTGGAGGCTTTACACGCGAAGAAACGGAAAATGCCCTGATAGATCTTCAGTTCCTTGGGATTGACAATGTGTTAGCATTGCGCGGAGACAGCATTAAAACAGAATCAAGTTTTATACCTGAACCGGGCGGACATAACTACGCTATTGATCTTGTAAAACAGATTAAAGGCATGAATGAAGGCTTGTATCTGGATGATGAAATGAAAGATGCTTCACCAACTAATTTTTGCATGGGCATTGCAGGCTACCCTGAAAAACATTTTGAAGCTCCTAATTTATACAGCGACATGAAATGGCTTAAAGAAAAAGTGGCTGCAGGTGCCGATTATATTGTTACTCAAATGTTTTTTGATAATAAAAAATATTTCGAGTTTGTTGATCTTTGTCGCCAGAACGAGATTCACGTTCCTATTATTCCGGGATTAAAAATATTATCATCGCGTTCGCAATTAATTGCTTTACCTAAAGTGTTTCATATTGATTTGCCACAGGATCTTTTTGTTGAGCTTGAAAAATGCAAAGACGATAAAGCGGTAAAAGAAGTAGGAATTAAATGGTGCATACAACAAAGCCAGGAATTAAAAAAAGCCGGCGTACCTTGTTTACACTACTATACCATGGGAACATCTGATAGTACTAAGCGTGTAGCAAAAGAGGTATTTTAAATACATATTTAATACGCGAATCTTTGCGTTATATGAAAAATTTATTTTTATAATCATACAATGTCCGATCTAAAATATAATTTACGAGGTGTTTCCGCATCTAAAGAAGATGTACATAATGCCATTTCCAATATTGATAAAGGCTTATTTCCACAGGCATTTTGCAAAATTGTACCCGATTATTTAACCGGAAGCGATGAGCATTGTATTATTATGCATGCTGATGGTGCCGGCACTAAATCGTCGTTAGCTTATATTTACTGGAAAGAAACGGGCGATTTAAGCGTTTGGAAAGGCATTGCGCAGGATGCTGTGATCATGAATATTGATGATTTGATTTGTGTTGGTGCAACTCATAATATTTTATTATCGTCGACCATTGGCCGTAATAAAGGATTAATTCCGGGAGAAGTGATCTCTGCTATTATTAATGGAACTGAGGAAGTGTTACAGAATTTAAGGGATAATGGTATTGATATTCGCTCTACCGGCGGAGAAACAGCCGATGTAGGCGATTTAGTACGCACGTTAATTGTTGACAGTACGGTTGTTTGCCGTATGAAAAAAACGGATGTAATTTCCAATCACAACATACAGGCAGGAAACGTTATAGTAGGTTTGGCATCTTCCGGTAAGGCAACTTATGAAACCGAATACAACGGTGGCATGGGCAGCAATGGCTTAACCAGCGCCAGACATGATGTATTTAGCAAAACAGTAGCTGCTAAATATCCTGAATCGTTTGATGGTGCTTTACCAACAGAAGTAACGTATTCGGGAAAATTAAACTTAACCGATAAAATCGATGTAAGTTATAATGATGCAAACGGCAAAACGATTCATGAAAAAATAGATGCCGGGAAACTGGTACTATCTCCTACAAGAACCTATGCCCCTGTTGTAAAAAAATTACTGGAACATTTATCCGGTAAAATCAATGGTATTGTACATTGTAGTGGTGGTGCCCAAACCAAAGTATTACACTTCGTAGAAAATGTACATATCATTAAAAATAATTTATTTCCGTTACCTCCTTTATTTAAATTGATACATGAGCAAAGTAATACCGATTACAAAGAAATGTACAAGGTATTTAATATGGGGCACCGACTTGAAATTTATTTACCTCAAGAACATGCTCAGCAAGTGATTGATATTGCCCGATCATTTAACATCGATGCACAGATCATTGGAAAAGTAGAAGCTTTTGAAGGCAAGAAAGTGACAATAGAATCTGAATTCGGTAAATTCGAATATTAGCTATTAGGACGGAACGCAGATAACGCGGATCGGGCAGATGAAAAACTGATTAGAACAATTTTATTGATAGTGACGGCCTTTCTATATCAACCGAAATTAAATTTATCAAAAGATACTTTTTGCTGAAAGCCTTAACAATATCAAACGAAAGCGATAAAAGAGAAAATTAATTTAATCTCAGGCAATTTACCTTATTGCCGTTAATGGTAATCAGGTATTTGATGCCGTCTTTGTATAGCTCTGTTACCAAGGGTTCGCGGGTTACATTAGGGATACTATACATTAATTTCCCTGTAAGATCTATCAAGTCCAGTTTTTCGCCGGCATTGTCATAAGCAACAATCATTTGATTACTTTCTGTATAAGCAAATGCCGCATGTTTATACACCGCCTGATCGTTAAACGCTTCCAGCAATTTTCCCGAAAACAAATCATAGGCATACACTGCACCGTTACCATAAAGGATCATGTCCATTTGTTTATCATCATTCAACAGATCAAACGAAGTCCGAAATCCCGTTAATTCGTCACCAAGTTTAATGGCTTCTTTTTTATCAGATAAAGAAATCTTATTCAATAAATTATTTTTATCGTCCACATAATTCAATTTAGTATTATCTAAATTATTTCCGGCCGAAATATACAGATCGGCTAAGCCTTCGATCACTTTGTTTTTAAAATCAATTCTTCCAACTCCCTTTCTGCTAAAAGCGTAGATCTTACCGCCAACATCTGCCGTTATTAAATAATCGCTTAAACCTACCTTCACATAATACAAAGGCAACTTCACTTCATCATCGGTTTTAACGGGGGTAAATCCTTCTGTTTTTATACCATATAACGAAAAGTTATAGATCATTTTATCGGCACAGGCTAAAAAGATACGATAGTCTTTTGTGTTATCGTAATCGAGTAAGGTTATAGGAGAGGTTACTTTTTGTGGCAGTTTAACCGGATAACCTTGCACGTAATTTCCGTTCCTGTCTATTAAATGCAAATAATTTTCGGTGTTGAACAAAAGTTGCAGTTTTCCATTTTTAAAAATATCCACCGTAAATATGGTTGATTGAATGTGCTCATTGATCTCTTTTTTCCAGACAGGGGTCCCGGTTGCATTTACCAGGTACAGGGTATTATTATCATCCTGGAAGCATAATTCATTTTCATGTGTCAGGTGGTTTGTAAATACGTATACATTGCTTGATACAGCAGAATCTGCCATAAAAGACCATAACACATCTTTGTTTGATTCCTGTGCCAATTGTTCCTGTTTGTGTGTGGCGTGTATACGTACCTGGAAGTCCTCTTTATACGCTTTTGTGCTCAACGATGCATGAGCCAATACATCATCGCCAGTATTTAACTCGGCTGAAGGAGCAAGGCGCGGGAAAGTACTCAGTTTCATTAAATCATAATTCTCATAATATAAATAGTTACACGATTGAAATAAATTATCGTTGGCATAATTCATAAACTCCATGTTCTTTGCCATAACGGTACTATTCTTAATGCTTTCTGCATAATACTGTAACAATGTGCTTCCTGATATAAACACCAGGTTCCCTGAAAGGACGCAACCATACTGCATTTCCTGCGTTGTACCATAAACCGAAAAAAGATTCGAATAGCGTTTTTTGATCGTATATATTTTTAAATCGTTTCGTGTAATAACGCTATCACTTGCCCATTTTAAAAGTTGTTCTGCCGTTACTTCTTCTTTGATTTTCACTGAAAGTATTTGTTCTGCATTATTTTCCAGCCAGTAATTTCCAGTAATTAACTCTCCATCAATATTTTCATAACTTTCTGCTCGCAAATTATATAAAGCACTGTCGTTTAAAGCCTTCCAGGCATCTTCATTTTTTTGAACCAAAGCCGGAGGAAGAATTTGCTGAATGTCTTTATAAAATACTGCGGCATTATTTACAGCTATACCCGCTATGGATGCTGCATGATCCGGCAGTTTTTCAAACTCGTGAAATTCAGTATCCTGTTGTTTTGAAATGATCTTAAAAAACGAATTTGTATCAGCGGTTGCATAGCCTGTAAACGTTAGCTCGTTGAGTTGAATCTCCAAATTAAAAAGAGATTGTTTGTTAAACAGCCCTTTATTAAACAGGTTGGAATAAACATGGTTAAAATAAATGCGGTTCTTTTGCTTACCATTTAATTTTAACAACCGTTCATATACTTTATTTTCTGCCAGTGATTCTTTTTTATCGAGTTGAATACTTTTTTGCAAAACACCCAGATCGGAGCAGAAATACACAATTCCGCTGATGCAACAGGCGATCCATTTTTTTTGGCTGATGGTTACATCATATGCTTCAAACGACGATACAGAGCTGCTCTTCACAAAAACAGTCTGAAAGAATTGTTCTATTTGATGTGCATCTTTTTGTTCTTTTAATTTAAACTGGATCAGATTTTCATTTTTCTGACCTTCTCTTATAAAACTCCAATACACCGAATTATTATCTAACAGATCAGACACTTCTTCCGACGATCTTGTTAATGAATCGAGGTAGCGAATTCCTTTTTGAGCATTACTGAACAGTTCTTCTGTTTGCAGCGAATTCCAGATCAGGTTTTGCCTTGTAAGCTGCTGAATAAGGTCATGTACATTTTTTGTTTCGATAACAGCAACGGCCGAAGATGGAATATGTTCTATAACGGTTACCTCGGGGGCCTTACTTTCTTTTAGGTTGAAATAAGCCCATATAGCTGCTCCTACAGACGCAGCAAGAAAAATATAGAAGGCAAATTTTCGAAAAATAGACACGATCTAATTTAGGATGAAATAAAAAACCAGGCGTGCTAAAAAAGCAGAGTTATTAAAGGCCGTTTGTGAATTGGCCGTCAAAATTCCAGCCCTCAACCCGGCTTTGGAATACAACATGAACTTTAAATTTTTCCTGCCAATAATTTGCCAGGTATAACTGCTCGCTCTGCCCCGGAGTGGGGATCAGAACCAGTTTTTCTTTATTAAAACTATGCAGATCCATCAATGTACTATAACCACTACGGCAAATAACTGTTTCTGCATTCCGGATACATTGAGCCAATTGCAAGGCGTTTGGCAGGTCGATGACTTCCACGTTTTTTGGAAGTACAAATTTAAAAGGCACATTCGTTCCCCTAACGAGGCATATTTTTTTGGAGGATACCTTCATTTTTTCGCATAATTTTTCTTCCAAAATGCTGCGCTGCGGTTCAACACCGGAGAGTAATACCAGGTAATCGAAAGAGCTTGTTTTTGTAATACCAGGATCCAATCTACTTAAAGGCCCCAGGTATTGACTTACTTTAAGGCCCGGATGCCTCGAAAGATCTCCTGCCAGGGTTTTACCGGTATCTTCAAAATCGGGTACCCATACTTTTGTGAATTTTCGGATAAACCTATGATGTATGCGATTGGCTAATGCCGACCATATACCTGCCTTTACATTCAACTGGTGGGTTATATAAACAGTTTCTATGCTTTGGTGGTATAATCCAAAACGGTTATCGCTTATAACCACATCTATTTTATGGTCTTTTACCAATTGCAATAACTGCTTATGTTCTTTTTTGATAACCGCCGAAATCCTTGAAGAATCAAGTAACAACTTCATACTTAAAGGAATGAATTTACTATACCTGATGTTATAAGGTTCTACATCTACTTTTTTAAGCGCTGGAAATTCCTGATCAAGAATAAGGCGTGTAGACGCAGTAACTCCTAAGATCACAACATTATTTACCATTAACTGTTTTATAAGTGGTACGCAGCGTGTAGCATGCCCAAATCCCCAGTCTAAAGGCGCAACAAATATGGTTTTATGCTGATAGATAAGATAAATTAACTAAAAATTATTTTATTAATTTTAACTTTGCACCGTGATCGAAACCTTCTCTGAACATATACAAAGTATTTTAAAAACGCTTCCCGAAACGCCGGGAGTATATCGTTATTATGATAAAGATAACAATTTGTTATATGTTGGCAAAGCTAAAAATCTGAAGAAGAGGGTTAGCTCTTATTTTGCCAAAGAACATGATACACACCGTTTAAGGTTAATGGTAAAAAAGATCGTCGATATTAAAACCATTAAAGTAGATACGGAAATGGATGCTTTAATATTGGAGAATAACCTTATTAAAAATTTACATCCCAAGTATAATATCGATTTAAGGGATGATAAAACGTACCCATGGATTGTTATAAAAAAAGAACGCTTCCCTAGAGTGTATTATACCAGACAGCAAAAAACGGATGATACAGAGTATTTTGGCCCGTATCCTTCGGTAACTACTATGCATATTTTGCTGGATCTGATTAAACAACTATACCCCACCCGTTCCTGTGCTTTGGATCTGAGTGAAGAAAATATTACAAAGAAAAAATTCAAAGCCTGCCTCGAATACCAGATAGGACGCTGTAAAGCACCTTGCATAAATTTACAAAGCCAGGAAGAATACGACTCCGATATAAATCATATTCGTGATATTATTAAAGGCGATATTCAGTTTGCGATAAAGGATTTGAAAAAGGCCATGCATACGCATGCCGAAAAATTTGAATTTGAGCAGGCAGCCGTTTTGAAAAAGAAAGCCGAGCTTCTTGAAAAGTACCAAAGTAAATCAACGATTGTACACCCTTCTATTACAGATACGGATGTGTTTGCTATTTTAAGTGACGAAAAAACAGCTTACGTTAATTATTTTAAAGTCATGAACGGCACCATTGTGCAATCGCAGATTCTGGAGTTGAAAAAGAAATTGGAAGAAAGTGATGAAGAAATGCTGGTGTTTGCCATTAATGAGATCCGCTTGCGGTACAGCTCTTTGAGTCGTGAAATCTTTGTTCCTTTTGAACCTGAGTTAACCTTTGAAAATGCAAAATATGTAGTTCCAAAAATAGGCGATAAAAAGCATTTGATGGACCTTTGTTTTAGAAATGCAGAATCTTACAAAAAGGAACGCGAAAAACAAATGGCCATTATTGACCCGGACAGGCACACTGACCGCATCATGCAGCAGATGATGAAGGATTTGAGAATGAAGGAAGAGCCACGCCGCATTGAAGGTTTTGATAATTCAAACATACAGGGCGAATATGCTGTGAGTGCCATGCCCGTGTTTATTGACGGAAAACCTGCCAAAAAAGAATACCGGCATTTTAACGTAAAAACAGTTGTGGGTCCCGATGATTTTGCCACTATGGAAGAAGTGATATACAGACGTTATAAGAGGGTGATTGAAGAAGCTTTACCAATACCTCAGCTCATTGTTATTGATGGTGGTAAAGGCCAGTTAGGTGCGGCTGTGATGAGTTTACGAAAGCTGGATTTGATGGGCAAAGTAACGGTTATTGGTATTGCCAAACGATTGGAGGAAATTTATTTTCCCGGCGACTCTATTCCCTTATATCTTGATAAACGCTCAGAGACATTAAAAATTATACAGCACATTCGTGATGAAGCCCATCGCTTTGGCATTACACATCATAGAAATAAACGCAGCCGCGAAACATTCAAAACAGAACTCTCCGAAATAAAAGGGGTTAGTGAAAAAACAGCGCAAAAATTATTAACCGAATTGAAATCCGTGCGCGGCATCAAAGAGGCCACACTGGCCGAATTATCAGCTATTGTAGGTAGTTCGAAAGCAGGTTTAGTGTACGACTATTTTAAAGCACAGGAAACTAACCCACCGGCTTAATTCTTAAATTAAAAGACTTATTAATTATACTGGTATAGCAGCTTAACAATGCGCATGCTTTTCCCGTTTGGATCGCGCACAATATAGGAATGTAATTTTTTTGTAGAGTCAGTCACGTAACTAATTTCTTTTTGCAAAACACCATTTTTAAATTGTTTTTCCGAAAACAGACAGTCGTTTGCATCATACTCATACATCCGGCTTTGTTCAAACTCCCCATCACTGTTACTTTTATAGGTAGCCGAAATCAGCTGCCCTTTGGCATTATAGGTAAATGTACTGGTTTGCGTGATCCAGGTAGCGGTATATTGTTCATTTAAACTTGTGAGCTGATGTGCATCGTTGTAATTGCAAATGATTTCTTTATACACTCTTCCCTCATCATTTTTACAGGTTTTTTTATATTGATTTTTACCTGTTACCACATATTCAAAATTCTCTTCACTTAAAATAGTTTGTGAACCCAATTTAAATTCAGTTTTATTTTCAGAAGCATTGGTTTCTTTACAACGCTTCTCATTAATAAGCCTGTTTGCCGCAGAGTATGTATAATACTTACTTTCGTAGTAGGCACCATCGTTATAGCGTTTCAGCTTAACAAGATCTAAATTATCATAAAAATAGGTCGTGGAAACGGTATCATACACATATTCATTTTTCGTATACGTATAGGCATTGCTTATTTTTCTTCTGTGGCGGTATACTGCGTCGTGATGGTATTCTTTCTCAATAATCTTAATAATGGAAGTGTAGTAATACCTGGATAGCAGGCCCAGAGAATTAAATTCGTAATAATTTAAAAGTCCTTTATCTTCTGCTACCTGAAAATCCTTTTTATCGATAATATCAAAGGTAATGGATTTAACTTTTTGTTCTTTGATGTAGGCTGTATTAAAGGGCAGTTGAGACTCAAAAGCAGATTCGGCCGTTGGGATCAATGCCTGAGAAAAGAGTTATAAGAATTAAGAGTATTACCAAAAAAACAGGAACTTTCAGTAATCCTTTATGATTGCCGGTTCGACTGAATCCAAAATCTTTTTTAAACTCTTTTATATTATGTTGTCGCGTGCTTTTCAAGTTGCTTTAGTGCTTCCTCAACGGATTGTGTTGGTAGCAAACAGCTGTTATTTATACACACATAAATATTGGTAGATTCATGTACATACCTGTTTTTTACCAATGGCAAATCTGAAGGTTTATCACTTAAAGCAAATATCACATTTGGAGGTGTTTGTTTATATATCTCCAATAATTTTTCATTAACATTTTTACCAACAATTACCAGCTCTGTTTGCGGCTTGATCAATTCCAATAACAGGAGCGCCCAGTTGCTATATCCCGGACCATAATTCTCTATTTCGGAGACAACCGCTCCTAAGAGTCCTTCGGCTATTTCGTGATACTCTTTACTATCATAGTAAACGGCTAATTTCCTTAGATTATGCGCCATTTGGGAGCTCGACGCAGGAATAACATTATCGCTCCACTCCGCTTTCCTCACAATCAGTTTCTCTTCTGACAGATCTGTGTAAAAAAACGTGTTGTCTTTTTTTACATAAAACTTCTGTACTGCATAATCCGCCAATTCCTTTGAGGTATTAAGCCAGGCCTCATTAGCAGTAGTCATATATACCATTAAAAAGGCTTCTATCACAAAGGCATAATCTTCTAAAAAAGCAGAAATAACCGTGTTTTTATTTTTTACACGAAGCAATTTTCCCGCTCCCATACAATAGGTCTCTTTCAGGAACTGCGCATTCTGCAAGGCCAGGGTTTTAAATCTTTCTTCTCCAAATACAAGGTATGCTTCGCATAAACCCTTGCACATTAAACCATTCCACGATGCCAGTATTTTGTGATCGAGACCCGGCCTGACCCTTTTAGCACGTTCGTTTAATAGAATGCTTTTACAGGATTTTAGTTTAAGGTGCAGTTCGTTTAAGGCTATATGATATTTTAAGGCGATGGAAGCATCTTCCGAATTGCGCATTAATACATAATTTCCGTCTTCCCAATAGCCTGTTTCATTAACGCAGTAATAGTCTGCAAACACGTTAAAATCATCTCCTAATAATGCCTGCAGCTCTTCTTTTTCCCACACATAATATTTCCCCTCTACTCCTTCGCTATCCGCATCCAGAGCCGAATAAAATCCATGATCCGGACTTTTTAATTCATGTTCTACAAAAGAAATGGTTTCGTAAACCGTTCTTTTATACAATTCGTTATTACTTTGTTTATAGGCTTGTGAATAGAGGCTTATCAATTGCGCATTATCATAAAGCATTTTTTCGAAATGCGGTACTTTCCAGTAAACATCGGTGCTGTAACGTGCAAAGCCACCGGCCAGCTGATCGTTAATACCTCCCCATGCCATTTTAGTGAGCGTGAGATCCAGGTATTTTTTGAGAGAGAGATCCTGTTCAAAATAATTATACTGCAATAAGAACAGGTAGTTATTAGGCAAGGGAAATTTAGGTGCTCTGTTTGGGCCGCCATACTCATGGTCGAAGGCCTGTCTCCATTTCTGAACCGATTTTTTAAGCGTGTCTGTGCTAAATGCATCTTCCTGAACTGCTTTTGGCATTTCTAACTGTTCGAGTCCTTTGGTTAAGTTAGCAGCATATTCATTGGCCTTTTCAGGATCTTCCCGGTAAAGATCAGCCAAATTTTGCAAAACATTAGTCCACTGCGATTTCGGGAAATAGGTTCCTCCATAAATGGGTCTCCCATCAGGCAGGGCGAAACAATTTAAAGGCCAGCCGCCTTGCCCGGTCATGATTTGTACAGCACCCATGTATACCATATCAATATCGGGTCGTTCTTCTCTGTCTACTTTTATATTGATGAAATGCCGGTTCATTATTTCGGCTACGGCATGATCTTCAAAGCATTCGTGTTCCATCACATGGCACCAATGGCAAGCACTGTAGCCAATACTTACTAAAATTAATTTATTTTCTTTTTTAGCAAGCTCGAGGGTCTTATCATTCCATGCATACCAGTTAACAGGGTTATTGGCATGTTGTAAAAGGTAAGGACTGCTTTCGTATTGAAGTGAATTAGGCATAATTATAAAGGATAAAAGATTAAAACATAAGAGATAACTATTTCTTATGTCTTTAATGATGCCTCGAAGATAACAAAGATTATGCTGCCCAAAACTTAATCTATTTTAAAATAATAGATGTCTAAATCCTACCAAAACGGTTTTTTATATTCAGGGTCATTAGGGTTTATAATAACTACCCTAAAGCCAACAAAAGGAGAAGAGGAATTTGTTTTAAACTCATTTTCCAATTTTTGATATTCTTCTTTATTTTTCCAGCTTAAGCCTGAGAGCCACAAGCGGTTGCTGTTTTTTTGCGGAATCATTTCTGATACATGTCCTATTTTTCCTAATACTTTCATTCGCTCCACATAAATTGTATCCAGAGGTCCTGATTTATAGCAGTTCAGACCTACTTCAAAAAAATCGGTCATCTCTTTTTCGCTCCAGCCATAACGGTTGGTAGAATACAAGCCGTAAAGGGTATCTACACGCTCTACTCGTTTTTTAACCAGCTCTACTCTGTTTGTAAATGATTTGTTAACCAGTCCTACTGCTTCATCATAAATAGTGTTATACCCTTTTTCAAAAGCAATCTTAGCATATCCTTCACGGGCAGCAAAAACCCACTCTTCATCATAAGGCAATCTTACCTGTAATGGTCTTAATTTTAAATTATTTTGCAGCATATACAATCTTGTTTCTTCTTCGAGCCATTTACAAAACAGCTTCGCTGCATCGTAACTTACGTTAACAACAGGAAAATCATTATAAGCTGCATCCTGAAAATAATTATCGGCCAAGTTATAATAACATTGCTTTGTCCAGTTCTCATTCCTTACCCGGCATTTTAAATAATCTTCGTGCCTGTTTTGAGCCAAAAGATCGGCCAGAAACGTTTTATACTCCAGATTGGTAATCCCTACATTTCTGATAGTAAAGGCATCCAGAATAATGGCTTTGCCGGCGTAGTCTGTTTTATAAGCAGGTATTTTGGTATACAGGCCTTTATTAAATTTAATAAGGTTAACGATGATCTGACCTTTAATATGTTTATATTTTAGTCTGTCTTTTTCGGTTAAGAACGGAATACTGTTTTCATTTTCTACAGGCTTTTGCACCGCCTGAACTTTGATTTTTACAATAGCAGTATCTGTTTTTACTTGTACAACCTTTTTGGGATGGCCAAAAGTATCTACTCCTTTTAATAGCGGATTAGTACTGTTATCAAGGTTGTTGTTACCCGGGTCATTTATAATGTTGTTGTTCTGTAGTTCAGTGCCGGATGACGTTGTAGCCTCTTGCGTTATGTTTGAATGCGTACCGGTTGTTTTACCTTTTTGCGAATAAAAATAGAACAGCGCAATCATTACGACTCCAATAACCAAAAGGTAAGAATAGAATTTACCACTGCCAAACCCACCAGGTTTATTTTGCAAACGTGTTAAGAGTTCGTTTTCTTTTTTAGGGTCAGGTGTAACAGGATAATCCAGCTCCAGTACAAAATTTGCCATGTTCTCATTTGGTACATTAGCATTTTCCTCAAGATGTAAATCCTGTAACAAGATGTCTAATTCCGATTCGTTTATTGGTCCTTTGTTTGCCATGCTTAACTATTATTCATGCATTTGTTTACTTTATCCGTTAATACCTGTTTTGCTCTTAAATGGTACACTTTAAGCTGTTCCTCAGGTTTATCAACATATTTCGAAATTTCTTCATAAGAAAAATTTTGAGCCTTCATTAAAAGCAAAACTCTTTTCCAATCTTCCAATTGCTCCAATGATTTTTTTAAGCATTTCATGTAAGGGTTGTCCGACACGCGTTCTTCCGTATGTTCTTCTTTTTCAAATAACTCTCTGTCATGCTTTTCTTCCAGTTTAATGATATCAATGTACCTGCTTTTTTTTCCTGCATAATCATTTCTGAGATTATTGATAAACACCTGGTAAATAAATCCGTTGAATTTACTTTCGGTTTCAAAGGTGTATTTATCAATCACTTCGAGAATTTTATACAAGGTTTTATAAATTAATTCCCAGGCATCGTCTTCATTCAAATTCCATTTACTCACCGCATATCCATACAATTTTTTTCCATAATGATTGTACAGCATCTTTATAGCCTCTTTGTCCTTTTTCCTTATTTCCTTTACTAAATCCGTCATTATAGAGATAATGTATAAAAATTAAATTTAAGTAAATTTAAATTGCTTTCAACTAAAAGTAAAGGACGTTAACTGATTTGAAACCCGCAATGCGATTAAAAACTCGGACAACTCATGAGCCTGTATTTTGGTCTCTTTTTTTTACATGAAAGTTGCATTTGCAGTGATACTTCATGTGAGCCTGCTGTATTGCTCGATAACTTTGAAACAGTAACATCATAACTATATCCGATCTTAAGATGATCTGTTTGAATACCTAACAATACAATAAAGGCATCTGAATTGCGGTACCATAAACCGGCCACAAAAGAGCCACGGGTAAAATATACTCCTAAATTAAGCTGCGTGAAATTTTGTTGCTGCTGAAATAAAATGTTTGGCGAAATGGACGACTCACTTCCTTTTTCGAGCGGGATAACCGCGCCTGCATGACCTGTAATTTTAAATGGCATTTTTGAATTTCCTTGCAATCCTTCTTCGGGCTGGGTAATGTGCTGAACTGCTGCACCAAAAAAATATTTTTTACTATACCCTAATACGCCTGCCGAAAAATCGAGGTTAGTTTTTGTTTGAGAAGGAATTTGTTCGTTTGTATTCCACACAAAACCTCTTTTGGGATCGATCATATCTCCAAAATTTAATTTGGTTTTATCAAGTGTTTTCTGGAAGAAGCCAGCCTGTAAGGCCATTCTGATAGAAAACTCGCGACTCGGCGTTATGAGGTAAGAATAAACTAAAGAAGCCTGCGTTGTTTTTAAAGTCCCTCGCGCCTGGTCATCTTGCGTAACAAGGAGGCCTATACCGCCATTTAAGGCATCCACATGCTGATCGTAAGAGACGCTGTATGAAACATAGGTACCGGAAAGGTTAGGCCACTGGTTACGGTAATTCATACAAATTCTGGGGCAGCGCACTGTTCCTGCAAATGCAGGATTAAGGTATAAGGGGTTAGCATAAAATTGCGTAAACTGAACATCCTGTGCACTGAGGTCATTCACAAAAACAGGAACAACCAATAAACTCAGTGTAGTAATACGTAGTAGTAGTTTCATATTGCTGTGTTGAAAAGCTTTAGTGCCTTTTCTTCTATAACAAAATGAGGTTACACTTTTAGGGAGTTTAAAGAGCCAACAAGGGCCGTTTTTACGTTAAAATAAAAAATTAAACTATTGATTACTAGTGAATTAAGCTTATTTAATCACAAAAACAAAGGAATGAAAATAACATAGAAATCGCAGAACATTTTGAAGCTGTCCTCTTTAGCTTACGTTAAAAAAGGATTATTCAGTTTTTCAAATCCAATAGTAGTGGAGGGGCCGTGGCCACTATATACTTTCATCGCATCGCCCAGGGGAAACAATTTATTTTTTATAGAACTTATTAATGTTTCAATATTACCCATTGGCAAATCGGTACGACCAATACTCCCATAAAACAACACATCACCGCTAATCATAAATCCTTCTTCTTTGTTATAAAAAGTCACATGGCCGGGGGCGTGGCCGGGTGTGTGAATGACATTGAGTTTTGAGTTACCAAAGGAAATAACATCGCCCTCTTCAATAAATTTTTCTGCCATTGGGCTAGGGTCTACCGGCAGGCCATACATAGCGCCTGATGCAGCATGCCGTTCAATAAAATAAACATCCTCTTTATGCACTTCGGGTAGCAAGCCGTAAGTATCCCATACGTATTTGTTCCCGTTAATATGATCAATGTGGGCATGCGTCAGAATTAACCTCTGTGGTTTTAACTTTTTTTCTGAAATAAAATCGCTGAGTTTTTTATGTTCCGAAGCAGTTGTATTTCCCGGGTCAATAATAAGGCATTCGAGGGTTTCATCCCATAGTATGTATGTATTTTCCTGGAAAGGACCAAAAGTAAAAGAGTGTACGTTAATCATGGTTTTCTAAGTATTTTTTTGCTAAATTTAAGGCTTATTACTCAATTTTAATGAAGCGGTTACTTTACTTACTCATCTTAATAGTTTGCATAAAAACTACTCAGGCCCAATTTTATTATGGATCACAATTAGAGTTTGGTAAAAACCGTATCCAATATCAAACATTTAACTGGACTTATTTCGATTTTGACAGATACAGGGTTTACCTGTACGAAGGGGGGCAAGAAATAGCGAAATATGTTTCCGTATCTGTAAACCGCCAGCTGCCGGTAATGGAGAAACGACTCGATTTTCAGCTCGACGATAAAATTGACGTAATTGTTTACAATAACCAAAACGATTTTAAACAAAGTAACATTGGCCTTTCAAGTGAAGAAAGCGGGAACATTGGGGGTGTTACAAAAATTATAGGCGATAAAATATTTGTTTATTTTACAGGCTCTCATGCCGACATGGACAGGCAAATAAGAGCTGCACTGGCCGAACTGATGGTAAATCAAATGATGTACGGTGGCCGCACCCGTGATATTGTAAGAAACTCTACCTTATTAACGTTACCCGACTGGTTTAAAAATGGCTTAATCGCCTACCTTTCGGAAGGATGGAATTCAACTATTGACAATGAGGTAATGGATGCGGTTAAAAATGACCGCTTTAATAAATTTAATCGGTTAACCGGTAAAGACGCCACCATGGCGGGACATGCCATGTGGTACTACATTGCGGAAACATATGGCGAGGCGCTGATTCCAAATTTACTCTACATGACCAAGGTAACGCGTAATCCCAACAATGCCTTTTTATATGTGCTGGGAACTTCGGTACAGAACATGACCAGCGATTTTACCAACGTATATGCCAAACGTTATTTCGATTACAGGGATACTACCCGTAGAGATCCTTTAGGCGAATCCGTTGTCAAAAAACAAAAACCATCCAGGCATTACTACCAGTTAAAAGTAAGTCCCGATGCGCAAAGAGTACTTTACGCAACCAGTGAAGCCGGGCAATATAAAGTGTGGTTAAACACTATCGGCGAAAGTAAAAAGAAACGTTTATTAAAGCTGAATCCTAAACTGGAGCGTATAGAAGACAACAGTTACCCCTTGTTGGGCTGGCATCCTAACAATAGCGTTGTATCCATGATCTATGAGAAAAAAAACGTTTTAAAGATTCATACCTACGATACCGAAACAAAAGAAAAAGTAAAACGTAACATTACCGGTTTTGAAAAAGTAAATAGTTATTCGTTTTCACACGATGGAAAACGAATAGTAATGAGTGCCGTTAAAAAAGGGAAAGGTCAGTCGGATATTTTTATTTTCACACTTAACACCGGCGGCGTTGAACAGATTACCAATGATTCATGGGACGATAATAATCCTGTGTTTGTTGACAACTCAAAAGGTATTTTATTTGAATCGAACCGGGTACAGGATACCATCAGAGCAAACGAAGATGCTAAGCTGTACCTGAAATTTTCAAGGAATAATGATGTATTCTTTTACAACAACGTCACCAAATCAAATGTATTATACAGGGTAACCAATACACCGCAAACTAACGAGATACAACCCCAGGAATACGGCAAAGGTGTTATTTCATTTTTGAGCGACGCTAACGGAATTTATAACCGCTATATAGGTGTGCTCGATAGCTCTATTTCTTTTGTGGATACGATGGAGCATTATCGGTATTTCTATAATTCGAAAGCCATTACCAATTATCAGAAAAACATACAGGAACAGCATATCAACAGTAAGTTTACAACCTTCGGGGAAATTATTATTGATAACAAAAAAGAAAAACTACTGGTTACATCATTAACCCCTTATAAGGAAACAACACCTGTACGCTTACGTAACACACATTATAAATCAGGTCCGGCCACTATGTTATCGGATCCTGATAACATGAAAATATCAAATCCGGTAAGGGAAGAAAAAACCACACCGCAAAAAAGTGATACCACTGTGAAAACAGAAGGCATAGACTTTCAAAATTATTCCATTTCCGGAAAAAATCCGAACCGCCAGCCAACAAAGGAAACAAGAACAGCTCCGACACAAAATGGTGTAGCCACTGCCGACCCACAAAACATGAGTGTAAAAAGCTCAGACGAATTACGTTTTCCTATTCAACAAAATTATTATACCAGTTTTAGAACAGAACAGGTTGTAACGCAATTAGATAATTCTTTCTTAGGAACCAATTACCAACGTTTTACAGGTGGTAGCAGCCCGGTATATTTAAACCCGGGATTAAACGTATTAGTTAAAATCGGACTGAGCGACTTGTTTGAAGATAAACGCATTGTTGCCGGGTTTAGGATTGCAGGTACACTGGATAACGAGTATTTACTAAGCTGGGAAAACAGAACCAAACAAATTGACAAACAGCTGGTGTTACACCGCCAGTCGTTTTTAAAAGTAAATTCTTCGCAGGGTGTTACAAAAATACAAACACACGATGCCCGTTACAGCTGGAAAATTCCTTTTAATGAAATAGCGGCCCTTAAAGCCTCTATTATGTACCGTAACGATAGAACGGTATTTGCATCCGTTGGTGATGTAAGTCTTGCCAAAAGTAATGTGTACGATAATTACGGAGGTGCAAAACTGGAATTTACGTTTGACAATACCCGCAAACGCGGCCTTAATTTATACAATGGTACCCGCTTTAAATTATGGACCGAATACTGGCGTTTGGTAAAATCGCAGCAACATGATTTGATCACCGCAGGTTTTGATTTCCGCGATTACAGAAAAATTCACAGAGACCTAATTTGGGCCAACCGTTTAGCTGGCGCTACATCATTGGGTACAGACCGTTTGATCTATTATATGGGTGGCGTTGACAATTGGATCAATCCGAAATTTAATCAGGATATTAATATTGTAAAACCTGATCAATACCAGTTCCAGACACTGGCAACCAATATGCGCGGTTTTAATCAAAACATCCGCAACGGAAATAATTTTGTGGTGTTCAACAGTGAGTTGCGTTTCCCGATCTTTAAATATTTACTGAACAGGCCTATCCGTTCCGATTTTATTCAGAATTTCCAGATCATTGGGTTTGCAGATGTTGGAATGGCCTGGTATGGCTCTAATCCATACAGCGAAGAAAACGTGCTGAACAAAAATGTATATCCGGGCAATCCCGTAACTATTACAATTTACAACCAAAAAGAACCCATTGTAGGTGGCTATGGTTTTGGTTTACGTTCACGCTTGTTGGGCTATTTTGTCCGTGTTGATTTTGCATGGGGCGTAGATGATAAAAAAGTGCAGAAAGGAATTACGTATCTGTCTTTGAGTACCGATTTTTAGTAAAAAAAACTTTTCCCTATTTATAATTCCCCTCGTTTTATAAAACTCAATTCATGAGAAATTATATTTTATTGTTACTTATAGCCTGTTGCTGCTTAGGTAGCACGACAAAAAAACCATTCTCCCGTTTTATGCTTCCTCCGCAAAAAACGATTCATGTATTGGTTGCCTTGTGTGACAACAAAAATCAGGGTATTGTGCCCGTACCGGTGAAAATAGGAAACGGTCAAAATCAAAATTCTAATTTATACTGGGGCTGTGGTTATGGTATTCGCAGCTATTTTAAAAAGAGTAAAGAGTGGGTATTTTTAAAGCTGGAAAAAAAAGATTCTACTATTCTTGAAAGGGTGATTTTTAAACATGTTACCAAAAATATTTATTTGGTGGCAGATGCCTATAACGGAAAATATATCAAAACCTGCACGGAAGATTTTTTAAAAAGCTGTTCCGGAAAATTAAAAGATTCGTTACTACTTAATGGCCGGCAGGTTAACTTATATGGTAATGCGGATATGCTTTCCTATATAGGCCACGACGGTTTAATGGATTTTCAGCTTAGCGAAAAATTTGCAAATACAGATGGTAAAAAAAGAGATTGCATTATTTTAGCCTGCATCAGTAAAAGTTATTTTGCTCCGCATTTAAAACAAACAGGTGCTAACCCTATGGTGTGGACAACCGGGCTGATGTGTCCTGAAGCATACACCTTACATGATGCCCTGTCGGGTTATGTGAACGGAGAAAATAATGAAGCGGTAAGAACGCGCGCTGCCAAAGCCTATTCGCAATATCAAAAATGCAGCGAAAAAGCAGCAAGAAATTTATTAGTAACAGGGTTTTAGTTAGAAAACAAGAGCGACAGTATGAATTCTGAAGACATAAAAAAACATATCACAGAGGAGGCAAGCAAAGTTTTGCATGAAATAGAAAGCCTTGAAGCTGCCACCAAAAGGCAAGTCAAAGATACCTATCTGGCTTCTGAAATCCTTCTTGATCTTAGCAAAGGGCATGAAGTATCGGCAGAACAAATCACTTTTCTAAAAGGACAATCTGTTAATTTGGGAAAAGCTTTAGTTCTTATTGGCTTACAGGCAGTACCGGGCTCGAGTGTAGCTATTGTGATGCTTGAAAAGCTTGCAGAGAAGCATGGATTCTCTCTTTTTCCTGAAGCTCAAAAAGAGCCAGAAATGCCGGGAGAAAAAAAGGAAGACCTTCCTTAATTGGTTTACTTCTGTGAACTCACAGAAAATAACCTGCCTATAGGTGTCGATTTTCCTGTATCAGTAAAAACACCACGTTTAAAGCTTTTTACATCTTCGATAGAATAAAAAGCATTTGGGGTATGTTGATGTATGATATCCAACACGTCTTTTTTATTGGCCCGCATGACAATCATAAAAATAAGCTTTACAGGGCCTTTGGCTCCCTGGCCATCCACTATAGTAACTCCCTGGTGGTTTTGCTTAAGCACCTCCACCAATTCCGTAATATTTTCGTTGGTAATAACGCGAATAATTTGTGTTCCTATAGCCAATCGTTCTTCTATAAACATTCCCAGATAAGTACCGGCGCTAAAACCTGCCGCCCAGGCAATAAAACAGGCCAGATTGTCTAAATGGCTAAATACCTGGCGCATGGCAACCAACCAAATCAGTACCTCAAAGAAACCCAGTATGGGAACAATTTTTTTGAATCCTTTAGAAATAAAAATATGGCGAAGCGTTGCCATGGTTACATCTCCTAACCTCGAGAGGAAAATAAGCAGGGGTAAAATGATCCAACTGAAATAATCAAAAGCCATTGTTTAAAATTACTGTACTTATTTCCGCTTAATTGCGTTATATGAGTAATTTATGAATAAGCCATTGTTTAAATAAAGGAGAGTCCCACCCAAAAAGAAACCGCAATAAAACAGACATTTATATCTAATTGGAAGAATTTGCACCCATAACCGAACCAAAAAAAACCTTCAGCATATGGCGGTTTTTAAAACGATTATTTTTTACGATCGTTATTGGTTCCCTGTCTGTTATTATTATCAGTGTTTCATTGGTTTACATTTATGAAGATGACGTAAAAGCCATTATTATTAAAGAATTAAACAAACACCTTAATTCGGAAGTACGCATTGATCCAAAAAATATTGACCTTACCATTTTAAAATCATTTCCTGACTGCGCTTTGGAGTTTAAGAATTTTACCATTATGGAAGCTTCTAATGCTAAAATTAAAGACACGCTGCTTTATACCGAAAAGCTCAGCCTGGCGTTTAATGTTAAAGACCTTTTCAGGAAAAATTATAACATTAAAAAAATAGAACTCGAAAACAGTCAGGCCAATTTAAAAGTAGATAAAAAAGGAAATGCCAACTACATTATATGGAAAACAGATACTACCTCTAAAGGTAGTGATAGCCTTTCGTTTGCGTTAGAAAAAATAACCTTAAAACAAGTCGTTTTAAAATATAAGAACAGCAAGGCAAAAATTAAAATTGAAACAACGATCAAAAAAATCAATTTTAAAGGGAAATTTACGGATAGTGATTATATGCTTAGTGCGGACGGAAATGCCTTCGTTAGCCTATTCCAGGTGGAGAAAACAAAATATGTCAACGACAAAAATTTAAAATTTGACGTAGAGCTCGACGTGAACAAAAACACGTACACCATTAAAAAAGCAGATACTGATATTAATTCTACTACACTGGTAAGCAATGGGAATTTTGTATTGCAGGATAGCCTGATTTCTTTAGATATAAACTTCAACGGGAAAAATCTGGACATCTCCTCTACTCTTTCTTTATTACCTGAGAAATTTCAAAACCAGATAAATGATTACAAAAGCGATGGCGAGTTTTATGCGAAAGGAGAAGTGCATTACCACTATAGTAAGCCAATTCGTATTACTTCGGAGTTTGGCATTAAGCAGGCTGCCATTACTTACAAACCACAAAACACTACCTTATCAAATGTTAACCTTTTGGGCAGCATCGACGTAAATAATAAACGCAGTGTTTTAAAGTTGCAAAATATTTCGGCTAATCTTAATACAAATACATTTAGCGGAGATGTGGAGATCAGCAATTTTAATGATCCTTATTTAAAATTAAATGTAGCCGCCAAAACAAAACTGGAAGAACTGATTGCTTTTTATCCCATTGACACCATACAGGAAATAAGCGGAAGTATTGATATTAAAGCCAGCCTGGAAGGCCTTGTAAGCGACCTGAAAAATAACAGCTTTAGCCCTGATATAAAAGCCAATGGGGTTGCAGGCCTGAAAGATTTAAAAGCAAAATTTAAACAATCTACAAAAGATTTGAATATACCGGAAGGCGAATTAAAATTAACCGATAGAAAACTAAATGTATCGGGATTAAAAATACTGAAAGGGACTTCGGATGTGGTACTGGATGGAGAAATGCCGAATTTTTTGGGTTATTTATTTGATCCCAATACGCCTTTGGCCATCAATGCCAAGGTAGCAAGCGATAATATTGAACTGGAAGATTTTCTGTTCTCCACCGGTTCTTCCTCCTCGGGTTCTTCAGCCGTTTCTGTTTCAGATAAATTAGACCTCAATGTAGAAATATCGGTTAAGAAACTCTCGTTAGGTAAATTTACAGCCAATGATATTAAAGGAACTGTATTATTAAAGAATCAGAAAATAGCCTTGAAAAACCTGAGTCTTTCAGCGGCAGACGGAACCATGAATTTAAATGCTTTTGCGGATGCCAGCGGAAAAATTTTGAAAGTTTCGGGAGATTGTAATCTTGAAAAAATAAATGCCCAACGCCTGTTTACTGAACTTAATAATTTTGGGCAGAGTACATTACAGGACAAACATATTAAAGGTTTTATAACGGCTCATATCGATTTTATGGCAAACTGGGATGAGCAGCTGCATGTGATTCTTAATAGTATAAATGCGGACGGAACTATTTTAATTGAACGTGGCGAATTAATTGACTTCAAGCCTTTGGGTAGTCTTGCCAAATATATTGATATGAACGAACTGAAGCATATCCGGTTTTCGACCTTGCAGGGGAATATCAACATTAAAAACCAGGTTATTACATTACCTAAAACGTCTATCAAATCAAACGCCATTAATCTTGAGTTTTGGGGTACGCATAGTTTCGATAACATTGTGGATTATCACATTCAGTTATTAATCAGCGAATTGCTTTCTAAACGCCCAAGGTCAAATAAACAGTTTGATGAGGAGTTATCTTTGGTAGAAAATGACCCCGAGAACAGGAGAAGTGTTTTCATCCGAATGACCGGTCCTATTGATAATCCAACCATTAAGTATGACCGTAAAGGTGCTAAAGAGAAAATTAAAGAAGATATCAAACAGGAAAAACAAACGATCAAACAAATTTTAAAAGAAGAGTTTGGTTTGTTTAAAAAAGATTCGATTAAAGTAAAAGAAGAAGAAAAAGCCAATCAGAAATTTAATATCCAGTTTGGAGAAGAGAAGCCCAAGAAAGCGAATAACGGCTTACAGCCTAAGAAAAAAGAGGATACGGAAGATTTTTAATTGAGCGTTTAGTTGGTTGCATTTACATTAAAAACTAAACACTCGACCTTGAAAATTTATAATGCTTCGTACTCAGCCTTCACAAAATCAGCCAATTCTTTTACGTAATCAGGCGAAAAATCGAATTTAATGCCTGCAGCTTTATATAATTCAGGAATGGTTTTAGTATATCCTAAAGCCAAAGCTTTTTTATAATTTTCTAAAGCCAACTTAGGATTTTGTTTATAGTTACGCCACATAGCAATAGCACCAAGTTGTGCCATACCGTATTCAATATAATAAAACGGCACTTCATATAAATGAAGCTGGCTCTGCCATGAGCGTTTTAAATTATTTTCCAATCCTGTATAATCTACGACACCTGTTCCAAAATCTTTACTGATCTGCATCCAGGTAGCATAACGTTCTTCTATGGTATGTTTTGGGTTTGTATAGATCCAGTGCTGAAATTTATCAATGGACGCAATCCATGGTAATCCTTTTAAAACGCCATCCAGTTGTTCTTTCTTAGCACGCTTTAATTCTTCTTTATTTTCAAAAAAGGCATCCCAGTGCTCCATGCTTATTAATTCCATGCTCATGCTGGCAAGCTCCGCCACTTCGCTTGGTGTGCTTTTAAACTCAGTCAGTTCAAGGTTAGCCGCTAAAAAAGCGTGTACTGCATGCCCACCTTCGTGTACCATGGTAACCATATCGCGGTGCAAGCCAACCGCATTCATGAAAATAAAAGGAACATCGGTTTCCATTAAAGGATAATTATATCCTCCCGGTGCCTTACCAATACGCGATTCCAGGTCGAGGCGTTTCATATCGCGCATAGTACTGATGCACTCTGCAAAATAAGGATCAATGGCACTAAAACAGGTTATCGTTTTTGCGGTAAGATCGGCGCCGGTTGTAAAAGGCTTTAAAGGCGTTTTACCGTCCGTGTCTACCTCTTTATCCCATGGCCTGTATGTATCAAGGCCAAGCGTTTTTTTGCGGGCTTGTTCGTTTTCTTTTACTAATGGCACAATGTGTTTTTGTATCGCATCCTGAAAATCATAACAATCTTTTACTTTGTAATCAAAGCGCCCCAGCTCTTCGTGTTTATAATCCCTGTAATTAGAAAAACCTGTATTTAAAGCTACTTTATTACGAAGCTGAATAAGTTCGGTATACAGGTCGTTCAGTGTTGTTTCGTCTTTACCTTTACGTTCCTGAATCTGATAATATATTTTTTCACGCAGGCTTCTGTCGTTATTTTTAAAATACGTAGCCGCCTTTTGCATGGTCATTTCTTCGCCATTGTGCGTAATAGTTTGCGAAGCAGAAATATTTCCAAATTCCTGCTCTTTCTGACGCAACTCTGTGTTCAACCCAATGTTTTCTTCGCGGTATAATTCAATGCTTTTTTTTACGCCACGCACATGAACAAAATAGGTGTCTTTTTCCAACTCATCAATGTATTTACAATGGATGAGTTTGTTGTTAAGCTCATTGCTGTATGGTGAAATCTGAGGTTCTATTTCCGTTACAAAAAAATTAAAATCGTTTTGCAATTTTTCATCCTGCGTATCGCAGGTCATTTTAATATAGCGCCATGCTCCGTCTTCGCTAATAACAGCTTCTACTTCGCTATAATCTTTCATCCATTGCTTTAGATCGGCAACAGAATTTAAGGCTCTGTTTTTTAATTCTTCTAAAAGTGGTTTAAGATGATCCCAGGTAGTTATTTTAAAATCGGATGAGAGGTAATGGCGCTGCATAAATGAAATATTATATGTGTTGAAATTACTATTTTATAAATAAAACATCCTAAACGGATCCTTGTTTTTATGGTATTCCTATTTTCTTTATTATCAGTTTTAACAAGTATTGGCAATGTGAGTTTTGCACTAAGTAGAGCTTGTTCGTCATTGCGAGCGCCAGCGAAGTAATCTTTCATAATTGGAGATCGCATCGTTCCCGAAGCAAGTTCGGGACATGCTGTTCCTCCTAGCGATGACGAACAACCTCAACATTTTGTCTCTCTTTCTGATAGCTAATTTTAATTATCTCAAACAAAAAAGGTTGCCGAACCGACAACCTTTCAAATTTAATATGAAACTGCTTAATTAAGCTGTACCTGTTTTTCTTACACCGGTTGTTTTCTTAACACCTGTGCTTGTTTTAGCTTTCGGCATATCTTTAGTTGCTGCTTTTTTAGTCGCCGCTTTTTTCTCTGCAGGAGCCTTCACTTTTTTCTCAGTGCTTGCTTCTTCCGCTTTTTCAGCTTCTTTTTCTTTTAAGTTGCCGGTTGTTTGAAGCCCGTTATACCATGTAAATAATTTACGCATGTTGCTGGTATACACTCTTTCTTTATCATAATCCGGTAAAACTGCCTCAAAATAAGCAATCACCGCTTTATCGTCTGCTTTGGCATCAATAGCAGGACCACCTTTTTCTTTATCAAAAATAGATTTCATGATCTCAGAAACGGGTTTATCCTCACCTGTTGTAAACATACTGATATCTTCTAAAGAGCTCACTTTTGCTGTTGAACTGATAGATGTGCGTTTTTTATCTGTTAAGCTTTCTACTATAATTCCGTTTTTAGACTGGGCAACTACTTTATATAAGCCTGATTGTCCGCTAATGGCAATAATTCCTGTTAAATCGATCATGTGTATCTTTTAAAAAATTTGAGATAACAAAAATAACAATATTTTATATAAAATAATGGTTTTTTATAATTATTAAGGCATTGATTATAAGCAAAATGTTAGGCTTTTCAGGAAAAACAGGCCACCTGTTTTAGTCGTATACCCCCACCAGGTCAAATTTTTTGAATTTCCATAAATCACTCTTCGCTTCAATAAAATCAGGGTCTAACGTTAAAACACAGCCCGTTTTCTTTTTACTTTTGGGTTGTTTTAAGAGTATCTGATACGTGGTATTTAGTAAGTCAAGCTCTTTTGCATTAGATCCCGAAAAATACTCATAAAAAGCCGGAGCATTTTCTGACATGGTGCCCATCTGTTTTGACTGCATTAACACGTTTCCGAAATAAAATGCTAGACGCACACGGTTTCCAAATTTAATGGTAGTGCTTTCGTGTTGTTTTATATAAGTTGTGCTCATCGCTGTTCGGGCAGAATCAAAACAAAAAACAATGAGGTTAAGATCGGTGTTATTTTTTATTTGCAGATCCCTGTCCCAGGAAAACAATGTACTGTCTTTTCTCCATTTAAAGCCCTGTTCAAAAGGCTGCTGAGGAACGTCGTAAAGGGTATCAAAGAAAATGGTATTGAGTACCTGATCTTTTGAATCCTGTTTTCTGCTGTATAATGCTGTTTTATATAATGTAAATTCTTCAGACAGGCTATACGCTTTTGTTGAGGATGGAATGGACAAATTAGAAAAATCGTACTGTGGATTATTATATGAATAATCATGAGAATTGCTTTTATTACATACTCTGAGAATATTGATCAGAATGATAACCGCGATACCAATATATTTTAAAGGGCCATAACCCGAGGAAGACGAAGAAGAGGACGATGATCCTTTGGATGTAAATATCCTGTGGTTATTTCTAATAAGTGAGGCTTGTTCTTCTACACAATTTATTTTTGTAAGCACGGTACTTATATCTTCTACAAGGTCTTTGTCGTGCCTGCTGAGTTTATGATATCCCACTACAATATTAATGGCTCTGTTAACAAGATCATATTTAATATCCTCAAATTCGATGGGCAATGCATTTACAAAATGGGCAAACGATTCGTAACCTAAAAATTTGATGTCGTTCTTGTTTTGCAGGGTCATGTTAGCTTCGATCTCATACAAAAACGTGTTTAAGGTGTACAATGATTTATGTACTTCTTCATAGCACAGTTCTCTTAAATGAACGGGCAAAGGTTGCATCAATCCCAACGCACTTTGTGCATGAGAAAAGGCTCTGCTGCTTATTCCTTTTTTAAACTGAACAATAATTCTTTCATACATTAGCCCCTCCAGCTTAGGCTTAAGGCTTTCGGGGATATCAATGCCAGAATAGTTCTGTGGACTCAAAACCATACCCTCCTCTTCGAGGTACCTTAATAAAAAGGTATGCTTAAAAATAAATTCATGTAATTCGAGATCCGGATTTCCCAATAACTGGTCAATGGTTTTTATGATCTCATCTTTACTATACGATTTTTTATTTACCGTTATGGTTGTTTCGCCACTCAGGTTAAGCTCCGCAAGTAGTTTTTTTCTTAAACGAATAAGATTTACATCATTGATTTCGAAGGTTGCATCATTGGCAATACCTTTAATAATATGAAGGGGGGATATGTATGCCATACTTTAGCTTAAACCTGTTCCTGAAATTTTATCGATACTCACTATGTGGTTTGTTAAGCCAAACAACTGCATTAAAATGCCACGCAACTCATCGTAGTTTTTTCTTTCCAGGGCTTTTTCTCCATTAGCAATCACAATTTTAGCGGTTTTGTAATCGTTGTATTCGTGTTCCTGTTTACTGGAATAGATACTAAAATAAAAAGTAAGCAGGGTCGGTGAATGCAGAATAACTTTATTGATCAGGCGCATTTGTGATTTTTGTAAACCGTCGATCTGAAAAAACGTATTAGCTGCAAATGCTGCCGCTTCTCTTTCTTTCAAGGTTTCATGTTCCTGCTTATAGATCGCCGGAATATCTTCATAACTCTCAAACCAAAAATTTAAAGTTCCTCTCCATCCGTAATATTCTTCTTTTGCCTCAATGAGTTTAGGATTTGTTTCTGAACCATAAATATCCTGCGCCAGTTTTCTTTTCTGTTCTTCGAGCTGGTATTTGGTATCACTCAAATCGCCTTCTTTTAGCTGCATTACCCGTTCATAGAGTTCTGTCAGCTTTTCAGATTTATCATTCAACTCCGCAGCCTTTTCATAGTCTTCGTTATTAGCTGCTTTGTTTACTTCTGTATTCAGCAAATTACGGATCTCTTTAATTTCGTCGCGCAGTTTGGCAATGCTCACATGTTTTTCGGTAGGACTAAACACATCACTGAACTGTTGGTTAAACAGCAGGAGGTTTACTTTTACGCTTACATCGCGGCTTTCGCTCATTTCAATTTTTATCTCCACATCACTGCCTCTTATTAAATCACCCTGCAGCTGGTTTGCATGCACTTCAATAACGCCAATAGCCTGATTCGTGTTGGGATGCGCTTTACTGTTACCTTCCAGTAAATTAATGATCAGTCGCTCGTCGCTATTCTTTTTAATGGTTTTACTTACCTCCCTGTAAATTGTTTTTACAAGAGGCAGAATACTGTTGCGTTCAAATACAGGCTGGCATTTGGTAGTGTTATTATCCACATCATCTACTTCAATAGAAATATCTTCGGGTAAAGGCTGACCAAATAAATTAAACAAGCCATGGGTAATTTGAATAGACGCATAATTTGTTTTTAATTCTGCCTGAGTCGCATCCAATACCTTAAACGAAAAATCGTTGATCGTGTTTTTTCTTAAGGTTACAAATTCTCCAAAATTAGCTTTCAAGGGTTTGAGGCCTGTGTCAAATCCTCCGTCATTACGCGTAATACGGTAGAAACAATTTTCGGGACAATTACTAATGCGTGCTGTAATATATTCTTCGGTGTCTTTGGTTGTTTTGTTATACGACATTTGAATCTCTATATCAGCAGGCCCTGCAGAAGCATCTTCTTTTTTTAAGTTGATCGCATTTGAGGGTTTATTCCCTGCATAAAAGGCTGCACCAATGGCTACAGCAGTTGTAGGATCGGCGCTGCTATTTATAATTAATCCGGTTCGGGCAGCAATACTTTCTCTCACATAAGGGATGTAGGTACTGCCGCCTATCATAATAATTTGCTGCAGGTCAGAGAACGATAAACTGTTTCTACTCACCACTTTCGAGATCATATCAATGGTGGACTGAATGCGCTCTTTGATACACTCATTAAATTCTGCTTTACTAATGGAAATGAAATAATCTTTCTCATCGCCGCTCCCGTCAAAATCGAAACTCAGTTCTATATCCGTTTCGTTCCGGTTACTCAACTCTTTTTTGGCTTCTTCTGCTTTTAGTAATAAAATGTAGTATAGTTTTTCGAAGGCTCCTTTTTGCTTGTTAAGCTCTGTTTCCAATTCCGTTTTGCCGGTTTCTTTGATGAGCTTGGGCAAAATAATATCCATTACTATGGAGTGATCAAAATCCAATCCTCCTAAAAAGTTATCGCCCTGATGATCAATTACCCGCATTTCGCCATTGTTAATGCCTATCAGAGCCACATCAAATGTTCCGCCTCCCAAATCGTACACCAGCCATTTACCATCGGTTTCAGACTCATCCTGTTTATTAAAAAATGCCAGTGAGGCGGCAATGGGTTCCTGCAGTAATACAACTTCTTTAAACCCTGCTTCATAACCCGCTTTTTTAGTCGCATTACTTTGTACGGTATCAAAACTGGCAGGGATAGTAATCACAATGCTTTCAGGCTTTTCCTGAGTATGGATAAAGTTTTTTAATTCGCTTAATACATAAGATGATAGTTGAATAGGCGAATAAAAGTCACTTTTTTGAGGCGAGAAATACGATTCGGCCGTTCCCATTTTACGCTTAAACCCGGCAAATACATTTAACGGATCTTTTAACAGCCATTCGCGGGCTTTATCGCCAATAATGATACGATCGCCTCTAAAGGCCACGCAACTCGGCAGCGTTTCTTTAAAGCCAACCGGGTTTTTAAACACCTCAACGCCTGTTGAGGAATATTTAGCAATAAGCGAATTGGTAGTGCCAAGGTCTATACCAAAATTAATTGTTTGCATGCGTCGTGTTATTTGGATTCTACTATAACTACAGCCTGTTGAATGATCTGAGCGTCTTTTACAATAATGGGTTTAATCACCTTGGTAATAACCAGATTACCCGCACCATCGCCTACAATGGTTGCCTCAAGATCGGTACGCGTATCTTTATACATTTCGTTAATAGGGAAACTATAGCTGTAGCCCATTTCTGATAAGGCTTGTTTTATGCGGTTAAACGAACGGGCATATTCATCCGATTGGCCGGTCTTTTCTTCAAGTATAGTAAGCTGATTAATAATTTCGATAATAGGTTTCATTCAGGGAATTATATAGTGTGTTTTACAATACGAATATATTAATTATCACTCTTAAAAACGTATTTATTGAACCAATCCTCCTTCGGAAAATAGAAAATAAGTTAAGATCCGTTTTTACATTAAAAAAGTGTCGTTTTCTGATACTGATAAAACTAAAAAAAAGCGCATACATTCTACGTCTTAAAGCATACTAAAATTTGTGGAAGCGCTGAAACGCATTATCTGCTTAACAAAAAAAGTTGTAGAACAAAACCCAAAACAAATTATTTTTCATTTTTTTTTATGTTCTTTAAAAACCCTTATTAATCAAACGATTGGGACTTTACTGTCGATTAATGACATTTTTTCATTGTGGAAAACAACGGTTTAATGTTAATTTCATTTTGTCAAAAACCCCTCATTTTTTTCCAGATTTGTAGAACGATTATTAAAACAATTCTCCGGAGTATTTTTAAGACAAACGAGATCTATATATATAAAATTATGACAGAACCAATATTAGCAGAAAACAAAGATCGTTTTGTGATTTTCCCCATAAAGCACAACGACATTTGGGAATACTATAAAAAATCGGAAGCAAGTTTCTGGACGGCCGAAGAAATTGACTTATCCAACGACATGAATGATTGGAATAATAAGTTAAATGATAACGAACGTCATTTTGTGAAACACGTTTTAGCATTTTTTGCTGCTAGTGATGGTATAGTAAACGAAAATTTAGCGATCAACTTCTTAAACGAAGTGCAGTATCCTGAAGCCCGTTTCTTTTATGGTTTCCAGGTAATGATGGAAAACATCCATTCTGAAACCTATTCTTTATTAATAGATACATATATTAAAGATCCTGTAGAAAAAGATAAATTATTACATGCAGTTGAAACTGTGCCTTGCGTTGGTAAAAAAGCGGAATGGGCTTTAACCTGGATCAATAACGGAACTTTTGCGGAGCGCTTAATTGCCTTTGCTGCTGTTGAAGGAATTTTCTTCTCAGGTTCTTTCTGTTCTATTTTCTGGTTAAAAAAACGTGGTTTAATGCCGGGTTTAAGCTTTAGCAACGAATTAATTTCACGCGACGAAGGCCTGCACTGCGACTTCGCCTGCATGTTATATTCAGATCATATTACTGAAAAATTACCAAAAGAAAGAGTGACCAAAATCATTACTGATGCGGTTACTATTGAAAAAGAATTTGTATCAGACGCTATTCCTGTACGTTTAATAGGAATGAATGCTGATTTAATGTGCCAATACATTGAGTTTTGTGCCGATAGATTATTACTGGCTTTAGGCTGTGATAAATTCTATAATGCAACTAATCCTTTCGATTTTATGGAAATGATTTCGTTACAGGGCAAAACAAATTTCTTCGAAAAACGTGTTGCTGAGTACCAAAAATCAGGTGTGATGAACAACAAAGAAGAAAATAATGTGTTTAACCTAGACGAAGACTTCTAGCGACAGTTTTCGTCGGACAAAAATCCGGATTCGTATCTCTCTGAAAATCATTGAACAAGGTGTAAATCTTGTAAGGGAATACTAGCCTCCGGAAACACGTTCATTAAATGTTAAATTTTAGATAAGTCTTTGGAAGGCTTGATAACAAAAGAAAAAAATAATTAACCGCTACTTTGTTAATATCAACTTGTGGCGCAACAAAAAAAAAAGAATTATAGTTATAACTTCGGTAATAACGAAACACCATACTCAAAAACTAATAAAAACCCTTAAAACCCACTGGCAATGTTTGTAATAAAAAGAGACGGCACTCAGGAGACTGTGAAATTTGATAAAATCACAGCACGTGTTCAAAAGCTCAGCTACGGCCTCGATCCTAGCTTTGTTGATCCTATTCAGGTAGCAAAAAAAGTAATTGATGGTGTATATGATGGCGTTAGCACCGTTGATTTAGATAATTTAGCTGCTGAAACTGCGGCATCGTTAACCACAAAGCACCCTGACTACGCGCAATTGGCGTCGCGTATTGCAGTAAGTAACTTACATAAAAACACCATCAAATCGTTTTCAAAAACGGTTGAGATATTATATAATTATGTTGATCCCAAGACAAATCAGAAAGCATCGTTAATTGCCGACGACGTTTATGAAATTGTGATGAAGAACGCGCAATTATTGGATTCATCTATTATTTACGACAGGGATTTTGGGTACGATTATTTTGGGTTTAAAACATTGGAACGTTCTTATTTATTAAGAACTCACGGAAGAGTTACAGAACGTCCTCAGCACATGTTAATGCGTGTGTCTATCGGGATTCATAAAGAAGATATTACTGCTGCCATTGAAACCTATAACTTAATGAGCGAGCGTTGGTTTACACATGCTACACCAACTTTATTTAATGCCGGTACTCCAAAACCACAAATGAGCTCTTGCTTTTTATTACAGGCAAAAGACGATAGTATTGACGGAATTTATGATACTTTAAAACAATGTGCCCGTATCTCTCAAAGTGCAGGTGGTATTGGTTTAGCTATTCATAAAGTGCGTGCTACCGGTTCTTATATTAAAGGAACTAACGGTACTAGTAACGGTATTTTACCAATGCTTAAAGTATTTAATGAAACAGCCCGTTATGTAGATCAGGGTGGTGGAAAACGTAAAGGTTCTATTGCCATCTATTTAGAGCCTTGGCATGCTGATATCTATGAATTTTTAGATATCCGTAAAAACCACGGTAAAGAAGAAATGCGTGCCCGTGATTTATTTACAGCATTATGGATTCCTGATTTGTTTATGAAACGTGTGGAAGCAGAAGGCGAATGGAGCTTAATGTGCCCTAACGAATGCCCTGGCTTACACACCTCTCACGGTGCAGAGTTTGAAGCATTATATACAAAATACGAAGCAGAAGGTAAATTCCGTAAACAAGTAAAAGCACGTGAATTATGGGCAGCCATTATCGATTCTCAAATTGAGACCGGTAACCCGTACATGTTATTTAAAGATGCTTGTAACTTAAAATCAAACCAAACACATTTAGGAACTATTCAGTCTTCTAACTTATGTACGGAGATTGTTGAATACACTAGCCCTGATGAAGTAGCGGTTTGTAACCTGGCATCTATTGCCTTACCTCGTTTTGTAGACGAAAAAACAGGATCGTTTGATCACCAGCGTTTATTTGATGTAACGTATATCATCACTAAAAACTTAAATAAAGTTATTGACCGTAACTACTACCCTATTCCTGAGGCTCGCAATTCAAATATGCGTCACCGCCCTATCGGCTTAGGTGTACAAGGTTTAGCGGATGCATTCATTTTAATGCGTTACCCTTTTGAAAGTGAAGAAGCGAAGAAATTAAATGCTGAAATTTTCGAAACGATTTACTACGCTGCTATGACAGCAAGTAAAGACCTGGCTATTAAAGATGGTGCTTACGAATCTTTCCCTGGTTCTCCATTATCAAAAGGCATTATGCAGTTTGATATGTGGGGTGTTACACCAAGCCCACGTTGGGAATGGGATGTATTGAAAGAAGAAGTAGCAAAATACGGTGTACGTAACTCTTTATTGGTTGCACCTATGCCAACAGCTTCTACGTCTCAAATTTTAGGTAACAACGAATGTTTTGAGCCATATACCTCTAACATTTATAGCCGTCGTGTATTATCAGGTGAGTTTGCTGTTGTAAACAAACATTTATTACGTGACCTTGTAAAATTAGGTATGTGGAACGATGGTTTGAAAAACAAGATCATTGCATCTAACGGATCGGTACAAAATATTCCGGAAATTCCTCAAAACATTAAAGACATTTACAAAACAGTTTGGGAAATTAAACAACGTACCATTATTGATATGGCTGCTGACCGTGGTGCTTTTATTTGCCAGTCGCAATCGTTGAACCTGTTTATCCAGGATGCGAACTTTGCTAAATTATCATCAGCACATTTCTATGCATGGAAAAAAGGTTTAAAAACGGGTATGTACTACTTACGTACTAAAGCTGCTGCAGACGCTATTAAATTCACTGTAGACCAGGCTGCCTTATCTGTACCGGTATTAGGTAACGAAGATGCCCTGTTGGTAGAACGCGGACAAACACAATTATTAAGCTTCGACGAACAACAAGCGCAATTATCATGCTCTTTGGATAATCCTGAAGGCTGTGAAGCTTGCGGATCATAAATAACGCTCCGTGCTGTCAGTTCGAGCGAAGTCGAGAACAAAGCACAAAAGAAAATAAAGTTTAACCCTAAGAAATGCCTCTCTAAATATCTTAGAGAGGCATTTTTTTAAATTAATATTTAATATGTATACATCTGAAGATAAAGAGAACTTTTTTAATGCCGTTGAGTCATTAAAAAAATATAGACGTGCAGATATTGTAGATGAAAAAGGTAAAAATTTACTTGAGTTATTATATACAGACTTACTTCCAAATGATCATATATTAAAGAAAAGTTTGAAAGATAATACTACTTATCTAGTAGGAAGAAAGGGAACTGGTAAGTCTACTATTTTCTTAAGAATAGAGCAAGAATTGCGCAAAAATGAATTTTATTTGCCATGTTATATAGATGTAAAAACCGTTTATGAATCAGCACAAACCGAGTATCTTAATTTAGATTACCTAAAAGAATATTTAGATACTAAAAGCTTACAAAAGTATTTAATAGAAAGAAGCTTTTTGCAAAATGTTTTATCGAAAGTAATTGATGAAATTAATCTTAGATATGACACTATTTTTCAAAAAATGCTAGGGAAGCTTGGAGAAACTAAAGCTCAAAAAGTAAAAGCAAAACTGAAAAGCATTAAGTGTAAAATTGAGGATAATGAATTATTAAAAGAGATTGAAATCCCGATAATTAAGAATATAGCATTAAGTAAAAAAACAACAAACGAAAACTCAAGTGAAAATCTTACGACAGAAGGGCCAATTCAAATTAAAGGTAATTTATCAGAAAAAGGAGTGGAAGCGTCACTTAATTTGAACGATACAGAATCAAATAAAGATGGACACAAGAGTGGTATCGAAATACAGGAGAATTTCTCTTCTATTTTTATGCAAGTCTTTCAAATTAAAGTTTTTATCGAGGAAGTTAAAGAAGTTTTAAAAGAATTAAATATTAAACATATTGTAGTATTATTAGATGATTTTTCCGAAATTGAAGATAAAGCAATTGAAATTTTTGTAGATGTCTTATTAGCACCTTTGAATAATTGGTCTGAAGAGTTTATTAAATTCAAAATTGCGGCATATCCAAACAGAATTCATTATGGAAAGATTGATCCTGGCAAAATAGATATTATTAATTTGGATTTCTACAATTTGTATTCTGAATTCGATAGGAGTAAAATGGAGGAGGGAGCTATTGATTTTACAAAACGAATAATTGAAAAAAGAATACATTATTACACTAAGAAAGATACGAGTGAATTTTTTGATACTAGTAAAACATCCATTGACGAATATTATGAACTAATATTTCAAACGTCAATGAATGTACCTAGAATAATAGGTTATATACTCTCGTATTGTTACCAAAGTAAAATCATATATGATAAAAAAATATTAAAGTCCGATATAGAGTCCGCTGCACAAAAATATTATGAAGACAAGATAGAGCCATTTTTTCATAAGACTACATTTTCTTTAATGTCAATAAATGAAAAAATTGATATTTTGCAGCTTAAGGATTTACTAAATAGATTTACTGAAAAGTTAACAGAAAATAAAAGAAAAATTTCTAACTCTGAATATGCTGGAGAGTCTTATGTAAGCACCATGCCATATTCGAGCCATTATCACTTTCTTCCAGATTTTGAAAAATTTGTAACCACTCTAGAATTAAATTATTTTATAAGTAAATATTTAGAGATGAGTGACAAAGATGGGAAATTGGTTTCTGTTTATTGCCTAAATTATGGGTTGGCAGTTAAAAACAACTTATTGTGGGGTAAACCAAAAGGATCAAAGCACAGAAAATATTTTATTGAACGGCCATTTAATTTTAATCCAATTATAAAGGATTTTTTAGTTTCAGCAAAAAGCATTCACTGTACTAATAAGGAATGTAATCAAACATTTACTCAAGAGCAAATTCCACTTCTCGAATTTAATAACTATAAATGCAATGTATGCCATTGCGATGTGGTTACGGAAGCTATTGCACAAGAAATTCAAGGAGAACTAAATAAAATTGAATCTAAAAATTTATTACCAGTAGAAGAAATTAGTATTATAATGGAGTTGGCTAGCCACTCAAGACCTTTGATAGCAAGAGAAATTGCAGAAGAATTAGATTTATCATCACACTCAATAGCACATAAAAATAAGATGTTGGATTTAAAGAAAGGATTAGTTAAAAGAAATAAGAATAGTAATCCATATACATATGAATTAACAGACTTAGCAGCAAGTATGTATAAGTAGGATTTGACATTTTCTTATTTTCCGCTCAGCTTCGCAGTATTTGCAATGCAGTGAAGGAGATTACTTGATATTTTTAATTGGAATACCCAGAAATTAAACTTTTAGCAAACATAAAAAATTGCAAATCTCAAAAATATGTTCTATCATTAATACGATTAATTTTAATAAAAAAACAGCCCATGAAAAAAGTATTTATTACCACTATTACTATTCTTGCCGCACTTTTTATGAATTCTTGCGGAGAAGTAAAAACCAACGCGCAGGAAGGTAAACCAGGTGAAACTACTGCTGACAGCACTGCAAAGTCTAAACCTGAAGCTACTACCAAAACAGAAGACCAGATGGTTATGGATGAAGCCATCGCCTTTTACAAATCGGTATCTGACGGAAGTTTCAACGGAGCCGTAGAGTTTCTTCACCCCAAAGCGGTAGAAGCTACGCCTAAAAGCGAATGGCTGAAACTACTGGAAGACACCAAAGCAAGGTTTGGAAACCTCGTGAAAACAAACGTGATTGATTCAAAGAAGTTTGACCAGGTAACGACTATTGTAGGTAAAGCTGATTATTACCAGATCATGTTCGAAAACACCTATAAAAATGGTGTACTGTATGAAATGCTGTCTTTTGTAAAGGAGCAAAATAGCAACAAGCCAAGGGTATTGAGCTATAGCTACAATTCCGATAAAACAAAAGTAACCTTTGAGCAATTTTAGCCTATTGTCTTAAAAAATAAAAAACCTAAAAAGCCTCTCTGATAGAAATTAGAGGGGCTTTTTTATAATACTACGATTTCACATTTAAAATGCTACACTTTATAGCAAAACCCAAACCCTAAATTACTTTTCTTTGCTTTATATTTTA
>JAZJZF010000069.1:0-23074 GCA_040389965.1 Bacteroidota bacterium
AAATATGCTGAATACGGATGGCGTCATGATCTGCGTTGGTGCTCCTCCTACTCCATCTCAAATTATGGCTTTTAGCCTTATTGGCGGACGAAAAAGCCTGGCGGGGTCGTTAATTGGCGGTTTACCCGAAACACAAGAAATGCTTGACTACTGCGCAGAACATAATATTGTATCAGATGTAGAGGTTATTCCTATGGATTACATTAACACCTCCTACGAGCGAATGCTGGCAGGCGATGTAAAATACCGTTTTGTGATTGATATGGCTACTTTATCGTAAGTACTATAGTGGTTATATATCCATAAAAAAGCATCCCTTAGTTAAGGGATGCTTTTTTGTTATAATTGTATTTTAAAAATCACCAATCTATTCTGCCTTGTCTTTCAAAAAGGCCATCTGGCCATAGTGGTAAGACATATGGTTTGTTCTGTTTAATAACAGATTAAGCTTATTACGATTGGGTTCTTTCTTAAAATCTTCTTCAGAGACAGCAGTGTGTCGTTGAAACCAATCATCTGTTTTTAAATTATTGAAATTATTCACTAACATTTCGTTTACTTCTTTCCAGTAAGCTCTTAATTCTTTTACAGAAGGTACCTCGCTTATTGCTCTGTCGGGGCTTGCAATAAAAGGCTGGTGCAATTGCGGGTAAAGCGGTTTACCAAAATCCAATAAAGGGAGCATATGATCATGTACTGCAGTAAGATGACCCAGTAAATAGCTGCCCCTATTTCTTTTTGGAGCTACTTCCTCGAGTAGTTTTTCATCCGTTAATTTTTCCAGTAACTGGTTAACTCTTCCTAACTGGATATTCCAGCTATCAATAGCAAGCTTTACAGCTAATTGTTTTTGATCTTCCATAAAGTATGTTTTAAATAAGTTTGTTTTTGGTGAACAGAAAAACCATCGTTTTGTTTAGCGGAAAGCACTATTCTATCATCTGCCACCCATTAAACCGGAAACATAACAGATCACAGGCAATCGTTAAAGTAGTAATTAAACCACTTTTTTTCTTTCAGACAAAATAATATAAACCAGGATAATGACAACTATTGCCAATAAAACATTGCCACCTATTAACAAATTGAATCCCATTTTATCGGCCTGTGTGGCTATGCCTTCAGCCGCTTTCCGTTGATCGGAAAATACTTTCAATAAAAATGAATTTTGGCTTTCCTGTAAACTTTCCAAAGCAGGACGAAGGATTTTTCTTCTGTAATACAATTTTTCACTTTCGCTACCGGTACTTAAAAGTGGCAGGTACTTTTCATATCTTTTTTTGTATTGCTCATTAGCCAGCTTAAGATTGATAAATAATGCCGTTTTTTCAAAACTATACAGATTATAATCACTGATCTTTTGTTCAATAAGTGCGATGTCTGTTTTTGTTTTTTTCTCGGCATTTATCAGACTATTACTAAATTTTTTAATTTCTGAACTATCCGAAGCAAAAGACAGATTTAAAACAGAGCGGTGAATGGCAGCAGTTTCAAATGAAACAGAATTGGTCAGCACAAAAATTTCTGTTACCTGGGAAAACAGTTCCCTGTATTTTTTAGTTGCCTGTTTCGTGGTAACATATTGAAATACCTGAAATAAAATGATGAACACAACAAAATATAAAAGATACCTTATTTGCCGGAATTCGGTTTTGGTAAACCTTGGGCTTTCGTCATTCATAAATTCTACAGTTTCTTCAAAAATTTAAACCATTAAATATACCAATTCATTTCTGGACGCAAAACTATAAATAGTTAAAATTTAAGGATGAAACCCACATTGTAGCCCATTACTTGGAAATTTCCTCAATTTGCTGTATATTTATAACACACGGAGCTCTTATTACCAGCTCTCTTTTTCATGGCACACGATCATTCACACTATCATGCTCAAACACTTACAAAGGTAAACAGAGCTTTTACCATTGGCATTATCCTGAACCTCGGCTTTGTTGTGATTGAGTTTACAACAGGGTTTTATACCAATTCGCTGGCCCTGCTTTCTGATGCCGGGCATAATTTAAGCGATGTAGCAACCCTTGCCCTATCGCTCTTTGCCTTTATAATGGCCAAACGAAAAGCTACAGCAGTATATACCTATGGGTTTCATAAAACGACGATTCTTGCTTCTCTTGCCAATGCTGTTATTTTATTAATAGCCGTGGGAAGTATCGGCTGGGAAGCCATACACCGTTTTATGCATCCCGAAGCCACACAAGGCAAAGCTATCAGTATTGTAGCCGCTATAGGAATTGTGATCAATGCTGCTTCGGCTTTTTTGTTTTTTAAAGATAAAGATAAAGACCTGAATGTAAAAGGCGCTTACCTGCATTTACTCACAGATGCCATGGTATCCGTTGGTGTGGTAATTGCCGGGATTATTATTATGTATACGGGATTAGAATGGATAGATCCACTGATTAGTTTATTAATTATGGTAGTTGTATTATATAGTACCTGGGGTTTATTAACCGAAAGTTTAAAGCTATCGTTAGATGCCGTACCAACCAATATTAATGTAGAGGAGATTAAAACAAAAATTGAAAAGACAGAAGGTATTAGTAAAGTTTTTCACATGCATATATGGGCCATGGGCACTACTAAAAATGCTATGACCGCCCATTTACTTCTTGAAAAAAACCTTACGGAAAAACAAATAACAGATCTTAAGCATACACTTAAACATGAGTTGGAGGATTTGAATATTCAACATGTAACGCTTGAAACAGAAGTTTCGGATACTGGAGATGATGCATGTATGAGCGCATTGCCTGATTAAATGTGTGACACATTTAAATTACTATTTCAAAAAAATTATTTATCTAACTTTTCTTCTTGACAAAAAAAGTTACAAAAAAGTCAAGACAAAATATGGTCCGCCCGTCTCTTAAAAAACCACGATTTTCACGTTCCGCTACGCTAAAATCTTGTTTTTTCAATTCACCCCCCTGTCTGCTTTCATTTTTGTCTGGCCACGCGCTTTTACTAATAAGGTTTGATTTAATTTTGAAAATGTTCACAATAATATAATCCACGTCACTGCATACATTGGTAATAGTGCGGCTGCTTTGCCAATTCAGAGCGAACTACAATTTTTTCGGCGGCATTGCGCAGGCTTTTCGTGTGAGAAAAAGATTGGAGTTGGTGAATTGGCTTGAATTTTTGATTCTTTTTGTTCAAGCAAAAAGAATAAGAAGAAGTAAAAACTTTTCTAATAAAACAATACAACATCTTATTTCACTTTAATTCGTATTTTTGAAACAACTGTTTAAAGCAGTCTGAAATTAAACACACATGTCTATTACTATAGCACCTTTAAGAACCGTAAATGTTACCCGCTACATTACGCCTTTGCGTGAAGGTGGTTCTTTGCCTGCACTGGCGGAAGCCGACGATGATTTTAAATACGTTTTAAAATTTAAAGGCTCGGGGCATAGAGAAAAGGCACTGATAGCAGAATTGATAGGTGGCGAAATTGCCCGTGCTTTGGGCTTACAAATTCCGGAACTGGTATTTGCAAACCTTGACGAATCCTTTGGGCGCACTGAGGGCGATGAAGAAATCCAGGACCTGCTACAGGCGAGCCAGGGTTTGAACCTTGCATTACATTTTTTATCGGGTGCAATTACATTTGATCCTGTTGTTACCAAAGTAGATCCTAAACTGGCTTCACACATTGTGTGGCTCGATGCTTTTATTACCAATGTAGACCGTACTTTCAAAAATACAAATATGCTTATCTGGCATAAAGAATTATGGTTGATCGATCATGGTGCCTGTTTATATTTCCATCATTCATGGACCAACTGGGAGACCAGTGCCAAAACACCTTTTGCTTTTATTAAAGACCATGTGTTGTTGCCGCAAGCTACTTTGCTGGAAGAAACAAATACAGAATTTAAAAAGCTATTAACGGAAGATAACATTAAAGCCATTGTAGCCCTATTGCCTGATGAGTGGCTTAAATGGGACGATACAGAAGAAACACCCGATCAGATCAGACACGTATACCAACAGTTTTTGCTGACACGTTTACAACATTCAGAAATTTTCACAAAAGAAGCCCTGCATGCAAGAGAAACACTTATATGAGTACGCCGTTATTCGTGTGTTGCCGGTTGTGGAACGGGAAGAGTTCCTGAACGTGGGTATTATTTTATTTTGCAAGCAGGCAAAATACATTAAAGTACACTATACGATCAACGAAGAAAAGCTCAAACCATTCTCTAAAGAACTGGATATAGAACAAATTACACTCAACTTACAATCTTTTGAAAAAATAGCTTCCGGTCAAAAAAACTGCGGGCCTATTGCCTTAATGGATATCCCTTCCCGCTTCCGTTGGCTAACAGCCGTGCGCAGCTCAGCCATACAAACTTCCAGGCCGCATCCGGGTTTATGCGATGATTTGGATCAAACAGCACAACGTTTGTTTAATGAACTGGTACTGTAAACATATTCATCCACCTTTAATCAGAATCTTATGATAAAATTATTTACAAAAATGACGGTTGCACTAACGTTTATATTACTTGCTTTATCCTTTACCGGCAGCAGGAAAAAAACCGTAGAGTTTCATTATCCTAAACGCGATAATACTACCATTACCATGCTTTCTGACAATTACAAAAAATTTAATGAAGAATGGAAAGGCGGCGATTATTACTACATGAGCTTTGGCAAAGACTCGATCATCTGTTCCGTATTATATTACTTACTCAATGAGAACGAACAAAAAAACCTGGTACAGCCTTTTGGCGATGCAGTAGGCCCACTCATTCCCATGACCTATTTTTTAACCAATTCGAACATGAAGAACTTTGAAAAAAACAAAACGAGCTGGGGCGGTGAAAAGGACGACTTCATGTTTAGGCAGGCTGACATTATCAATTACCAGGGCTATTCTGTAAGACAAAAGAACATGTATGCTTATTGCATTTTTGGCAAAGACCTTTTTGTAAACATCCATCTTTCTAAAACTAACTACACCACCAAAGACTCAACCATCATGCGACAAATGCTGGCTTCTTTTGCTAAGAAGAAATAAAGCTACCGTAGCATTATAAAGTCGATCAAGAATATTACTTCACCTTCACTTCCTGTCCCTGCTTAATCTCTTCACTTCCTTTGGTAATTAGTATATCGTTGATATGTAAATCGCCAAAGATCTCTACATTATCATTAATATCGCGTCCTTTTTTTACATTGATGCGTTCTGCTTTATGATTTACCACTTTAATCACAAATAAACCTTCGGTTGAATTTACCAATGCTGTTTTAGGAATTGTAAAGCTACTGTCCTTTGCCATTAAAGGAATGATGACTTCTGCTACTGTTCCGGGTAACAATTTTTTATCTTCGTTTACCACGTCCATTTCTACACGCTCCGAACGCAAGCGTAAATCCAATGCGCCCGCCATACGTTTCACTTTGGCTTTATATATTTCGCCCGGTTGCGATCTTACTTTAAAACTGATCTCATCATCCTGTTTTAAATAACCGGTAAATGCTTCAGGAATAGAAACTGCTAAACGCAATTGTTTTTGTTGTTGCAAGGTGAGTAAAGGAAACTCAGAGCCTTTCCCCGACGGACCAACATAGGCGCCCAAGTTCACATTACGTGAAGTAATGATACCACTGAATGGCGCACGGATTTCTAAATAATCACGGATGATGCTTATTTCTTTGGAGCCGGCGCGTGCCGCATCTAAATTGGCAAGATCCGAATTTTTCTTTGCCTGGGCTATGTCCAGGTCGTTTTGCGAAACCGTACCCGGTGTTTTACTTGTTTCCAGCAAGCGGTTATAATTAGCATTGCTTGCTGCATATATGGCTTCCTGCGATTTTAAACGCGATTCGGCAGCAGACATTTGCGATGTTAACTCAGGTGCTTCCAACACCATTAATAATTGTCCTTCGCTTACTTCGGAGCCAATGTCGACTTTCAGTTCTTTCACGAAGCTTGTTACTTTCGCATAAATGTCTACCTGCTGGTAAGCGATAAGCTCACCCGGCATTTGTATGGTGGTTGAAAATTTATCTTTCTTCAACGGAAAGGTTTCTATTGCTGCAGAAGCTTCTGCCGTTTTATCGGCTTCCGTTTCGTGTGCCGAAGCACCACAGCCGGATAATAAACCTGAAATTAAAAAACCTGATAAGGCAATACTGATGTATTTGATAGTGTTCATAGGATTAGTTTGAAGAAGGTATATAAAATTTACTGTCTTTATCTGTTGGATCTAATGATGGAGATTGCGTAGTCGTTTTTCCCTGCACCCACGCAAAAATAGAAGGCAAAATAATTAATACGGCAAAGGTAGAAAAGAGCAAACCTCCAATTACCGCTCTGCCCAAAGGAGATACCTGATCGCCGCCTTCACCATGACCTATGGCCATTGGCAACATCCCTGCAATCATGGCAACGCTTGTCATGATAATAGGACGTAGTCGCAGCGATGCTGCTTCTTTCGCTGATTTTAAGGCATCACCATTTTGTTTTCGTAACTGTTCGGCATTGGTAATAAGCAACACCGCATTGGCAATGGAGACCCCGACCGACATGATAATTCCCATGTACGACTGAAGGTTTAAGGTAGAACCTGTAAGTGTCAGCAATAATAAAGATCCTAACACTACAGCCGGAACTGTGGTTAAAATAACAAAGGATACTTTAAAGGATTGGAAGTTTGCAGAGAGCATTAAAAAGATCACAACAATGGCAACCAGTAATCCAGACTGTAAGCTATCTAACGTTTCGCCCAATACCTTTGTTAATCCAATAGGCTCTATAAACAAGCCTCTTGGCAGTTCTCCCAAAGATGCCAGTACTTTCCTTACATCTTTCCCGGCTGTCCCCAAATCTTTATCTTTTAAGTTGGCAGTTACCGAAAGGTATGGCATTGCTCCTAAATTATCGTTCTCGCCATAAGTAACATCCGGTGTAATGGTTGCTACATCTCCCAACACGGGGCGATTGGCATTTCTCAGTAAAGGGATCTCATTCATCTCTTCTTTACTTTTCATTTGGTTAAGGGGAATCTGAACCTGTACGTTATAAGATAATCCGGCTTTTTCGTCGACCCAGATATTTTTATCGGTATAACGCGAAGAAGAAGTAGAAGCAATCAGGGATTTAGAAATATCATTCATATCAATACCCAATTGCGCGGCGCGCGTTCTGTCGATGTTAATGCTTAAGGCCGGGTATTTGATAGGTTGTGCTATTTGTATATCACGCAGGTAATCGATCTTTTTTAATTTCTCGATGATCTTATTAGCGTATTCTTCATTCTGTTTTTTATTCTTACTTGCAATACGTACCTCTATTGGCGTAGGTGATCCCTGGCTCAGTACTTTATCTGTTAACTCAATCGGTTCAAAAGATAATTTCACATCAGGAAGTACTTCTTTTATTCTTTCTCTTACTTTATCTTTCAGCTCATCCATATTTTCGTGGTAATTTTTTAAGCTTACCTGAAACACTGCTTCATGTGGACCAGCCGTAAATAAATAGATAGGATTTACAGAAAACAAAGAAGGATGTTGCCCTACATATACCGAGGTAATAGCAATGTGTTCTTTACCGACCATTTTTTCCAGTTCTTTTAAGACAACAATGGCTTTCTCTTCGGTACGTTCGATCCGCGTACCATCAGTAGCTCTTAATCGTAACTGGAACTGGCTCGAATTTACTTTTGGTAATACATCTCTACCAATGTTACTTAAAAAGAGTGCCGCTAAAGCACTAATACCAACTAAGTACAAAATCGTAACCGATTTGCGGTAAGCCAGCAAGCGGCCAATAAACACATTGAATCTCATCCTGAATTTCTCGAAACGACCGATCTTTCCATCATTGTCCATATCTGGTTTTTCTGCCAGAATATGTTTTTGTTCCGTTTCATCACTACTTTCTTCCGAAGGTGTGGGATGCATATGCGCGTGTTGTTTGGTATGCGCTTTCATCAGCCAGTTGGCCATTACAGGAACAAAGGTTTGTGATAATAAAAACGAGACGATCATAGAGAAACCAATGGCTAATGCTAAGGGTAAAAATAATGCCCCAGGGATACCAACCATCGTAAAGGCAGGCGCAAACACTGCCAGAATACAAAACAGGATCAGTAATTTTGGAAGGGCTATTTCTTTACAGGCATCCCATATGGCCAGTGCCTTGGGCTTACCCATATCCAAATGCTGATGGATATTCTCGATCGTTACCGTACTCTCATCCACAAGAATCCCAATAGCAAGCGCCAATCCGCTTAAGGACATAATATTAATGGTTTGCCCGAATAATTTTAAAAATAAAACACCGGCAATAATCGAAGTAGGAATCGTTAAGATCACAATAAGGGCAGCGCGCCTGTCTCCTAAAAATAATAATACCATTAAACCCGTAAGTACTGCACCAATAATACCTTCGCTTACTAAGCTTTTTACTGCGTTAATTACATATACGGACTGATCAAATTCATAAGAGAGCGTAACGTCTTCCGGAAGGGTACTTTGAATCTTAGGTAAATTCTCTTTGAGCTTGCTTACCACATCCCAGGTGGAAGCATCTCCCGATTTGGCAATACTAATGTATACGGAGCGTTTCCCGTTAATTAAAGCATAACCGGCCGCCACGTCAGCACCATCTTTCACGGTTGCCACATCGCCCAAATATAAATTTTGCACCCCACCTTTATATAAAGGGATCTTTTCAAAATCTTTTATTTCCTTAATGGTATTATTGGTTGGCGTGATGTAATTTTTATCGCCTATACGTACATTTCCGCCGGGTGCCGTTTGATTATTTAAACGTACTGCTTCCACAATCTGGTCGGGAGTTAAATTATGAGAACGCAACAGTTCAGGATCCACATTAATTTCAACAGTTCTCACATTCCCTCCAAATGGTGCAGGAGCAAGCAACCCGGAAATAGAGGTGAACGAGGCACGCACATATACGTTAGCCAAATCCTGTAATTCGTTATTGGAACGGATAGGGCTACTTAACACTAATTGTCCTACGGGCAAAGACGAAGCATCAAAACGGATAATAAACGGTGGATTAGAACCCGGAGGAAAAATAGCCTGTATCCTGTTCGAGAGCGCACTTAATTCGGAAGCGGCTTGTGCCATATTGGTTCCTTCATAATAAGTAAGCTTCATCAAGGTTAAGCCTTGTATATTTTTTGTCTCAATGGTTTTAACACCATTGGCAAATAATAAAATATTGATGTATTGTTTCCCGAAATAAGTTTCCATTTGAGTTGGCGTGTAACCGCCAAAAGGATGGGCAATGTAAATTACCGGCAAATTCATTTTCGGTAAAATATCAATCTTAATATCCTTTACTGCAGTTACTCCAAAGAAGAATAAACCGGCAACAAGTACTAAGATGGATATGGGTTTGCGAAGTGCGAGACGTATTAAATTCATAAGTTATGATGCTATTTGAGTAATGAGATGTTAGATATAGATATGAGACCTGAGATTTGAGAAGTGAGACATGAACTATGGAACCTGAGATCTAAGACCGTTGCTTCTTCATTGTATATCATCTCACTTCTCATGTCTTATATCTCAAATCTGTTTTAATTAAAATTCTTTAATAAATAACTCGAGGTCGCCTGCTGCTGCTGCCTTCAGTAATAATGCCTGCCACACATTACTATAAGCAATATCCCTGTCGGTTTCTGCACGATTAAGTGTATACAATGTTTGTGTTACTTCTACAATTGTAGACAATCCGTTTTTATATAAAGCATTTTTCTGATTGTAAGCATCTGTAGCTGCTTTCACCTGGTTAGGGACTTCATTATAATTATCGAGTGCATTTTTTATTTTCGTGTCTGATAATGCCATTTGTGCTTTTATCTGCTGATCAACCAGTTCGTATTCGTTTTGTAAAGCATCTGATACAAATTTTTGCGACTTAACCTGCGACAGGTTTCTGGCAATGGTGGTTAAGTTCCAGTTTAAACCAATGCCTACTAAATAGTTAGCACGCGTAGGCGAAATCCCTGTAATGTAATCCTGTGTATAAGCAGTTTGGTCCTGCGTATATCCCGCTTTAAATCCGGACGCCCTGTCTTGTATAATTCCAAATAGGGATAAGGTTGGATAATATTGGCGCCTTACTAATTTGGTTTGCTCGCGGGCAATATCCATTCTGCTTTTATAGTAATTTAAAACAGGGTGCACTGTTTCTTTGGCAGACACTGAACTTAAAATAGAGTTGGGCACACGACTCACAAAAGCACTATCGAGTTTAAACTCTGTTGCAGGTACACCAAGCAGCACAGCCAAACGGTTAGCCTGCTCTTGTTCTGCATCTCTGGCACGTGTTAAGGCAATTTTAGCATTAGAGACTTCGGCACTTGCCAATGATGAGTCTACTCCTGCTATCAATCCGTTTTTTGAACGTGCCGTGACATTGGTTTTGAAAACGATAGCACGCTCCAGATTTTTTTCCTGTGATTTTGTAATTTTTTGATAAGCTAATAAATTCAGGTAAGCCCCCGCTACTTTTACCTGGTGCTGAAATTTTTCCTGTGCCAGGTCATTCTCATCGCGTTGTAAGGTTGCCTGCGCAATTTTAATACGCTCTCTTGTTCTGCCAAACGTAAAAAACTCCCAGTTTATATTGGCTAAATACAAGGCACCAAAGGCCGCGTTCCAGTTTTGTGTATTTAATGGTAAGCCCGATGAAGCGACACCGTAGCCACCAAAACCATACAGAGGGCCATTTTGTCCGTTAACGGTTCCATAATCCTGTTGTGCCGAAACAACAACATTGGGTAGATAATCGCGTTTACTCTGTTGCACCAACGCTTTGGATGCATTTACATAATTTGTTTTTGCTTTAATAGTTCCATAATTTGAAAGTGCGGTGCTAAGTGCATCTTTCATGGTTAAGGTTTGTGTTTGTGAAAAGCCCACTGTAACCACCAGGAAACAAAGGGCTAAGGCTGCATAGTTGTTCTTTTTCATACCGTGAGTAGAGAAAATTTTCGAGGAAAAATAAACGAAAGAAATTTTCCGACACAAAGGTCATAATAGACTAAATAAAAAAACTATGCATTTCAAACTATTAGCTATTCAAATCAAACAATTTAAAATAGCACGACTAAAAAAATGTTAAACCTTTAAACGGATCATTTTAGGTGTCTTCTGAGTTTGTTTTTTAAAGAAGATATTAAAATTGGAAGGGTGTTCAAAGCCAAGACTATAAGCGATTTCCGCTACAGTGTTGTCCGTATGCTTTAATAAAGCACTGGCCTCATTAGCAATACGCGCCGAAATTATTTCGGTCGTATTTTTACCGGTTACCTCTTTTACAGCTCGGTTCAAATGGTTTACATGCACCGAAAGTCGGTCGGCAAAATCGTGAGGAGTTTTTAATTTGAGAGATTGTTCTGTAGAATCTACAGGGAATTGTCTCTCCAGTAACTCAATAAACATAGAACAAATACGGGAAGAAGCATTTACATATTTATCGGTAATCGAATTAACAGGCTGCATTTTATGCGCCTCGTGAAGCAGCAAATGCAGGTAATGGTGCAGAATATCATATTTTTGGACATAATCCGTTTCTACTTCATTCATCATTTTTTTGAAGATAAATGCCAGATCATCAGCCTGCTCTTTAGTTAAAGGGTAAACCGAATTAAGATTAACGTTAAACAAAGGAGAATTTCTGAAATTATTATCCGCTAAAGAAGGAGCAATAAAGTGATTATTAAATAAGCAAAAATAACCTTCCTGTTTTTCGGAAACCGATTCCCATAAATGCGGCACTGCAGGGTTATAGAAGATCAATGCCTTTCCTTTTACTTCAATGACCTTTTCTTCTGTATGAAAAAGCCCTGTACCTAATACCAATGCTACTTTATAGAAGTCGTTGCGATGAATTTGCGTAAAGCGTTTACAGAACTTATCACCTCTTTTAAAGACATTAAAATGCCCCATTTGTGGCGATAATATACATTGATTAGGCGAATCCTTAGGTAAATATTCATTATAGAACTCCTGAAGTGTTAACGTATCATTCATGTTAGGTAATTATTAATTTCAAATAACAAATATAAAACAGTATTTGTTAATAAATGCTGTTTTGCCCTGGTATTATTTCAATATTAAACGCACAGTACTTACTTTTGTTCCTGCAAATTAAAACTTTTCGCTATGGCAAACCTTTTCACCCCTCTAAAAATAAGAAGCATCGAATTAAAGAACCGCATCATTGTTTCACCTATGTGCCAGTATTCGAGCGAAGATGGCTTTGCCAACGACTGGCATTTAGTGCATTTGGGAAGCAGGGCTGTTGGTGGAGCAGCATTGGTGATAACAGAAGCAACTGCTGTATCGCCCGAGGGACGGATCTCGCCCGCTGATCTTGGCATTTGGAAAGAAGAACACATTTCTTTTTTAAAACGTATTACCACATTTATAGAAGCTCAGAGATCTGTTGCCGGAATACAACTGGCACATGCCGGAAGAAAATCGAGCATACAGGTAAGCTGGAAGGGCGGAGAAAATTTAACTCCTGAAACAGGTGGGTGGAAAACCGTAGGACCAAGTGCCATAGCCTTTAAAGAAGGCGACCTGGTTCCTGAAGAATTAAGCATTAATGAGATCAAACGTATCGTCAATGATTTTAAACTTGCTGCCGAACGGGCTTTGAAAGCGGGTTTCAAAGTAGTAGAAATACATGGGGCACATGGCTATTTAGTTCACGAATTCTTATCGCCTGCCAGTAATTTAAGAACCGATAATTACGGTGGCTCATTCGAAAACCGCATTCGCTTTTTACTAGAAATTATTGAAGCGGTAAGAACTGTATGGCCTGCTGAACTACCTTTATTTGTTCGGATCTCCGCTACCGACTGGGTAGACAATGGTTGGACAGAAAAAGATTCCATACAACTCGCTCAAATTTTAAAAACAAAAACGGTTGACCTCATTGATTGTTCTACCGGAGGCAATGTAGCTCATGTAAAAATCCCTTTAAAGCCACTATACCAGGTAAGCTTTTCAGAAAATATTAAAAAAGAAACAGGAATTTTAACAGGAGCTGTAGGCCTTATCACCACTGCAGAAGAAGCAGAAATGATCATTTCTGAAAACAAAGCTGACGCTGTGTTCTTAGCACGTGAATTATTACGCGATCCATACTTTCCTTACAGAGCAGCTGATGAGTTAAATGTAGGTGCCAACTGGCCTGTTCAATACGAAAGAGCCAAACGAAAAAAATAAATCACAGGAAAAAAAATAAAGATTATTTACTCAGATAGGCTTCAAGCACTTTGAACCGCATCTCATTAAGATCTATCGTATTGGTATTTGAAAGAATAATACAGGTAATTCCTTTATCAATAAGGTGCACCCAATTAGAATGATGTCCGTATCCAGCACCCTGCCTTTCTGCAAATAATGTATTAACAGATCCTATTTTTTTTGGGTACACCCAAAATCCTAAAGCCGTACTACTCAGTTTTTCATCAGCATGAAGCATCACATCCACTGTCTCTTTTTTAAGAAGGGTATGATTAAAAATAGCCTGATCAAAAATCAACATATCTTCAGGTGTAGAGTACATAGCACCTGCCGAATAAAGATTATCAATATAATAATTGGTAGGCATGTACAAATCTGTAACGCTTGAATCTCTGTTAGAATACCCTTCATCCAAATCCCTGATGATATCATCATGATGTAAATAATCTGTTTGTTTCATATGCAGAGGTATCAGTATTTGTTCTCTTAATACCTGTTCATAAGGCTTTCCGTAAATATTTTCTATTATTTTTCCTAATAATATATAATCGCCGTTATTATAATTGAAAACCGTTCCCGGTTTCTCCGTCAATTTTTCAGATACGTACTTCGCAATAAAGGTATCCAAAGGCCAGATGGTTTTATTATAGGCCTCATGTATCATTTCAGAACTTTCAATATCTTTATTTAACCTGCCGCTACTGTAAGTCAATAAATTTCTAATAGTAACTTTTTTGGCAGCTTCTCCTTTATAATCCGGATAATAAACGGATATAACCGAGTCTAAATGAATCTTTTTTTGTTCATACAACTGCATAATCAATACCGCAGTAAATGTTTTGGTAACCGAAAATATATGAAACTTCGATTTACCGGAGTATTTTATATCATAGTGCCTGTTTGCCAAACCTGTATAACCCAGATACTCAATTTTACCATTTTTTGCAAGAAGCACTGTGCCATTAAAATTCCCTTTCGAGACACAGGAATCAATCACTTTTTTAACTTTTTCTATCGGTTTTTGCGCATCTACTGTCAATGCTGAGAAAAGCAGCATTAAGGCGCAGATCTTTTTAAAATAGTTCATGAGTAAAGGCATATGATAATCTCATAAATATAGCGATTTACATAAATTAACAGTAGGTTCATTAGTAGCTACTTTGGCTTATAATTTGATTGCTAAGGGTACATGTTAAAACAAGATTTTTAATAAGTCTGTTATTTTAAGCAGGATTAGTATGCATTTTAAAATTACCTTGTAGGAGGTGGGTCACAATAGCAGCAACATAAGCACAAGAATAAAAAAAGTCATAAAATTGGTTTTGAAAACAATTTTATGGCTCATTACTATTCCCCTCTTATTGGTATTGATTTTGATAGTCCTCTTACAGTTTCCCGATGTGCAAACTTTTGTCACCTCCAAAGCAACTTCTTTTTTATCAGGAAAGATCCATACAAAAGTAGAGTTAAAAAAACTGAGTATCGATTTCCCAAAGTCTATCGCTCTGGAAGATCTCTATGTAGAAGATCAGTTAAAGGATACCCTACTCTATGCGCATCAGTTAAAAGTGGATATTAATTTATTAGACCTGCTTTCCAAAAAAATAGTCGTTAATACTGTCGACCTTAATACCATTACTGGCCATATAACACGTTCGCATAAGGATTCAGCATTTAATTTTCAGTTTATTGTTAACGCATTTTCAAGCCCTAAAGAAAAAACCAACCTTGCTAAAAAAGATACAACTTCATCGCCCTGGGAGTTCAGCCTAAAAACCGTTGAATTACATGCTATTTATTTTACATATCACGATGCTTTAACCGGAACCAATGCAGACTTGAATTTTGGAGGCTTTAAAACAGAAGTAGATAAACTTGACCTGAACAAAAAAGACATTCGTATCAATACTATTGTCTTAAAAAATACTAACCTAAATTTTAATCAAAAAACTTCTTATAAAGTTCCTGAGTCCAAAACTCCTTCAAAGCCTTTTGATTATAACATTTCTCTAAACTCACTCGAATTGGCCGGCATTAATGCCATTTATACTAATGCCCTTAATAATCAGCAAGCAGCACTGGCATTAGGAGACTTAATTATAAAACCCGGAAAGATTGATATTTTAAATGAACGTATTGATGTAAAAAGCCTTGCCTTGGCAAACACAACGGCAAAATACCTTATAGGTAAAAAAAATGTTTCAACTATAGATACAGCTGCCACAAAAGCAGACACCTTACCAACTGCACAGCCAAACTGGATTATAACGTTAGGTCAGCTTGACCTGTCAGGAAATCATTTTTATTTTGACAATAACACTTTTCCAAAAACGAAATCCGGCGTAGACTATAACCATATTGCTGCCACTCATTTTAACCTGCATGCTACCGACCTATACGGTAATGCTAAAGCATCGCATTTAAACCTACAGGAGCTTAGCTTTAAGGAACAATGCGGTTTTCAAATAAAAAAATTCAGTGGAAATTTAACGTATGACACTACTCATATAGATGCTTCCAACCTCCATATTGAAACAAATAAAAGTACCATTAGGGATCATTTAGCTATTCGTTATAAGTCTATACAAGACATTGGTAAAAACGTCGGTAACCTTTATGTATCGGCGCAACTTAAAAGCAGCGACGTAACCGTTAGTGACATTCTATATTTTGTTCCGAATCTTTTAGATATTAAAGCTCTGAATTTCACACCACAAACAAAAGTTAAACTCACTGCTAACATCAAAGGCATTATAAATGATCTGAGTCTCCAAGAGTTTACACTCTTTACACCAAAGAACACCATTGTTAAATTAAAGGGGTCTTTAAAACAGGTACTTCATCCCAACAGGATGTATATTGATCTTCCGCTTATAGATATCACTTCTACACAAGCAGATTTATTTTCCATTATTTCAAAACAACTTATTCCCGAAACGATAACCCTTCCCGAAACCTTTGCTGTTTCAGGAAATGCGAGTGGGTACCTTAATAATTTTAATACCGACTTAAGCATCCATACCTCTATGGGCAATATCATGGCTCATATAAAAATGAATCCAAAAGCCGGTAATATAGAACAACCTTACTCCGGTAATGTAAAAGCAGAACATTTTAATGTAGGTAAACTTATTGGCCAACAAGAAACCCTGGGCGAAATTACAACCAATCTTAGTTTCAATGGCAGTGGCTTATCCGCAAAAACGATTAACACACAAATAAATCTGGAAGTTGAAAAAGCCCTTGTAAAAGGCTACGAATATACTACATTGAAAGCTGATGGCTTGCTTTTAAAAAAATCGTTTACAGGCAAAGCGGCCATGAATGATAAAAACCTTGCCTTTAATTTCGATGGGAGCTTCGATTTTGACAGTGTATCTCCAAAATACATATTTACGCTCGATCTCAAAGGCGCAGACTTTAAAGCATTGCATTTTTCGGAAGAAGACCTGCGGATCAGTACTTTTATAAAATCGAATCTGCAACAACAAGGTGATAATATTACCGGATTCGCCAGCCTGAAAAACACATTATTGGTAAAAAACAATAGAAAACATCCTATTGATTCTATCGTTTTAAGAAGCGATTATAAAGAGGGAATTTCAGAGATTAGCCTACAATCCGGAATCGTAGAAGCAGGTTTAAAAGGAACTCTGAGTATGAACGAAATTGCCGCTTCCTTTAAACAATTTATAAACGGATATTTTAATTTAAAAGGAACTCCTACTCAACAACAGTTAAAACCACAAAAATTTGATTACCACATAAACTTACTCGATCCAACACTACTGACCGAAAGTCTTATACCCGGCATCCAGGAAATGAGTCCGGCTTTCGTAACCGGAAGTTATAACAGCTTAGAAAAAAAATTAATAACAGATGTTTCAATCCCGCACATAAACTATTCAGGAACCAAAACAGACAGTTTAAAAATTAACATCCACTCAACTGCAACCGCACTTAATTATGCCTTAACAAGCACCGAAGTTTCTAACCCTGTCATTAAACTCGAAAACATTGCCTTGCTTGGCAAAGTGCAGGACAACACCATTAATTTTCAATTATCCACATCAAAAGATGACAGTATTAACGTGCTTGCTGTGGGTGGAACATTTAAAAACAATACCAATTCTTATGAGCTAAAACTAAACCCGGAGCTTACCTTAAATTCCGAAAAATGGAATATCAATCCTGAAAATTACCTTTCTTTTTTACCGGAAGGCCTAATTGCAAATGAGCTAAACATTAAAAACGGAGCGCAACTCATAGAAATGAATTCTCTTACTAAGGTGCCCGAAGCACCTATAAAACTTGATTTTAAAGATTTCGACCTTTCTACCATTTCAAAAATGCTTGAGAATAAAAAAGAGTTAATAAAAGGAAAAGTAAACGGAAATATTGTACTCGAAAAACAAAATAACGTCAGCGCATTTTCTTCAGATATTGTTATCACTGATTTTGCGTTTCAGTCTGTACCCATTGGTACTATTAAGTTAAAAGCTAACAATAAACAAAACGCGCAAGTGTATGATATGGATCTGAGCATTGAAGGATCAAGAAACAGCATTTCAGGAGCCGGGAGATATAATGTAGCGAGCAAAGAAAATGCACTCGACTTTTTATTGGATATAAAAAACATGAACATGCAAACCATTGAACCCTTTACATTTGGCCAGGTAAGCAGGATGTCAGGAACACTTAACGGAAAATTAAATATAAAAGGAGGTATCGAAACCCCTGACCTTAACGGACATCTTCACTTTAAACAAAGTGCCATGAATCCTAAATTTATTGATTCATACTTAAGCATTCCGGATGCAGAACTTACATTCAGTAATAAAAAAGTAATCTTCGAAAACTTTAAGATCATTGATTCTTTAAATAACTCAGCCATTATTAGTGGCAATGCCGACATAAAAGATTTCAGTAAAATTGGCCTTGACCTTCGCCTGAGATCAGACAATTTCTTAGCACTCAATACAACCATACAAGACAACCCTTTATATTTTGGAACCGTTTTTTTAGACAGTGATGTCAGTATAAAAGGCACTACAGATAGCCCAACGATAAAAGCAAAAGCCAAGCTGAATAAGGGTTCTGTAATAACTTATGTGAAACCCGACAACGAAGTGGGCAAGGAAGAGAATAAAGGGATCATCGAATTTGTAGACAGCCTTAGTGCCGACAAAACCATTATGTCGCGGCAAAATGACACCATCCAACAATTAACCGCATTGAAAGGTATAGATATCGATGCCGCCCTTACATTCGACAAAAATGTACAATTAAAAATGCTCGTCGATCCATCGTCGGGCGATTCGTTATATATTGTTGGAAGCGGTACACTTAATTTTGTTCTCGATAAAAGTGGTAAAACAACTTTAACAGGTAAATACAAAATAGACGATGGTGGCTATCACTTAACCATCAGCGAATTTATAAAACGCGATTTTAAAATTGAACCCGGCAGTTCTGTGAGCTGGTCGGGCGATATATTAGATGCTTACGTTGATATTAAAGCAATTTACACCATTAAAACTTCGCCCATTGACCTGGTACAAAGCGATCTGGCAGGCGTGGATGAATTAGAGAGAAACAAGTACAGAAATCTACTGACATTTTTAGTGTATTTAAAAATGACCGGTTTCCTGTCAACGCCCGAAATTGGTTTCGATATACAACTTGCACCAAAAGATAAAGGCGCTGTCAGCGGTTCGGTAAATGCAAAACTCGAAGAATTACGTGGTGATGAAACACAGCTAAACAAACAGGTATTTGCGTTGCTCACCCTGAGTCGTTTTATAAGCGATAATCCTTTAGATAATGGCGGTGGCGGTGGACTTTCCTCCACATCAAGAACCAGCGCCAGTAAAGTACTCACACAACAATTAAGTTCATTATCGCAGAAATATGTAAAAGGAATTGATCTTGATCTTGGCGTTAACTCCTTTGAAGATTATTCTACAGGTCAGGAACAAGGCAGAACACAATTACAAATAGGCGTATCAAAACAATTGTTCAACGAAAAAGTAACGGTAAGAGTTGGAGGAAACGTAGAACTGGAAGGAGAAAAAGCAAAACAAAATAATGCCAGTGATGTAGCCGGTAACATTAGTATTGATTATAAATTAACAGACGATGGACGCTATAAATTAAGGGGATTCAGACAAAACCAATATGAAAACCCTATTGAGGGAGAAATTATTAAAACCGGCGTAGGTGTTGTTTACGTGAAGAATTACAACAAGCTCCGGGAACTTTTCTCAAAGCCAAAATCATCAAAGAAACCAACAGAAGTGAAAACAAAATAAGATGCGCAAACAGCAGAGCGGATATATTATAACTATTGTGAGCAGGTATGTATTGCCTTCCTTGCTCATGATGCTATGCGCATGCAATAACATAAAGCGTTTGCCGGAGAACGAGAATTTATATACTGGTGCCGTTATTAAAGTAACTTCAAAAGACAAGGTAAATAAGCGCTCCATAAGAACAGAACTTGAAAAAATTCCAAGGCCAAACCCAAACAGCAAATTATTAGGGCTTCGTCTGAAACTCAGTATTTATAATTACACAGGCGATGCTCCCAAAAAGAAATTTAAAAAAATGCTGCGCCGCAAGTACGCTGAGAAACCTGTTTTGCAAAGCAAAGTAAATCCGGCTAATATCTCTGATATTATGATCAACCATTTAAACTCTCTTGGTTATTTTGATGCCAATGTTACTTATACCGTCGTTACTAAAAAAAGAAAAACACATGTAGAATACACTGCAACCGTAACTGCACCCTACACGATCAGTAAATTTACATTCCCTACCGGGGAAGATCTTGTAAGCCGCGCCGTTAAAGAATCTGAAAAAGAAACCCTTATTAAAACAGATATTCAATATAGTCTCGATCTTTTAAAAGCAGAAAGAGAACGTATTGACTATTACATGAAGAATAACGGCTTTTATTATTTTAACCAGGATTACCTCATTTTTAAAGGAGACACAACCATTGGTAAAAAAACCATTCATCTGAACCTGAATGTAAAAAAAGATATCCCCGAAAAAAGCAAAATACCTTACAGGATCAACAATGTTTACATTAATCCGTCTTATTCATTAAAAAGTGATTCCATAGAAATTAAAGCCGATACAATAAAAACAGATGGCTACTATTACCTCAACAAAGACAGCACGCTTCACCCCTCGGCCGTTACACGTTCCGTATTTATAAAAAAAGGAGACTATTACACCCGAAAAAATTACAGCCTTACCATAAACCGTTTAATGGGAATGGGTGTCTTTAGAAACGTAACGGTAAAATTTACAGACACTATTATAAATGGCGTAGGCTTTATGGACGCTTACATAAACTTAACACCTTCAAAGAAAAAATCGCTGCAGGTAGAACTTGAAACAGTAACAAAATCAAATAACTACACGGGTCCCGCACTCACACTTAGTTTTAAAAACAGGAATTTATTAAAAGGTGCCGAATTGTTTTTATTTAACCTGAACGGCAACTTTGAAACACAATTCAGTAAACTGCAATCGGGCTTTAACTCTTACGAATTTGGCGCCAATACACAGCTCTACATTCCAAAGTTTGTGGCTCCTTTTACCATCAGAAACGTATCCAGCACTTATGTCCCCAAAACAAAAATAGATCTTGGTTTCCGTCTGTTGAACAGGGTACTTTACTTTAAAATGGCGGCTGTGAATGCATCGTTCGGCTATGTATGGAAAGAGTCTGCACAAAAAGAATATGAAGTAACTCCTCTTTCCATAAACTTTGCAAAACTATTAAGCACCACATCTGCATTTGAAACATTGCTGATCGATAATCCCTTTTTACGGAAAAGTTTCGAAGAACAATTTACATTGGGCGGTAAATATGGTTTTACCTACAACTCATTAGTAGGTAATCAAAGGCGGAATCAATATTATTTCAATGCTATACTGGATTTATCAGGAAATACAATTACCGCCATAGAGTCCATTATTAAAGGCCGGAAGCCAACTGAAAACGATCACTTCTTCTTACTGGGTTACAGGTACTCTCAATACTCTAAACTTTCCACAGATACACGTTATTACCTCACCTTAAATAAAAATAATAAAATCGCTGCAAGGCTTTTGGCCGGAGCCGGTATTCCGTATGGGAATTCCAATTCCATGCCTTACATCAAACAATTTTTTAGCGGCGGATCAAATAGTATCCGTGCCTTTTTGCCCCGCACCATTGGCCCTGGATCTTATATCATACCTGATAGTCTTGCCAACAAAGGTTACCTTGACCAGGCCGGTGATATTAAACTGGAAGCTAATTTCGAATACCGTTTTACAATAGTAAGTGTTTTAAAAGGCGCTATATTTATTGATGCCGGTAACGTTTGGCTCAGCAGAAAAAATGCATTGATTCAAAATGGAGAATTTGACCCTAACCGTTTTTATAAAGAAATTGCGGTAGGTACAGGAATTGGTTTGCGGGCCGATATTTCTTTTTTCGTTATCCGTTTCGATTTAGGTATGCCATTGCGTAAACCATCCTTACCCGAAAACGAGCGTTGGGTATATGATAAACTATACTTTGGCGATGGCAAATGGCGAAAACAAAATCTCGTTTTAAATATTGCTATAGGCTATCCATTTTAAAAACATCAGGGTAAACCCTAATAAAACAAGGACTTTATGGCTCAATTTTTGTACGTTTTACTCGGCCATAGGATAACGATTATCTCCTTTTTTTTGCTTGTCTGCCAATTCATCTTGCCATAACTTTAGTTAAACTAAACGACTCGTTATTACCAGTAATAGTTTAATTATAAAAAAAGATGATGAATAACGACATAGACACATTTAGTTTGTTTATGGTAGATGATGATGACGATGATCTGGAATTGATGAAAAGTGCTTTTACAGAGATCGGATTCCCTTCCCCTATTCAATGCTTTAATGAAGGACAAGAGCTGCTAAATTATCTTCTAAAAAGAGATTCACAGGAACCCACTCTTATCTTGCTGGATCTTAACATGCCAAAAAATAATGGCAAAACTATTTTAAATAAAATAAGGCAAAACCCCGATTTTAAGAATGCTGTTATAATTATTTATAGCACCAGTAACTCCAAATCGGATATTCTTGAAGCCTATCAACTGGGATGCAATGCTTATGTCATTAAACCTAACTGTTACACTGAAATCATAAAAATTGCCAGCGGTATAAAAAAATTATGGTTTGATGCTAACAATGTTTTAAAAATTCCACGCGAAGTAGCTTTGGTTTAGATCCGAATATTTCCTTCCTGCCCGTCGTCAAGGGATTTTCCAATAATAGCACCAACAACCAGTTTAAATAAGCGGATCATTTTATTGCTTTTGGTGTCCCAGTAATGGCCATCTTCAGGAGTAATTTTTATGACAGTAATTGTAGAATCTTCTTTTCCATCAAACCATACTTTGGCCAGTGGGTTCCATAACTCATTTATGGTGTGTTTATCTACAATTATCTCCGCTCTTCCGTATACAGTCAGGTATTCTGATGAATCAGGATGAGCATAAAAAAGCTGTATTCTGTCATCTTGTTTAATGTGTATATTCTTATCAGAATCAATTTTACTGAAAAACCATATCAATCCGTTTTCATCTACCTTTAAGGTACTCATTGGCCGCGAAGAAAGGGGAACTGTAGTTAATTTCGTAGTAAACATACATACATTTGCCCTTTCAATAAGTTTCTTTATTTTTTCCACTGCTTCAGAGCTTCTCAGGTCTTCCGTGTTTCCGCCCCCACGACGCCGCTGCGCGGCAAACCTCCG
>JAZJZF010000069.1:23084-41013 GCA_040389965.1 Bacteroidota bacterium
TGTATCATCTCTAATGCCTGTCAATAATACTTCTATTATCCTCCAAACTTCCCGTTAATTAAGGGATCGGAGAATAGTGGCCTTTAGGTAGTGTAGAAATAACTCAACGTTTAAAATCCAAATAGTTTATTTAAATCCTCTTAATGACATGAATCATAAGACACCTCTCTGGTATAACAATTGAAAAATGAAATAAAAAACTAAGTATAACCTATATAAAAACTCAGATCATGGAAACTCAAAAAATTAACGCGGTAAATTCTCTTATTATCATTAACAATGATAGATCAGAGGGTTATATGAAAGCTGCAGAAGAAGCAAAAGACAGCGAACTTAAATCACTATTTACTAAATTCAGTCAGCAAAGTAAAACCTTTTCGAACGAATTAAGAAAATTTGTTCCGGATTCAGAAGAACCAAAAAGTGGTGAAACCAAAAATACAGGAAAACTATTCCGTTTATGGATGGATATTAAATCAGCTGTAACAAGCAACGACAGAAAAGCAATTTTATCGTCTTGCGAATTTGGCGAAGACGCAGCGAAAAAAGAATATAAAGATGCGCTCGAAAAATCCAGAGATTTACCTGCAGATGCACTGGCTGTTATTACAAAACAAAACAGCGAGATTTTAAAATCACACAACCTGATAAAATCTATGCGTGACGCTGCATAAAATGCCCACACCATAAAATATAAAAAGCATTCGTTAGTAACGACGAATGCTTTTTGTATAAATGAACCCGAAGAACATAAAAACAAAAACTGTTTATTTACAGCTGTCCGGTTTTTAAATTACTGTTTATGTTGAAGGCAATCGATCAAGGCATTTTCGAGATTAGAAATATCAGAAGGTTTTGTGATAAAATGAGAAGCTCCCAGCTCAAGCATTTCATTTATCTCTTGCCTGTCAGACGATGTAGAATATACAATAATGACAGCGTCCTTTAGTTTCTCCATTTTTTTAAGCTCCTTGATGCATTCTCTGCCATTCATCATAGGCATATTTAAATCAACAAAAATAAAGTCAGGGACTATGTTCTCATCATCTTTCAATAAACTCAATGCCTGAATAGCACTATTAGCAACAATACAATCTACAGGAATTTTTGTCCGCTCAATTGCAAGTTGAAATAGTTCGCTATCATCATGGTCATCGTCAATTAATAAGCAAACTAATGGATCAGTCATAAGCATAGATGTTATTAAAAATGTAATTTATAAATAAAGAATATGTTAAATTTTAATATAATTTCATGCCAGTAGCACTACCCGTCCTTTTTTCTTTAAATTAATTATAAGTACCTTTAGGATATGTACTTGATTATTAAAATAACGGGAGCCTTTCTACTGACTTTGTGGCTAAATATGTCTTTAAACCACATAAAAGATGAAACAAAGGAAATAACCATCAGTAAAGACAGCCTTGTCTATTTTAGTAAGCTTCAACTGGGCAAAAACTATAATTATGCCAATTGTTCCCCAAAAACGGGATTCGATTGCTCGGGATTTGTGTATTATGTATTTACCCATTTTAAAGTAGATGTTCCCCGCTCCTCTTCGCAATATGCTCAATTTGGAAAAACCATACCCATAGACTCCTGCATAACAGGCGATATTATTGTATTTACCGGAACAAACGCCTCACTAAGATCTCCCGGCCATGTAGGCATCGTTTTAACCGGAGGACCTGAACTCAGCTTTATACATAGCTCATCCGACAAAAGAACTTCGGGTGTGAAAATTTCAAACTTTAAGGATTCTCCCAATTATCAAAAACGGTTTATAAAAATAGTACGGGTCTGTAAAGTAATCTGATCAATAAGCGATACAGAGCTACCGGTATTCTTCTTCCCTTATTTTCCCCTTATCGCTTTGCGATTCTTTTCACGAAGTCTTTTATATTTTTTTCTGGGGCTTTCGTTATCAAATTTATTAATCGTTCTGTAAGCCTCTAAAAGCTCATCAGGTATTTCGCCTTTATAATTGATGCGGTAAACAGAAAATCCATTATAAGGGATTTTATATATCACAGGCAACAACTTAACCCTGCTCGTTAAACTGTCTTTTTTAAAATAAGATAAAAAGACTTCTTTCCTGCTTTTATTAATGGCGTTAAAATGCTCATCAATAACACCTTCGCTCACAATCTGGCGACACTTGTCCTGTATGGTAAACAGCAATTTAGATTTAGCCCTTGAATCTAAATAGCGTATAAATGTTGAGTCCTTAACGGATATTTTTTCAATATTAAGAGAATCATGTTCTTTCAGATTTTCACTTCTCATTTTATTTGCAAAAAGATAAAACTGCTTTTTAGCTTCAAAGAACAGGATATACTCTTTTTCTTTCTCTTCATATACCAGTGGATTTACAGTAATGGAAACATTGGGATGTTCTTTTAAAAATGTTGCCATTTTCTCAACAAATTCTTCCTGGTCAGATTCAAGATTACTTTTCCGTTTATCCCAACGCACCAACATTGATTTTTCAATTTCGTTCTCTGTCGACCTGATTTCTGTACGGTAGGGTGTTGTAGCCGGCTTTACAAAAATATTAGTAATTACATCTAAAATAACATCGCCTAATTTAAACTTAGGATCTTTTAAATTTCCTTTTATCGGGACTTCATAATCGGTTACATTTCCGCGATCTCTTATAAAAAACATAATCAGCTTTAAAGGGATCCATTTAGCACCGTTTCTTTTTTGCTTATTGCCAATTCGGGCATCAATGATGGTAAGCCTATTGTTACTGTTAATATATCCATTACGTACATTCCAGTTACCAATAAGTTCTATCGTACCTCTATCTGTAGGAAAAGAAGTAAAGGTAATCAGGTATGGATTGAACATGGCAAGAGGTATCTTTTGCAAATGATAATGGATATCAAAATCCGTACTATCTTTTGGGTTAATACTCAATCTGAAATTAATATCGCCATAAGGCTTAAGCCCTGTTTTTAGAGTAAGATCAACCCATTTGACACTTCGTTCAATAGAATCTGCCAGGATGGTTAAAGGGGAAACCGCTACAGAAAATTTTTCATTAAGGGCATAATCATTATATTTTATGTCTGCGTCGTAAATGCCAAGTTTGTTGATCTTATAATTACTTTTAAAAAAGTTTTTGGCAAGTACTTTCACATAATCGGCAATGCGAAACAAAATATTTACATTTCCTTTCTGCTGCCTGGCTTCTTTTATCGTTTTACCTCCTTTGCCGAACATGTTTTGAAGGTTATCCAGATGGTCGTAACGTTCATACTTGAAATAGGGCTTAAGTAAAGAAATAGAATCAAAAGAATATTTTTTTTCTGCGGGATTCAATTGCATGATACCAACGGTCAACTTTTTAAAGGCGAGGTAATCCTCTGTCGTATCTTTTCCATAATGAAGATCATTTATACTAACTACACCTACGGCATTTAATGCCTCTTTACTTTTAATATTCCCTGATGCTTTAATGTCAGCGTCCAGATTTCCTCTGAATTTGCCATAGTTGGAAATATCTTTCAGGTATTGCTCCATAACAGACAGATCAAACTTATTAACTAATACATTAAGCCTGTAGTCTAACTTCGCAACATTGATCGTGGCATTCCCTTTAACCGAACCTGTTCCAATTCCTGATTCCAGATCATAATTTATGGCAATGGTATCCTGATCCCATTTTTTTCCTTTAGTATCTATGTTAACTTTCTTGACGGAATAAAATACCGGAATTGTTTTTTCGATATAATAAAATGTACCGTCTATTATTTTTACATCCAGAATATTAAAATGTACGGACTTTTTGGCTTTTTTCGAAAGTGTGTCTTTTTTCGAAAATTTGGCGATGAGATCACTAAAATTAAATACGGAATCATTCTGTATTATCTTACCTATCGGCTTATCAACCGTCAAAGAGCTTATTTCATACGTCTTCGACAGTAACTTCAGCATTTCAAAATTTACCTTAATAGCACTTGTAGAAAAGAAAACGCTGTCACTTGCGGGTTCATAAATTTTTAAATTTCTTAAATGAACATAACCTGTAAAAGGATTAATGTATGGGAGGTCCATAGTGATCTCTCTTCCCGAATACTTGACATCATATTTTTCGACAACATATTTTGCAACAGGAGAAATAAAAACAATAATAACAGTCACAAGAATGACGATCGTGACCAAAATCCCAAAAACTGTTTTTTTAAATCTGGTATTTAAAAAAGTCATACAAAAATCTGTTAATACACGCTTATTATAATACCAATGCCTCTGCGATTAGTTCGCTTTTTTCTTTTGCTCCGACTGTAATACGTGTAATTATGATATAGTACTATCCGCGCAGGGTATGGCAGGTAAAGTAAGCAAAGGGGCATCCGCATGAAAAGCCATTTTTTTTGTATTACTTTCTTTGAATAAACGCTCAATTAAATTGTGTTTTTGTGGGATCATGGTTATCATATCTATATCCTCATTCACAATAAATTCGTTTATACCGGCTATAATATCATTGTTTTCCAAAAAGTGATACTTATGCTCTCTGTTCTCAAAATACTTTTCTATTCTTCTCCCAGATACACCATCATCTTTACCAATTTTGTCTGACTGTTCTTTCACCACATTTAAGATAGAGATATTGGAATTAAAGATGTCGATAAGATCTTTCAAAGGTTCATGCATACTCATGTCGCATTCCATTTTGAGATCGCTGGCAAATGCTATCTTTTTTATTTCTTTAAATTGAGCAGTTTCAGGTACAATAATAACAGGAGTTTGCGTATTTTTTACAACATCCGTGCTAATACTGCCAAACATAAATTCGCTAATCATTCCTGCCGGGCTTAAACCCATCACAATAAGATCGGGCTTTTCTTTTTCTTCTATCACGGCTATTTCATCGACAGTGTAACCACTCATCGATTTAGTTTCAATGACTACAGTATTACCTTTCTTTAAAGTTTCAGCTTCTTTTTCCAAAAGCGCTTTATGCTCCTGTTCCAGTTCATTCATATCTATCATCTCAAGTGTAGAAAAATCTCCCGTAATTAACACGGGCATATTAAACACATGAAATAATAACACCTTGTAATTTAAAGATTTGGCCAGGTTTACTGCATATCTGGATGCATTGCGTGCAGCATCTGAAAAGTCGGTTGGAACTAATATTGTTTTCATAATACCCTGATGACTCAAGTTTAATGCCAGCACATTTATACTCTTCTTAGCAAAAAAAAGCGTAAGAATCCTCTTAATACTTCAAAAATGCTTAATTTTCAAGCCTAGTAAGCAAATGTCGAATACTTTAAGTAAATATTTCAAAGAATTTACCTCCAGCGAAAAAAATGCAGGAATTGTGCTGTTAGGCTGTGCCATACTCTCCCTGATTTTAGCAAACACCTCTTTTTCGACTGAGTACATTCACTTCTGGCATATTAAAAAAGGTTTTTCTTTTTTAGATTTCGATCTGCACTTAAGTATTGAACATTGGATCAATGATGGTATTATGACCATCTTTTTTTTAATGGTCGGACTTGAAATTGAACGCGAACTTTATAACGGAGAGCTCAATCCCATTAAAAATGCCATATTGCCCATTGGTGGCGCTATCGGAGGCATGCTGGTTCCTGCGCTATTATTTGCGGTAATCAATTATAATACAAACACCAGTAATGGTTTCGGAATTCCGATGGGTACAGATATTGCTTTTGCTCTGGCAGTTATTGCCCTGGCTGGTAACCGTGTACCCGTATCCATTAAAATTATATTAACTGCCATCGCCATTATTGATGACCTTGGCTCTATTTTAATTATCGCTTTCTTTTACGGATCAAATACCAATTATACTTATCTGTTAATTGCTCTGGGCATATTTGGGATACTCTTATTGTTAAACAGACTAAAGGTGCATTCCTTCATACCTTATATTTTATTGGGCATACTCATGTGGTTTTTTATGATGCAATCGGGCATACATCCTACTATTTCAGGAGTGCTACTTGCCTTTGCCTATCCGTTTGGAGATGGTTCCGAAAAATCGCCCTCCATACAATTACAGCATCGTTTACATTTGCCTGTGGCATATATTATATTACCGCTTTTTACCTTAGCCAATACTGCTATTCCTGTAAAGCCCGAATTTGTGAATGGTTTAACAGGTAACCATGCCATAGGAATATTTTTAGGATTGTTCATAGGTAAGCCTTTAGGAATTATACTGGTCATGTTTGCCTTAACAAAATCAAAAATAGTAGCTTTACCAAAAGGAATTAGCTGGTACGATATTTTGGGTATGGGTTGCATTGCAGGTATTGGTTTTACCATGTCGATATTTATTACCCAATTGGCTTTTTCTGAAGAACTCTATATTCAGTCTTCAAAAATGATGATCCTTATCGTATCATGTGTTGCAGGCATTACCGGCTTTATCTTATTTAGCATTAAACGCAGGTTTATTAAACAAACCAATATATAAAATGAAATTTTCGCTGGCACTTTTTTTTAAATCCAATAAACTGATCATCCTGATTCAAAACAGGCTGACGCCCAAACAGTTTATTATTTTTAGTGCCATCCTCATTGGTTTAACGGCCGGACTTGCAGCTGTATTTTTAAAATTCTTTGTGCATTTTTTAATCCGTAATATTGAATACCTTTCCTCTGGTAAGCCTTTTTTTATTGCCATGTTCCCGGTAGTGGGCATAGGTTTATGCGCTTTGTATATTCATTATTTAAACGGCAATAAACTTGGGAAAGGTATTGCTAATATACTCTACGCTATTGCCAGAAAATCGAGCATATTGCCTAAAGACCAAACTTACAGTCATATCATAAGCAGTGCGCTAACCGTTGGCTTCGGAGGCTCGGCGGGTCTCGAATCTCCTATTGTAACTACGGGTTCAGCTATTGGGTCTAATTTTGGAAGGACTTATAAACTCAGCTATAAAGAACGGACCTTATTATTAGCTTGTGGTGCAGCGGCCGGAATTGCAGGAGCTTTTAATACGCCTATAGCAGGTGTTTTGTTTGCACTTGAAGTATTACTGGTAGAAGCAAACATTTCCGCTTTTATTCCCATCCTTATTGCTGCAGCTTCGGGTGCCTTGTGTTCTAAAATAATTTTACACGAAGATGTATTGCTTCAGTTCAAATTACAGGTTCCTTTCAATTATACAAATGTTCCTTTTTATATTCTATTAGGAGTCGTTGCAGGTGCCTGCTCTTATTATTACTCAAAGATTTTTTTGGCTACCGAACATTATTTTAAACGCTTCGAAAACAGGAAGGTCATTAAAGTGCTGGTTGGAGGACTTGGTTTATTTATTCTCATATTATTTGTACCACCCCTTTTAGGCGAAGGTTATCAAAGTATTAAGCTCTTATCTGAAATACAGCCGGGCCTTGTATTCCATCATTCCTTATTTCCATTATCTACTTTGTCTAAGCCGGTATTGTATTTATTGTTGTTAGTGGTAATTTTATTAAAACCCATAGCCACCGGAATGACTGTTGGAAGTGGCGGTAATGGCGGTAACTTTGCCCCTTCTTTGTTTTTAGGAGCTTTTATAGGTTTCCTGTTTTCATCTGTCATAAACGATCTGGGCTTTGTACAATTACCTGTCAGCAATTTTACCATCGTTGCTATGGCAGGCCTGTTAAGCGGAATTTTCCATGCACCCTTAACGGGTATATTTTTAATTGCTGAAATAACAGGTGGCTATGAACTCATCATTCCTTTAATGATCGTATCAGCCCTGAGCTATGCCGTATCAAAATACTTTATGCCATTTAGCATAGATATGCTGAAGCTGGTGGAAAAAGAAAAAATTGTAACCACCAACACCGATTCGTACTTACTCAGTAACATTGATCTCTCTTCCTTTGTGGAGCGGGACTTTTCGGAAGTGCCAATAGACGTTAACCTCAGAAAACTGATAGAACTGATCACACTATCCAAACGCAATATATTTCCGGTGCTTGATAAAGACTATAATTTAAAAGGATTGATCAGCATTGATGATATCAGAGAAATTATGTTCAAGCAGGAAATGTATGATACTGTAACTGTAAAAGAAATTATGCATGCCCCTAAATATATTATTACCGAAAAAGATGACATCATTTCTGCTATGAAACTATTTTCCGAATCTCATTTATGGAATATTCCCGTAATAATGGAAGGCAGATACCAGGGCTTTATTTCAAAATCAACCATCCTCGAAAAATACAGAGAAGTACTCATCGAAAGTTCTATCGAATAACTGAATCATATCATTCACTAACTCACAACCGCATTTACCGCATTTTGCATTCTTTAGTTCTTTAAAATACGCTAAATTTGCGTTTACTAAATCAATTTAGTAAACTGATAAAAAACCTCTATTACCCACTAAAATTATATACATGAAAACATCTCTACTTATTTTTGGCGCAGCAGTGCTTGCTACACAAGCATCTGCGCAAACCTATACACCCATAACAGTAACAGGCTATAACCTCGATGCCATTGCAGAAACCAGCCCGGCTTTAAATTCTACCACAGGCATTATTGATGGCAGTAACTATGTATTATATAGCCAGGCATACGGAACAGCAGTGGGTACCAGTTATGGAGTGCCCAATAGCGGTACAATTACCAACGGATTGAGATCATACCAAATGAACTCTTTTGCAGCCAACAATACTTTATTTGTACCTGCAGGATTAAAAGATTCTCTTCTTCTTTCCACTCCCGCCTCTTACTCGGCAATTAGCTTACTAGGCTTTGCCACAGAAGGAGCCGGCACCATGAATGTAACCATGAGATTTACGGATGGTACAAACCAAATATTTAACAGCGTAGCCATGCCCGATTGGTTTAATAACTCAGGTGCCGTTATCAGTGGAATTGACCGTACCGGACGTACTACCAACTCTCCTGATTATCTATCAACAAACCCCAGAATGTATGGCATTAATCTTACGCTTACTTGTGCCAACAGGCTTAAGAGTGTAGAGAAAATTGTAATACAAAATACAACAAGCAATCCCCGCATTTGTGTATTTGCCGTATCGGGTGCTGCATTACCAACCTATACCGTTAATACAACTAATCCTGTCTGTTTTGGAGGGTCAACCGGAACCGCTACTATTGTTACAGCAGGAGGTTTACCGGCATTTACTTATACCTGGACAACAAGCCCGGTTCAAAATGCAGTTACTGCAACTAATTTACAGGCCGGGACATATACTGCTACTATCAAAGATGCAGCTGCTTGTATAAACACCATATCTGCAACCATAACGCAACCTACCGTTGCACCTACAACTACTGTGGCTGCTTCTTCTACTACACTTTGCTCGGGATCAACTACTACGTTAACTACAAGTGGCGCCGTAACCTACACCTGGAGTAATTCAGCATCAACAGCCACCGCGGTTATTACTCCAACTACCTCGGGAACATATAGTGTAATAGGAACTGATGCTACAGGTTGCGGTATTACAGGAAGCATCAGCATAACGGTTAATCCACTGCCTATTATTTCTTTTTCTTTAGTACAAAATGCATTCTGTGCTAATTCATTAAATATGATTTTAAATGCTTCCCCTACAGGTGGTACCTATTCAGGGGTTGGTATTACAGGAAGCGGATTTTCTCCTTCAACAGCAGGTGTAGGCACGCATACCATGTCTTATAGCTATACCAACGGAAACAACTGTACAGCAAATAGTGTTATTGCTTATACAGTTAATGCCGCACCTGTTATTTCTTTTGCCTTACCTCAGAATATATTTTGTGTAAACTGGGCTACTATTAATTTATCAGCAACACCAACAGGAGGAACATTTTCAGGGGCAGGTGTAACAGGATCTGCATTTTCTCCGACTGCGGCAGGAGTTGGCACACATACCATTTCGTATTCTTATACAAATACAGATAACTGCTCTGCCACTTCAGTAGTATCTAATACAGTAAGTGCCTGCACCGGAATCGAAGAATTAAACAACTCTTCTTTTGCTTTATATCCTAATCCTACGAATGGCACATTTTATATAAATGCTATGTATGACCTGCATATAACCATTATCAACGAAATGGGACAAACCATCAAATCTCTTGATGTAAAAGCAGGAAGCGATGCAATAGCTATTGAAAATTTAGCTATGGGAATTTATATGATCACCGCTCAAAATGCTCAACGGATCATTCAGAGAAAAATAATAGTGACCAACTAAATTTAGTTTACCATTGAAATTAAACTCACGCATGATATATGCGTGAGTTTTTTATTTACTGTTTTGCCATACGTGCAACATCTTATGAAGGCACTAACAGGTATTTTAATAATACCGATTCAATAGCAAGCAGTGAATTGTAGAGCTGTTCAAACGATTCTATCACAAAGTATGTTTCCTGGAATACGTCTGTTCTGAAAGAGGTATTAAAAATAGTTTCCACATCAAAGGGCAGGCGTATTGCCCGATCGCTCAAGCAATGCTCCGTTTCTCCCTTCGATGAAATAATTCCGGCACCATAAATTTTCAGAGCGCTTTCTTCTTTTATCAATCCAAATTCAATTGTAAACCAATACATTCTGCCTAATAACTCCGTTACCTGCTCACTATGTTTATACTTTAAAAATATATCGCTGATGCCTTTAAAGAAGCCAACATATTCTTTATTGCTCAGTAAGGGTACATGCCCAAATACATCATGAAACATGTCAGGTTCTTCGAGGTAATCTAATTGCTCGAACGTGCGCAACCAACAGGTAGCTGTAAATTTTTTACGCGACAGGCATTCAAAAAATTCTTTTTGCGGACTAATGTTTGGCACTACTTCAAGCGTCCAACCCGTTAACGGTTTTAATAAACGATTCACTTCCCTGAAATCAGGAATTTTGTCTTCTTTAAAATTAACTGCTTCCAGGGCATACAAATAATCAGAAGAAACAACAGGCTTAAGGCTTGCCATTTGTCTGTTAAATAAGGTTTTCCAAACTAAAACATCCTGTGGTGTATAGTTCGAATAAATTTGCCGGGTAGGTCTTTTGTTGATCATGATTTTAAGTTTAGGGGTTAATATAGGGGCATAAAAAAACCCGCTTCTTTCGAAACGGGTTGTATTAATAATTCTAATGTGGGAATATTAAGCACAGCTTACCGTTTCATATATGAATACGGATAATAATATAAAGCTGTGTTGTTATTTTTCATGCTACAATATTAGGCAATAATTAAGACATTCAATAATTTCAGTGTATTATTTACAACCTGCTTCTTTATAATCGGCTTTAGCGTTCGGGTTTCCAAGCACCTGGAAAGACATGCGCGGCTCACCAAACAACTGACAATACCTTTCAGGATTTTTTTCTTTGGCTTTGTGTAAAGCTTCGTTAAAGGTACGGCTATAAAACTTTTCAGGCAAATGCGATGCAATAGAAATATAACTGAACAATAATCCTTCATCAATATTTTCAATTTTCACAAACGGCTCCAGTATATTACTTGAGAATTTATAGTCTTTACCACGTGTAAATACATAAGCCAGTTTTAAAGCATTTTGCCAGGTAGCATCTTTAAAGTTATAGAAACTTTTGATGCGGGTAATACACGCTTCTATTTGCGGCTCAGCATTTTCAACAGTGTCCAGTGCTTCCATTATTTTAAACTGCCATTCAATATTTAAATTGTCAACATGTTTCTTTTCAATTTTCGATTTGTATAAAGCATCAATTTCCTGCTGCATTTTACCTTGCTGTTCTTTAGTTCCTAAAGTTGTATCCAGCTTAATGGAACTGAAAATGCGGTTGTACCTTACGATATCATTTGTAGCATCCAGTTTTTCCAAACGTTTCAACTCTGTATAATCATCTTCATCTACCAAACTGCTTTTTGCCAAATAATCAAAGTACACTTTGTTATTCATGAAATTCACAAATCTGGCGTCGTTAGGTACTTTAAGGCTATCGATCGCATCTTCGGTATATTTTTTCTTAATAACCTGCATGGCAGCATATTCCATAATTTTATAGGCTTGCGGTAATTTATTGGCTTTTAAGGCACGGTTAAATGATACCGTTGTAAAACGTTGTTCCTTATCGCCGGTAATATCATACGTTACATCCATCACAATTTGTGCAAAACGCTGTTTTGCTAAAACCGGCTCCAGTTCGCTTAATAAAGACCCATCAGCATTAATTTTTTTAATAGCTTTATCCTTACCCATTTTCACAAGATCAGCATATTTACCGTCTTCCATTTCCATCTCAAATAAATTCCACGAATCTTTGGTTTCAATAGTTGGGTTGATCTTATTTTGCTGCATACTTTGCAATACCTTCGTTACGCTTTCAGCTCGCTTACGTTGTAGCTTGGCATTAGCAGAAGCATCGCCTTCAATAGAAGAATACGCATAAATATATAAACCATCGATCATAAAATCAGGCTCATTCAATGCTTTAATAAAAGGCTGTACATCTTCTGTTTTAAATTCGGATTTATTTTTTTCGAACGGAATGGTGAAATTTAAAATAGAACTTTCTGATCGTGGTTCAAACGGAGGTTTTAAACCAACGCTTTCCAATGCAGGCAATAAGCCAATAGGAGTATTACTTTCCTGATCGCCTTCTTCAAGGTAACTGCGGGTAACCGTTTTACAAACGTGTCCATCCTGCACCACAATTAAATTTAATTCGTATGGGCCTGTGATTTTTTTATTGAACTTACCCATTTCAATTCTCAATTTATTGACCTTAATTTTTTTCTTTGCCTTAGGATCCTGTTTGATCAGGTTTTTAGAAAACACCTTAACCTTATAAACTACACTTTGCATAATTCCTTTATTCTGCAAATTATTATCTACAATGTTGTAATCCGGTTTATCATACTGCGCACGTTGCACAATATCAACAGCAAGGCCGTCTTTGGTTTTCTTTAACAACCGTTTCAGATCTTTAAGATTAGCGTATTCCAAGTAAATTTTTCCGTTCTCCACAGATAAACCTTTTTGCAAAAGGTCGTAATTTTTCCATTTGTCGCAGTTTTTGCAGGATTTAATATCCGGCGTTTGTAATTTTTTGGATTTGGTATTAAAAGGAACTGCCAGTTCTTTTTTCTTTTTTGCTCCGGCATTAAAGCTGTCGTATCCGCCATATACAGCAACGGCAACTACTTTTTTATTATCCTTATCCATGATACATTTTATACCAATCATCATGTATTGCGGACTTAATAAAACAGCCTTATCTTTTTTGGTGTTTTCCCAGCGTGTCCAGATTACTTTGGCAACCTGCGCTGTGTTATAGGTGTCGCGGCCTTTATTAACAGGAGCTAGCATGGCGGTTTCTTCACCCTTATTTGTTCCTCCGGCTTTTACCAGATTTTTCTTTACTTTTTCAGGATCTACTTTTGCCTGACCCGATTTAGCCATTGTTTTACCATCAATAGCAGCCGCATTTATTAAAATGTCATTTACTTCAAACGTATCAAGTCCATTTAAAGCTCTAAACTTATTTAATTCCCTTACCAAGTGGTTCGGAAGATCGTCTAAGTTAAAATCCTGGGCTCGTATAACACCCGAAAAAGATAATACCAAAAGGCAAAGTAGCAGTTTTTTCATAGTACGGGAAATTAAGTATTTTAACAAATATTATAAAAAAGCATATACTTCGCCATTCATTGTATTCACAAACTATTAACAAAACTAAATAATAGAACGCGGATTAAACGGATAGAACGGATCAGAACACCGATTAGAGACAGTTGAGAACGCAGATAACGTTGATGGTTATGGTTTAATGATTTAATTATAAAGCGCAATAATCCAATTTCTGTTCTAATCTGTATTTATCTGCTTAATCCGGGTCATCTGCGTTCCATTCCCTTATACAAATCCTTCAAAAAACACATAAAAAAGAATAAAATAGTATATTCGTGTGGTATAACAGACACTACATACATGAAAAAAATATTAATTGCCAACCGTGGAGAAATAGCCCTGCGTATTATGCGTAGCGCCAAAGAAATGGGAATACAAACCGTTGCTATATATAGTGAAGCTGATAGAAATGCCCCTTTTGTACGTTATGCCGATGAGGCTGTATGTGTAGGCCCGCCTCCAAGTGCGCAATCTTATTTACAAGGCGATAAAATCATTGCCATTTGCAAAGAATTGGGCGTTGATGCCATCCATCCCGGTTATGGTTTCTTATCTGAAAATGCTGATTTTGTAAGAAAAGTAGTAAAAGCAGGTATCACCTTTATAGGCCCAAGCGCCGAAGCAATGGATTTAATGGGTGATAAGCTCAGTGCCAAAGCAACTGCAAAAAAATACAATGTACCTATGATCCCCGGATCTGAAGGTGCAATCAGCGACCTGGCCGAAGCAACCAAACTGGCTAAAGAAATTGGTTTCCCTTTATTGATTAAAGCTTCTGCAGGTGGCGGTGGAAAAGGAATGCGCCTTGTAGAAAAAGAAAGTGAAGTAGAAGAACAAATGAAACTAGCCATTAGCGAGGCCATTTCAGCTTTTGGAAATGGAGCTGTATTTATTGAACGTTACGCCTCCGGCCCGCGCCATATCGAAATTCAACTATTGGCAGATAATTATGGTAACTGCGTGTACCTTTTTGAAAGAGAATGCAGCATCCAGCGCCGTCATCAAAAATTAATTGAAGAAGCACCTTCCTCTGTACTTAGTCCGGAGCTTAGAAAAGCAATGGGTGAATGCGCCGTTAACGTGGCAAAAGCCTGTAACTACAGCGGTGCAGGAACCGTTGAATTTTTGGTGGATGATAAACTGAACTTTTATTTCCTTGAAATGAATACCCGCTTGCAGGTTGAACATCCTGTATCTGAATTAATAACCGGCCTCGACTTGGTAAAAGAGCAGATAAAAGTAGCCCGTGGCGAAAAATTAACCTTCACGCAGGACGATCTTAAAATTAACGGGCATTCTATCGAAGTGCGTGTATGTGCCGAAGACCCTGCCAATAATTTTTTACCCGATATTGGTAAATTAAAAACATACCGTGTTCCTACTGGTCCTGGAGTACGTGTAGATGATGCATTTGAAGAAGGCATGGACATTCCTATTTTTTACGATCCAATGATCGCTAAATTAATTGTACATGGAAAAGACAGAACAGAAGCCATTGAGAAAATGCTGCGTGCCATTGCCGATTATGAAATTACCGGTGTGGAGACAACCTTGAATTTTTGCGCCTTTGTTTTAAAACACGAAGCTTTTGTAAGCGGCAAATTTGATACAGGGTTTATCCCCAAATATTTTAAGCCCGAGATGTTAAATAACTCTAATAAGGAGGAAGAAGAAATAGCTTCCATTTTTAGTGCGTTTGTGGCATCCAATTTGTCTAATACAAGCAAAGAACATAAAAGTAGCTCACAGGGCAAATCGAAATGGCGTTTAAACCGCGTTTAATTAAGAGGTAACCCAAGGGTTACCTTTTTCGTTAAAGGAATAAAGTATAAATGAACACATCAACAGTTTCACCCGGTCGTTTTAGGCTTGTTGCTCTGAGAGAAGTCGAAGAGCATAGAAGTGTATACTACATCTTGTGGATGCTCTTGTTCATTTTTTTCTCTTTCATAAGTTTTAGCCAAACAGCCGATGATGTTACCGTTCCGGTTAACACTCCTAAAGTGCAATACAGGGTTCACGCCGAAATATATAACGGCGATACCATTCCTTCTATCCGTTTCCAGGATGTGTATGTGTACGCCGATTATATTTACAAAAACAAAAAGCAGTATGAAGCCTGGACACGTATGAAATACAACGTTAAAAAGGTATATCCGTACGCCATTTTAGCGGCAGCCAAACTGAAAGAATACAACCTCATTTTAGAAAAAATGCCCAACGAAAAATCGAGGAAAGCCTATCTTAAAGTCATCGAAAAGCAATTAAAGGCAGAGTTTGAAGAACCTATGAAAGACCTTACCATTACGCAGGGAAGGATCTTATTAAAACTCATTGATCGTGAAACCGGTAATACCAGTTATCAGTTGGTAAAAGACCTCAGAGGCGACTTCCAGGCTTTTATGTGGCAAAGCCTTGCCCGCCTGTTCGGCAGCAATATGAAGTCGGAATACGACCCGCAAGGGGAAGACATTATGATTGAGCGCGCCATAAAGTTGGTGGAAGCAGGGCAGTTTTAAAATTTCCAATATGGATTTTTGAATTAGTGCTTATCCATGTGATTTTGTAAGCATTTATTTATAAAAACAGAAATCTTATTCATCATCCCTTTTTTCTAGTTAATATATGAAATTTATACTTAAGTGATTATTAGGCAACCCTTCACATGTTACGTATTAAGCGGAATTTTAATTCGAATAAATAAAAATTTATCCTGAAAAACTTTGTGCTAAAAATTCCTTTTACGGTAACCGCATATTAGCGTGTGATAAATTAAACTAACTTTAAGTATGAGAAAAAATTGAACTAACTAAAAAGAAAGGAGACTAAAAAACACAAATGCGTTTAAAAGCCTCCTTTGCGGTAAAAATTCTGAGTTCCTTACCTTATCGCAAAGGTAGTTGTTAAACCCTAAACAAGAAAATCAAAAAAAGTTCTCTTTACATTAATTGGCATATTGTGTAAATTAGCGTAGGTTTTGCAACTTAAGTATAAGTGGCCTGTACCAAAACAAGTCCTTAATTAAATAACAAATCTTATTAATTGAATAAACCTTTTTATATTTTTCTTTTTATAATGTTGTTTTGCTGTGAAGCTAAAACACAAACCGAATATATTATCAACGGTAGCTTTGAACAAATTGACTCATGTTATGGGAGCATCGCAAATTTGGGTTTTGATGTTTTTGAATGGAGTGGTTGCAAAGGTTGGAGTAATCCAATTAGAAGTAGTAGTGATTTATGGTGTACTAATGGAATATTAGGGCCGCTTCATCCACCGAATGTAGGGTTGGGATATCAAAATCCAAGAACAGGTAATAACATGGCTGCATTTTTCGTGAGTGATGTCTTTGTAAGAAACTACCGCGAATATGTCCAAAATAAGTTATCGCAACCACTTCAAACTGGTAAAAGTTACGAAATCAATTTACATGTGTCTTCGAGAAATAGTTTTTGTAGCATTAGTGAAATAGGCATTAAATTTTTTAATCAAAAATATAATAATGCTAATGCATTATGGCTAACCAATTTAACCCCAGATGCTGTAAATGACACAAGTAATTATATTATCGATTCCCTTGGTTGGCAAAAAATCACGATGCGCTATAAAGCTACAGGCAATGAAAACTATGCGGTAATTGGCTGCTTCGCAGATAGTGTTCATTTAAAATATACAATGAGTAATTGCGATACAACATTTTGGAATGGCGGCAATTATGCAGCAGATTATATTTTCATTGATGATGTATCTATTATAGAATTACCGTATGAAGAGCCTGTCATTTCAAACGTATTTACACCCAATAGCGATGCTATTAATGATGTATGGAAAGTTGATTTGAGTGAATTTAAAAATGTTAATTGTATAATATATAATCGATGGGGTAATAAAATTTACGAAACATCTAACTCTATAATTAATTGGGACTCCCAAACCACCAGTGGCGAAAAGTGTAATGATGGAATCTACTTTTATACTATTACAGCATTAACTGACAAAGAAGAAGAAAAACAATACAAAGGATTTATACAATTGATAAGGTAATTAATAATTATCTTATGAAAACAAAAATTTATCCTGAAAACTTTGTGCTGAAAATTCCTTTTACGGTAACCCGCATATTAGCGTGTGATAAATTAAACTAACTTTAAGTATGAAAAAAAATTGAACTAACTAAAAAGAAAGGAGACTAAAAACAAATGTTTTAAAAGCCTCCTTTGCGGTAAAAATTCTGAAGTCCTTACCTTACTGCAAAGGTAGTTGTTAAACCCTAAACAAGAAAATCAAAAAAAGTTCTCTTTACAT
>JAZJZF010000070.1:0-6655 GCA_040389965.1 Bacteroidota bacterium
CGAGGCCTGATAGAACCGAGTCTTGCTCCCAAGGCCTAAAATACGAATAGCCTCTAAAATTCTTAATGTTCCTATTCCATCTGCATTTGCTGTATATTCGGGAGTATCAAAACTTACTTTTACGTGCGACATAGCCGCCAGGTTGTAAATTTCGTCAGGTTGTACTTCCTGCACAATACGGATGAGGTTAGTGCTATCAGTTAAATCGCCATGGTGTAATTTAAAATTAACATGTTTTTCATGCTGATCCTGGTATAAATGGTCAATTCTGTCAGTATTAAAAAGGGAACTCCTGCGCTTCACCCCATGTACCGTATATCCTTTACTTAATAATAATTCCGACAAATAGGCACCATCCTGACCCGTTACCCCTGTAATTAATGCTACTTTACTCATATCCGTTTTTATAGAACAACAATATTACGAAAAATTAACTAAAAGAATAAGCGATTTTTTTTGCGATAAATCGTTTAAAATGAAGTTTTTTGATAGCTTTGCTTTTCTTAAAAACATCACAAATGAAGACGACTTTCGGAAAACAAAACTACCAGATTTTTATTGCAGGTATTGCCCTTGTTATATTAGGGTATTTGCTAATGATTGGCGGCGGAAGTGATGATCCGAATGTATTTAACCCGGCTATTTTCGATACTCAGCGTATTACCATAGCTCCCATGGTTATTTTGCTTGGCTTTGGTACTGTACTGGCAGGTATTATGTGGCAACCAAAAAATGCAACAACTACTGCAGACCAATCATCAAAAAATGCAGACTCTCCCAAAAACTAATTTCTTTAAAAATTAGAATATAATTCCCCGTTTCAATTTATGTCTTATTTAGAAGCCTTTATTATTGCTGTTATCGAAGGGTTAACAGAGTTTTTGCCTGTTTCCTCTACCGGGCATATGATGATTGGTACAGCCTTATTAGGGATAAAAGCAACTCCTTTTGTTAAATTGTTTACCGTGGCAATACAGCTTGGAGCCATATTGTCGGTTGTTGTGTTGTATTTCAAGCGCTTTTTTAAATCGGTTAATTTTTATATCAAATTAATTGTAGCCTTTGTTCCTGCTGCTATTTTTGGCATACTGCTGGGCGATTATATTGATGCTGCACTCGAAAACCTTATGGGCGTGGCTATTGCTCTATTTGTTGGTGGTATTGTTTTAGTGTTTGTAGACAAATGGTTTAAAAACAATTCACTCGACGAGGAAAAAGACATTACCTACCCAAGGGCCTTTAAAATTGGTTTGTTCCAATGCCTTGCGCTGTGGCCGGGAATGAGCAGAAGTGCCTCTACCATTATTGGTGGTATGACACAGGGCTTAACCCGCAGGTCGGCAGCCGAATTTTCCTTTTTTCTGGCAGTACCAACCATGTTCGCTGCAACAGCAAAAAAGCTGTTAGATTTTTATAAAGACGGCCTTGTATTGGATGGCCAGCAAATAAACCTGCTTATTTTTGGAAACGTAGTAGCCTTTGTAGTGGCACTTCTGGCTATTAAATCCTTTATAGGCTTTTTAAGCAAACATGGTTTTAAAAGCTTTGGCTGGTACCGCATTATTGTAGGTGGCGTTTTAATTATCCTTTTCCTGCTTAAAGTTCCTATCGCCATTATTTAAGCCTTGTAAAAGCTGCCAAAATAAGCAAATCACTTAAAAAAAGAGAGTTGGTATATCTTTTGATTCACTGATATAACAGAGCTAAATAGGCTGTTTTTAACCCTTTTTATGGCAGATCATACAATAATGGCAGCATATTTAGTATCTTTACAATCCAATTTTTAACAATGGCAAAATCAGGTCCGATAGTGTGTTCCTTTTGTGGACGCGACAAGAAAGAAGTAAAAGTGCTTATTGCCGGAATTACCGGTCATATTTGTGACGTATGTATCTCACAGGCATTTAAAATTGTGAATGAAGAGGCTGGAGCACAAAACAACCAACAGGTTCAGCAGGCTTTAAGCATATTGAAGCCACAGGCCATTAAAAAACACCTCGATGAATATATCATTGGCCAGGACGATGCTAAAAAAATATTAAGCGTTGCCGTTTACAATCACTTTAAACGTATTGCTCATGTAGCCAATGCTAAAGAAGAAATTGAAATAGATAAATCAAACGTTATTTTAGTGGGCGAAACAGGTACAGGCAAAACCTTACTTGCACGTACCATTGCTAAACTGTTACATGTTCCGTTTTGCATAGCAGATGCCACTGTATTAACAGAAGCAGGTTATGTAGGGGAAGACGTGGAAAACGTATTGACGCGTTTATTACAGGCCGCCGATTATGATGTAGCTGCTGCCGAGAGAGGTATTGTATTTATTGATGAGATAGATAAAATTGCCCGTAAAAGTGATAACCCTTCTATAACACGCGATGTGAGTGGCGAAGGAGTTCAACAGGCAATGCTTAAATTGCTGGAAGGCTCAGTAGTAAATGTTCCGCCACAAGGTGGCCGTAAACATCCGGATGCAAAAATGCTTCAGGTAAATACTAAAAACATTTTATTTATTTGTGGTGGCGCTTTTGATGGAATCGACAAAAAAATTGCACAACGCTTAAATACACAGGCTGTGGGTTACTCGGCATCTGTGGCCAATGAAGAAATAGATAAATCAAATCTTCTGCAATATGTATCGCCGCAGGATTTAAAAGCATTTGGTTTAATACCTGAGTTAATTGGTCGTTTACCTGTATTAACCTACCTTAAACCTTTAGATAAACAAGCCTTGCGTTCTATTTTAACAGAACCAAAAAATGCCTTGATCAAACAATATGTGCATTTATTTAAAATGGAAGGTGTTAAACTCGAAATTACCGAAGAGGTGTTAAACCTTATTGTGGATAAAGCACTTGAGTTTAAATTAGGTGCCAGGGGCTTACGTGGTATTTGTGAAGCCATTATGGTAGACTTTATGTATGATATGCCGAGCGATGAGCAAGGCCCGAGAACATTGGTTGTAACGCTCGATTATGCACTTGATAAATTAAACAGTGCAAGACTTACACAATTAAAAGTCGCATAGTTTTTTAAATCACAATCTGTTTTTTAAAGCAAATAGTTCTTGTTGCAAGGCATCAATGCGCTTGAGCATATGTGAAATAGCATCAATTCCTGCCATATTAATATCAAGGTCATAATGCAGGCGCATCATTTTTTCTACCTCTTTAATCTGGTGTTCGTATAGGAAACGACTTTCGTTAACAGGAATAATTTCTATCAGGCCAAATTCGTTTAAAGATTCTATAAAAGAAAGATCAACCTTGTAATACAAACAAAATTGCTCAACGGCTATCATATTATTTTCCATGATGTTGTAATTTTGATAATTCAGTAAACAGTTCTTTTTCTTTATCTGTAAGGCTTACGGGGAGTTTTACGTTATAGGTAATGTATAAGTCGCCAAACTCATTTTCCTTTTTATATACCGGAAATCCTTTTCCTTTCAACTTTACCTTTGTATTGTTTTGAGTTTCCGGACTCACTTTCAACTTTACTTTTCCACTTAATGTATCAATGGTTATTTCTCCACCCAAAACAGCGGTGTATAAATCGATGTCAACATTTACCGAAAGATTATTCCCATCGCGTTTAAAAGCAGTATTGTTTTTTATAACAAACGTAAGGTACAAATCGCCTTTGGGGCCACCGTTAGAGCCTTCGCCGCCATGCCCTGCAATCTTAATGGTTTGTCCGTTCTCAACCCCCGCAGGAATCGTTAAGCGAATATTTTTAGTATTGACAGATAATGTTTGCTGATGATTGTTATATACATCAGTTAAATTCAAATGCAATTCATAATTATAATCCTGTCCTCTGAATTGTGTTTGCCTGCTTCTTCCGGCGCTTCCAAACATAGATTCAAAATAATCAGAAAAATCATCACTACCCGAAAACTGCTGACTGTTTGATTGCGTGCTTTGCTGTCTGTTTTGTTGCTGGCCGGCCTTTTCGTATGCTTCGCTCTGTTTCCAGTCCTTACCATACTGGTCGTATTTTTTCTTTTTCTCCGGGTCGCTTAGTACCTCATTAGCTTCATTTATTTGCTGAAACTTTTTCTTGGCCGACTCATCATTAGGATTCAAATCCGGATGGTATTTCCTCGCCAGTTTTCGGTAAGCCTTTTTAATATCATCTGCACTTGCTGTTTTATCAAGCTCCAGTATTTTATAGTAATCAACAAATTCCATATCCTAAAATTTAAAAGCCAATCATGTAACAAAATGCCGTATACTTAAAACCAGCCGCCTTTTTTCTTACCCCCCAACCCTAGTACACCTAGCAAACCACGCGCCACCTCTTTCATTACTGTGCGGCCAACCTGTCTTACCATGGTATTTTCGCTTATCTTTTCGATGGTAGTTTTTTCTTCCTTGGCGGGTTTTCCCGGACTTGGTTTTTCATTCTTCTCCTGTTGGTGGTCATCATCAGCACTTAATTTTTTATTTAATATTTCAAAGGCGCTTTCGCGGTCAATAACCTCATTGTATTTTTGAGCAATCGTACTTTTAGCAATGACCTGATCCGTTTCTTCGGGAGTTAATGTCCCCAGTCTGCTCATAGGAGCTCTTAAATGCGTTGCCGCTAAAGGTGTTGGAATGCCTTTTTCGTTTAGTGCAGTTACCAGTGCTTGTCCAATTCCAAGACTGGTCAATACTTCGGCTGTTTTATAATAGTCGGAGATAGGGTAATTTTCTGCCGTTTTCTTAATGGCTTTTCTATCCTTCTCAGTAAAGGCTCTCAGGGCATGCTGTACTTTTAAACCTAATTGCGATAAAACCGCATCCGGAATATCATATGGATTTTGTGTGCAGAAATAAACACCCACACCTTTACTACGAATAAGTTTTATAATAGATTCTATTTGGTCAAGCAGGGCATCAGATGCTTCATTAAAAATGAGATGCGCTTCATCTATAAAGATACATAGCTTTGGCTTGTCAAGATCTCCGGCTTCAGGAAAGGTAGCATAAATTTCTGCAAGGAGACATAACATAAAAGTTGAAAACAGTTTTGGTTTGTCCTGTATATCCACCAAACGAATGGTAGATGCAATTCCTTTTCCGTTACTGTCAAGTCTTACAAGATCGCTCACTTCAAATGAACGTTCGCCAAAAAATTGTTCTGCCCCCTGTGATTCTAATTCAATAACAGATCTCAGAATGGTACTCGTAGAAGCAGGAGAAACATTACCATAATTCTTTTTTATCTCTTCCTTGCCTTCGTTAGTGGCAAATTGCAAGAGACTTTTAAAGTCTTTCAGGTCCAGCAACGGCATCTTCTGATCGTCGGCATATTTAAATAATATGGCTACAATACCACTCTGCGTTTCGTTTAAATTCAATATTTTAGAAAACAACACGGGTCCAAATTCACTTACGGTTGCTCTCAGTTTCACGCCGTTGGCTTTAGAAAGCGTTAAAAATTCAACCGTTGTGGTATTTTCTGTAAAAGGAATACCAATAGCCGTATGCCTTTCTTCTATTTTTGGGTTTGTGGCTCCGGCCTTTGCAAGGCCGCTTAAATCTCCTTTAAGATCCATTAGCAAAACAGGAATGCCTTTGGAGCACATATTCTCGGCAATAATTTGTAGTGTTACTGTCTTCCCTGTTCCGGTAGCTCCTGCAATTAAGCCATGCCTGTTAAGGGTTTTAAGCGGTAGTTTAACTTGCGCTTCTTTTTCGGGAGCCCCGTCGAGCAGTGCTGCACCTAATAAAATATAATCTCCTTCTGTCGTGTATCCTTCCAAAATGCTTTTAATAAAAGCCTGTTTATCTGCCATTGTTTTTTTATTAAAAATAAAAAAGCTCCGCGAATAAATTCGCAGAGCTTTTAAACATTTTGAGATTACTTATTTACCGTTAAGGATAGTTACATAACCTACTTTTTCGTAATATTTTTTCTTTTCATCTTTGAAAGAGATTTTATATACATATGTATCTTGTTTTACAACTTCTCCTGAATTGTTTTTAGCACCATTCCAGAATTTGTAAACATCACTTGATTTGTAGATAGTTTCTCCCCAACGATCGTAGATAGTTAAGCTAAACGTTGTGTAATCAACACCTGTTGGAGGTAAGAAGATCTGGAACTCATCATTTAATCCATCTCCGTTTGGCGTAAAGGCATTAGGAACATACAATACCACATCAGGATTTACGGTTACTTTTTTAACCTGGTCATCCGTACAGCCATGATTACTTACTGCATGAAGTGTTACAAAGTATTCGCCTGAGTTTGTAAAGAGGTAAGTTGGACTTACATCTGAACTACCGGCTAAGCCTGCAAAATCCCATGTGTATGTATTATCGTTTATGTTCGAAGTTTGATTTGTAAATACAACCTCTCCATCAACAACTGTTGTTACATCAGGGCTTGGATTAAAGTCAGCAACAGGAACCGGGAAAACAGTAACTGTTGTCGGTAATGTTGAAGAAACCGTACAACCAATGTTATCTGTGTAAGTTGATGTAACACTATAGCTACCAGGGGTTGTGTAAGTATGAACCGGAGCAAAGCTTGTTACTGGGCTGCTGCCATCTCCAAAATCCCATGATAATGTTCCTGTATTTACACTTGGCGTAGTAAATTGCGCTACAAACGGATCATTACAGCCATCAGGATCATTAACAGATAACACAACTACAGG
>JAZJZF010000070.1:6665-8594 GCA_040389965.1 Bacteroidota bacterium
TACTGTAATCGAAATCGGTCTGCTGTCAGAACATAAATTAGCAACGAAAGGTACCGGGTTAGTACTGTAAGTAATAACATGAACTCCGGCTCCGGCAGCTGCAGGTGTAAAGTTTGTTCCGCTCACTCCGGGTCCAAACCATGTACCACCGGCATTTGTAGCCAATGTTTGAAGATCGGTTGCAGCATCGTAAATACAGAATGGACCTGTTCCTACAATAGATGGGTCAATATAATGTACTACCTGAACTGTTTCAGTTGCCACGGCTGTACAAGGGCCATTGGTTAAGGTGTAACTAATAACATTTGAACCAACAATACTTGATGCAGGAGAAAAATCGCCTGTTGCAGTGATTGATGTACCGGTAGTTAAAGTTCCCCAAACACCCGTTCCGCCACCAACCGGTGCAACAGTCATAGTTTGTGTAGCAAAGTTATCACAATAAGGCCCTGCAGGTGTTATAGTAGGTTGCACAATAGAACTAACAGTTACTGTTATTGAACTACTTGAAGGACAAAGTGAAGCTGTAGGACTCGATTGCGTGTTGTATACCAATGTAAATGTACCTACACCGGCCGTAGCAGGATTAAAGTTACCACCCGATACACCTGTTCCTGTCCATGTGCCTGTTGGGCTTGCTGTTGTTGGTAATGGTAAGGCGGGATTGGTATTACACTGAGGATTTATAGCAGAAGTAATCGTTGAAGGAACAAACTGTTCTATAGAAATAGTTGAATTACCTATAGCGGAACAGGTTCCTGAACCAACAGTATACGTATAAGTGTTATTACCTGCAACAGCAGCAGCCGGAGTTAAAATACCTGCAGCGCTTATACCTGAACCAGTCCAAACACCACCGGCAGGAGTTACAGTCATTGTAACCGGAATACCGTTTGTACACATTGGGTTAATTGGAGTAATAGTTGGAGTTGCAGGATTAACAATAGTTACAGTAGATGATTGTGCCTGCATACAGTTTGTTTGCCCGATAGGATTAACCTGAACCGTGTAAATTGTTGTAGAAAGAGGTGTAGCAAAAGTTGAATAAGTATTAGTAGATGTTAAGCCTGTTGAAGGCGTCCATGAATACGTAAACAACGAAGGATTTTGACCACCGCAATTTGAAAAACGAATATTCGGTCTGTATGTATTATTTGGTGAGTAAGAGTTACCTGTAGCTATAGGACAAGCTACTGTTGGATCGGCGTTATACCATCTTACAGAAACGAAAGGCGTAATAGAATATGGGGAAGATGAGTTTTGTGTATAACTTGGAGTTTGCGAATTACAAACATCTATCAATATATTGGATACACCATCCCAGTCGTAAGAAACAGGGAAACTGTACGTATTCCAACCCGTAGTTACATTTGCTGATGCGGCATAATATACCTGCGTTAAACCAACCTGATCAAATACAGTTGAAGATAAATCGGTAACAGTAGTACATTTCATCTTGATTGTAAAGTCAGGATAAGAAGTTGTTCCGTTTATTTGTGTTACATTCCATGAAATGCTTGAGATTTTACCCGGTTGAACCCCGGCAGCCAATAATTCGCTGGCAAGGTAAAGAATCTGGTGGCGTGTATTTCTGTACCAGTTACCATATATAGCAGGATAACTTGTAGTGCTGTTAACGTTAGTACCAACACCTATTGTAATCTGGTTTGGCGAAGTACATGAGCCTGATGTAGAAAGACCGCAGGTTGCCGAGACATTTGTTCCAAAATTAACCGTCAGCGGTGTGCCGCCGCTTGTACAAATAGTTGTAGTAGTTGGCGTTAATGTGTATGAATAGGAGAAAGGGTTAACGGTAAATGTGGTATTGTAAATACATTGTCCATCAAAAACATTAGCAGTGTATGTTCCTATAGATAAGTTAATAACACTGTCTTTTATAGCATTTGAACTGGTTAATACAGAAGAATA
>JAZJZF010000070.1:8604-26886 GCA_040389965.1 Bacteroidota bacterium
TTGGACCTGTTACAGTATAGCTATAAGCAGGAGGAGCCGAAGTTTGTAAATTTACAACAGCGTAAGAGTTACTGTTTCCCGGGCAAATGCTTTTAATATTACTTACATAAATACTTCCGCCCGGAATTTGAGCTAGAGTGTATTTAATAGAATCTTTACAGCCACCTGCTGTTGTATAAGTTAAATAATACTGAGTACCATTAACCGGTGAATTGATCGTTAACGTTGGAGTAGTAGCACCAGGAATTAATGCTACCGGACTAGCAGTATACCATTTATAGTTTGAACCACCGTTTTTAGTAATCCATGCTACACTACCACAAAAAGGTGCATTTAAAGGATAAAATAATGGAGGGGAAATACCAACAGCAACAGTTGTTGTGGCAGACCCGCACAACGGTGAAGAAACAATGACACTATATGTACCCGGAGCAAGACCTGTGGCCGTTTGGGTCGACCCGACCGTACCGCCGGAACTATTGAGCCATTGATAAGAGTAACCTAAACTACTACCGGTTGCTACAACATTGGTAGTTCCACTATTACCATTTAAACAGGAAGGTGTTGAGCCAACACTTGTAATACTTACAGTTGTTACTGCAACTGTAGTTGTAAATACACTTGAACAACCATTTGGAGCAGTTACCGCACAAGTAAATACCTGGCCTGCAGTAACGGGAGAGATTGTTGCTGTTCCGGTATTACCACCATTAGCCACTGATACTGGTCCTGTAGGGCCGGTCCATTGGTAAGTAGAGTAACCGCCCGGAGCAGTTAAAACAGAGGTATTAGACCCGGCACAAAAACTTGCAACAGCTCCACCCTGACTACACTGAGCATCTACGTAAGCATAACCCCAGTGACCACCTTGTGAACAGCCACCAACATAAAATTCAACATTTACAGAAGTAATAGCAGGATAATTAGAAAAGTCAAATGCAAACGTTTGCCAAGGACGGTATAAGGCATCGTATGTAATAGAAGATTGTTGCCACAATGGGTCATATACAGGACTACCCGGCACTACCACATTGGGGCTGCACGTTACTGTATACTGAGAACATCCCGGTACTAAAACACCGTTCTGATCCGTTACACGAACCGAAAAATAAGGTTGTTCGTATGGCATATGACCACCATTTTCCAAAACCAATGCATAAGAAACCGAAAAGTTTTTATTATTAGGATTCAGTGCCATGAGGTAATTTAATTTACTGGCTCTGTAGTTAGCAGATGCACCATTTAACCTAACAGAGGCAGGACCTCCATTTGGATTAACAACAGGAATCTCTGAAACAGTTTGAGTACCGATAACCCTTGAAGCAATTGAATCATAACCAACAACGTTTGGATGAATACTGTTTGAAGGAGCAGTAGTCATAACCGTATGGTAGTTAGTAGTATTAGTTAAACCTACGTTGTTACCGCCACCATTTGCAATTGTTGCAGAGGTTTGAACATATGTAGGAAATTGTGCGGAAGTAGCACCCGTAGAAACGGTACCGTAGCTTCCTGTCCAGTTTGCAAAGTTATATTGTTCGAAGCCGGCATTAGGGCAATAGGCATTTTGAGGTGTATTTGGCCCCGGCGTTGGAGAAGGTCTTCCAGCCTGGTTATTGCCATTTATATAAATAGTTCCTAAATTTTGGACAGGTAATGAGGTATGCCCAATAGCAGTATTATGTCCGCTATTTCTATGACTTAAATAATCATTATGTAAAAAGGTTACATACCCTTCTACATCAGAAGCAGAAATGCCTCTTTGTTGAGCCGTTTGGTAGGCTGCTTTAATATCAAACCCATCTGCCAACTGTGCACTTGCAATTCCAACGGAAAAAACAGAAAAAGCGGTCAATAAGTACTTGTTAAATTTCATAGTTTTCATGCTAAATAATTTGTATCCCAAAGTTAAGGCAAAATCAGATAATGATTATGCCTTTTACTCGCTAAAACTGGACTTTTACTAAGTAATAAGCTAAAAAATGTTAGGAACCCAATAATGGTGCCTGCATTTGATGCCCGCAGGCAGTGCAAGTGCGTAAACTTTCAGAAGAATAAAATTTCTTAAATATGCTTTGAAATTGAGAGGTAATGTCTGTTAATTCGAAATATTCTTCGTACAATTTAGTGTTACATTTTTCACAAAACCATAACAATCCGTCTTTTTCGCCGTTACGTCTTTTGCGCTCCATAACAAGGCCAATGGTATCTTTAAAACGGATAGGATTATGCGGAACGCGTGGAGGCAATAAAAAGATATCGCCTTCCCTAATATCTACTTCAACGGCTTTACCGTCTTCCTGAATCTGTACTTTAATATCACCCTGCAGCTGATAAAAGAACTCTTCACTTTCGTTGAAGTGATAGTCTTTACGGGCATTTGGGCCACCTACAACCATTACAATAAATTCGGCGTCTTTATATACTACCTTATTATTAATAGGCGGTTTTAAAGAGTCGCGGTTATCTTCAATCCATTTTGTAAAATTAAAAGGTCGTGTAACGCTCATTGTAATTTGTGGTTTAGGATTTAACGTAATGGTTAATAAAGTACTTATACTTTAAATTTTGAAATTAGTTTCCGGGAAATTCCGCTTTTCTTTTTTCTAAAAAAGCAGAAACACCTTCTTTAAAATCGGCGGTAGAAAAACTTTTTCCAAATTCTTCAATTTCCACTTCGTAACCATTCAGTTTATTATTGTAACCGGCATTAATTACTTTAATAGCCGTTTTAACGGCTACAGGCGACTTGGAAATAATTTTTGAAGTAATGTCGAAACATTTAGCTAAAAGTTCTTCCTGAGGAGTAACATAATTTACCAGGCCCCATTTGTAAGAATCTTCTGCGTTCATCATATCAGCTGTTACAATCATTTCAAAAGCTTTGCCTTTGCCAACTAATTGAGCCAAACGTTGTGTTCCGCCATAACCTGGAATAACACCCAGGCTCACTTCCGGCAAACCCATTTTTGCGTTTGAACTTGCTACACGAATGTGGCAAGCCATAGCCAACTCTAAACCACCACCTAATGCAAAACCATTTACGGCAGCAATAACAGGTTTAGAATAGTTTTCGATAAAATTAAATATTTTAAAATGCCCTATGGAACTTAGTTGCTTACCTTCTTCTACCGAATAGTTCGAAAACTCAGCAATATCGGCACCTGCAACAAAAGCTTTCTGTCCTGAGCCTGTAATAATTAAAGCGCGGATGTTTTTATCGTTTTCGGCATCCACCAATAATTCGTGTAATTCTTCAATTGTTTGCCTGTTTAAAGCATTTAATTTATCGGGTCTGTTAATCGTAATTACCAGTACATTATTTTTAATTTCTGTAATTATATTTTCTAGTGCCATCTCTGTAGTCATGGTTATTTATCAATTATAATGTTTTATACTTAAACTATTATTTAGCGGATTTATTGTAGCAAATATAACGTGATATCAATTACTGAGCCAAAAAGTTATTAACGTGTTTTAGCATTTGTCGTGTTTAGACGAATAGATCCTTCTTATCTTTGTATGTATGATTATATATGCTATACCCGGCTTGGGCACAACTGAAAAGCTGTTTGTAAACACAGTTATTAAAGGTGCAAAACTGGTAGTTTTAGACTGGCCTCTGCCCGAAAAGAATGATACGATGCAGAGCTATGCTAAAAAATTTCTACCACTGATAAATACATCAGAGCCATTTTGTTTATTGGGCGTATCTTTTGGAGGAATGCTTTGTAGTGAGCTCAGCAAAATAATTTCACCGCAAAAAACATTTTTAATTTCTACAAGTAAATTCAGAAAAGAACTTCCGTGGTTTATACGGATGTTTAAATATGTTCCTCTGCAAAATTACATCAAGGAAGTAATGCACCGTAAAATGGCCTATCAGGGCCGATGGATCGTAGGATTCGGGAAAGCGTATATTCCTGAATTTTTAGGAATGGTGGACAGCATGAAGGATAATTATTTTAAATATTGTATAGGAATTATTGTAAACTGGAATGGCACAGAGTTACCAAAATCAAAAAACATTATTCACATACATGGCACTAACGATCGCTTGTTATTATACAATAATGTAAAAGCTGATTACACCATAAAAGACGGGTCGCATGCTATGGTAGTGTTTAGAGCAGAGGAAATCAATAAAATTATTGAAGACGAAATTAATCGCGTTTAGCAATGAACCAATTATTTAATAAATTTTCGCGGTTATAACGCATGGGTTTTTTGGTTTCAAAATCAATGAGTGTACAACCCGCTTCTTGCAAAATAGCTTGTCCTGCAGCCGTATCCCATTCCATGGTTGGCCCAAAGCGGGGATATTCGTTGGCAATACCTTCTGCAACCCAACACATTTTTATGCTGCTGCCGGTTGTTGCAATATCAACTTCGGTATGCTGGGATTTTAAAGCTTCAATATGCTCATGTGTTTCTGTACTCATATGCGAGCGGCTCGCGACAACTACATAATTTTTTCTGGCAGTTACTACCGGAAGTTTTTTGGCAATAGCAAATAATTCATCAAGGGATATTTGCTCAATGGTTTCTATCAGAGCTATAAAATCATGCCGGTCTATTTTAAAGGAACCAATGCCTTTAGCAGCAAAATACAGATCTTTAAAAACAGGAGAATAAATAACACCCAGTGTTGGAAGGTGATCTTCTATAAGAGCTATATTTACGGTAAACTCCCCGTTTCGCTTCACAAATTCTTTTGTGCCGTCGAGCGGATCAACGATCCATAATTTTTCCCACTGCCGGCGTGTTTCAAAAGGTATTTCTTCTCCTTCTTCGCTTAGTACAGGTATTTGGAAGCGTTGTAATTCATGCACAATTTTAGCACTCGCTTTTTTATCAGCTAAGGTTAGCGGCGATTTGTCTTCTTTATATTCTACATTGAAATTCGTGTCGTAAACCTCTAAAATTTCTTTGCCTGCAAGCACAGCGGCGATAATCGTCTGATGCAATAATGTGTGGTAATTCATAATCAATTAGCTTAATACGCTGTACACAATTAAAGACGAAATATACGCCAAACCGCTCATAAATACTAATTGTATGGCAGGCCATTTCCAGTGCTTGGTTTCTCTGTATGTTGTTGCAAGGGTGCTCATGCACTGCATAGCAAAGGCATAAAACACCAGTAACGACCAGCAAACAGCAACGGTATAAACGGGTCGTCCTGTTTCGTAATTTTTTTCGGCTATTAATTTTTGACGCAGTGTTTCGGTGTTTTCCGAATCACCGGTACTGTATATGGTTGCCATAGTGCCAACAAATACTTCGCGGGCAGCGAAAGAGGTAATAAGGGCTATGCCAATTTTCCAATCGAAGCCGAGAGGCTTAATAACAGGTTCTATTTTCTTACCTAAAATGCCGGCATAAGATGCCTCGAGTTTCTGTGAATTAATAGCATATTCGCTTAGGGGTATTGATTGCGTCACTGCATTTTTTTCGATCTTTTCAAAGGCATTGCCCGGTGCGTGGCTCGTTAAAAACCACAGTACGACAGAGATGGCGAGGATAATTTTTCCGGCATCAAATAAAAAGACTTTTACTTTATCAAACACCAACATAAATACTGTTTGTATTTGTGGTTTCCTGTAAACAGGCAATTCCATAATGAAATAACTTTTTTCTTTTGTTTTTAGAACGTATTTCAAAATAATAGCTGCTATTAGAGCCGCTGCAAATCCTAAAAGGTACATACCCATTAATACTAGTCCCTGATAGCTGAAAACACCAAGTGTTTCTTTGCCTGCAAACATAATTCCAATAAGCAATGTATACACCGGCAGGCGTGCTGAGCAACTGATTAAAGGAGTAACCATAATGGTGATCATGCGGTCTTTCCAATTCATAATGGTGCGTGTACTCATAATAGAAGGCACCGCACAGGCTACGCTACTGATCATGGGAATAACGGATTTGCCATTAAGGCCAAAACGTCGCATGAGTTTATCTAAAATAAAGCTTGCGCGTGCCATATAGCCGGTATCTTCGAGTATGGCAATAAAGAAAAACAGCAAGGCAATTTGAGGAATAAAGACGGCAATGCCACTAATACCGGCTAAAATACCATTTACGAGTAAATCATTCAGTTGGCCTTTAGGAAGGGCTTCGGCCGTAAAATTCATCAGGTACAAAAACCCGTTCTCTATCCACGACATGGGATATTCGGCAATAAAAAAAATGAATTGAAAAACAATAAACAGAATGAGCAGGAAGAATAAAAAGCCAAACACTTTATGTGTAAAAAAACGATCGAGCTTCTGTGTAATGCTTTTGTCAAGGTGTTGAGGTTGTTTTACACTCTTTGCAATAATATAATTAATGGTAGAAAAACGATGAATGTTATCAGCAATTTCAAAGCTACTGGTAGCGCTATCCTCAATGTCTTTCAGTGCCAGGTGCGAAGTAATAATGTCGGTGTAAGAAGTAGTTTCAGGAAGCAATTCTTTTTGTTTCTCAAAACTATAAAAGATCGTATCTGAAATTTTTGCATTTAGAATGGCACGTTTCAAATCATCCATTCCTTTTTTATCCCTTGAATTGACAGGAATAACGGCTATACCCAGAAGTTTTTCGAGCTCAGGAATGTAGATGGTAATTTTGTTCTTATCTGCCTCATCTATCATGTTTAAGGCTAAAACGCATGGCATTTTAAGATCAACAACCTGCGTTGCTAATAATAAATGGCGTTTTAGATTGGAAGCGTCTACAACAATGACAACCACATCCGGTCTTTCTTGGCCGCTTAGCAAGGCTTTGCAGGCAACTTCTTCGTCCATGGATTTAGGAAATAAGCTGTAAGTGCCCGGTAGATCGGTAATGGTAACGTTTGTTTGGTTATAGCTGTAATTGCCGTAATGCTTGTCGACGGTAACACCGGCGTAATTGCCCGTTTTTTGGTTAAGACCGGTTAATGAATTAAAAAGAGTGGATTTTCCGCTGTTAGGGTTGCCAACTAAGGCTATGGAAATATGAGGTAACGTGTTTGACAAAAAAGCAAATTAATTTTCATTCACACTCACAACAACTGTCGAAGCTTCTTGTTTTCTTAAGCTTAAGGTATAACCGGATACTTCAATGGCAATGGGATCGCCGAAAGGGGCAATATAAGATAGCTTTACAGTTTCTCCCGGCAGGCAGCCCATTTCAATCAATTTTAAAGATAAAAAAGTATCCTTAAAGCTTTTAATAGTGGCTGACTGGCCTTGTGTTAATGTATCGAGTGTTGACATAAATTAAGCTATTAAAATTAGGTTTTTCTAATGAACCGGGATATACCTAAAAAAGGGTATGCGGCTGTTACTTTTATTCATTGCTGCATTATAAAAACAAAACCCATCTCTATGAAAATCCTTCTACTTTTCTTTTTCGCAGCTTTTTACGTGAACGTCCTGTTTTCTCAAAGCTTTGTTCCTAGTGATAAACTGGCCCTTCTGAAAGGTACGGTCACTAACTTTAAAGGAAAGTTACTGCCCAATGAAACCATCATTTTCAGTAATGACAAGACCAAAGCAGAAGTAAAAGTACATACCGATGCCAAAGGAAAATTTGAAGCCCTGATCCCGGTGAGCGGCATTTACAGTTTAAAGTATAAAAACTTCACCGCTGATATGGATTATACCAAAATGACGGTTCCTGCCGACAAGGAAGCTACTTATGAAATCCAGGTGAAGATTGATCCACCAACGAATTTTGTGCTGGACAATGTGTATTTCGATACCGGGAGATCAAGTCTGAAGCAAACATCGTTTAAAGCACTGGGCGATCTCGTGGAAGTCCTCAAGCTGAAAAGCACCATGGTGATTGAGATCCAGGGCCATACCGATAATGTAGGAAAAGAAGAGGAAAACCTGAAACTATCTCAGGACAGGGCAGCTGAAGTAAAGACCTACCTGGTTTCTAAAGGCATTGATGCAAAACGCATCGAAGCCAAAGGCTATGGTTCCGCTATGCCGATAGCGGATAATGCCACTGATGCAGGCAAATCCAAAAACAGGAGAACGAGTTTGAGGGTGATCAAGGAGTAATATTTTATTGTTGACTTCGAGAGCCTCAGCTAATGATCCGTACTTTAAAGCTTTCTGTGTATTATTGGTGGCTGAGGTTCTCGAAGCTTCCAAAGACTTAAAGCACAATCTTTTTACTCTCTGTATAAGTTCCCGTCGTAAATTTCAGCCAGTAGATTCCTGCTTTTAAGGCTTTTGTGTCGATTTCCGTTTGGTGTTTTCCAGGATTTAATGATTCTTTAGCTAAAACAGATTGTACAATTTTTCCTGTGTTATCGCAGAGTTTTAAGGTTACAGCACCATTATCGGCAATACTGTAATTCACGATTATTTTTTTCAGTTCGGGAGTGCTCTTTACGTCCAGGTAATTTACACTGCCTGCAAGGTCAATGTCCTCATCGCCCTTTTGGTATGGTACGTAAGCAAAGTAACACAGAAACATTTCATCTTTGGCGCTTTCGCCCCACATCACATTTTTTATGGGATCGTTTGGTTGACGGAAGTTTTTCTCGGTATTATCGAAGGTGGCGCTTGTGTAGATGATAGTACCTTTTTCGAGTTTTATAAATTTCTTAAAACTGAAAAAATTCTGCCAGTTAAAATCGTAGTCATTTATTTTAATAAGGTGTGTGGTATCGCCATTTGGATGTACTGCAAAGACCTCCCATTTTTTACCAAGCCAATGCGAATGCGGCGTGATGCTGATAAGGCTGTAATCATTCACAATTTTATATTTGGCATGAAAGGTTTTTGTTTTGTTGGCGGGAATAAAAAATGGTCCGTCAATAATATCATTAGGACTAATGAGCTGCGTTCTTATAAAACGATTACCGGAGCTTTTGCTGTAAAATATATTTACAGTTGTAGAATCCTTGGCATCTATAGGAGAAGGGCCATAATGCATTTGCAGCAGGATACTGGAGTTTGGAAGTATATAATTGCTGATGCCATTCGGAAAAAAACGTGTTTTGTTGCCGGGAACCCAGCCCGACCAGTTATCATAGGTGGGATAAAACCCGAAGCCTGAATACTGTTCGTAACCATAGTCCTCATTTTTCGCATCCAGTTTTTGAGCCATGCCACTTGTATCCAAGCCCAGGATAATATGATGGGCTATTTTAGGATTACCCGGTTGTATTTCAATGGCTGCTACGTTGTGGCCTTCGGTTAAATGCGTTGGTAATACAAATACCCTGTAAGCATCGCTGTTGTTTCCTTTGTGAGTAAACGATTGCTTCATGCTTACCGTTAAATCCGGTTTACCTAAAGAAGAACCTTTTGTATAAAACGGAACATCGGGTTCTGTAGCTATATTGCCCTGGGGCATTCCATCGGTGATCCATTTCTTTAAAGTTGCAGTTTCGCTTTCCGTTAACCGGCGTTCATCTAAAAAGTGGCTGTAAGTTGTATCGGGCATCCAGGGAGGCATAAATTTAGTGTCCACAGCGGCCATCATAATCATACCTGCTTGTTTTTTTACATCAGCATAATTGGTAAATGACAAGGGCGCTATCCCACCGGTATGGTGGCAGGAGCTGCATTTGTTATAAATAATAGGGGCTACATGTTCGCTGAATGTAGTCTGTGTTTTTAAAGAATGAAACGCACACAAAAAGAATATACCTGCAATTACTTTTCTCATTTTATTTTGAAGAGCCTTTTAAGACTTGCAAATACAGTATTTCGAATTGCTCCTTGGTAATAAAATTATGGCGTTCATGATAATGCATCAATTTTTTACCGGAGGCGTCGTAAAAATCCTTGTTTACCATTAAGCCCCAGGCAGAAACAAAATCTTTGCCGATCATACGACCTGCGGGATTTTTATATAAGATGTTATAATTCCACCACAGCCATTTCCAGGCTTTACCATGGTATTTGCCAATACCGCTATAAGTGCTGTCTACGTCCCTTATAACGTAATTAGGATCGTTTACATTAATAGTATAATTATATTCTTTGGTTTCTCCTTTTTGATCAATGCTGATCGACTGCATAGTAATGAGGTTTTCTTTTTTGTTAACTACCTGCTTTGAAAGCGCCACATAAGTTCCCAAAGGGATGCTGTCGGGGGTGCTAACCTTAATTTCACCCATATAGTAATAGGTTGTAGGGTCTGTTTCTTCCGTTTTCTTTTTGCCATCATCAAACGTTGAAAAAGAGGAAATAATAAGGGTTATAAGCGATGCACACAGTACGTAAAAAAGTGATTTAACTAAATTCATTTTCAAAATATATAAATGGATGATTAAATGTAGCTATTTTTTTAAATGGGGTGCAAACAAAACGCTAAGGTTCTTTTAAAGTAATGATACACCCCACTGCTTCTGTTGAGGGTGTTGTAACTAAATCCTTTGCCAGTAGATGTTTTATGGCATTATCCAGGTCGTTTGATGTAATGGTAGTTCTGCGTTTACCTATGGCGTAAAAAGAATTATCGATGCGGCCGCTATATACTATTTCGCCTTTACTGTTCAGTACAAATGCCTGTGGCGTAACGGTTGCGTTGAATTTTTTTGTAAGCGTGCCATCGTCTTTTATCAGTTCGAAAGGAATGGCATATGTTTTTTTAAATTCTGCTATTTCCTGTTGGGTAGAATAATAATTAGGAAAAACACCAATAAACTTAAGGGGTTTATCCTTATACGTTTTATATAATGTTTTTAAGGGGAGCGTGTAACTCTTACAAATGGGGCAGGTTTCGGATAAAAACACAAAAACAGTGACGGAATCGGCCACTGTTTTTGTTTGGGAAAATGAATGGAAGTTAAAAGAGAAAATAAAAATCGCTATCCCTGTTTTTATTTTCAAATGAAATAGTGTTAGGCGTTTACCAACGCTGCTTTTAAAATGCTTTCAAATAAAAATTTACCGTCGGTGTTTGACAAAATTTCGTCTGCAGCACGCTCAGGATGTGGCATCATACCAAACACATTTTTAGTGGCATTGCAAATGCCGGCAATATTTTCAGTAGCACCATTAGGATTTGCATTCGGTGTTATTTCGCCATTTTCGTTACAGTATCTGAAAATAATTTGTCCGTTTTTATTTAAACCGGCAAGGGTTTCAGCATCCGCAAAATATTTTCCTTCGCCATGTGCAATAGGAATCTTTAACGCTTTTTGAGGAACAGAATTAGTTAAGGTTGTATCGGTAGAATCTACTTTTACAAATACATTTTTGCAGATAAATTTACGGCTGTTGTTGTGTAATAAAGCACCCGGCAATAAACCGCTTTCGCATAGGATCTGGAATCCATTACAAACGCCAAATACGAAACCACCTTTCTGGGCATGAGCAATAACGCTGTCCATAATTGGCGAAAAACGCGCAATAGCACCACTTCTCAGGTAATCGCCATAAGAAAAACCGCCTGGTAATATAATATGTGTGCAGCCTTCCAAATCTGTATTTTTATGCCACAACTTTACAGTTTCCTGTTTCATAATGTCGCGTAAAACGTACACCATGTCTTCATCACAATTAGAACCGGGGAAAACAACTACTCCAAATTTCATTATAGCTTGATTTTTTAATGTTTAATATTGTATTACAAAAGTAGATAAATCCGCTTAAACCACATATCTTTTTTTAAACAGATATTAGATAATTCCCAGAGCGTAAAAGTAAACGACGATAAAGGCTCCCATAAACAATACCAGCAAGGTATTCGCAATTTTAAGTTGTTTAATTTCAGCAATATAATCGCCCAGCAAAATACTCAGCGGAATAATGCTCGAAAGCAGTACCATATCGGGCAATTGCTCAAAAAAGGCCATTAACAGGCACAATCCGAGTAGCCAAAGCATAATGTACTTTGTTTTTTGAGTCTTTACTTTGCCCCCAAACCCTTTTCCAAAGTAGTGAATAAGTGCAAAAATAAAGAGCAAAATGGTTACCATTAAAAAGCCAATATAAAATTCGGAAATTACCGGTAACTGCAATTGATGTATGGCATCTTTCAATAAATTATAAAAAGAAAAAATATCTCCGTTGGACAGGTAGCAGAGACACATATAAATAAATAAGGGTAATACCAGGCCTAAAAGAGACACAAGCCATTCGCGCCAGTTAAAAGCCCTTAGAATCAACAAGGCAATGTAGAGTATAGGAAAAATGAGAAGGTAATCGATATAAAAAAAGGAGGCGACTCCCATACACAAGCCGGCATTAAAAAAATCGCTCAGGGCATCTTCTCTGCGGTAGCTGTTAATTAAAAAATATAAAGCCGCTAAAACAAACAAATTAGAAACCAGTATGGGTTCCAACGAGTTTTTTGCTGTTGCCGAAAAGGCAAATAAAATGTAGAAAAAAGAGGGTAAAAAGTTGTTTTTGGAAGTAATTTCCTGCTGTACGGACATAAAATTGACAAAAAAAGCGCCCAGCATAATAACGATAAAGGCTATAATTTGTGTAATGGTATACGAAAGTTTATTGCTAAAGAAATAGTAATACAAAATATGCTCATCGTAGGCCGCATCGGGCACATAAACCGATGAAGAAAGAGTGAGCGTGCCGATCCAGAGCCCCGTACAGATCACTAAAAGCAGGATGACAGAGAGCTGTATGTTATTTTTTAAAGGGCCAACAATCATTTTTTGTGATAAAAAAGTGTTTTATTTGAGAAAATTTATATTTTTGTGCTGTAAACTTACAAAATAAGATCAACATGACTTCTTTAATGATAACAATGACAGATGTTTTTTACGCTATTGGCGATTTTTCTCAATGGGTATTCAGAGGAATGAAACATTTGGGACATTGGCCAAATCTTTTTTTATGGGTTTTTATCTTTATCATGTTGGTATACCAAACAAGACAAATCATTAAACAAACTAAAGAAGCCGATAAAAACGGTACTTTAAGATAATTTATTTTTCATACTATATTATTAAAGGTTATTTGCAGAGGCAGATAACCTTTTTTAATTTAAGAGGTGGATGTTAATACCAATGTATTTTAATCCTTATATTTAAATAAAAAACGTTGAATATACTGGGGATATCTGCCTATTACCACGATTCGGCCGCTGCCATCCTTAAAAACGGAGAGCTCATTGCGGCCGTGCAGGAAGAGCGTTTTACCCGTAAAAAGCACGATGCCTCTTTTCCACAGCATGCCATTTTATTTTGTTTACAACAGGCCGGGATCAGTCTTCTGGAGCTCGATGCCATTGTGTTTTACGATAAGCCTCTTTTAAAATTTGAACGTCTGCTTGAAACATACCTTGCCAATGCTCCTAAAGGATTTACTTCTTTTTTAAAAGCCATACCGCTTTGGTTAAAACAAAAATTATTCTTTAAGCGCGAACTCTATAAAGAGCTTGATAAAATTGGTCAATATAATAAACACACGTTAAAGATTTTATTTACCGAACATCATGTTGCTCATGCGGCAAGTACTTTCTTTGCTTCGCCGTTTAAAGAAGCCGTTATTTTAACGGTTGATGGAGTGGGCGAATGGGCTACATCGACCATTAGCAAAGGCGATGGCAGTACTCTTAGTGTTTTAAAGGAAACACACTTTCCGCATTCTTTGGGATTGTTTTATTCGGCCATTACGTATTATTGTGGGTTTAAAGTAAATTCGGGCGAATACAAACTGATGGGTTTAGCTCCTTACGGGGATAGGGATTCAGAGGAGGTAAAAGCACTTTTGAAGATTTTAAAGGATGAGATCATTACTCTTTATGAGGATGGTTCTCTGTTTTTAAATCAGCAGTATTTTAATTATGCCACCGGTCTTAAAATGACGAACGACAAACTTTGGGAGGCGGCAATTCAGTTTAAAAGAAGAGAGCCCGAAGAAAAAATGTCGGCAGATTATATCAATCTGGCGCTTGCTGCACAGATCATTACTGAAGAAGCGGTAATTGCTTTAGCTAAGGAAGGCGTGCGAATAACAGGCTGCCAAAACATATGTCTTGCGGGCGGTGTTGCTTTAAATTGTGTAGCAAACGGCAAACTCGTAAATACAGGAATAGCTCAACAGGTTTATATACAGCCTGCTTCCGGCGATTGTGGTGGTGCATTAGGAGCGGCATGGGCAGCACATTACATCTATTTTAAAAACGAAAGAAAACGGAATGCAAGTGAAGATGCCATGCAAGGGGCTTATCTGGGAACTCATTACAGCAATAAAGAGGTAGAAAGTGTATTGAAAGATTTTGAAGTCCATGCAGAATACGTTTCCGATTTTACAGAAATTGCAAAAAGAACAGCCGGTTTCTTAAACGAAGGAAAAAGTATAGGTTGGTTTCAGGGAAAAATGGAATTTGGCCCCAGGGCATTAGGAAACAGAAGTATTTTGGCAGATGCGCGAAATCCCGAGATACAGAAAAACCTGAACCTGAACATTAAATTCAGAGAGAGCTTCAGACCCTTTGCACCAAGTGTTTTAGAAGAATACGCGCGTAACTATTTTGATTTGAAAAGCACATCGCCTTATATGTTGCAAACACAACAGATCTTGAAAGAACATTGTAATTTGTTATCTCCAAACTATAATAGCATGGGACTGGAAGAAAAATTAAATACACCCAAAAGCAGTCTGCCGGCTATTACCCATGTCGATTTTTCGGCAAGGATTCAGACTGTGAGTAAAAGCACTAATCCAAAATACCATGCGTTAATTTCTGCATTTTATGAAATGACTCAATGCCCTGTATTGGTTAATACCAGTTTTAATCTGCGCGGAGAGCCCATCGTATGTTCGCCTACGGATGCTTTAAAGTGTTTTATGAATACAAATATTGATTATCTTGTGATTGAGAATTATATCATTACGAAAAATAATACAAACCTCATAGAGTTTAATCGCAGGCAACACGAATTAGATTAGAAGCATGAATGAGCTGAAAGATATCTGGAACTTTTTAAAAGAAAGAAAAAAATGGTGGCTAATGCCTATCATTATTATTCTTTTAATAGTTACCCTAATGATCGTTTTGAGCGGCAGCAGTGCTTTAGCGCCTTTTATTTATTCCATTTTTTAAAATGACAAAACGCCAGCAATATATAAATCTTTTTGCCTGTTCCGTTTTTATTGCACTGGTCATGTTTATCGCAGGGCTTAAGATCGTATGGTTTACTATTCCGCTAATGGTGCTTATTACAGGCTTGTTGTTTAGTCCCGGATTAAAAATTATTTTAGCAGTATGGCTTAAATTTTCTGCCTTGCTCGGAAAAATAAATTCAACCATTATTCTATCCGTTATTTATTTTTTATTCATTACACCTTACGCAATTGTCTTCCGTAAAAAAATGGGAGGTAATTATATAAAGTACAAACCTCTGCAAGGTGCATCCTTGTTCAAAGACAGAAACCATGTAGTTTCGGAGCAGGATTTTGAAAAAAGCTGGTAATGAAAAACATCCGAATCAATATACGCCTCAGCCTTGAAATCACGTTCGTTATTCTGATACCATTCCTTGTATTAAGCCCGGTTATAAAATACCTAAGCCCTAACGAAACAGCCTATAAATGCTGGTTTTTTACACTCATGATATTAAGAGCCATTATTATTTTACGGTTCATTAAATTAATTGTAAAGTGGTTTCACGGTAAATATATTGCTACAAAACAAGCCGACAAAAAAACAAACCGTGCCTTATTTGGAACCTCTTTGTTAGTACTTTTTTTAATGCTGGAAATCGTGTTTATGTTTATTCCCCAAAATCAGGATGTATATAAACTGGGCCTTGCTACTAAGGTTTGGAATGCCTACTACAAAGAAAATGAGAATGAAAAAAGCTTCAGAGATAAACCCTTAAAAGGCCGACTGAACACACAAAAACGGGTCGTTTTTTTTCTTGGTGATTCCTTTACTTATGGAAATGGCATTAAAAAAGATGAAGACCGTTTTGCAGATCAGGTAACAGCAAAAATGGACTCTTCAAAATATGAGACCTTTAATCTTGGGAAAGGAAATACCGATACTAAAGATGAATTTGTAAGGCTTGTCAATTTTGGTCTTAAGCCCAATTACCTTATTTTACAGTACTATCATAACGATATAGAAGAAGTAGGAGCTAAGTACGGACATTTTAATTTAACCAAAACAGGTTACAAAAGCAGTAAAACCTCCTTTTTCAAAAAAGCACTATTAGCTATAGCCATGCTGCCTTTCAGGGCTTCTTTTTTCATGAATTACATCGCATTAAATAATTCTAAATTTTTGATACCCAAAAGTCAAAACAATTACAAAGAATGCCTCACACAGGCTTATAGCGATAGTACATGCGTTAATGAACATTTAAAAGATATGGGATCTGTTATTAAGTATTGTTCGGTACATCACATTAAGCTGTATGTTGTATTTATTCCCGATGCACGCGATATAGATTATACACAGGGTTTATTCAACAGTTATATTATCCCGTTTTTGAAGCAACATCATACGCCTTACATCACGCTTGACCGGCAGTTTAAAAAATATAAGACATCAGAGCTGGTGATTAATCCTTTGAATGCTCATACCAATGCTTTTGCAAATGCATTGATTGCACAACAAATACTAGATTCAATCCCTGAACTACAGCACTAAATCATTTAAGTTGGGCAGTAACTCATCAAGTGATGGTATTGACTCAAAAATAAGAAAACACTCGATAATCTGAGTCTTTTTCGTTAAATTTACGTTAGGTGTATTATATCAAATTTATATTTGGATTTTTAATGTTGGGTTTAACTTGTTTTAGCCAAAAAGTTAAAACGCCTAACACAAGTACTTATTCGCAGGTAAGATTTACCCAAAATAAAAATCAGTGGGATAAACACATTGCTTACAGAGCGCAACTTGATGGTGGCGCTTTATTTTTTGAAAACACCGGCAAACTGACTTTTCATTTTTACGACAAAGACACCTATCGTGCAAAACATCTTGGCAAACTGGTTTCAAGCTCTCTGAAGTTTCATGCCTACTCCGTTGAGTTTTTAGGATCGAATCAGGTTCCACAAATTACATCTCAGGATACTTACCAGGATTACGACAACTATTACCTTGGCAAAGACGAAAAGCAATGGGCATCGCAGGTGCACCATTATAAAAAGCTTCGTATGGGCGAGTTATATCAGGGTATAGACATTCTGTATTCAGGTAAAAGCCAGTCTATCAAATATAATTTTGTTGTGAAGCCGGGTGGAAATCCCGGCGATATTAAAATACATTATACCGGTGTAGACAAAATAAAATTACAGGATGGCGAATTGCATATTTCTACTTCCGTGAAGGATATGATAGAAGAAAAACCTTTTGTTTATCAGGTCATAAAAGGAGATACACTTACCATTCCCTGCAAGTATGTTTTAAAAGATAATACGGTAAGCTTTAAATTATTAAAAAATTACGATACCAACGAAGAACTGATCATTGATCCCTTGCTGGTGTTTGCGGCCCAAAGCGGCAGTACGGCAGATAATTTTGGAATGACTGCCACCTATGATGAGCGTGGTAATTTATATTCAGGAGGCACGGTTTTTAATGTTGGCTACCCAACCACCACAGGCGCTTATGATGTTTCGTTCAATAATCCGGTGGCACAAGGGAAAACAGATGTGGTTATTACAAAATATGATTCTTCGGGAACGTTCTTAAGGTATTCGACTTATCTAGGTGGAAACGATGCAGAAACCGTATCGAGTCTTATTGTTGACCAAAACAATAATTTATGTTTATACGGAACTACCGGCTCCAGCAATTTCCCTACAACTACCGGATGTTATGATGCAAGTTTTAACGGAGGGCAATTTTTAAGTTTTGTTTTTAACGGAACAACCTTTGCCAACGGTACGGATATTTATGTTGCTAAATTTAATACTACCGGTACGTCACTGCTTTCCTCAACCTATATAGGCGGAAGCGATAACGATGGCATTAACCATGTGAACCACTTAACTTTTATTCCTTCCATAGGAGTGAATGAATACTATTTAGATTCGCTTCAATATAATTATGGAGACCAGTACCGCGGGGAAATTCAAACGGACACCAGTGGCAACATTTATGTCTTGAGCAGTACACGTTCATCTGACTTCCCTACACAAAATGCTATTGATAATTCGCTGGGAGGCAAACAGGATGCGGTGCTGTTTAAATTTAATTCTAATCTGAGCAATTTATATTTCAGTACTTATATTGGTGGAAGCAGCAATGAATGTGGAAACTCATTAGCACTCGACGATACGCTTAATATTTATGTCACAGGTGGGACCTGCAGCCCTGACTTTGTAACAACTCCGGGAAGTTATGAGCCGGCATATATGG
>JAZJZF010000071.1:0-13033 GCA_040389965.1 Bacteroidota bacterium
AGCTATGAGGAGGTTAATGTATTTTTGTTGTAGCGTGTTATTGATGGTTTCTGTTACAAACAGCTATGCGCAAAGCATTAAACGCTTATTAAAACAAGGCATTGACGCCACCGCTATAAAAGATTATTCCTCAGCAGCACAAATTTACAACGAGGTTATTTTATTGGATTCTTCCAGGATCGAGTACCAGCTTCTGTTTGCGGATGCCTCCCGTTTAAATTACGATGAAGCTACAGCATTACATTGGTATCAGAAAATTTATAAAAAAGATAACGGCCGCACCTATAAAGAAGTTCCGTTTTATATTGCCATGCATTTAAAAACGATGGGGCGCTATAAAGAAGCAAAAAAATTCTTCGATAAATATTATAAAAAACAACGTAACAGTAAAGATAAAAACCAGAAGAAACTGGCAGCTAAAGCCAAACAGGAATTCGAATCCTGTGACATAGCGCAGATACTTATAAAAAATCCTGTGGCTATAAAAATTGGGCACCTCGATACCATGGTTAATAGCAAAGTGAGCGAGTATGCGCCTTTCGAATACGATAGTACCTTATATTTTTCGTCGCTGCGTGACAAAGCAGAAAAAGACAAAAACGCCATTGGTTACAATAAGTTGTATACAGCACATAAATCGCCTGTTAAACCTAATAAATGGCTCAAAGCAAAAGAACTTGACAGCTTGTTCAATAAGCATGGAATTCATAATGCCAATACCAGTTTCAACAACGATTTCACAAAAATTTTGGTGTCCCGTTGCGGAGCCGTTAATGCAAGCCAGTATTCGTGCGATATTTATTCGTCTGATTTTGTAAACGGACATTGGACAGAATTAAAAAAATTACCGGCACCCATTAATGTAGAGGGAAGTAATACCACGCAACCTTGCTTAAGCGAAATGAATGGGAAGCCCGTTTTGTTTTTTTCGAGTAACCGTAGTCCGGGAGAAGGAGGGATGGATATATGGTACACCTATATGAATGCCGACGGAACCTTTGAAACACCTGTAAACGCCGGCAATAAAGTAAATACCGTAGAGGATGATATTACACCCTGGTTTGTAAAAGAAAACAACACACTTTACTTTAGCAGTACCTGGCACAAGGGCTTGGGCAATTTTGATATTTTTCAGTCGCTTTATAAAGACAATGCGTTTACAGAGCCGCAAAATATGGGATCGCCCATTAACAGTAGTAATAACGACATTTATTACAGCGTCAATTCAAAAAAAGACAGAGCTTATATTTCATCAAACCGCATAGGATCTTACTTTGAAGATAAACCTAATTGCTGCAACGACATCTATACCTTTACAATTACACCTCTTACAGAACCACCGAAACCTATTGATACTACTGAGCTTATCATCAACCAAATGAAAGTGCTGGTGCCTTTAACGCTCTATTTCCATAACGATGAACCTGAGCCAAAAACAAAAGTAATTGTCACTAAAAAGAATTATAGAAAAACCTATGAAGACTATATTGCTTTAAAACCAAGGTATCTTACCGAATACCCTAAAGGACTTGATGGCGACCAAAAAGATTATGCACTCAACCGGGTAGAGAATTTCTTTGAAGACAGCGTAGATGCCGGTATGCAGGACCTCGATCGCTTTGCTGTTTTATTGGATCAGGTATTAAAAAGGGGCGAAAAAGTAAAAATTACCATGAAGGGCTATTGCAGCCCACTGGCAAGTACCGATTATAATGTTAACCTCGCCAAAAGGCGTATTAGTAGTTTGCGCAACTATTTTATGGAATACGACAACGGTAAATTTGCCCGGTTTGTCGATAATACCAACCCAACTGAAGGGAGAATTGAGTTTTTTAATGAAGATATAGGCGAACTGCCTGTAAGTACCGTAAGCGATGATGTAAAAGACGTGCGTAACTCCGTCTACAGCCCTTACGCAGCGGCAGAACGCAAAATTCAGATCATTGCTGTTAGCTATCTCAAATAGGAAGAATATCTGTAATTGGATAAACAAAGAGTCATCGTACCTGTAATTTACCTTTCAATAGTGGCTATTTGCCGTGTTTTCAGATAAATTCAACCACTTATCCGCCAAAAATAACCACTTGCAAATCCACCGTTTTTTTTACCTGCAAAAAGGCAATATTTGCACTAGAATTACGTCATCACACAAAAACGGGTGATCTTAAACATTAACAAAAAGATAGTATAAGTTTATTGTTATTTAAAAACCTTTTTACTATGTTTGGCGTCATTCTAAAAATCAGAAACTAACTAAAAAATCAATAATTATGAAACAACAAAAAACATCAGGGGGTTTTCCACTAATCGTATCCGCATTGGCAATTGTTATTTGCCTTATTATCGGTATCATCGTTTACAAATTTGTGTTGGGAGCAGCCGGTAATTTTGATGAAGATGGAGCAGAAAAAGGTCACCCGTTAAACTTCTTTGGTATCATGTATAAAGGAGGATTTATCGTTCCTATATTATTAGGTACATTATTCACTGTATTAACTTTCTTCTTTGAGCGTTTAATCACTATCCAAAAAGCAAACGGACGTGGTGGAGCTGATAAATTTGTAACTAAAATTAAAGACTTAGTTGGCGCAGGCGATTTAGATGCTGCTATCTCTGAGTGTGATAAACAAAAAGGTTCTTTAGGAAATGTAGTTCGTGAAGGATTATTAAAATTCAAATTCGTTGAGAACGATCCAACAATGGATAAAGAAGCAAAAGTAGCTGCTATCTCTAAAGCATTAGAAGAAGCTACAGCTCTGGAATTACCAATGTTATCTAAAAACTTAAGTGTTATTTCTACGTGTGCATCTATTGGTACATTAGTTGGTTTGATCGGTACGGTTGTAGGTATGATTCGTGCCTTCGGTGCCTTAGCAGCAGCTGGTACTCCTGATACAGCAGCATTGGCAACAGGTATTTCTGAAGCCCTTGTAAACACATTGGTAGGTATCTTATCTTCAGCATTAGCGATTATTTTCTACAACTTCTTCTCGAACCGTGTAGATCAAATTACATTTGCTATGGATGAAGCAGGATTCTCTATCATTCAGGAATTTCAGGTTAGAGCAAAATAATTTCATTTCATTTATGGAATGCTCGGATGTTTAGCATCTAAATAACAGAGCGTTTAAAATGGAACTCTAATTGACTATATAATAACAGTAATTAATAATATAAGACATGGGAAAGATTAAAGTCGCAAAACACGCTCCGTCAATAGATATGACTCCTATGGTGGATCTTGCGTTCTTGTTGGTTACCTTCTTTATGCTTACCGCTTCTTTCAGAATGGCGGAGCCTGTAGTAGTTGACCCTCCTGCTTCTCATTCAGATAAAACCTTACCTGAAAATACAATTCTGGTAACGGTAGATAATATCGGAAGAGCATTTTTTGGAATTGGAAACGGAGAGGCAAAAGTTGCCGCTTTGGATAAAATCAGCAAAAAATATGGTATAAAATTTACAGCCGATCAGATCAAAAAATTCGGAGGCTTATCAAGCTTCGGAGTGGAAGTAAAAGATTTACCACGTTATCTGGATGCATCAGAAGCTGAGCGTTTAAAATTTCAGCCACAAAAAGGTGTTCCTTTGGATTCGTTAAATAACCAGTTAAAAGACTGGATTACTTACGGCGCCACAGAACTGAATGCCATTTACATGAGAAATAAAGACGACGCAGAAAGCAAGAATATTGAATTTAAAGGAGAAAAACCGCGTTACGCTATTAAAGCAGATGGTAAAGCAAAATACATCTATGTAAAAGACGTTTTTAAAACCTTTACAGATATGAAAATTTATACCTTCAATTTGATCACATCAATGGAAGGTGGCGAAACGAAAACAGCAGCTCCGGCAGCAAAGCATTAATATTAACTAAAAAATTATTTTAACATGGCAGAAATAGCAGATAGTGGCGGCGGGCATGGTAAAGGTGGTAAGAAACGCGCCAAGAAACAGAGTACGCGTGTAGATATGACGCCGATGGTGGATTTAGCGTTCTTGTTATTAACGTTCTTCGTTTTAACATCAACCTTCAGCAAGCCAAAAAGTATGGAATTAAGCTTACCGGCTCCTCCTGAAAAAGATAAGGAACAACCACCAGTTAAAAATGGGGTTACATTCTTGTTAACAAAAGATCATAGGGTCTTTTACTATGCTAAAGAGTTTATCACAGTTGGCGACGAAAAAGGTAGGGCGCCGACACAACTTACTGAAACAAATTTTGATAAAGGTGGACTACATAAATTGTTGTTGGATCAGAATCAATGGGCAGTTAAAGAAATAGAAGCTTTAACATTGAAGAATAAAAATAAACAGCTAGCTGACACTACATTTAAGCGGTTAGCGATGGAAGCCACTGCAAATACCAAAGCCATTACTGTCTTAATTAAAACAGACGATCAGGCAACATATGGTGATGCCATTAATATGCTGGATGAATTAAAGATTTGTAATGTTGGTAAACGTGTATTAGGTGTAGATATGATGAATGCAGAGTATCAATTGTTACAAGAAAAACTTAAATAATCATGGCAGGAAATTGGAATAGCGTAGTAGACGACTCCAGAAACGATATCGTTTTTGAAGGGCGTAACCAGTCTTATGGCGCGTATGATCTGCGTCGCCGTTATAACTGGACAGTAACCATTATTTTGGGAAGCATGATCGGTGCTTTGGCCTTAGGAATGGGTATTAAAACGATCTTAGGATTAAGAGGCGATCAATTGGATAAACAACCGGTGTTGGATATGACAACGATTGATTTAACACCGCCGCCGGCTGATAAAAATGAGCCGCCACCGCCACCGCCGCCACCACCACCACCGGTAATGGAAACAGTAAAATTCGTTCCTCCTGTTATTAAGGATGATGCCGTTGAAACTGATCCACCGCCACCGCAAGAAAAAATTGCTGATACACAAGTTAGTACAGTAACGCAAGAAGGTGACGGAGATGCAGTAGTTGTACCATCTGATGGTGCAGGTACAGGACCGGTTGAAGAAAAAGCGCCTGAGATCTTTACAGTGGTTGAAGAAATGCCTGAGTTTCCAGGTGGACCAATGGAAATGATGAAGTACATTCAAAAAAACATTCAGTACCCGCAAATGGCTAAAGAAGCCGGTTTAAGTGGTAAATGTTTCTTGAAATTCGTTGTTAACGGTAATGGTAACATCAGTGATGTAACCGTATTAAAAGGTGTTCCGGGATGCCAGGAGTGCGACAAAGAAGCGATTCGTGTTGTAAAATCTATGCCTAACTGGAAAGCAGGTAAACAAAACGGTAGAGCTGTACCGGTTTTCTTTAACTTGCCAATTAATTTCCAATTAAAATAAAATTAATGATACACATTAAAAAATCCTTCCGCCACTTGACGGAGGGATTTTTTTTAAGCAATAATTTGCGGAAAGCGAATTCATAAATCCTATTTAACCTTTAATGACCTACCTCATGAAACGTACACCAACTGAATTGATCAACTTAGCGTTTAGTGTTATAATGGTATTGCTTACCACGGCAGGAGCCATTATTTTTCTGTTTACCGATCTGCTTTCTGACAGGGCTTATGGAAACAAACGCTATGTTTTGGGGCTTGTATTTTTAGCCTACGCTATTTACAGATCGTATCGTATGTATACTGCTCTTAAGAGCAGGCAACAAACAGAGGATACAAATAATACTCTATAAAGCAGATTAAATAAAATGGGGTGTGAAACCACCCTGGCTGCAACCCGGCACCGGGATCATGTTATCGCCACTTTGATCGATGCCAGGGATTTTCATAATATTAGTATACCAGGTTTTTTTCAACGACTCTTCAATTTCGGACATTTTTATGAGTACATGATAACCGCCTCTTGTTTCTAAAATAGTAATACAGGAAGGATTTACAAAGGTTTTTATTTGTTCAAGAATCGAAGGATCTTTTATATCCACATCAATATCCATATAATATTTGTTACTGCATGACTTTTGAATCTCACTCATTACTTCCTGATGCGGATTAATAGTACTGTGGGCTTCCTGAATATGTTTGGCAAAATTTACCAAAGAGGCGTAGGTTGCTTTCCAGAGATCGCGTGGATTAATGGTAATATAAAGCGCCAACGCTTCCTGTGGAATAGGTGTGTTTCCTTGTTTATAAGTACCTAAGGCACACTCTAACTGACGGATCTTATCCAACAGAGATTCTTTTTTACTGGTAAAGCGTTTCAACTGTTGTTTGTCAGCCTTAATACCGCTATCCACAGAAAGGTATTTACTGCGGGCTAACAAGCTTACATAATACTGCTCATGCTCGTTGCAATCAGGTAACCAATCAATAAAATCTTTCAGGGCATGTTCATCAGTTATGACCTTGTAATTCATGCTTTCTTTATTTTCCTTGCGGACTTTTAAAGAAGTCGATTGCCTTTTTGTTATTAGGATCGAGTGTACGAATGATTCCGAAATATTCTTTCGCTTTTGTATAATCTTTTGTAGTAACTGCATAGTAGCCTAAATATTCGCAGGCTTCAATAACACTGTTTTTGTTTGCCGGTAAAGCATTTTGTTTGGTTACTAACTCCAAGCCTTTTTCGTAATAAGGTTTTGCCAACCATTTTTCGTTTTTAAGATCCTGTTGCACGTTTGCTTTAGCTCTCCAGAAATAGGCGATAGCATACTCAGGACTTTTTTGTGCCAGCATAGAAAAGCAGGTATCGGCCTGTATAAATAACTGTAAGGCTTCAGCATCTTTTTTCTCTTTTTGTTTGTTTCCACCTTCATAGTAATAAGCGCGGCCATAGTCATACCAATCCTGTAAAGCCAGATTATTTTTATCTCCAGCCATTTTCTTGGTGTAAGCATCTATTGCTTTAGCATATTTTTTTGCTTTTACCCAGGTTGAAGCAATTAAAGCTCTCATTTCTCCTTCTAATTTTGGTTCAGCAACAATTGCTTTTTCCATTTCAATTACTCCTAAACTATCCTGTCCGGTTTTAGAAAGTAAAATCCCTTTGTATTTATAATCAGCGCCAATGTATTTGAAGTTTGGGACTTTTAAAGATTTATCGAAAAAATTATTGATAGCGTTAACTCCTTTTTTGTAAGCTAAGCTATCTGTTTTATTACCCAATTCTGCGTAAGAATAGGCCAGGTATCTGTTTAAATAAAGATTTGTATCGCCGGTTTTTTGTAAAGCTTCAATTTCAGCTACTGCCTCTGCATATTGTTTGTTGTTCAATAAAAATCCTGCATAACGTGCACGTTCTTTATCTGAATTATTTAAGGTTAAATATTTTTTATAGCTTTCTACTGCATTTGCTTTTTGTCCGGCTAAATGGTATAGCTCGGCTTTTTCGCGGTAAGCAGGGGCATAAGTAGGATCAATGGCTTCGGCTTGTTTATAAAGATCTAAAGCCAATTGATAGTTACGGGCACGTTGGTATAATTTACCTGAACGCAATACACCTTTAGGTGATTTCGGATTTAATTCAGTGGCTTTGCTGTATTCTTTAATAGCAGGACCACCATCAGAAGGATTTTTTTCTAATAAGGCATCACCCATTAAAATATGGTTCTCTGCGTTTTTAGGCTCCAGTTTAATAGCTGCATTTAATAAGCTTATAGCTTCATCAAGGCTTTTATTTTCTGAATTAATATATACTTCGGCTGTTTTACGCATGACGTCAGCATTTTTATTAGCGCCAAGTGTAGCCGCTTTAAAAAATTCTGCTTTTGCATCGGCCGTTTTTCCTTTAGACCAAAGTATTTTTCCTAAACCTACATGATTTAAAGGATAAGTCGCGTTGATATCGGCACCTTTTTGATAGAAGATATTTGCTGAATCGAGGTCGCCACTTTTGAAATACGTTTCTCCCAGGTAAAAATAATTTTCGCCTTTTGCCGGTTCTTTTGCAACCAGATTTAAAAAATCTGAAGCGGCAGACTCGTAGCGTTCGTTATCAGTTTTAATAATGGCATCCTGTAAAGTTTGCGCAAATGCAATATTAGTAAGTGTTAGTACTGATGCAATTAAAGTGATCTTTTTCATTGTATATTAATTAATCTTTAAAAATAAATTACTGTCTTATGTTTAGTTTTCCTGCTTTGACTTCAATAATCAATTGTTTGTTTAGTTTAGTTTCAAGGCCTGCAATAGCAAGCTTTGCGGGATCAACGGATAACCTGAAATCTATTCTGTAATTTTTAACGTCTGACCGGTCGGCATAATTTACAGGATCAAATTGTGCGACACAATTAACTGTGGTATTGTTTATGGTTAATTGCCCCGGCATATTGTATAGTTTTTCGTCGTTGATCTGTTGATTGAATAGAAAAAGATTTTCGCTGATGTTGCCTTTAAAAACAATAGGTTGAGAGCCTTTAGTTTGTAGAATACTATCCAGTTTGTCGTTTCCTGTCATCATTTTTGAAGCATCGGTACTTAACATGAAATCGCCATTGGTCATATTTAAAACCATATAAGAATATTCGGTGTTGGCTTCAAACAGTTTTTGGGATTTATCTTCTGATTGTATGGTTAAGCGTGATTCAGAAAAAAAATCAGTTGCTATCTGTGCATTCATAGAACTTTTAAAGGCTATGAATAAAATGCATATGCTGAAAATTTTTCTCACGTTTTAAGTATTAATGTCAGGCGTTTAAAAGTACAGTTTTTAAAAATCAATTAACCTGCCAATTGCACCGTTACATTAGTTTTGAGGCTAAATTTAACATTATTTTAATCTTAAAACATGCCCTTGTTTTTATTTTTTAAGCCCTTATTTCGACTCAAGAGGAGACATATCTACCTCAATAACCCGTTCTTCCTGCCTGTTAGGCGGAAGGCCTTGTTTAAGGAACATTAGCTGGCCTTTTTCGCCTGCGATAAATGTTTCGATACCTTTTCCAAGGCTAAACTCGGCCGAACGGCGTATAATATAGATACTGCGGCACATAGGGTAATCGCCGGTGGCAATATTTGACTGATCGGGCATATAAGCCAGGTTATTGCTTTTTTGGGATACGGCCAGGATCTTTACTTTTTGAAGAAATTCTTTTGTGGTAGTATCATCTTTATCACTTAACCAGGCATAATCGCATACACCAATAATGTGGGTTCCGGCAGCAACGGCTTCTATCAATTTAGGAGTGGTATTAACGGCTGAACAGTTTTTACCAAATGCCTTGCCCGGAATTAACGAATCTTTTAGCTGGCGGGTGCTTCCGGAGTTTTGATTATCGAACACAACGTTCATATGTTTTCCTGTTACATATATGGAGTCGTTACCGGATAAAAGCCGGGTAAGTGTTTCTACAGAAATAACAGAATCGGGAAATGAAACAGGAACAATAAGGGCAATGGCATCTTTTGCTACCAAAGAACTTTCGGGATAAATATTTTTTGCTTTAAATTTTTGCAGTTCGTTTTCGCTTAGCATGCGGGTAATGGCAATTACTTTACAGCTATCGTTGAATAAGGCTTCAATACAGGTTTTTTCGTTGGATGGAATTGTTTTAATATCAGCATTTTTATATATCGACTGAAAAGTGTATACCTGATTTTGTATATGAAGTGTAAGCCCCTCATCGTAATAAATGGTTAATTTTCCTGAAGTAGGAGAATCCTTTTTTGTAATATCATCTTTCATTCCGCATGAAAACAGCAGGAAGGTAAGGAGGCTTAATAGAAGTAGTTGTTTCATGGATGTTCCCGGATAATTTTGCTAAACCAAAATTAGGGATTTTTTTTAAACCTGCCTGTATGACTTTATATCTGGCAGGAATCATCTGTTATTTGGTAACATCCTGTTCAGATAATTATGGAACAACACCCCACCGCATACGCGGCACCCCTCTTAAAAAGAGGGGAATTAGAACAAGTACCTGCCCAGTCAAACGCTCTTCTGGAAGAGGGGAATCAGAACGCGTGTTAACTCAATAATTTTATTGCTTTTTTAAGCGCGTCGATAAGTATATCCACTTCTTCAAATGTATTGTAAAAAGCGAATGACGCTCTTATTGTACCCGGAATATTATAAAACCGGCAAATAGGCTGAGTGCAATGATGTCCGCTGCGTATGGCAACACCATACTTGTCTAATATAGAGCCAATATCAAAGGGATGAATAGTACCAACATTAAAAGAAATAACGGATGTTTTGTGCGGTCCGGTTCCGTATATGGTAAGGCCGTCTATTTCCAGAAGTTTAGTGGTAGCATAGTCTAACAGGGCTTCTTCATGTTTTTGAATGGCATCGAAACCAATGGCATTTACATAATCAATAGCAGCCGCCAAACCAATGCCACCTTCGATATGCGGTGTACCAGCTTCAAATTTTAAGGGGGCATCTGCAAATTCTGTTTTTTCTAATGTTACTGTTTTAATGGTTCCGCCACCGGTTTGGTAGGGAGGGAATTTTTCGAGCCATTCCTGTTTAGCATAAAGAATTCCAACGCCTGTAGGGCCAAATAATTTATGCCCGCTAAATACATAGAAATCGCAATCGAGGTCCTGCACATCGGGTTTTAAATGAGGAACGGCCTGGGCTCCATCAATTAATACAGCGGCTTTAGATAGAGAGCGAATGTTTGCAATGATATCTTTAACAGGATTAATGGTTCCCAGTGTATTGGAAATATGGGTAAAAGCAACCAGTTTGGTTTTAGAGCTAATTAATTTGGATAAATTTTCTAAAGCCAATTCGCCTGCCTGGTTAATAGGAATATATTTTAGGACTGCTTTTTTTTCTTCACATAATAATTGCCATGGAATAATATTACTGTGATGCTCCATTTCAGTAATAACAATTTCATCGCCTTCGTTTATTTCTATTTTACCAAAGCAGTAGGCTACTAAATTAATAGATTCTGTTGTGCCTCTTGTAAAAATAAGTTCTGTGGCACTTTTTGCATTCATGTGTGATGCAATCGTTTGGCGGGCTGCTTCGTATGCAATAGTAATTTCACGGCTTAAGGTATGTACGCCTCTGTGAATGTTACTGTTTTGTTGCGTATAGTAATTTACCAGAGTATCTATAACCGCTTTTGGTTTTTGTGCGGTAGCCCCGTTATCAAAGTAAACAAGGGGTTTGCCATTAACGGTTCTGCTAAGGATAGGGAAATCGTTTCGTATTTTATCTATATCGAACATAATAAATTTTTTATACACAGTCCTTAGCCCTCCCGATAACTATCGCGAGAAACAGAGGCATTATAAGGTTTTTTCAAATAAATGCAACACTCTTTCTTTTAAGGAGTCTAATTCTATTTTATTAATGACTTCTTCTGCAAATGCCTGTAATAGTAATTTTCGGGCGCTTTCTTCACCAATGCCTCTGGCTTTCAGATAGAATAACGCATCTGTGTCTATTTTACCTGTTGAGGTTCCGTGCGAGCATTTTACATCATCGGCATAAATTTCGAGTTGTGGTTTGGTATCAATGGTAGCATCATCACTCATCAAAATATTTTTGCTGCTTTGGTAGGCGTTTGTTTTTTGCGCATCTTTTCTTACAAAAATCTTCCCGTTAAAAACACCTGTAGATTTACCATTTGCAATGCCTTTATACAATTCATTACTTTCGCAGTTTGGCATTTGATGGTCGATGAGTGTGTGGTTATCAACCAACTGCGTGCCTCTGGTAATAAATAAACCGTTTAAGTGAGCTTCGCATGATGGCGCCGCTAATTCAATATTATGATTATTACGAACCAACTCGCCGCTTAGTGTAACTGTTGTGTTATTATAGTTAGCATAAGTATTTACTTTTACGCTATTTGTATGTACGGAGTAAGATAAAGCCCCTTCATTTTGAAAGGTATAGCAAGTTAATTTTGCATTTTCATCCACTAATTTCTCACTTACATAATTCGAAAATATTTTTTCGCTGCCAATATTGATAAAACTTTCAACAAGAGTTAATTCGGAACTGGTTTCGATATGAATGAAATTACGGCTGTTTGATAAAGCGGGAGTGCTGTTATTATTTAAATAAATAATATGTATCGGCATCGGGATTGCATTGTTTTTTTCCACTTTAAGAAATAAGCCATTGCCACAGAATGCTGTGTTTAAAGCAATAAGTGAATCGGAAAAAGATTTTGCCTGTGTAGCGATCAGATTTTTTTCGCTTGAAGAAATTTCGTTCAATGATTTAATGCTGATGCCTTTTGCAATTACTTTCTCACTTAAATCGGTGCTGTAATTCCCATTTAATACTACCAGGTTAATGGCGTCATCCAATTTATAGGCTTCAATATCTTTTAATTCGAGGGTATTGAATTTTTGATCGAGCGCTTTAAATTCGCGGCGAATATAAGACTCAATATTGCAGTACTTATAATCTTCGTGCTTATTATTTGGAATGCCTTTCTCTTCGAGCTGCCTGATGGCTGCTACAATTTCCTGATCGGGCATGAACGCAATTTTTTGTGAATGCTTTTGGAGCTGTTCCGTTAATTGCTGTGTTACGGCACTTTTGGTTTCTATTTGTAATGACATATTAATCTGCTATTTCAAATTCTTTTTTAATTTCATCGTATCCTTTAGCTTCTAACTCTAAGGCTAATTCTTTTCCACCACTTTTTACAATGCGGCCTTTATATAAAATGTGTACAAAATCAGGAACGATATAATCCAGTAAACGCTGGTAGTGGGTAATTAAGATAGTAGCATTGTCTTTTGATTTTAAGGCATTTACTCCTTGTGCTACAATTCTTAAGGCATCAATATCCAAACCACTATCTGTTTCATCCAGTATCGCTAATTTAGGGTTGAGCATTGCCATTTGAAAGATCTCGTTGCGTTTTTTCTCGCCACCGCTGAAACCTTCATTTACGCTACGGTTTGTAAGCTTCACATCTAGTTCTACTAATTTTTGCTTTTCTTTCACCAATGCTAAAAAATCTTTAGCCGGCATTTCTTCCTGACCGTGGTAAGCACGAATTTCATTTAAAGCGGTGCGTAAAAAATTAATATTGCTCACGCCCGGAATTTCTACAGGGTATTGAAATGCTAAAAACAAGCCTTCTCTTGCACGATCTTCTGTTG
>JAZJZF010000071.1:13053-14061 GCA_040389965.1 Bacteroidota bacterium
CTCGCCTTCGGTTACATCATAATCTTCGCGACCTGCTAATACGCTTGAAAGGGTTGATTTTCCAGAACCATTAGGGCCCATGATGGCATGCACTTCTCCGGCTTTTACTTCTAAATTTATGCCTCTTAAAATTTCTTTGTCGCCAATGCTCGCATGTAAATTTTTAATTGATATCATAGTGTTATTCGTTTTTTATTAATTGATATGGCCGTAATCGTACAGCTCTATTTTAAAGTTATCTATTCCAAATGTTTGTTTTTCTTTATTCCAAATAAATACAGCTAATTGATCTGTGTCACGAATGTTAGACATGATGTTAACGCCATAATCATAATGTTTCCAGTTACTATAGTTTACTTTAGATGGCGTATCATTTATTTTGAAGGCCTGCCATGATTTACATTTATTATTGCTGTCATTCAAGGATACAGCCATTAATACATTCTGCGTACTGTTTTTTTTCAGTTCAAGCCGATCGAGGCTAATCTTTACGTGAATTTTTCTGGAATCAATAGCAAGGTGTGGAGATTTAAATTCTACTCCATATTCTGATTGACCGTAGCTGTAAAAGTGATTTTTTTCTGTTTCAAAATCGTTGTTATAGATTATAAAAGGTTTTTTTGGTTGCGCAGAATAAGGTTGTAGGTCATAACATCCGCCAAGTACATTTTTATAGGCCGGAGAAGTTTTCAGGAAAACGTATTTAAATTTATCGTAGTTCATACCGCTTGATTGAAGGATGCCTTCTTTGTATTGATAGGAGATGATAAAATTAAATATCACGCAAAGACCTGCAAAAGCAGCCATTGAATACTTTTTTTGTACAGAGGTTAAAGCCCTAAACACATAGCAGATGGCAATCGCAGCAAGTGCATAAAAATCAACTACCGGACGGGTTCCTATGCCATCAAAATAGGTCCAGCACCACCACGAAGAAAAAACGTACAGGACAAAAAACAGGAATACAAAAAGGCTAATGGCTTTGTATTTATTTCCTTTATAGATAAG
>JAZJZF010000072.1:0-5792 GCA_040389965.1 Bacteroidota bacterium
AAAAACTGAATTAGAAGTAAAGGAGCTCCTCATAGCAAAACGAATTCTCGTATTAGATGCTCAAGTGAAATGCATTATATTTTGTCGAAAACAAGATCAGACGCAGTTTTACAGCCTTCGATAACCATGAATCCGTGGTTGTTTTACCTAAATGTTAATAACTTTTATAAAAATAAATTAAAAATTAATTAAAAATATTGTGAATTCAGAAACTTTATATATATTTGTCCCGTTAAACAGTAAAACAAAATAAATAAATATGAATTACAAATTAATACACCACGAAGGCGAACTTCAAAAATTTATTGATTTTTTACCTGAATTAACTCCTAATGAGGGATACTTTATCATATTGATTGCGAGAAAGAAATGGTATCCGGAAAGCGGAATTCCTTCTGCAAGAAAATTAAAAAGAGAAACAGTTTTAAGTAAAGATAAAATCATTGCAACTATTCGTCAATGGGAAATCACTGACGGATTTTACACAGCAGGAGAGTTGCCTATTCACCAAATGAATTTAGGTGTATATATTGGGTTTAATCCTAAAAATCAACACAACGCTTGTTTTGAATTAATAAATCAATGCCTGGCTGCTATCAAATCGAATAGTCAAAATATTAATGTTAAGGCAATGGCAAGCGACGTTATCCAAGGAAGTAATGGGACGAAAAATTTTATTGATATTGATGTTGATATAAAAGAGGGGGAAAATTACTTAGATATCGTAGATTTTATTAAATCTGTTGTTAATGAAAGTCATTTAACTTTTATAAAAACAAATGGTGGATTTCATTGCTTAATAAGGCTTCCGAAAACAGAAAAAATGCCAACTAGAACCGGAGCCGATATGCATGAAGTTATAAAGGTTATAAATGAATTTTCTCCGCATGGAAACAATTGGTATCAATTAATAAAAAACCATTCATTTAAGTCAGAGTTAAATATTATGAGTAATGATTTAATCCCAATAGTAGGGTGTAATCAAGGTAAATCTATTCCTTATTTTTTAAATTCTTAAACAAAAAACAATGACTGAAAATTTAGATTTCTTAGAATTTCCGAAAATGCCACGATTATCAAGAGAGGTAATCATTACAGAAAAAATTGACGGAACGAATGCGCAACTTTTAATAACTGAGGCTGGCAAATATTAATTGGCAGCAGAACCCGATGGATTACATCAAAAGATGATAATTACGGGTTTGCTAAATGGGTTGAAGCGAACACTCAGGAGTTGCTGAAATTAGGCCCAGGAAGACATTTCGGTGAATGGTGGGGAAGCGGAATACAAAGAGGTTATGGGCTTCAGAAAGGTGAAAAAAGATTTTCATTATTTAATGTTGGGAGGTGGGCATTGCATGGTACATTACCTAAAAGATTGCCGTCATCGGACCCTTTGGTAGAAAAGTTTCAAGAAGTATTACCTGAAATATGCTCCCTTGTTCCAGAACTTTACAGAGGTCCGTTTGATACTCAAAAAATTGATGAAGTATTAAATTATTTAAAAATAAATGGAAGCTGCGCTTCAAAAGGGTTTATGAAACCAGAAGGCATTGTAATATTTCATGTTGCCGGAAATTTAGGCTTTAAAAAAACAATTGAAAAAGATGAAATACCTAAATCACTTATATCTTAAACTGACTAAAAACAACAAAATGAAACAGCTCTCAAAAGAAGAAGCATTAAAACGTATCTCCGCCATTGACGTTGAGGTAAAGGAATTAAGAAAAATAATTGAATCAGAAGAAAAGCAAGGACCAATCTTGGATCGCCTTCATTCATTCGAAGATGCCTGCCGTATAAAGGGTGTTCTCCCGAATGACATCGTAAGGTTCCCTAGCCCTAAAAACGACTGGGAAATCGCTAAAAACGCTGAGGATCAATTAGAATTTATTATTGAAGTAGCTGTGGAAGACTGGGTTTGTAATTGGAATGATTCAAATCAAAAGAAATGGATACCAGTATTTGATTTTTCAAGCGCGGGTTTCGTTTTCTACGATACGAATTGCAACTATACGTACACGTATTCGGGTCTCGGCTCTCGCCTTCCAACACAAGAAATGGCAACCATTATCGGCAAACGATTCATTCATCTTTACAAATTAATATTAACTAAACCAAAACGTAAATAATATGGAAAAATCAACCAAAGTTAAGTCTTACCTGCATGCATGTAAAATTTTAAAACGAACACCAAAAATTCCGAAGAGCTACACAAAACGATTTGCAGCAATTCACATGCTGGAAATGATATATGAAGCCACAAATTTCATTAACAATAAGTGGAAGGTTAATTTCCTGGACACAAATCAACAAAAATGGTTTGTTTGGTTGCGTCACAACGGATTGTCAGGTAAACGCGCGGGTTTCGTTTTCTGCCTTACGGGTTACCACTATACGTGCACGGGTACGGGTCTCGGCTCTCGCCTTTTCGTTTCCAGTGATGATGAGGCAACTTATTTAGCTAAAAAATTCCCAAAATTACATAGCGATTCAGCTATGTAATTTTACAGGTTGTGTGCCGGTGAGCTGTTGTGTTGCGCGGGTTTCGTTTTCAACAATACGAATTACAACTATACGAACACGAATACGAGTCTCAGCTCTCGATTTTGTTATTAAAAAGAATGCCGGCGCAAACCTTACCAACATGGTAAAAAAACTAGAATGTTTAAAAAATGGTGCTAGTATCCTGCTTTAGTAGAGAAAGTGACATTTAAAACAAAGGAATGAAAAGGAAGGGTAATATCTGGAAAGATATCTGTAGTATAGAGAATTTAATATTAGCAGATAAAAAAGCCAGAAAAGGCAAGCGTCATCAAAGAGGAGTAAAAAAGCACGATAAAGGAAAAGGTTGTAACATCATAATGCTTCATAACATGATGATGGATAGAACTTATAAAACTTCTGATTATAGTCATTTTTTTATCAGGGAAGAAAAGGTGAGATTGATTTCACGATTACCTTATTTTCCGGACCGGATCGTTCATCATGCAATTATGAATAAGTTAGTTTTTCATTTTACGAACGACACTTATAGCTGCATCAAAGGCAAAGGAATTCATCCGGCTCTAGCAAATATCGTGACGGCAATGAAAGATGTGGCTGGCACAAAATATTGCTTGAAGTTGGATATTAAAAAGTTTTATCCTAGCGTTGATAATATCATATTAAAAGGAATGCTCCGGAGAAGGTTTAAAGACAGAGATATGCTTTTGACGTTGGATGAAATTATTGATTCAGCAAAAGGATTGCCGCTTGGAAATTATTTATCTCAACAGTTTGCTAATTTTTACTTAACGCCATTTGACAGATGGATGAAGGAAGTTCAGAAGGCAGTAAATTATTTTCGTTACATGGATGATATGGTTATATTTTCTAATTGCAAAAAATACCTGCATCAGTTGCTTGCTAACATAAAAAAATATTTATCTGAAAATCTAAATTTAACTGTCAAAGATAATTACCAGGTATTTCTAGTAGAGTCTCGCGGTGTTGATGTTCTTGGATATGTAATATTTCACGGATATGTATTGATCAGAAAACGCACAAAACTGAGATACATAAGAATGATGGTAAAAAACAGAAATTGGCCATCAGAGGCATCATACAAGGGTCTGTTTCAGTACTGTAAAACCGCAAATTTAATAAGAACAGTTAGTGCGAATTGTCGATATATATGATAAAAAATTTTAAAGATTTTAATATACCAAAACATGAACCAGTATTGCAGGGAAGCAGAATTCCGATCAAAGATGTTTTTGGAAAAGAACTAATTGTTTTCTGGTACAGAATCAATGATTCCAAGTATAAAAAAGAAGATTGTTTATATTTGCAGGTAAGTTTAAAGGATGTTAAGCATGTAGTATTTACAACAGCTAAAGCTTTAATAATTGATGTTCAGAAAATACCGAAAGATGGTTTTCCATTTACTACCACTATTATAAAAGAGGAGAAACGATTTTTATTTACTTAAAAACAAAAAGATGAAAAAAAACACAAACGGTGGCAAACGCCCAAGGGCTGGACGAAAAAAAATAGCAGACAAAAAAATGCCTGTAACAATATTTCTACTTGAGTCAAAAATAGATTCTTTAGGTGGTCTGGAATCAACAAAGGATCATTTGTATAATCTTTTAACTAAATAATCATGGCAAAGAAAAAAGGTGTCCAGTATACGGCTCAGAGGCTTACAAAATATTTTCCTAAAAAATATCCGTCCTACACATCGGCTCTACCTAAGGCCAGATCGATACTTTCAAGTATAGAAAAGTCGGGCGAAAAAGTTACGTTAAAAAATATCTTCTCTAGGATCCGAACCAAACGTTTTACCAGGTCGGATGCTTTAAAATTAATATTCGGCTCAAAGGGGTGGAAAGAAATAGAGCAAATACAGCACTATTTTGATTTAATCAGTTTTAGTGATTACTTGAAAAACACCCCAAATATACTAGGGTTTGTATCAAAATTATTGCCGGCTACTACTGCTCAACCAGTGATGGGAGGAGCTGGGCATAACCATACCTACAAAACGCTATTTGAACCTTACGTGAATTACTGTAACTCCATAAAACTTCAGACAGCAGAGGAAGATAAGCGGTACGAGTCTGATTGGTTAATAAAGGTGACAATCCCTAAGCAGAAAGGTAAAATATGGATATCTGAAGTAATATCTGTTGATGGCAATGGTAATGAATTTGATTATGGTTTTGATCCTAAAAAACCAGATATTGATAGCAAGGTTCCTATCCTGTCTGGCGCAGAGGCTCCAGAAGCTCAGGAGGAAGAAAAATCAACGCCTGAGTCACCGAAGGCTGCCGCAGGATCGGATCAGGAATTCCTATTGAATTTGGAGCGTGAAAAACAAAAAACAGCCCAATTAGAGAAAGAAAAAGATGCTGCCAGAGAAAGTCTAATTGATAAAATGATGAAAGCTGGTGCCCCCTGGAAGGATATTAAAGCATTATTAAAATAACAGTCAATGCCAAACCCAAGATCACGGTTCGCGAAATTTGAATACAATGCTGAGGATTACGATAACAGCATTGCTATTCAAAAATTCAATAAAGCACCATTTCGGGAACACTTTATGGGTTCCCGTAAGAAAATACTTGTGTATGACACAATGATTGCTACCACGTCCACTAATAACAATTTGATATTAAACGGGCTTACAAAATCTAAATTCATTGCATTCTTAGGCAGGTTCCAAAAGCAATTGTATAAAAGGTTCCGAACTATTGAGCAACTCTACAATATCAATATTAAATTTAAGGGCATAAGCAGGGGCGCTAATACAAAATTGTGGGAGACAATGAAGCCTGGAAGGTATTTTTATAATATCGATTTAAAAAAGGCTTATTGGCAGATCGGGAATAAACTTGGGTACCTGGATTATAATTTATTTAATGATTACATAGAAAACGACGCCTACAAATCTGCGATGCGTTACTGCTTTTCTTTTTTGGCCCGAAAAAACTACATGGTATACCATGGCCCGAAAGGTGATATCAAAATGATGTGCGACACATCCGCATTAAATAAGGTCTATGAAAACATAAGACATCAATTATACAATGAAATTGCCTCAGCCAAAAAGGGTTGTAAAAATGTGGTAGAATGGAATATTGATGGGGTATCAGTGTTAAGCAGTGAAGTGGACCAGGTTTGTAAACGATTTAAAGATGCGGGTCTGCTGTATAAAATAACTGAGTGTAGGAAAATAGATGAATACACCTACAGTTCTGGAAATAAAATTAAAAATTTCAAAAGAAAACCTAAATCATAGGATAATT
>JAZJZF010000073.1:0-35776 GCA_040389965.1 Bacteroidota bacterium
ATCACAGATCTGCAACATTTTAAACTGGGCATTGGAGGTGTGGTTACGTTTAAAAATTCGGGACTTGATAAAGTTGTAGAGCAAACCGAACTGCAGCACCTGGTATTGGAAACCGATGCCCCGTACCTTGCTCCTGTTCCGTATCGTGGTAAGCGTAACGAAAGCGCTTATATTCCCTTAATAGCCGAAAAAATAGCTCAGATCAAAGGCATAAGTATTGAAGAAGTAGCTTTAGCCACTACAAAAAATGCTTTAGAAATTTTTGAAAACTAATTCTTTCATATCTTCTCCTGTTACAAAAGTATTGGTGTATGCCAATCTTTTTATTTCTATATGCGCTGCAGCGCAGGTATTGGTAACCTATATGGTGTGTGGTATACCGGTAACCGTTAATAACAACTGTTATATTCTGTTTGTATTTTTATCAACCTACTTACAGTACAATGTGCAAAGGGGTTACTTTATACACCAGATAAATTTGCATACCGAAAGTGGAGAATGGTTTATCCGGAATAAGAAGTTTTTATTTTACAGTATTGTTGCAGGGCTGCTTGTTCTCTTATGTTTATGCAATAATTTAAGCAATACATCTATCGCAGTTTTAGTGGGTGCGGAAATTATTTCTACGGCTTATTATATGCCTCCGTTTAATTTAAGAAAGATTGGGTTCCTTAAACCCCTTGTTATTTCATGCATTTGGGTGGTAAGCTGCGCACTGGTTCCCTTAATAGAAAACCAGTTGCTGCATGCCAATGTTGCCTGGTTTTTGTTGTCTCAGTTTCTTTTTATTTCAACACTGAGTATTTTATTTGACATAAAAGATACTACTGATGATTTCTTAAATGGCATCTCCACTTACTCGAATACGCTGGGTAATACAGGCACTAAAATTGTTTGCGTGGTTTTAACAATAGGTTCTTTGGTCTGCTTTTATTTCTTTAAGCACAGCTACACTGCTTTTATAGCACAAATTTGCCTGACAGCAATAACGATCATTACATTTTTCATGACTCACGAAAAGAAACACCGGTTTTATTTTTACCTATGGGTTGATGGCTTATTGCTACTGCAAGCGGTATTATTGTACCTGTTTTTGTTATAGGTAATGTTTACCTATCAGGTAATTCGATACATAATCCTGTATGCCTTCTTCCAGCGTTGAGAAAGGTTTTACGTAACCCTGCTCTATCAGTTTATTCATGTTGGCTTCAGTAAAGTACTGGTATTTATCTCTGATGTCGACCGGCGTATCAATAAATTCAATATCCGGAGTTTTGCCCAATGCTTTAAATGTAGCTTTTGCCAGGTCAAGGAATGTTCTTGCCTTACCGCTTCCTAAGTTGTAGATGCCATTTTTAATAAGTGTACTGTGTGCAAAGTATAATACATCCACTACATCTTTTACATATACAAAGTCGCGTAGTTGCCCGCCGTCTGTATAGTTAGGGTTATGCGAGCGAAAGAGTTTTACTTTTCCTTTTTCGTTTATCTGGTTAAAAGAGTGGAATATAACGCTTGCCATCCTGCCTTTGTGAAACTCATTAGGGCCGTATACGTTAAAGAATTTAAACGCTACCCATTTTGGCGGAGTTTGTTCCTGCGCTATTGCCCATTTATCAAAATCGTTTTTGCTATCGCCATAAGGATTCAATGGTTTTAAGAGTCCGATCTTTGATTCATCGTCATTATACCCATGCTCTCCCAAACCATATGTGGCCGCCGATGAGGCATACACCATAGGAATAAAATGGGTTGTGCAAATGTTCCAGATCGCTTTTGTGTAGTTAACATTCAATTCATTGAACAGCTCCACATTAAATTCGGTAGTATCGGTACGTGCACCTATGTGGTAAATAAAATTAACCGATTTCGCATTTTGTTCAAACCATTCTAAAAAAACTGAACGCTCAATGAGCTGTAAATACTGCTTTTCGAGGTAGTTTTCCTTTTTGTCTTCGTGCGAAAAATCATCCACCAAAACCAGGTTAGTATGTCCTTCGTTATTTAATTTGGTAATTAAACAACTTCCTATAAAGCCTGCGGCACCTGTAACTATGATCATCCTCTTTATTTAATGACGGTTAATTTTTTAGAAACAACCTGTTCTTTAAAAGATACTACCACATGGTAATTTCCTTCGGCAAAGCCTGAACAATTTATTTGTTGCAATACATTTCCCTGGTTTACAGTTTCGGTATGAGTGTATACTAATTCGCCCAGTGTATTGTATATATCTACTTTTACAGGTTCGGTTTGCGAAGAGGTATAACTCAAATTACTATAATCTGAAGCCGGGTTAGGATACATGGATAGAGCATTATTCTCCGGAGAAATTTTCTGTATGCCAACAGGAAGCTCAGTATTAGAAGTTAGTTTCACTTCTTTTGCATTTAAAACTGACAATCCGTTATAACCACCGTTGTATTCGGATACTACTCCTACAAGGTAAATATTATCGGGATTAAACCTGTATTCTCCACCGGCCGGCACTGAAAGTGTATAGGTGTAATTTTTACTGTACGATTGGCCGGCAGTACTGTCATTAACAGGAACAATACCTGATGCACCATAAGCACCATCTAAAAAATCGGTCACAACATATTGGTGGCTGTATTGATTTGGACCAAGAATATAGGTAGTTGGGTTAAGATAGTAGCCTACCTGGTAATACGGCGAGGCATGAATATTAAACAAGCTGCTGTATTGGTTCCATGAGTTATCAGAAATGTCCATGATAGGCCCGTAGATATTATTCTCTTTTATATATAAATTTATTCGGTAGTCTCCTTTTACATCGCCGGCAAAATTAGCCGATACGGTTGCTGCTATTTCGTGTGTTGCCTGATTGTAGGTTACTCCCGTTATGCTTACATCAGCAGGCACAACCATACTCTGGCGTTGTACAATATAGGCTTCCCAGGCATTTCTGGGTGTTGCCAGTTTTCCTGCACCGGCGTATATGTATCTATCAATCATCGCTGATGATCCCTGATCGGCATATGCTGCCGTAAGTGTGCTACTCCCTGTGCTATTGGTGACGTTATCATTACTATGAACAGATGTGGCAATAACATTTGAGTAGGTGCTCACAATGCTACTTAAGCGGGAATAGCCATCGGGACAGATAGCACATTTTGCACTGGTAAACTCTTCTACCAATACTTTTTTAGCCGGAATAGAAGACAGTATGGTTAAAGATCCTTTAACAGTATCATTTGTGTTAACCTGATCCGCTTGTCCGTTTATAGCACTTACCCATATTTTTACCGTGTTATAGCCCGGTAGAGGCGAACTGTAAAGTGCTGAAAATGTAAATTGCCTCGCATCCTGGTAGTTTAAAGGAGTAGACAGGTTTTGCGTTTCGGTAACTACTGTGTTATTTCCTATCTGATAATTGATATCAAGGCTTGTGATAGCTGCTGCACCATTATTTTTAAATGATGCCATGATGCTATTGTTTGTATTAATGGTAGAATATTTATAGGTATCATTTGAGAAAGCTGCTACATCATAGTTATTTGCTACATTCTTAACCATGATATCGTCTATCCATAATTGGTATTTATTGGATGATGTATTTCTAAAAGCAAGGCGAATGTCCTGCCCTGCAAAACCTGACAATGATACGCCATGTGTTGCCCATGAACTACTTTCGGCACCTGTACTAAAAAGCCTGTTATTTACAGTAAAATCGCTTATTACAGGCGTTGTAGATACATTAGTAGTGATATACACCTCATAGCCATCTGCATTGGTAATATCGGGTGCCATGGCATCCCATACCAACACCGTATTAGCGCCTATATTATTAATAGTGGGTGTAATAAGCCATGAGTCGGTGGTTGCCTGTGGGGTAACCCACGATGTGGATACGGCAAAGGTATCTGGTATCGTTGGGTGTTTGTAGGCCAGCCATCCTTTTTGCTTTTGTCCGGTAGCCCTGAAAGGGTAATTTCCCGTTAAGGTATCGGCTATAAGGTTTCCGTTGTTTATAGTAACCATGGATGAAGGAGCATCGGCATACAAATAAGTTTGCGTGACGCCACTGGCAGTATATGTTCCGGTATTCATGGTTAAGGTACTAAACTTTTCACTGTAAAGCACCTGCGAAAAAGACCGGATACTCATTTGCAAAATCAACAGGATAATTACTTTTTTTATCATCGTTATAATCGGGTAACGGCGGGTAATATCCCAACCTCAGCACAAAAATAATATTTTAAATTTAATCCTTTATTTAGCGGGGGTCAAATTAGGATCAATTCCGCCATTTTACGTTAAATTAGGTAAAACAAAAGGGTCGGCTTATGCCGACCCTTTTTTAAATTAAAGCAATTGTTATTATTTAACAACAGATAATTTTTTTACAACAGTACCGTTTTCAGAAGCAACTACTACATTATAGATACCTGAAGCAAAAGCTTTAGTATCGATGTGTAATGTATTAGCACCTGCTTGTAAAGAAGCAACTGTTTGGTAAACGATTTGTCCTACGTTGTTTAATACGCTTAATGTAACTTCAGACTGGTTGTTTAAGTTAACACCTACTGATGTTTCGAAGCTCGCAGGGTTAGGGAATAACTCAACTGATTTAAAGTTTTCGTCAATGTTTTGTACACCTGTAAATCCAGCATTTAAGTTAACCTGATCAACATAAATGTTATTTCCATAATCACTTGTTGCAACAAATTTAACTAATACAGTAGCGTTACCAGCGTAAGAAGCAAGGCTTACAGACTCTGATCTCCATTGAGATGTAGTTGGTACGAAGCTAGCAGTTGTAAAAGGAGCTGTATTTAAAGCTGCACCTGCTTTGTCATAAACTGTAGTCCATGTAGCACCACAATCTGTTGACACTTTTACCTGTAACTGATCGTTTTCAGGAGTTGCAGAATAAGGAGCATTAGCTACATCAAACGTTAATTTAGCTGAAGTAAAACCAACTAAGCTTGTAGGAGGTAAAATCAAGTCATCAGAATCGCCCGGAGGAGCTGCATACGCAGGGTAACGAGCAGATTGAGTTGTGCTTTGGCTACCTGCTGAAGTTGCTCTTGCCCATGTTGCAGCATTTCCATCAGAGTTAACTAAGATCCAGTTTGTTGGAGGGAATGTAGATACTGAGAAGCTTTCTGCTGTAGAACCTGCTACATAAGTACCAATTACAGCAAAAGTAGTTGTAGTAGCATTATTTCCTAAGTTATAATCTATTCCACTATTAACCGTTGAAGCAATGTTTAAAGAGAATGTTTTTGACCCTGAAGTTAAACTTGTAATAGCGCTTAATGGAATTGTAGTTGATGCTCCAACAGCTAAATTACCTGTCCAGTTAACAGAAGCGCCATTAGCTACTCCGTTTACGAATGGGTTTAAAGTCATGCTGGTGATAGCATTTGTACCATTGTTTTTTACAACTACCTGTGGGTTAAGTGCTGTTGCACAAGTAATAGCAGGTAAGTTTGCAATTGAAGTTGCAGCAGCATCATTTTGTAATGGCACCGGAGCAGCTAAAACAGATTGCAATACTTTTTTATTAGATTCATCCTGAATGAAACCAATCATTTCTACCTGACTTTTATCCCAGATATAAGAAGGTAAAGTACAAACGATAGAGAATGTTTGAGTTTGTGCAGTAGCCCATGTGTTAGACATAGCTGTACCATTTGTTAAATCAGGAAACGATTTACGGGCAACATGGTGAAATTCTGTTTCGCCGTTTGAACCCGGAGCAGAAGCATAATCCACTTGTCTTTCAGCCATTACTACTCTGAACTTTAAATTAGTACCAGTTGTAGTATAGGTATTAGAAGCTGTAATTGTTCCTGTTACTGTAATAGCATCAAAAGTTGCATTCCATGCTCTGTTCATTGTAATTGTGAACGGAGAAGTAATCGCTGCTGCTGTATTTAAAATAGCTGCAGTTGTATAACCCGGATGATCAGAAGTAGCTCCGAAAACCACTGCGCTTTGCCCATCCTGTCTTGCAGAAGGTGCAGAGTTTACAGCATAATAATTCATTCGTGCGTCAATTTCTGTTTTGTTTTGTTGGTAAAGAGAAGTCATTAATGAAGGGGCACTAGGAATTGCCACCTGCCATTTTAATACGACTGTATTATTAGCGTTACCTGCAAGAATTGGATCAAGACCCGGATTTGTTGCTGCACATGGGCCGCAGTTCTCGCCGGTAAACTCTTCGTAAAGAGACATGCGTGGGCTTTGAGCCATCACCACAGTACCAACAGCCAATAAGGATAAAAGGGTAGTTGTTTTTTTCATGTTAATTGTATTTTGGTTAGTTTATGTTTATTTGTTGATCGTGAATTTGCGTGTGATTTTAGTATTACCTGTTGATATAGTTGCAAAATAAAGGCCTGACACTAAATTATCGAAATCGAGTGCTACCACATTTTTACCAACAGAAAGGCTTGTGTTTTTTGTATAAACAATGGCACCCAGGCTATTCATAACCGTTACGTTTACATTGTTCACGTCAAACGCTGAAGTCATACTGATATAAGCTTTGTTAACTGAAGGATTTGGATACACATTTGATACAGAAGAGAAAAGAGAAGATGCTTCTTTTACACCTGTACTGCTGTCGTTGTATTTTAATGTGAAATTAAACACATCGCTAGCATCGTTGATATTGTAGATTTGATAAGCTATAGACGAATATCCCGGTGCAGGAGCTTCTTCAAGATCCAAAAGAAGAGATAAACTTTGAGAAGATAAGGTTTGGTTTGCAGTTAAGGTCATTGTCAGAGGCGATACCGTAACGTTTGGAGGGTAGCAGTTTGCACCACCTACGCAGAAATAAGCACTTGCTCCTGAGTTTAAAACATTATCCACACGTTTTAATTTATAATACTTAGTTGAACTGCCGGTATTTTTAGCATCAATTTCAGTAGTAAGGTGGTCGTTGGCATTAGTAGTATAGTATATAGTACTATTATTAGTAACAGGAGCCATTCCATTATTTACATCTGTAACCTGTAGAGAAGATTGTGCATTTAATACTAATCCTGCAATAGTAAAAAGACCCAATAAGTAGATTTTTTTCATTTTATGTAATAGTTAAGTAATTTGTTATACAATATTAACGAACCACTTTTCCAAATCCTAATAATATTAATAATGAATATGGTATTCCTAAAACAATTTAACATTTTTGGATCAGGCTCCTAGCTATTTGCGGTAAAAGCTCATTTCGTCGATGTACTCCCAAACCTTAAAAGGGACAAAAAAAGACACGTCTTTATGCAATTTTAGGGCATTTCTAATAAAAGTAGACGAAATATCCATTAACGGGGCTTCTGTCATAATGATATTAGGGTGCTCATAGAGCTCTGTTTTTTGACAACCGGGCCTAGGGTACACATACAGCTTGTGGTGGGCTAAAATATGCTCGTAATTCTTCCATTTGGTAAAAGAAACCAGATTATCTTCCCCAATAATAAGCGAAAAGGTGTGTTTGGGATATTTTTCGGTTAAATGCGCCAGGGTATTAACCGTATAGGAGGGCTGCGGAAGGCTAAATTCGATATTACTGCTTTTCATATTACCATTATCACCTATAGCAAGGTTAACTAAATGTAAACGCTGATTTTGATCGAGGAGCGAGGCTTTTTCTTTTAAGGGATTATGGGGCGATACCACAAACCATATCTGCTCTAAATCGGTAAAAGAGGCCATATAGTTTGCTAAAGCCATATGCCCTATGTGAATAGGATTAAAGGAACCAAAAAACAAACCGATATGCATAGGCGCTTTTATAGAATAATGGTAGAACTAATGATTAAATCTCTGTTATTTTAGTTTTATTTACTTTTTTCCTTAACGAAAAAAGTAACAAAAAAGTCAAGAACGAACGCCAGCCGCACTATTACCAACGTATGCGAAAATGTATTCACCAGTACTTTAAATGATATTGCATAACAAATTTATGGTTTTCTACCGAATAAATTATTAAAATCCTATGTCGCAAACATTGAGTTCCTTAACTGGGCGGCATTTATGCAACCTGTCATAAAATTAAATACACTCGCTGCGAAAAAACCTTTAAATTTAGGCTGTGTTTTTTAAAGATATTATAGGCCAGGCCGAAGTAAAAGAAAAGCTTTTACATATGCTTAAAGATAACAGGGTACCTCATGCTCTTTTATTTTCGGGTCCGGAAGGAAGTGGTAATTTACCGGCTGCCTTTGCTTTTATACAGTATGTATTTTGCATAGATAAACAGGAAAACGATTCCTGTGGCAAATGTCCTTCGTGCCTGAAAACGGCCAAGCTTGCGCATCCCGATATGCACCTCGTGTTTCCTATTTCAAAAAGCAAACATGTGAGAACCAGCAACGATTTGGTAAAAGAATTCAGGGAAACGTTTTTGGAAACGCCTTACATGTCGCTAAACGACTGGTTTAGCAGCCTTAACTCGGAAAACAAACAACCTCTTATACCTGCTGATGAAGCCAATGACATTTTAAAAAAATTATCTTACACCAGCTACGAAGGCGGTTATAAAGTAATGGTCATATGGCAGCCTGAAAAAATGAATACGGAATCGGCCAATAAACTGCTCAAAATTTTAGAAGAACCACCGGAAAAAACATTGTTTGTACTGGTGTGTAACCATCCCGAGCAATTACTGGCAACTATTATTTCGAGGGTTCAACAAATTTTATTTTATCAGTTATCGCCGCAGGATATTACCGAGGGATTGGTGCAGCAATATCAGTGCGATCCTAAAGCCGCTAAACAGGCGGCCATGTTAAGCGATGGCAGTTACAGAGAGGCACAATTATTATTACAACATACCGATGGAGGTGCCGGTTACCTTCAGAATTTCAGAACTTTTATGCTCATTGCTTTAAAGTTTGATGCTCCTAAAGCGGTAAACTGGGTAGATGAAAATTCGCGCACGGGACGGGAAAAACAAAAACAATTTTTGCAATACGGTTTAGAGATCTTTAGGGATTGCTTAATGCTGAACTTTGGAAGTGCTGATTTGGTAAGGCATTCGGGAGAAGAAAAAGAATTTATTGCTAAGTTTTCGAGATTCATCCATCAACGGAATTACGAAAGATTGCTGGAAGAATTTAATTCTGCTTTTTACTACATTGAGCGTAATGCCAATCCAAAGATTCTGTTCATGGACCTCATTATGAAAACCAATGAGCTGATTAATTTGCCGGCGTAAAAAAGATTGGAACGCGGATAACACTGATTAGACTGATTTTCACAGATAATTAAAATTCTCTAACTAAAAAACAATTACACTAAGATCTGCGGTAATCCGTCAAATCTTAAAAATCCGTGTCCAATTTTAGAGTTCAACTCAAACTATTTTTTGCAGGAAGCTCCGGTTCCACAAATTCTTTTTCCGCTTTGGAAATCACAATTGTGGCCACGCCATTTCCAATAATATTAGTGATGGCTCTTGCTTCGCTCATAAACTTATCGATTCCCAATAAAAAAGCAAGTCCTTCTACCGGGATCTTATGCAGAGCCGTAAGTGTAGAAGCCAACACAATAAAACCACTGCCGGTAACACCTGCAGCACCTTTGGAAGTGATCATTAAAATTCCAATGATGCTTAGTATTTCCATAAAGGATAAAGGCACATTATAAAGCTGTGCAATAAAAATAACAGACATGGAAAGATAAATAGATGTACCATCTAAATTAAAGGAGTAACCTGTTGGCACCACCAAACCAACAACCGATTTACTACAGCCCATTTTTTCGAGCTTCCGCATGAGCGATGGCATGGCAGGTTCAGACGATGAAGTACCCAGCACAATTAATAATTCTTCCTTAATAGATTTTAAGAATGTCCAGATACTTAGTTTATAATACCGCATAATAGTGCCAAGTACCACAAATACAAACAGGGCCATGGTGAGGTAAACACATGCCATTAATTTTCCTAAAGGCAATAAACTTTGCAGCCCGAATTTACCAACCGCAAACGCCATGCCTCCAAAAGCCCCTAATGGCGCCAGGTACATGACATAACGCAAAGCAAGGAAAACGTAATGAGATACTCTTTCGAGAGGCTTCACAACAACTGTTTTGTTTTTTAAATGACTGATGATAATTCCGCTGATAATACCAACCAGCAAAACCTGTAATGTAAAATTGGACAGAAAGAAATTTAACCAGCTGAATTTATCAGCCGCATGTTCCGTATACTGAGAGGCATCTTTTGCCGTCAACCCTGCCATATTAATGCTACCCGGCTGAACGACATATGCTATCAGTACGCCTATACTTAAAGCGAGTGTAGAAACTATTTCAAAATAAAGCAATGCCTTAACTCCTACTCTGCCTACTTTTTTTAAACTATCGATGCCTACAATGCCCAGTACAATGGTTAAAAAAATAATAGGGCCTATGAACACCTTAATAATATTGATAAATGACTTACCAATAATTTCCATTTTAACACCAATGGCCGGATAAAAATGACCGAGCAGTACTCCTGCAATAATTGCTACCAGTACCTGTACTGCCAGATTAGTGACTATTTTTTTTAGGTTCAATTCTTTGCTTATTAAACAATATTAAGGTATTTTTAGTTTGTATCAAAGTTAGCATAAACTCTTCTCTTAATAAATTTACTGCCATGAATTATCCGTATCAAATTACCACCCTCGAAACTTATAAAGCTGCTTACAAAAAAAGTGTTGAAGAACCTGAAAATTTCTGGGCATCGGTTGCCGAAAATTTTACCTGGCATAAAAAGTGGGACAAAGTGCTGGAGTGGGATTTTAAAACAGCTACTACCAAATGGTTTATTGGTGGTAAATTAAATATTACAGAAAACTGTTTAGACAGGCATTTAGAGAAAAACGCCGATACGCCCGCTATTATATGGGAAGCCAACGACCCCAAAGAAAAAAATATGACGTCAACGTATAAAGAACTTTATTTAAGAGTATGTGAAGTGGCCAATGTTTTAAAAAACAATGGTGTAAAAAAAGGAGACCGTGTGTGTTTGTACATGGGTATGACTCTTGAGTTAGCCATTAGTACACTTGCCTGTGCACGTATTGGTGCTATACACTCTGTTATATTTGGTGGGTTTTCGGCACAGGCTATTACAGACAGATTGCAGGATGCTAAAGCAGAATACATTATTACCAGCGATGGCGGTTACCGTGCCGCAAAAGATATTCCATTAAAAGCTATTGTAGATGAAGCATTGGTAAACTGTCCTTTTGTAAAAAAAGTATTTGTTACCAAACGCACCAACGTTGCCATTACCATGAAAGCCGGAAGGGATACCTGGATGGAAGATGAAATTAAAACAATAAACGCATTAGGGTTAACTGATTGCAAAGCAGAAATAATGGATGCAGAAGATCCTTTATTTATTTTATATACTTCGGGTTCAACAGGGAAACCAAAAGGAGTAGTGCATACCATAGGTGGTTATATGGTGTGGGCTAATTATACGTTTGTAAATGTGTTTCAATACAAGCCAGGGCAAATTCATTTTTGTACGGCTGACATTGGCTGGATCACAGGGCACAGCTATATTGTGTATGGCCCCTTAAGCGCAGGCGGAACTTCTTTATTATTTGAAGGTGTACCTACATGGCCTGATGCCGGAAGGTTTTGGGAAATTATTGATAAACATAAGGTTGATATTTTATATACCGCGCCTACCGCTATTCGTAGCTTAATGGGTTTTGGACTGGACCCTATTAAAGATAAAAAACTAAACTCTTTAAAAGTATTGGGATCTGTTGGAGAGCCTATCAATGAAGAGGCCTGGCATTGGTATGATACGCATATTGGAAAAGAAAAATGCCCTGTAGTAGATACCTGGTGGCAAACAGAAACCGGTGGTATTATGATTTCGAACCTGGCAGGTGTAACGCCTCAAAAGCCTTCTTATGCAACCTTGCCTTTACCGGGAGTGCAGCCCTGTTTGGTAGATGAAGCAGGTGAAATCATTGATGGCAATAACGTAAGCGGAAACTTATGCATTAAATTTCCATGGCCTGGAATTATCCGTACAACCTACGGGGATCATGAACGTTGTAAGCAAACCTATTTTTCTACTTATGCCAATATGTATTTTACAGGCGATGGCTGCTTAAGAGACAGTGATGGGAATTATAAAATTACAGGGCGTGTAGATGATGTATTAAACGTAAGTGGCCACCGTATTGGAACTGCTGAAGTGGAAAACGCAATTAACATGCATGAGGGCGTTATTGAAAGCGCTGTTGTGGGCTATCCTCATGATATTAAGGGACAAGGCATCTATGCCTATGTGATTTGTGATGCGGGTAAAACCGGCGATGATAAAATGAAACAGGAAATTATTGCAGTGGTTACCAAAGAGATTGGGCCTATAGCAAAACCTGATAAGATACAATTTGTACCGGGCTTACCTAAAACACGTTCCGGAAAAATTATGCGTCGTATTTTGAGGAAAATTGCGGAAGGAGATACATCCAACTTAGGAGATACAAGTACTTTGTTGGATCCGTCGTTGGTAGATGTGATCAAGGATACGGCGGTTTAAGCTAATCATATAAATAGAACAACACACCCCTCACCCCTCTTAAATATAGGGGAATAGAACAGACACCCCCTGCCTCCGGCAGACCCCTCTGGGAGAGGGGAATAGAACAGGTGAAACTTAATTACTTGATCTCGCTCAGGCTTTTCATCACCTTTTCTTTGAGCTCTTCTTTAAACAGAACCAATTTGTTGTAAATAGTTTTATCCTGGCAACCTAAAATTTGCGCGGCTAAAATGCCTGCGTTTTGTGCAGCGTTTATAGCCACTGTCGCAACAGGAACACCGTTTGGCATTTGTACAATAGATAGTAATGAATCCCACCCATCGATGGAATTGCTTGATTTTACAGGCACTCCAATAACAGGCAATGCTGTTAAAGAAGCTACCATGCCCGGCAAATGAGCCGCTCCGCCTGCTCCGGCAATAATTACTTTTAATCCGTTGGCATGTGCATTTTTAGCATAATCGAACATCCGTTCAGGCGTGCGGTGTGCCGATACAATCGTTACTTCGTGAGGAATCTCTAACTTTTTAAGAAATTCTGCTGCTTCGTTCATGATCTTAAGATCACTGCTGCTGCCCATTATAATGCCTACCATACCAATTAGTGAATTAAAGTTTATTTAATGAGTGAAATTATGAAATAATTTTTACTATGTCTTTTACGGCTATTGCTTTTTTCTTTGCAAGGTTCAGGTCATCGTCCACCACTGTAATATGGCCCATTTTACGGAAAGGTTTTGTATGTGTTTTCCCGTATAGATGTACGTACACCCCTTTATATTTCAGAGCATCGGTCAGTCCTTCATATTTTGCGGGGCCTTCATGGTTTTTTTCTCCCAGTAAGTTAATCATTACCGAAGGCTTGATAATAGAAGTATCTCCTAACGGTAAATTTAAAATAGCCCGCAAATGCTGTTCAAACTGCGATGTGATATTTCCTTCAATGGTTTGGTGGCCGCTATTATGCGGGCGAGGTGCTATTTCATTTACCAGCACTTTACCATCTTTTGTTACAAATAATTCAACCGCCAGAATCCCTATGATGCCTAGTTTTTCTGCTATTTTAACCGCTATTTCTGTTGCCTGCTTATCGATTGATTTTTTTATATTGGCCGGAGAAAACAGGAATTCTACCAGGTTGACTTCCGGATTAAATTCGCATTCAACTGCCGGAAAACATTTTACCTCGCCGCTTTGATTTCGTGTAACGATAACAGAAATTTCTTTATCAAAATCAACCAGCCTTTCCAATACACTTGGTGCTTCAAAAGCATGTTCAATTTTGTTGGGATGACCTAGTTTTACAACGCCTTTCCCATCGTAGCCACCGGTACGGAGCTTTTGAAAGAAGGGGAAAAAATCGCGGTACTTTTCTATCTGTGCTCTGTTTTCTACTAAAAAGAAATCAGGACTTGGAATATCATTACGCTGATAAAACATTTTTTGAAGCCCTTTATCTTTTATGATTTCAATTACTTCGGGCTGCGGAAATACTTTTTTACCTTCTTTTTGTAATGCTTTTAAGGCTTCCACATTCACGTTCTCTATCTCGATCGTGATAATATCTTTGTCTTTACCGAATTTATAAACGGTATCGTAATCGGTAAGACTGCCTTTTGTAAATTCGTTTGCTATGGCTTTACAGGGAGCATTTGCATCGGGGTCGAGGCAGCAGATGTAAAGGTTGTAATTAATGGCACTTTGTATCATCATGCGTCCCAACTGTCCTCCGCCAAGTACGCCAATTTTTAGTTTATCGGGTTGAAAATAAGTCACGGGCAAAGTTACTGTTTATTTAGATTTAAAAAAGCGTTGTTAGCCGGTGTAATCTTATTTCTGCAGAATAAATGAAGGAAATTTCCTGATACAAAAAAATGGAAAGAGTCTTATTTTCTCTCGAACCGGCCGGTACAAAATGTAGTAAATAAAAGAACCGCTTTAAAGCGGTTCTTTTAAATTATTTTGCTGCTTTTTTAGTAGCTGCTTTTTTCGGTGCTGCTTTTGTTTCTGTAGCAGTAGTTGCAGTTGCTACTTTGTTTTTTTTACGTGGACGAAGGTTTCCAAATGAACCTACTTGTATTTTACCACGTCTTGACTTTTGGTCACCTTTTCCCATAATACTTGTTTTTAAATTAGTTGCTCAAAAATAGCTTATTTTATCAAATCTTCAAACAAAAAAATCAGAATCGTTTATTGGCATTGAATGGTTTGGTAGGTTTCTCAATTGTAGTAAGGATAGAGGAAAACTTTTTAGGATCTGCCAATAATTTTTTTGCCTCTGTTATGTCGTTATCATATTTAAGGGCTGTTTCTATTCTTCCTCTCTGGAATTCGAACCTTGACACTACTTCTTCCTCGATAAACTGTTTGATCTCCGATTTAAAACGCATCAAATCATCTTTTTTATTAGAGTTCATTTTACTAAGCAAAGCCTCATATTCGGTCTGAATACTTTCGAAGCACTTTTCTTTAGTGGCATCTTCTTTCAGTTCTTCCAGGGCAAAATCGCTTTGTGTGATATATTTGTAATCTTTATCTTTCATATAGCTCACAAACTCATTGTACTCAGCATCAGATAGCTTAAAATCGCTTGCTTTTGCCTGTAACTGCGGGTGTTTTAGCATATACATATTTACATAGTTAAATACATGGTGCTTGTTTAACAGCGCCACCAATACATTACTGTACTGTACGTCTTCTGTTTTTTGATCAGGCAATATACCGGCGCCATCATACACTATACGTCCGTTCTTTGTTTTAAAGGCTGTAATTAAGGAATCAGGCACTTTTTCAACCCTTCCTTCTTCGTCTTTATGTGTATAATCCAAAGCTTGTATACAACGGCCGCTTGGGATATAATATTTGGCAACCGTTACTTTTAATTTGGTATTGTAGGTAAGGTCGCGTGTTTGCTGCACCAATCCTTTACCATACGAACGCTGGCCAATGATCACAGCCCTGTCTAAATCCTGCAAAGCACCTGATACAATTTCTGAGGCTGAAGCAGAGTTATTATCAACTAACACTGCCAAAGGAATTTGTGTATCAATAGCATTATTTACAGAGAGGTATTGTTTATCCCAGTCTTTTACTTTGCCTTTTGTAAATACCACTTCGTTTCCTTTATTCACAAAAATGTTTACGATGTTTACAGCTTCCTGCAAAAGCCCTCCCGGGTTTCCTCTTAAATCAAGGATCAATGATTTACAGTTTTTTTCTTTTAATTTTAAGAGGGCGTCTTTTACTTCACCCGAGCAATTATCTGTAAAGCTGGTGAGTTTAATATATCCTACTTCGTTATTAAGCATCCCGGAATAAGGAACCGCTTTTATTTTTATTTCCTCTCTCATTAAATTTACATCAATGGGGGTTGTTTGCCCGAGGTGTTTTATCTTTAATTTAATAGGGGTTCCGGCCTGGCCTTTCAGCAGGTTTGTTATTTCGTCGGTACTTTTTTTAGTAACATCAATACTGTTTATTTCCATGATTTCATCGCCGGCACGCAGCCCTGCTTTAAACGCTGAAAAATTTTCGTAAGGTTCGGTAAGTGTAATTTTATTATTGACATCCTGTATAATGGCACCTATTCCGCCATATTCGCCGGTAGTCATATACCTGTAATCTTCAATATCATTTTCGGTATAATAGTTTGTATAAGGATCGAGGGAAGCCAACATGGCCTCGATACCCGTTTTCATAAGCTGTCCCGGCTTTGTTTCGTCAACATAAGCAATATTGAGCTCACGGTACAGTGTATTAAAAATGTCGAGATTTTTGGATACTTCAAAGTAATCCTGTGAAAAGCTGAAGGTAAATGCTGCTGTAATGCAGATACATCCTATGATAATATACTTCTTCATGTGAAACTTATTTAAAGGGAAAGAGGTGTATTTGTTAAATTAATTTTAAAAGTACATGAAAAAAATGGGGTTATAATTACCGTTTATGTTTTTTTACAAAATTAATATCCCATTGTTTGGTTGAGTGAATAGGTTCACTAAGCGAGTAAGTAGTTTCAATCAATTGGCATTATTTTTTAAGCATGATATTTGTACCTTTGAGATAAGCATCTCCGGGTTAGAAAATGAACACCATTAAAATTATTGAAAATGGCAACACAACAACAACTCACTATTCCAATGTTTCCGCTTAATATGGTATTATTACCCGGGGAAACAAAGACACTTCATATTTATGAGGAGCGTTATAAACAACTTGTATCGGATTGTATTTTAAACGAGGCTCATTTCGGGATTCCTTTTGTTCATCAAAAATCTGTTGGTAATTACGGCATTGAGGTTAAGATAAACCACATTATTAAAACATTTGATAATGGTGAAATGGATATTTTAATTGAGGGTGTAAAGGTATTTAAGCTGATGGAATTTTCGTCGGTATTAAGTCCTAAATTATATGGTGCCGGTATTATTAACCAGGAACAGGAATTTAACGTAAGGGCTTCTGTGGTTTTGCAGGACCTTATTAAAGAATACATGTGGCTGTCGCAGCATAATACGGTTCAGGAAGATGCTTTTGATAATGCCAATATTTATAGCATTGCCCGTTTACTTGATATTTCTTCGCCCGAAAAATATGAATTGATAAAGGCTGAAACGCCTGCTGAAAAAGAAGCTCTTTTAAAATCGAAGATCAAATTATTTATTCATTTAATAAAAACGGAAAACGATTTACAATCGAAATTCATTTTAAATTAAACTGTTTTACTGCCGGATAGTGCTCAGTCCGGCAAAACAAAAAACCTCTTCCATTACTGAAAGAGGTTTTTTTGTGTTTATTATAAAACTTATTATTTTTTAGCAGGTGCTGCATTTGTTTCAGCTGCTACCGCACGTGTCGTTTGAACTGAAACCACAGATACGTTTTTAGCGTTCAATAAAGTAACTCCTTTAATTTCGATATCTCCAACAGCAATACTATCGCCAATGTTTAATTTATCGATGCTGATGTCGATGCTATCAGGTAATTCGTTAGCTAAACCACGAGCTTTTAACTTACGTAGTTTTAATACTAATTTACCACCTTTTTTAACGCCTTCAGACTGACCTGTTAATACAACAGGGATGTTAGCTGTTACCGGTTTTCCTTCTACGATTTCTAAGAAATCGGCGTGGATCAATTTATCGTTGATTTTGTGGTATTGTGCTTCCTGTAAAACAGTTTTGTAAACTTTACCATCTAAGTTGATCTCTACGATGTGTGCATTTGGAGTGAAAATTACCGGTTTGAAAGCACGGATATCTGCCTCGAAGTGAATTTGTTCTTTTCCACCATAAATTACACATGGTACATTTCCTTTTTCTCTGATCGCCTTAGCGTCTACTTTCCCTACGTTCGCACGTAACGAACCGCTCAATGTTACTGATTTCATTTTGTTATTTTTTTGTGATGAATTTAAAATGCCCGTTCATTTTATTTCCACCGGTTAGTTGTATGTGATACGGGTTGTTTTTACATTATAAAATTACTGCTGATAGACTCATAGTTTTGTACGCTATGAATTACCTTGGCAAATAACTCAGCCACGCTGATTACTTTTATTTTATTACTCTCCTGTTTCAAAGGAATGGTATCGGTTACTATTAGCTCTGTTAATTTAGAGTTTTCAATATTTTCGTAAGCTTTACCTGATAATACGGCGTGTGTACACACAGCTCTTACGCTTAATGCGCCACGTTCCATCATCATATCGGCGGCTTTGCATAAGGTTCCGCCTGTATCTACCAAATCATCTACCAATACAATATTTCTTCCTTCAATATCTCCAATAGCCGTCATGTGATCTACTACGTTTGCTTTTGTACGCTGTTTGTAGCAAATTACGATTTCCGCTTTTAAATGTTTGGCATAAGCGTTTGCACGTTTACTACCACCCATATCAGGCGCTGCAATGGTTAAATTAGGAAGGTTAAGGCCTTGTACATATGGCAGAAAAATAGAAGAAGCGTATAAATGATCTACAGGAATATCAAAAAATCCCTGAATTTGATCGGCATGCAGGTCCATCGTCATAACTCGTGTAGCACCTGCTACGGCAAGCATATCGGCTACCAGTTTTGCTCCAATGGCAACACGTGGCTGGTCTTTACGATCCTGGCGGGCATATCCGAAATAAGGCATTACGGCAATGATGTGTTTGGCAGAGGCCCTTTTAGCGGCATCCAGCATCAATAATACCTCCATTAAATTATCGGTTGGCGGCATGGTTGACTGGATCACAAAAACGCTTTGTCCACGGATACTTTCATCGTAGGATACTTGAATTTCGCCATCGCTGAAACGGTAATGAGAAATTTTACCTAAATCTTTTCCATAAGACTTAGCAATTTGCTCTGAAAGTGTTTTAGTAACACTACCTGAAAATAATTGAACTTCTGTTTCCATTTTTTTTGTAGGGGAGGCAAATTTATCAATTTTTAGTGGGTTTACACAATAATTTCGTTCCTTTTTTTGATTAATGGAAAAACTCCTTACATTTGCTGCCCGATTTGATGGCTGATATGTAAAGTTAAGCTTAATTATTGGGTCTGTAAGCCATGAAAATGGCGGCAGAAGTCTGAAAAGGCAATCCTGAAAATATCGGGAACAAAAAACCAAATGCCCAGCTGGCGGAATGGTAGACGCGCTGGTCTCAAACACCTGTGGGAAACCGTGCCGGTTCGAGTCCGGCGCTGGGTACTTAACCGGAAGACCCCTGATAAAGTCTTATTTATCAGGGGTTTTTGGTTCGATAAAGTAACCTCGAAATACAAAAAGGGTTTGTTTTCAAGCAGTTGATCGTTCGAGTTCTACCAGGGATTACAAGTGTTTTTTATTTATTTTACCAATAACAAAGTCTTATTTTTACTTAATTAATAATCTTCAATAAAAGGTATGTCTGAAAAGAAAGAAATAAGAAAATATGACACAGCTCTTTTTTTAGAAGAACTTCAGAAAAGAATAGTGATACCTGAAGGAGAGTTTGAAGAATTTCTTGCTTTATGGGAATTTAAGAAATTTAATCGAAATGAATTTATTTTACAAGCAGGTGAAGTTCCAAAATTTTCAATCTTTGTTTTAAAGGGGTGTTTGCGGCAATATATCGTGAATGAAAAAGGTGAAGAGTCTATTGTATACTTTGCAGAAGAACGACATTTTATTGGCGATTTACCTTCCATACGAAATAGAAAAATTTCAAACTATAATTTTCAGGCGATTGAAGAATGCGAACTACTGACCATAAGTGCAGAGAATTGGGAACAAGCCTTTATTAAATTTCCTTGGTGGACGGAAGCACATTTAACGGGTTACCAAAAATGGGCTGCACTATTACAACAACAAATGGCCGAACGTCATACACTCGCGGGTGAAGTAAGATACTTAAACTTACTAAAAGCAAAACCAAATTTATTTCAGCGTGTGCCACAACATTATATTGCATCATACTTAGGAATCAGCCCTGAGACATTAAGTCGCATTCGTAAAAAAATCACAAGCATTTAAATTTCTTGACTTTAGTCAACGTTTTTTGATAGCACCATCCCGTAGTTTTGTGCCATAATCTTAAACAAAAAATTATGGTAAACAAGAAAAAAGTTTTAATCATTGGAATCGATCCTCACCTCATCGATTTCTCCTCGGCTGAATTTGCAGCCTTTCCAGGGCTAACTGCCGAAAAAGTTGAAGCCGGAATTAAAGGTTCACTCCAACAATTAAATGAACTTGGCTATAGTGCAGAATTATGTTGGACCGATTTCGGGGATACAGCAATGAATGTTTTGCAAACACATTTAAAAAAAGAATCATTTGACGGCGTAGTGATCGGTGCGGGAATAAGAGTTCCGGGAAAGAATTTTTTATTGTTTGAAAAAATGATAAATCAAATTCATGAACACGCTCCAAAATCCCGTATTTGCTTTAACACAAACCCACAAGACACTATTCCTGCCGTTCAACGTTGGATCAATAATTAAATTTAAAACTAAAAAATCAAGAAAAATGAAAAACATTAAAAAAATATTTACCGTAGCAATTTTATTTGCAGTTATGACAATGACCTTAGCATTTACATCTTTTAAAAACGGAAAAGTAATTATGATCGTTTCTATTGAAGTGAAAAACTTTACAGAATGGAAAAAAATGTTTGATGCAGGAGCGCCTGTTCGCGAGAAAGCGGGAATAAAAGTATTAAGTGTTTGCAGCTTGGTAGATAATGAAAATCAAGTTGTAGTGATAGAAGAAGCAGAAAGCGCTAAAGCGGCTAATGATTTTTTGACAGTTTTGAAATCAAAGCAAAAGGATGGCGATATGTCTAAACTTGATGTAAAAATTTACGATAAGGCAGAATAAAATCAATCCTTTTCTCCTGATTTTAGGAAATGCCCATATAAATCCCAAATACGAGCAAAGTCCATTGTATCTTCAAGGAGTTCGTTCATATTTGGTCTGGAAGGGGGTACTAGACCGGAAAACTCCTGATAAATAAGGCTTTATCAGGGGTTTTTGGTTCGATAAAATCTCATTAAAACATAAAACAGGTTGCTTCCAATCAGTTATCTGTTCGAGTTCTGCAGGGGATTTTCCTTCTGAAAGTGATCCAAATTATTTTATATATCTTTAGATTATGAAGAAGGTTTACATTTTGCTCGCGCTAATCCATCTGTTCGCTGGAAGTCAAAACGCCTCTGGACAAGCTGAGATTTCCCCTTCCTATGAATCAGTCACAGACCTAATCATGAGCGGACTAAAAGATAATAACGGAAACCTTTGGTTTGCTACTTATTATCGAGGCCTATACCGTTACGATGGAAAGTCTTTTGTTCACTATACGGAAAAAGATGGTTTAAACAACAATGCAGTTAATTGCATTTATGAAGATAAGGACGGTATCCTTTGGTTTGGCACTGGTGATGGAGTTTGTTATTACGATGGAAAATCCTTTAATAGTTTCCCGCTTTCTGGGATTGATAGCAGCAATCTTGAAAAAGATAAATACCCAAACAGTCTTGGCAAAAAAAACGTTGAAAGTATTTTGCAGGACAAAACCGGAAACTTTTGGTTTGTCACTGAAAGTGACGGTGTCTTTCTTTACGATGGAAAATCCTTTACGGTTTTTTTATCAAACGAAACTCTCAGATGTATTTCAGAAGATAAAACTGGCAATATTTTGGTGGGTTCCTGGCAAGGAGGTGGAGTATACCGTTATGATGGAAAAGCTTTTATTAAGTTCAATGGCTTTAGCGATGGTATGATTTTTTGTATGTTAAAAGATAAATTGGGTAACATTTGGGTCGGCACCCGGAATCAGGGGGTAGACCGTTATGACGGAAAAACCTTGCCAAATGGGGAAGCAAACGTTACCAATTTTTCAGTAAAGGACAGCTTAAGCAGTAGCAATAATATAGATTGTATTTTCGAAGATACAAAAGGAAACATATGGTTTGGTCGCGATGAGAAGATCAAAAGAGGAGACGCATTTTGTTACGATGGAAAGTCTTTTACCAATATTACTGCGAAAGCTTATCTCCCAGTAGTTGATGGTTTTCTAAATGGTGTAAGGACTATTGTGGAAGATAATGCAGGAAATATTTGGATTGGATCGAGAAACGGCATTCTGCTTTGTTATGATGGAAAAAGATTTATTAATTTTTCTGAGAAAGTGTCGAAGTGATCTGTTGAATTAAAAGACCGCTTTCCAGTTACGTGAATTCATTAGAATTTTAAGTCCTTGGAAACCATTCATAAAGTTCGATAAATCCAACCTGTAGGGTACTAGACCGGAAAACCCCTGATAAATAAGGCTTTATCAGGGGTTTTTGGTTCGACAAAATATCTTCAAAACACAAAACAGTTTATTTTCAAGTAGTTAGTAGTTCGAGTCCTATATGGTATTTTCTTCTCTGAAAAGTAGTTTCGTATATTTGATAAGTGTAAAGAATTTATAAAAATTGCACACTATGACTGAACTACTTAAGCAAAATATAAATAAGCATATCGCTCTTTCACAAAAAGAAATTGAAGAATTCTGTAATTTATTCCAACAAAAGGTTATTAAAAAAAAGAGCTTTTTATTGAGAGAAGGCGATGTTTGCAAGTTTGAAGGCTTTGTTACTAAAGGAACTTTTCGTGTGTATCATATTGACAAAAACGGAGCAGAGCAAATACTTTATTTTGCTATAGAAAATTGGTGGATTACCGACATTGATAGCTTTACAAATGAAAAACCATCACAACTTTTTATTGAAGCTCTTGAAGACAGTGAGGTTCTTTTAATTTCAAAGAAAGATAAAGAGTTTGCTTATGCAAATTTGTCCAAAATTGAGAAGTTATTTAGGGTGATGACGCAAAAAACTCACGTTGCTTTACAAAGAAGAATGATAGATAATTTGAGTAAAACAGCCGATCAACGCTATCTTGATTTTATTGAAAAATACCCCGAGCTGCAACAACGACTTTCTAATCTTCAAATAGCAGCATACTTAGGCATCAGCCACGAATTTTTAAGTAAAATAAGGAATAAAATTACCAACAAGAGATGAATTTCATTTATTGAACTTGTTCAATGTTTTTAGGCTTTCAATGATAGCATCTTTGTATCATCATTAAAAGCAATAAAATGAAACAAATTATTTCAACAGTATTTTTAACAACCTTAATTTTATTTAAAATGGAAACACAAGCACAAAATTTCAAAACGATTGAAACAACCAATTTTAAACTTCAAGTTTATAACGCATCAGAAAACAGTTTTGGTGTGGCATCGGTAATTGTATCAGGAAAGACGGATGCAGTTTTAATTGATGCACAATTTACTTTAGCGGATGCCGAGAAAGTGGCACAAGAAATTAAAACAAGTGGTAAAAAATTAACTACCATTTATGTTTCTCATGGCGATCCTGATTTTTACTTTGGATTGGAGGTATTCAAAAGATACTTTCCTGAAGTTACTGTTTATGCTTCTCCTGCAACGGTAGAGCATATCAAAGCAACAGCTCAAAAAAAATTGGAAATTTGGGGAGAAAGATTAGGCAAAAACATTACTTCTAATGCCATTTTACCTCAGGTTTTAAAAGGAAACAGTATTGATTTAGAAGGACAAAAATTAGAAATCATTGGTTTAGAAGATTTTCCAACTAAAACTTTTGTATGGATACCATCTATTAAAACAGTGATAGGAGGAATCAATGTTTTTGGAACGACATTTCATCTTTGGATGGCTGATGCGCAAACAACCGAAGCCCGTAAACAATGGATAAGCGTTTTAGAAAAAATTGAAGCTTTGAATCCTGCAATTGTAATTCCTGCCCATGCTAATTCTGAAAGTCCATTTGATTTGAGTGCTGTAAAACATACAAAAAGCTATATCCATTTCTATGAAGAAGCATTAAAAACAAACAAGACTTCTGAAGCATTAATCAAAGCAATAAAAACAAAATATCCAACGCTTACTTTTGAGACAGCCTTACAAATTGGCGCAAAAGTAAATACAGGCGAAATGAAATGGTAAAATTTAAATTCATCTTCAATCTGGCAGTGCTTATAGCAGTGTCAGGTTGCTCTTTAAACGAAAATAAAATGACAAATCTTGAAATCATAAAAAGCACTTACGAAGGAAAAACTTCAGAAGAAAATGGTAAAAATTTAGCTAAGTACGTAGCTAAAGACATCTCTTGGACAGAAGCCAAGGGCTTTCCATATGCAGGAACTTATATAGGTTTAGAAAACGTTACCAAGAATGTTTTTAGTCGCTTGGGTAGTGAGTGGATCGGTTACAAATTTACACCGGAAGATTATGTTGCCAGTGAAGACAAGGTGATTGCTTATGGTACTTATACAGGGATTTATAAAAAAACCAATAAATCATTTGAAGCCAGAGTTGCCCACGTTTGGAAATTGAAGGATGGAAAAATTATAAGCTTTGAGCAAATTGTGGATAGCAAAATTGTAAACGAAGTATTGCAATAACACTCCGAGTATATTTTTTTGTTTCATCCAGAACCAAGAAATCTAGCCCTCTTTTAACATATGACCGTACAAATCCCAAATCCGAGCAAAGTCCCTTGTATCTTCAAGGATGTCGTTCATATTTGGTCTGGAAGGGGGTCCCCTTGTAATAATTTGGTACATTTGGACAGTATTTTTTAATTTTTTACATTAATGACAAGCCAGGAAAAAATAACTTCTTATGTAGAGAAATTTGTTCGTTTGACAGAGAAGGAAAAAATTGAATTTACAAAGAGATTCAAAGAAACTAGAATAAAAAAAAGGCAGTTTATTGTTCAGCCTGGCTTCGTTCCAAAGTGCAGATATTTTGTAATTAAAGGTGCTCTCAGAGCTTATGTAATTGGAGATGAAGGTAAAGATCACACTATTCAATTTGCTATGGAAGATTGGTGGATTTCAGATTTCAACAGCTACATAAATCAACAACCTGCAAGTATGTTTGTTGTTGCTCTTGAGGATTGTATTCTTTTGCAAATTAGTTTTGAGGATGAACAAACATTAAAGGCACTAAATCATAAATTCGAAACATTCTTTAGATATAAGGCTGAACTTTCAACAGCTTTTATGCAGAGTAGAATAATTACAAATCTTACCAAGTCAGCAAAAGAGCGCTATGATCTTTTTATTAAAGGTCATCCAAAATTGGCACAACGCGTTCCTCAGTACGCTTTAGCTTCCTATTTGGGAATTACGACTCAATTCCTGTCAAAAATACGGAATCAAAAACCAGAATAAAAGTTAATCTAGTTTCACTTCTTTTCTTCATCTAGTTGATTTTTTAATCTTAAGAATCAGCTCACCTTTGCATTGTCAATTTTGACAAAAATGCAATTAAACTAGAAATTAGAATGGAAAAACTAAAAAACAAAGTAGCTGTTATTACAGGTGGTAACAGTGGCATGGGTTTAGCCACCGCAAAATTATTTGCTACAGAAGGAGCCAAAGTGGCAATAACCGGTCGCAATGAAGCAACCTTAAAAAACGCAGCTTCAGAAATAGGACATAATGCAATAGGCGTTAAAGCCGACGTATTAAACTTAAAAAGTATTGATAATGCTTATGCTGAAATTGCTGCCAAACATGGCAAATTTGATGTATTAATTATTAACGCCGGAGTTTACAAAGGTCTTCCGTTAGCTGATTTTACTGAAGAACTATTTGATGAACTCGTTGATATTAATTTTAAAGGAGCTTTCTTCTCAGTTCAAAAGGCCTTACCATTTTTAAATGATGGTGCATCTGTTGTAATGACATCTTCGGTTTCAAGTGAAAGTGGAGCTGCAACAGCTTCTGTTTATGGTGCAACAAAAGCTGCTATACGCTCATTAGCTCGCGGTTTTTCTGCTGACTTATTAGAGAGAAACATACGAATTAATGTTCTTTCTCCCGGACCTATTGAAACACCTATTTTTGACCGATTAGGAATGCCTCAGGAAAACGTAAATGGAATCAAACAATATCTTGCCAGCGGAGTGCCTTTAAAACGCTTGGGTACTACTGATGAAATGGCAAAAGGCTTTTTATACCTGGCAAGTGATGATTCATCTTTTATGTTAGCTGGAGAAATTGTACTTGACGGGGGAATCGGACAGATGTAAATAAATGGCACGAAAAATTTTATATATCGCAATTGCAGTCTTAGTTGCTGTCATTTTACTGATAGTGGGCTTAGAGGCTTTCAGTTCTTACCCCAATGACGCTATAGTTTATAATACCGAAGCTCCCGTTCAATCGGTAAAATCGATAATTGTTCATGCAAGCGCTAAAAAAACTTGGACAATAATGAGCGAAGTTAATGAATGGGAAACCTGGGAAAGCGATAATAAAAGCCCCGTTTTAAAAGGAGCTTTTAAGCCTGGGAACTCATTTACCTGGAAGTCTAACGGTCTATCAATTCATTCTAATATCAAAATAGCTGAACCTTATTCAAACATCGCTTGGTCCGGACCTGCATTCGGCTGCTTTGCGATCCATACTTGGACTTTTACAGAACTTCCAGATGGAAACACAAGGGTTGATGTCAGAGAAAGCATGGAAGGATGGCTAGTTAGTTTAATGTCGAATAAATTCCAAACAGGTCTCGATGCATCACTTAATAAATGGTTGTCGGCACTCAAGAATAGAGCGGAACAATAATTATTCATTCCAGTGATTGATTGGCCAACCTTAAACTTTCAAAGCCTGTAATCAGTATTACAGACTTTAAAGGTTAATACAAACGCGAGAATTGATCAAATTACTTTTTTGCGCTCCATTACTCATTTAACTTGGATTAGATTAATGTATATAATAGAAACTCTATGATGTGGGGATTATATGTGTTGAGAAAAATTTAAAATACATAAATGCGTATATTTATCTATTGCAAGATCTTTCAACTTTAAACCCCATTTGTGCCCAAAGACTTATTAATAAAGCATTTCGATCAGTACCTTCCTTTAAATAAGGAAGAAAAGGAAGCCCTGACCAGCTGTGTAGTAGAACGTAGAATAAAACGGAGGCAGTTTATCCTCCAGGAAAACGATGTTTGCCTGCATTATACTTTCGTGGTTAAAGGATGCTTTAAAATGTATATGGTTGACGAGAAGGGAAAAGAGCACAACTTACAATTTGCTGCTGAAAATGATTGGATCACCGACATTAGAAGCCTGCATAAAGAAGTACCAAGTTTACTTTATATCGAGGCAATTGAGGCATCAACTATTTTACAGATCGGTAAAAAAGATTTAAGGGAGTTATATAACAGGTATCATACGTTTGACAGAAACTTCCGTGTAATCACCGAAGATCAATTTATAGAATTGCAAAACCGGGTTCTGCAAAATATTAGCTCTACCGGCCACGAACGTTATCAGGCTTTCTTAGATCAATACCCGCATTTGGCAAACAGGCTTCCCAACACTCAAATAGCTTCGTACCTGGGCATCACACCTGAATTTCTAAGCATCATCCGCGCTAAAAAGCCTAAGCGGAAGAATTAACCCTTAAACTATATTAAGCCTATTTCTTAAAGTTGTTCATCGGCTGAACATGATTTGCTGTCGCAACTTTGTGTCATCAAATTATTCACGTAACAATTAAAACAGAATGGAAATGACAACACAATCAAAAGTAGCCGTAATAGGCTTAGGTAACATTGGGCAGGTAGTAGCTGCCAACTTAGCAAAATCTAATACTCCGGTAATCGTAGCAGATAGAAGCCGCTCAAAAACAAATGAACTTGCTGCCAAATGGGGAACATCTGCTCAGCCAAGCGATATTGCATCGGCGGTAAAAGAATCAAACATGGTGGTATTAGCTATTCCTTACGGTGAAATTACATCGTTTATGAAGCAATACGAAGCTGATCTTGAAGGAAAGATCATTATCGACCCTTCCAACCCCATTGCGCCGGACGATAAAGGCGGATTTAAAAAGATCATTGCAGAAGATAAGTCTGCTGGTCAGGAAAATGCAAACGCACTGCCGAAAAATGCAAAATTGGTAAAAGCATTTGGATCGCTTGGCGCTGGCTCGTTAGCCGCAGCTGCTTACAGTAAGCCGGAGGCAATGGCATTGTTCTATGCCACTGATGATACCACAGTCAATCCGCAGATTGAGGAGTTAATTACAAAAAGTGGCTTTGCACCAGTACGTATTGGTACTCTTGATAAATCTGCCCGTATTGAAGTATTTGGCGACCTGCATGAGTTTGGGGCGCTGGGCAAAACAGTTAATGCAACAGAAGCAAAATCAAAAATTTAATCACTTACAAAAGAAAATAAAATGAAAAAATCAATAATCGGTTTATTAACCATCGTATCATTTCTATTTGCAAAAACCACTTTGAAAGCGCAGTCAGATAAAGCACAAGTTGAAAAATTAGTACACAATTACTTTGATGCCTTAAATTCAGGTGATGCCGGTAAGGTAACATCGTTTTTTACAAAGAATGGTGTGTTGCTCGCTCAGGGAGCGCCAACTGCCTCGGGTAGCGACCAGGTGAATGCAACTTTTAAATATGTGTTTGACAATTTCAAATACTCGCTTGAAGTTACTGTTGGGGAGGTAATTGTGCAGGGTAACTATGCTATTGTTGCTTCCACGTCAAAAGGTAGTTTTGTAATTAAAGCTAAAGGCGAAACAGTGACGGATAATTTCCGCGAAACGTTTGTAATGCAAAAGGAAGGCGGCAGCTGGAAAATTGCGCGATATATGTACAATAAGGATAAATAGTCTGCAAAAGTGATATCGAACTTCCTCATTAAATTTTAATGACTAAAAAAGGGGCCAAAGGCTCCTTTTTTGCTTTGCAGATTTATAAACGATTTATAGATTAAAGACCAAAGTTAGAAATTTCACTCTTTTCAGTGATCACGTGATTGCCATGCAAGTCCCAAATCTGAGCAAGAACCCTCGCGTCTTCTAGGTTTCCGTTCAAATTGTGTCCTGTATGGGGTACTAAAGCGATACAGAAATCTGTATCGCTTTTTTTATGGGTTGGATTTTATATATTTGATATAAGCTAAAATATTCGGCAATCTTGTAAAACTGCAAGATAAGCGCAAGGTTATGGCGGGTATACGGAAAGCGACAACCTTTACCGACCAATAGACAAGACACAAAACTATGAGCATTATCATAAGAAAAGCTATAGAAACAGACAGCGAAAAAATTTGGACATTAATGGAGCAGCTGGCTATTTTTGAAAAATACATCGACAGCTTTGCTATTACACCTGAAATTGTAAAGGAAAGTGGTTTTCGTAAAAGTCCGCCAGACTTCTATTGTATTGTGGCCGAAGACAACGATAAAATTGCAGGAATGTTGGTCTATTATTTTCTTCCTTACACAGCACAAAACAGACCGGCAATTTACATGAAAGAACTTTATGTTGACGAAAATTATCGTGGACAGAAAATTGGCGGACAACTAATGAGTGCTATACGAGAAGAGGCAGAAAAACAAAATCGTAAACAAATAAAATGGACGGTTGCTCCTTGGAACACAGCAGGTCAAAAATTTCACGAAAGATTAGGAGCCAACCAAAACAACGATTGGCTGAATTATGAATGGAATTTGTAAAATCAAAAAAATGGAAACTAAACAAGTCACAATTCACGACATTGACCAACTTCAAAAAATTGGCAGACAAACTTTTCACGAAACATTTTCTTCGGCTAACTCTGAAGAAAACATGAAACAATATTTGGAAGATGGATTCTCAATGGAAAAGCTAACAACTGAACTTAACGACAAAAATGCAGAATTCTATTTCGCAACACTTGACAACAATATAATCGGGTACTTAAAGTTAAATTTTGGAGCTTCTCAAACAGAGCTGAAAGACAACAACACTCTTGAAATTGAAAGAATTTATGTCCTTAAAGAATTTCATGGAAAAAAGGTAGGACAAATTCTCTATGACAAGGCAATTCAAGTTGCCAAAAACAGAAAAGCTGAATATGTATGGCTGGGCGTTTGGGAAGAAAACCCAAGAGCAATAAATTTTTATAAGAAAAACGGTTTCGTTGAGTTTGATAAACATATTTTCAAGTTAGGTAGCGACGAGCAGACTGACATTATGATGAAACTGAAATTGACAAATGAATAAAAGGCAGCCGCTAACAGCATCTTTGCCTAATGTGGGTGACACCAAAGCATTTGCAAATTCAGGGTTATGACTATTGAAGTATATAAAACATCAAAATCTTAAATACTTAAGTGCTTCAATTTTAATCAAATAGCCATACAAAAAGTTCGGAACTGTTACCCTGCTATGTACTAAAGCGATACAGAAATCTGTATCGCTTTTTTTATACACTGAATTTCATATTTCCTTAAATGAATTTATGCTTAATATTGTCCATTATGACAGATTTATATCATACCACGAATCAAATTCGCTGTGTCTCGAATTTTCAAGACCTTGTTTCCACGCCTTTTCATGGAGAAATGAATGCGATTTGCTGGACTCGTCAATTAACAGGTGACTTTTCGGAGATTGCTCATAAGATAGAACTAAACGAAAATATAACGGCATTTGATCAGGATGAGCTTCTTGAACTTGAGTTGAGTGAACAGGGGCAGCTCGCCCGTGAAATTCTTTTAAATGACCTGAAGGTGTTGAGAGCTCATGGTGCGTCACCCATCCTTAATCTGATCAAGTGCTATGAGAGAGATGATACCTACCCGTTTTTCCCAACCGATGTTTATTCTTTTCATGTAGATCGCTCTCCGGTACCAACCGATACCTTTTTATGCACTTACTATGGCGAGTCGAGTGAAATATTGCCAAATTCACAAGCCATACAAAAAGTACTTGTTCCCGAAATACGTGATGAACTTAAAAAAATATACCGTGGAGCAGATGAAGGATTTGAATCCTTTTTAAGTGACCATTTCTTTGATCTGCATTATCTGCCTAAACCGGAGGCACAGCCCATCAGCTTAGGCCTTGGTCACTTATGGAGGTTGGCGGTTGATCATCCTACGAGTCAAGTCCCTCCTTGTCTTCACCGCGCGCCAAAGGAAAAAAATGGACAAAACCGGCTGTTGATGATCTGTTAAATACAAAGCAATTAAGTATACATCGTTTCAAGTATTTCCTGGTTCAACAAATGTAGACTTCTAACAGAAAACCTGTTAACGACTTGTTAATGTCAGGCTAAATAAGATGCATTAACAATTGAATAACAAGTTTGCGTTTAAAATCATTCTACTTTGCGAGCAAAATTAATATGATGAAAAAAATATTTACAGCCGCATTTCTCATTCATTGTTTGACACAAGTAATAGGTCAAACTACTTATTCAAAAGAAGTAGAGAATCAAATAAAAAAAGTAGAAACTAATCTTGCCGGTAGATTGGTGATTGATGGAAAACCTTATAACCTTCAAGATAGAATGAAACATTATAAGGTAAAAGGATTAAGTATTGCCGTGGTGCAAAACTATAAAATAGTTTGGGCAAAAGGGTATGGTTGGGCTGATGAAAAAGAGAAACGTCCAGTAACAAAAGAAACTTTATTTAAACCCGGCTCTATCAGTAAGTCATTAAATGCAGTTGGGATTTTAAAATTAGCTCAGGACAATACATTAGATCTTTATAAAGACATTAATGACTATTTAAGATCATGGAAATTTCCATACGATAGTTTAGCAAAAGGAAAAAAAATCACTTTGGCAAATTTACTAAGCCATACAGGTGGTTTGTCTGTCTATGGTGGTTTTCCTGGTTATGATATAAAAAGTAAAATCCCAACAATACCTCAAATTTTAGATGGCAAGGACCCTGCCAACACCCCTGCTGTTCGCTCCTTATTTGAACCAGGATTACAATTTCAGTATTCAGGAGGAGGAACAATCATCTCCCAGTTAATTATTACAGATATAACCAATCAGTCATATGAAAAATTCATGTACGATAGCGTCCTTAAACCAATTGGTATGAGTCATAGTTTCTACTCGGCAGCCCCTCCTACAAAAGACAAATTACATAAAATGGCGATGGGTTATACAACAGAAGGAAATGAAGTTAAAGCTACATTTCATGTTTATCCGGAACAAGCGCCTTTAGGATTATGGACTACCCCTACAGAGTTATGCAACTACGTTATTGCAACACAATTAGCACATATAGGGAAGCCATCACCGGTTATTAACCGGAAGATGTCGGAACTATTGCTTACACCATATCTTGATAATTCTGCTACAATGGGCGCTTTTATTGGTGATAGAAAAGGAGAAAAGTATTTTTTTCATGATGCCGGAAATGAAGGATACAGAGGACTTTATTATGGAAGCGTTGAAGGTGGAAATGGTATAGTTGTTTTTGTAAATTCAGATGACGGTACTATTATTTTGGAATTATTAAATAGCGTAGCCAATGTCTATAATTGGAAAGGTTTTGATAAACCGTTAAATGTAAATACTATTAATGTGCCCGAAGCTGCGATTCAAAATTATCCCGGAGTTTATCTTTATGAAGGAAAAATTGCTGAAATAACTAAAGAAAAGGATGGATTATACTATTGGGCAGAGAATCAAAATTGTAAAATGTATTTTACAACAGAAAAAGATTTTATTAATATGGAATTTCCCACCGAAAAATCATTCATATTTGATAGCATAGGAAATGCAATAGGTTATAAAAGAAAAATCAATGGGGCAGAATATCCTCCGGCATCAAAAGTAACCAAAACAGATGCTTTGAAAGCCAATCCTGAACAAATGATTTCGTTTGGATGGCACCTGATAGAAACTAAAAGATTTGATGAGGCTATTTTGTATTTGAACAGAGAGCTTGAACTTGTGCCAGATGACAATACAGCTACCGGCTACCTTGCTCATTGTTACCTATTCAAAAGCGAATATGATAAAGCAATTAAATTATACAAAGCGTATCTTGGTGAAAAAGTTGACGATCAAGCATCTTTGAAGGATAACCTAAAATGGGAGTTTGATTTTTTTGAAAAAAATGGTTTCGATAAGGCTATCATTGAAAAGGCCAAAAGCGAGTTAAAGCTATAACAGCAGACAAATTTGGGAATTTGGTTCGGTTTCTATCGGCAAAGAGTACAAAAGCGATACAGATGTCTGTATCGCTTTTGTATGCACTAAACTATTGACATCGAGGTATTTTAATCCTTCAACCTTAGCCAAATATACACACATCAGGCAATGAGGAAACAACGAACCGCTAACAGCACATTTACCTCATATTGCGACGGCATCATTGCTTGATGAGGACAAGCGGTTACTTCGTAGATTTTTGTCTCCGCTAAAACCATTTGTACTTTGGAGATAGTTATTGGAATGACTTCCTATTTTCAGTTATTTTTCATAATAGTCGTTTTATAAAGTTTATCTCCGTTCCCAAAACTGCCGTCTTTAGCCCATTCATGAATCTCATCGATTAGAAATGGATAAAAATCCTGAAAGTTTTTATACACTAACACAAAACATTCGTCGGGTAATTTATCCAATTCCGAATACACTTTTACTCCATTGAGCTTCAAAAGAAAAGAAAATAATTCTGTTTTAGATAGAATGAGTCTCCCATCATCACATAGATCAATTTGAGACTCATTAATTAGTTTAATGATGGCATTTGAAGCTATTGATATCACTCTTAATAACAATTAATTATTATTGATGTTTTATATTAAAAAAACCACAATGAATGAAATAGTGATTGTTCGTTGATTCGCTATGATTAATACGCAATTTCTACTCTTGATTTATACATATTTTCATCATCCAATCTGGTAATCATAAAGTCTGCTAAATCGGCTCTGGATATTTTCGGAATGCTGCGAAGAGGCTGATTGGTCACAATTCTATAATTGCCGGTTTGTTTTCCGTCAGTTAATTTGGGTGCACCAACAACTGTCCAGTTTAAATTTGAATCAGAAAGTGTTTTTTCCATTAATAACATGTCTGAATAAATTGGCTTGTATAAACGTTGTAAAACGTTTTTGAGTAGGAAAGACATGATAAATGAACTGCCGGGAGGAGTTGTGATTGCACCGGATGAAATACAAATAATACGATTAACAGGTGTTTCTTTCATTGCAGCTACAATGTTTTTCATGCCTTCAGAGTAAAGTGTTGTTTCTTGAATTTTAGGAATACCAAGGCAGGAAATAACCGCATCCTGCCCATTTAATTCATTTATAAAAGAGTTTAATTGAAGTACGTCTCCTTTAATTACTTTTAAATTTTTGTGTGTTAAGGTATAAGTCTCCGGATTTCTAACCACAGTTGTTACCATATACCCCAATTGAAGTGCTTGCTCAACTACTAACTTTCCGGTGCCTCTCGAAGAACCAAATACTATTACTTTTTTCATATGACTACTATTTTAGTTTGTTATTAATTTGACGTAAAGGTATATTTGTACATACTTTTATACAAGTACTAACCCTAAAGTATGTATTAATATCAAACTTGATATGAAATCAAAAAAGTATTCTGTGAACCGGGTCACTTTTTTATGAGCTATCTGATTAAAGTTTTAAATGAAATTCAGACTACAAGTTGCGTTTCTTCGCCATTACAGGATTAAGCGTGTTATTGCTTTGCCTATCATAGCGGTAAACGCCATTGATCCCGCAGAACCACATATTTCTGTTTGCGTCTTCATAAATACAAAATATAGTATTACTATTCTGCCCTTCCGTTACTTCGAAAGGGGTAAAGGATTTTCCATTGTAGCACATTACATTACCACCCATCCAAATATTGCCTGCCTTGTCTTCTGAAATACAACCAATATAATTATTGGTCAGTCCGTCTTTCTCTGTAAAATAGGCAAAGGATTTTCCATCATAACGGCTCAGTCCTCCGCTTGTGCTGCCAAACCAAAGGTTCCCGGTTTTATCTTTTATCATGGCCCGAATGTTTCCAAAATGGCTTTCTATTTTGGTGAATTTTACGGCTGTGTTTAGCGAAGGCGTAGGATAATAACAACACGTTGCCCCCTGAGTGCCAAACCATAGTATTCCGGTATTGTCCTGCACTATAGCATAAACAGTATCATGGGTAAGACCCTCTTTTTTAGTGAAATTAGTAAATGTGTTTCCATTATAGCAACTTACACCTCGGTCAGTGCCAAACCAAATGTTTCCAGAATTATCTTCCAGCATATTCATGATTGTATTACTGGCCAGTCCATCTGCCATTGTAAAATACGTAAACGGCTTAGTAGCATTACTCAACAAAGCCAAAGGATTGTAGCGGTACAAGCCTCCGCCAATGGTTCCAAACCAAAGGTTCCCTGACCTATCTTCCAGAATAGAAAAAACATGAAAGTGCCCCAAACCTTCTTTCAATGTCATATTCGTAAAGGATATACCATCATACCGTATGATACCTTGCCAGGTAGCAAACCAATAAAGTCCGTTTCTATCCTGTAACATATTACGTGTAATACTGTAGGGACCATACATGGAAATTGTATCTTTCGAATCCACAAACATAGGATCGTTAGGAAGGGTATTAACCACGGGTTGCGCAGCAGGAATTGTTTTTGATTTGTTTTCCTTACTTTTTGAAGTGTCAGTTTTATTTTGTTGACCACAGGAAATAATAGATAATAGCAGCAGGAAGCAAATGTATTTCATAGCGAATTTTAAATAATAAAATTAGCTTTTATTTAAATAAAAAACCGCTACTGACTTGTTATTGAGTTGTTAATGACATAGCAAACATTCCAAAAATGCCGTTTTTGATCTAAGTCAATGTAATACCCTTTGTAT
>JAZJZF010000074.1:0-23582 GCA_040389965.1 Bacteroidota bacterium
TGTTCATTAAAACCAACGGCATCCCACACTATAATTTCATGTTTGCTTGGCCATACAGAAGAAGAATCCGTTAAGGTAGAATTAACCGGATGTTTCTCGAATTTAAAATTGATCCCTAAATTAAGAGATACCACATTGAGTCCTAAATTAGGCACCTGCGAGCGTCCGTTAGAAGCGTGAGCAAAGGATAATCCCGGTTCAAGCCTTACTTTTTTATTTAAATTCAAATGCCAGAATATTTTCCATTGTACAAAGGTGTTTAAATGACTGCCAATGGCTATATCTTTTGGATTGGTATTTATATCAAATTTTTTGGTAAGGTATGAAAAGCCCCAGCAGATACGCAATACAGGACGACAAGCTCTTACTTTTTTATTAAGGGGTATTTCAATAAAAGGTGATAAAGCATAGCATTTTCCTAATTGCTTGGGGTTGGCAAAATCAATATAATTAAATGAAATACCAATATCCGGAAAATTATTTTCGTGGTGCCAGCGTTTGTTGCCGTATGTGGGTTTTACAAAATCAACCTCAAGTCCCGGAATATATCCCTTTACAAGGCCTCCGGTAGAATTTCGCTGCTCAAAAATGAACCCGTAAGTAGGAGCTACTTTAATGTAAAAATTCTTTGAACCGGTCATGCCCTTTTGAGCCAGGAAAAAAAACGGACTGAATAGAAATATGTAAACAAGGTTTTTCAAAAGCAAGCCAAATTTAAACATAGATTCCAATTAAAAAATAATTTTACTTTAAATATTATTTAGAGTTATTAAGAAAAGCTCTCTGTTTTTAACCGTTATAAAAAGATAAAAACACAAAGTGTATCAGTAGTATAAATTAACTGTTTATTAGTCTTTCAACATCTGTTATTACAGGTATTTATACCTAATGGTTCAGGAGAGCAATTATTGTAACAAAATAGCCAAAATATGTACTAAATTTAAGTCTTACATAGAAATAAAGAGTTAAATTAGCGGCGTAAAACCAAAAACCATGGAAGTAAAAGATTTAAAAGACTCCAGCATCGCACAAAATCCTGTAATAGGACAAATGCTTCAACATAATCATGAACAAATTTTATTTTGCAATGATAATGCAACAGGCTTAAAAGCTATCATTGCTATTCATAATACCGTATTAGGCCCATCATTAGGCGGAACCCGTATGTGGAACTATAATAATGAAATGGAAGCGTTAACCGATGTGTTACGTTTATCGCGTGGTATGACCTATAAATCTTCGGTAGCAGGTCTAAACCTGGGTGGAGGAAAAGCAGTAATTATCGGTGATTCTACAAAAATTAAATCTGAAGCCTTACTTCGTCGTTTCGGAAAGTTTGTAAATAGCCTTGGCGGTAAATACATTACAGCCGAAGATGTTGCGATGAACAGCCGTGACATGGAAATCATTAAAATGGAAACTGACTATGTAAGCGGTTTACCTGAAAATATGGGCGGAAGCGGAGATCCTTCTCCGGTTACAGCATATGGTGTATACGTAAGTATGAAAGCCAGCGCAAAAGAAGCTTTTGGAACAGATAGCCTGAGTGGTAAAAAAGTATTGGTACAAGGCTGCGGAAACGTAGGAATGCATTTAGTAGAACATATTACCAAAGAAGGCGCTAAAGTATATGTATATGACATTAGCGAAGACCGTGTAAAAATAGCAGTAGACAAATACAAAGCTGAATTTGTACCTGCCGATAAAATGTATGACCTGGATATTGATATTTATGCTCCATGCGCATTAGGTGCTACTGTAAATGATGATACTTTATCAAAATTAAAATGTAAAGTTATTTGCGGAGCTGCTAATAATCAGTTAGCCGATGAAAAAAAACACGGTGATATGGTATTGCAAAAAGGTATCTTATATGCTCCTGATTTTGTTGTAAACGCAGGTGGAATTATTAATGTATTTTATGAATTGGAAGGATATAACAGAGAAAGAGCTATGGCACATGCAGAAAAAATTTATGCTACTACCTGGAATATTATTCAAACAGCAAAAGCACAAAATATTCCTACATATGCTGCAGCCAATAAAATAGCAGAACAACGTATTGAAAGTATTGCACGCATCAATGCCGTATTATAAAAATTAATTGGTTAATCCCGGTCAATGCATTAGCATGGCTGGGATTAATTTTGTTACTTTGTACCCGTTACAAAAATCATAAAACTGTCCTACTATCAAAACAATTAATTACTCTATTAACAATCGTTCTTTATGCTAAACAGACGTTATTTAAGAATAAAAACTATGCAGACTTTGTATTCCTATTTTCAACAGGACAAAGCAGACATAGGCTTTTATGAAAAAGAATTATTTAAAAGTTTAGATAAGATCTACGATTTATATATCTACATACTGGTTCTGTTTACAGATATCCACCACACGGCGCACTTAGTGTTAGAGGAAAATAAAAACAAACGTCTTCCATCCAAAGAAGACCTTGATCCCAATTTAAAATTTATTGAAAATACATTATTGGTTTCTCTGTCAAACAGCGACGACTTAAAAAGAGAAATTAATAACCGCAAAATTTCATGGCAAAATGATTTTGACCTGGTTCGCAAACTTTACAGCGAATTAAGAGCAACTGATTTGTATAAAGAGTATATGGCTGCTCCGGGCCGTTCTGTAAAAGAAGATAAGCAATTTCTTGTATCAGTTGCGACTGAGTTTTTGTATGAGCATGAATTACTGAACCATTTATTTGAAGAAAAAAACATGCATTGGGCAGACGATACTTTTGGTGCTTTCTCAATGGTATCACGCACTTTCGAAGCATACAACAACACATTGCACCTTCAGCCTTTGTATAAAGACATGGAAGATGATCAGAAATTTATCTCTACCCTATTCCGCAAAACTATTGCCGGCAATAAGGAATATGAAACACTAATTGATCTTAAAACAAAAAACTGGGAATTGGATCGTATAGCCTCTATGGATGTTTTATTAATGAAAATGGCCATTGCGGAGTTTATTAACGTATCCAATGTGCCTGTTAAAGTATCTTTAAACGAATACATCGACATCAGTAAGGAATATAGCACGCCCAACAGCAAAACCTTTATAAATGGGGTTTTGGATAAAATAATTGCCGACTTAAAACGCGACAATAAAATACAAAAAACAGGGCGCGGATTAATGGAAGGAAATTAACAGAATTTGAGCTTTGGCTCAAAAAATTGTTACCGCCTGTTACATTTTAAATTTTAACTTTGACTGTAAATTCTTAATTTATACTATTATGAACCTTAGTAATTACATCATAGCAATAGCATTTTTAGGCCTCACAGCATGCAACCCACAATCCTCTGAAATTACAACACAGGATGTCAGCAATACGCAATCTGCCGACGGGAAAGCAAAAGGCAGTTTACCGGAAATCAAATTTGAAGAAGAAACACACGATTTTGGGCGCATTACCCAGGGCGAGAAAGTAGCTTTTGGATTTAAATTTAAAAACACAGGCTCTTCCAATCTTATCATCTCTTCTGCAAGCGGAAGTTGTGGTTGTACGGTTCCTGAATATCCTAAAAAACCAATTGCTGCAGGCGAAGAAGCCATTGTAAATGTTGTTTTCAGCAGCGAAGGAAAATCGGGAGTAGTTGAAAAATCAGTAACACTGGTTACAAACTGCGAGCCAAGCACAAAGATCATTTACATCAAAGCAAATATTATAGTACCTACAAGTGCTAATTCCAACGAAGTACCTGCTACAACTCACTAAACAAAAAATAACCAATAACAAATAAAAACAAAACATGAACAACTTAGTAATCTTAATGGGCGGTGGAGCTCAGTCAGGCGGAAATCCTATCACACAAATAGTACCATTGGTATTAATCGTTGTGGTATTTTATTTTTTCATGATCCGTCCTCAAATGAAAAAACAAAAAGAACAAAAAAAATACATCGAAGCATTAAAAATCGGAGATAAAATTTTAACCATTGGCGGTATTTACGGAACTATCTTCAAAATGAATGATGATGGAACCTTAATTATTGCTGTAGAAGACGGAGGTAAATTAAAAATTGCAAGAACTGCTGTTTCTAACGATGCTACTGCTTCCTTAAACCAAATCGGTAAATAAAATGAGCTCGTCAAATGCCATATCGCGCATTCGGCACAGGTTCTTTAATACAAGAATTGTTACTTTTTTAATCTGTTTAGCCATTGCATCACTCTTATGGGTGGTGCATGCGCTAAACAAAAATTATAAATACACCCTTACCATCCCGGTAAAATTTTCTAAATTGCCCGACAATAAATTAATTATTGGCGAATTACCCGAAAAACTACAGGTTGAAATTAAAACCAGTGGCTTAAAACTCTTATTCATTAAGCTGCAAAAAATGCCCACTGAAGTCCTGATCGACTTTAACAACCTTAAAACTAATGCCAAGTCACAAGCCTACTCTATCAGCAATGGCAATTTTAACATCCAGAACATCATTAATTTTGATGTAGACGTTATAAAAATAAGACCCGATACCTTATTCTTCTCTTCTCAAAAAGGAACCTCCAAATTGGTTCCTGTGAAAGTAAATTTACAAGCAAGCTTTTTGCCTGGTTATTCAACTATCACAAAACCAACTGTAACACCTGCATACGTTACTGTAACAGGCGATACTCCGGAAATTGATAACATTGATACCATCTATACACAGCCTGTTATTTTAAAAGACGTACACGAAAATTACAGCGCTTCCATCCCTATTAAAAAAATCTCAAGTTTAAATTATAGTACTAAAGAAATTCAGTTAAGCTTTACGGTGGACAGGCTTACTGAAACCAGTATAAAAGTACCTGTACAGATCATAAACAGATCAAGTACAGAAACCGTAAAATTACTCCCCGAATTTGTAACTATACATTACCTTGTGGCTATGAAGGAGTATGACAATATTGATGCTAATTCTTTTAAAGCCACAGTTAATTTTGATGACATTCTTGCAAAGAAAAAAACATTAAGCATTGACCTTACAAGAAGTCCTTCAGAAGCAAAAATCATTAAAATAGAACCGGCAACTATTTCGTATTTAATCTACAAATAATGACCATAGGGCTTACAGGCGGCATAGGGAGCGGAAAAACAACGGTTGCCAAGTTGTTTGAAACAATGGGATGTGTTATTTACAACTCCGATGATAAAGCCAAAGACGTCTATTTTAATGCCGGTGTAAAAGCAAAAGTGATTGCCTTATTAGGGGAAAACGCTTATTTAAATGCTACCACCTTAGATAAAAAATATATTTCAGAAAAAGTTTTTTCAGATAATGAATTGTTACAACGCTTAAACGCCATTATTCATCCGGCAGTAAAAAATGATTTCGAGGCTTTTACACATCACTATTCAAATCAATTGGTTATTAAGGAAAGTGCTATTCTTTTCGAGACCGGCATTTACAAAGGCCTTGACGCCACCATTTTAATTACAGCACCTTTAAACGAAAAAATAGAACGTGTCATGAAACGTAATGGGGTTTCGAAAGCGGAAGTAGAAAAGCGAATGCAATCGCAATGGACTGATGAAGAAAAAATTCCCTTGGCCAATTATATAATCAGCAATGCTTCGAGCGAAGCCTTGATCCCACAAGCAATACATATACTCAAACAAATAAATAACAATGCTTAAGCGTGATTATTTAGTAAAGCAATTTGAAGAGTTTGGCAAAGTAATGGCTCTGTTAATGGGACTTAAACGCGATGGAAATTTTCCCGATCTGTTAGAAGAGATTCATAAAGCGGCACAAAAATATACATCCACCGAAATTACCTTCGTTGAATCATTACAAAACGATAACCTGGTTAACGAATTAACACAAAATAAAAAACTTAACGACGATCAATTAAAAATGCTTGCCGACCTGTTATTTGAAAAAGCGGAATATTATCTCAAAACGGTTTCTACGCCTTTAGAATCAACCAATTGCTTTAAAAAAGCATATACCATCTATTCCTTTTTAAAAGAAAATGCCACGCTCAATTATTCGCTCGATATGCACTATAAACTTGAATTGCTGTCGAAAATGAACTTGTAAACATTATTTCAGGAAAATTTATTCAATTTTTAAAATAGTTTGTATATTCGTTTAAACCGATATGTACAAGTTATTATTTGCCATACTATTTTTTTCTTCGTTCTGTAACGCTCAAAACGAGTTTGACAAATACGGACCATATGGCTCACAGATTTTTACAGATTTAAAACTGGCACTCGACGTTGAGAAAAACGTTTATAAAATGGATCTGAGTTATAAAAAACTGGAACCAAAATTATATGCAAAAATCGGTAAACTAAAAGACCTTCAGGCCTTGAAACTTAGCGGTAATGAGATTAATACATTCCCCCAGGGTTTTAATGAATTATATAACCTTACGTATTTTGCCACTTACAATAACGAATTTGTAAAATTTCCCGAATTTAAAAAACTGGGCAATTTAAATTACCTCGAATTTTTTGGAAGTAAAATAGACAGCATTCCGTGTGAGATAGCCTATTTAAGTAAATTAAAAACATTTAAATTCTCATCAAGTAACGATACTCTAAAACTACCGCCAACACTACGTTTTCTGAAAAATTTAAAAGAAGTAACTATTGAGAATTGCGTATTGGATAGCTTTCCGAAAGACATTTTTAAAATTCCTAACCTCAGTTATTTAAACTTAACCAATGCAAATGTATTTTATATCAGTAAGCATTTCGAACGTTTAAGTAATTTAGAAGTACTTGTGTTAGATGGAAATAAATTAACCTTTTTACCTGTTGAAATTTTCCTTGCTAAAAAATTAAGGTTGCTTTCTGTAAAAAATAATTTTTTAGAAAAACTCCCCGATTCTATTGCCCAGCTTGAAAATCTGACCTTACTGGATGTGCGTGGAAATAACTTTTCGAAACAATATATCGAAGAATTAAAAGCATTGCTGCCCGGGTGCGAGATCCGATTTTAAAAACCTAATCCCAAAGACTCAATAGTTAATTATTTAAAGTCATGCTGAACTTGATTTAGCACCTCATAGTAATCCTTGAATTGTAAAATCGATGGAGTCAAACAAGTTCAGGGTGACGTAAACAAAATGGAGAATGTTATTTAATTTATAGATTCTTGGCAATTAAATCTGCCTTTCAATGCCCCTTCTATCTCTTAAGTCAAAAAGTCTCTTAAATTTCTTGCTCAAATCTTTTCTCAAAAGCTTCCAAAAACCAATCCGGCGGTAAGAATGGCTTATTCCTTTCTTTATCAATAAACACAAGGGTTACAGAACCAGTGTTTAGGAGCTCATTTTTTTGATTAAAACACTCGTAGTCAAATGTAATTCTTACAGAAGGCATTTCTTTTACGGTAGTCACCACCCTTACTTCATCATCATATAAGGCCGGCTTTTTGTAGTTGATAGAGAGGTTAATAACCGGCATTAATATTCCGCTTTCTTCCATTTCACGGTAGCTAAACCCCAGGCTCCGCATAGCTTCTACCCTACCCACTTCATAATACTGGGCATAATTACCATAATATACAAAGCCCATTTGATCGGTTTCTCCGTAACGTACTCTTAACGTTGTTTCTGTTTTAATCATTAATTTTTGTATTATCTTTAAAGCATCTAATTTAAGTTCTTATTTCTATTATAAGAAACATTAAAAAAAATAATTATACCGATGAAATTCCTCGCCCGTATCCTGTTTTTTTCACTGCTTGTTAGCGTTTCGGCTTGTTCACATAAAAAAATTATTGTATCAAATGTAAACGAAACGCATTATATCATTAATAAAAATGAAATTGACAGTGTCACCTACAAAACCATTTTACCTTACAAAAAAAACCATGATGAACTAATGAGCAAAGTCATTGCTCAAAGCGAAGAATCTTTTTTGAAATCAGAAGTAGAAAGCACTATCGGAAATATATTTTGTGACGCCGTTATTTATGAAACAAAACTGTTACTGGCCAACGATTCGTCTATGCTTGATGTAGCTATATTTAACAAAGGAGGGCTGCGCAATTCGCTGCCTAAAGGAAATATTACGGTAGGAAATATTTTCGAATTAATGCCATTTGATAATCAGGTGGTTTTATTAAAATTAAGTGGCGCGCAGTTTAAAGATATGTGCAATACCATTGCCGAAAAAGGTGGGATTCCTGTGGGAGGTATGCGCATGACCATAAAAAACAAATTAGCAGAAAACGTTACTGTTAAAGGGAAAATAATGGATGATACTAAAGATTATTGGATAGTAACCTCTGACTACCTTGCTAATGGAGGAGATAATTACATCTTCTTTAAAAATGCAAAAGAGCGCAGGTCAATGAATATCTTATTAAGAGATATGCTCATCAACTATTGCAACCATGTAACAGCACAAGGCAAAATATTAAAACCTTATTTAGATGGAAGAATTCAAATATCAAAATAGAAGAGACTTTTTAAAATATTTTGTAGGAACATCTGCCGTATTAGCCGGATTTCCTGCCCTATCCAAAGATGTTTTAAAAAGCAAGGATCTGGCTCACTTAACCATTTTGTATACCAATGATGTGCATAGCCGCATTGAACCCTTTTCAGCCAACGATCCCAAATTTGCAGGAATGGGAGGCTTTGCAAGGAGAGCTGCCGTTATTGAGCAAATAAAAAAAGAAAACGATAACATTTTGTTATTGGATGCAGGCGATATTTTTCAGGGCACTCCTTATTTTAATATCTATCATGGCGAACTGGAATATAAGTTAATGAGCACGATGCAGTATGATGCTACAACCATTGGTAATCACGACTTTGATTTGGGTATTGATAACCTTGTAACACAAATGCCGCATGCCAACTTCTCGTTCATTAACTGTAACTACGATTTTTCAAACACAAACCTTAACAAAAAAATTGCTCCCTATAAAGTGTTTATAAAAAACGGAATTAAGATAGGTGTGCTTGGTTACGGTATCGAACTGGAAGGACTGGTTGATAAAAAAATGTATGGCGATACGGTTTACCAAAACCCGCTACAGATTGCCAATGCTACAGCAAAGCTATTAAAGTACGATTTAGGGTGTGATTATGTTATTGCCCTTTCGCATCTGGGATATGAATTTGCAGATAAAAAAATCAGCGATAAGAATATGGCGCCGTTAACAGAAAACATTGATTTGATTATTGGAGGCCATACACACACTTTCCTCGAACACCCAACAAAAATAGCCAATCTCACAGGTAAAGAAGTTTTTGTAACGCAGGTAGGATGGGCTGGAATATGGCTCGGAAAACTGGATGTGTATTTCTCTTATAATAAGAAAAAAACTTCACATAATTCAGATAATAGAAAAATTTAAAAAAACAATAGCAAAACGAAAATTTTTTGAAATTATTTATTCATTTTTTTGTTGTGAGATTAAATAATCGGTATATATTTACAAACTCGGACTTGTTCATAACACTTAACATTATATACTTTAAAACTATTTCTTAATATGAAGGAAAAAACTGCTGAAACCGTGTGGAAGAATTGCCTAAGAGTAATTCAGGATAATGTAAGCCCTCAGAATTTTACCACTTGGTTTGAACCTATAAAAGCGATTAAGATTCAGGATAACGTATTAAATATTCAGGTTCCCTCTCAGTTTTTTTATGAATGGTTAGAAGAACACTATATTACAATTATTAAAAAAGTTATCCGTAAAGAATTAGGGACAGAAGGAAGAATTGAATACAGCATCGTAATGGATAACGGAACAGGCAAATCTGAAAAAGCGGTTATGCTTAAAGTTCCTAACATTAATACCAATTTAAAAAATAATCCGGTTTCTATGCCTATTGATATCAGCAATGGCGCTATCAGAAATCCGTTCATTATACCAGGTCTTAAAAAAGTTTCTGTTGAATCTCAATTAAACCCTAACTATTGCTTCGATAATTTTGTAGAAGGTGATTGTAACCGTTTAGCAAGATCTGCAGGTTATGCTGTTTCTCAAAAACCGGGTGGTACTGCTTTTAATCCTTTGTTACTCTACGGAGGTGTTGGTTTAGGAAAAACGCATTTAGCTCAGGCTATCGGTATCGACATTAAAAAGAATTTCCCTAACAAAACGGTTCTTTACGTACAATCAGAAAAATTTATTGCACAATTCATCGATGCAATCAAAAATCATAATCAAAACGATTTCGTGCATTTTTACCAAATGATCGATACGTTGATCATTGACGATATTCAGTATTTAGCAGGTAAAGAAAAAACACAGGATGTATTTTTCCATATCTTCAATCACTTACACCAATTAGGTAAACAAATCATTTTAACAGCCGACAGAGCTCCGGTTGAAATGCAGGGAATTGAGCAACGTTTATTATCCCGTTTCAAATGGGGCTTAAGCGCAGATTTACAAACTCCCGGTTTGGAAACACGTATTGCTATTTTAGAGAAAAAAGTATACAACGAAGGAATTCAGTTACCAAAAGAAGTTTGCGAATACCTGGCATATAGCATTACGTCAAACGTACGTGAGCTAGAAGGTGCTTTGATCTCTTTATTGGCACAATCGTCTCTAAACAAAAAAACAATTACGCTGGAATTAGCCAAGCAAATGATTGACAAGTTTGTTAAATCAACTGCACGTGAGGTTTCTATCGATTATATCCAAAAAGTGGTGTGCGATTATTTTGATCTGAACATCGACCTAATGAAATCAAAAACCCGTAAACGTGAAGTGGTTCAGGCACGCCAGATAGCTATGTATTTTGCGAAAAGCATGACTAAATCGTCTTTGGCTACTATTGGGATGCATTGCGGTGGAAAAGACCACGCTACGGTATTACATGCCTGCAGAACGGTAAATAACCTGATGGACACAGACAAACGCTTTAAAGCCTATATTGAAGAGCTGGATAAGAAAATAAGCATCAATAACTAACCATACTATCAAATAACACTAAAAACCTCCGGTACAACGGAGGTTTTTTTATGCCTATGCTAAGTTCATATCAGATCTACCTCATATTTCCTATTATGGGGGCTGTGGCAGGTGCAATGTTATGGCTCTCCTATTTTAAGAACATTGATATTCTCGAACATGAGCGTATTATTGATTTGTGCCTTGCGTTTATTATAGGCTATTTAACACCGTCTTTGGCCCTCTGGATATATAATCTGCTCGAAACGCAGGGAATTAAGTTTAACGGGCATTTATTGAACGATTTCCTGTATTCTATTTTTGGGGTAGGCCTTACAGAAGAGCTGATTAAACTCTTAGGTATTTTTGTTGCTTTTAGCCTGTTGAAAAAACGCATTGACGAGCCCCTCGATTACCTCATATTTGCCGGTATCGTAGCATTGGGATTTTCGGTAAGGGAAAATTTTGTTTATTACAATAACTACGGCTCTCAGATCATTACAGGGCGCACGCTTATATCCTGCCTTACACATATTATCAATACCAGCATTTGTGTATATGGCATTTACCGGTTCAAAAACTTTCATAAGGGAAATGTTTACCTCAATTCTATAGTAGCCATATCCATAGCGGTTGCTTCTCATGGCCTGTTCGACTTCTTTTTAACTCAGCCTATTATTGGTAATGCTACCCCATTTCTTTCTACTTTGGTGTATTTGATAGGGATCAATTTTTGGATACAAATGATCAATAACTGTATTAATTTTTCTCCGTTTTTCGACTATAAAAAAATAAGTACCCTCACGCAATTACATATCAGCGTTTTAACCTGGTATTTTATATTACTGGCCATTGAATTTAGCTATGGTTTTTATTACAAAGGATTTATGTTTGCCTTAAAAGACCTTGGACAAAATATTTTAAAAGAAGGTGTATTGATCAGTATTGTTTTACTCAGGATCAGTCGCTTAAAAATCAGTAAAAGAAAATTCTTTCCTGTTAAGCTTCAGTTGCCGATCTATTATTCCGAAAATGATGATGAGGATTTTAAATTACTTGGAGTGCCTATTAAAATCAGGGGTGAAAACAAACGTGAGTTCCGTTTCCTCGAATACATGGGAACTGAAATTTATATTTATCCGGCTGCCGACAAAAACACCCTTATTACAAAAGGACACAGAGCCCGTTTACTTAAAAAATATTTTCTGAAAAATGATGTGGTTATTTATTTAATAGAAATTTACAACGACGAAACTGAGGATAAAACAATTTACCTCATAAAGCCTGTTACCTATTCCTTAAAAAATGTTGATGCCTCGCACCCCATTGGTACACTTATGCTCTACGAAGATCCTGCATCGTTTCAAAAGGAACACGAGATGCTTCCTTATAAAAAACTAAAGGCCATTGAGCGCGTATACCTTGTGCATAAGCAATTATAGCCATAGGCCACGTTTACGATGTGTATAATACCTTATCATAAACACTCATCATCTGATTTAAATTATTGAACCAGTTATAGTTTTTACGAACACGTGCTGCTGCATTTGTTCCAATAGCCTTTCTCAGATTTTTATTTAGCATTAACCGTTCGAGTGCATTTACAATCTGCGTTATATTATTATAACTCACAATACTTCCGTTCTTTTGGTCTTCCACTACTTCCAGTAAACCTTCTGCTTCACTAACAATAACAGGCACTTCGCAAGCCATAGCTTCAATAACACTCACACCAAAACTTTCGTATTCCGATAAATTTACGAGTACATCCAATTCATTGATTTTATCTGCTACCAGGTGATGCGATAATTTACCTTCAAAAACAACTTCTTCATTAATATGGAGTTCATCTACCAAATGCTGCAATTTCTCCTTTTCGCTGCCTTCACCTACGATAACGAGTTTGAGTTTTTTATCAGGATATTTATTTTTTAATTCAGCAAACGATACTATCAGTGAATTAATATTATATACTTTCTCTAACGATTTAACGCAGCCAATCGTAAAAACGGAATCATTTTTTCGTTTGGATTTATTGACAAATTCACTCAAATCAACACCAAATGGAATAACTTCTACTTCCTTATTAATTAAGCGGTGTATGTGTTTTTTTAAGGTATGTGAAGTAGCGCAAACAGCATCTGCACTTTTGAGATTGTACTTAATAATTTGTTTTGTGAGCACATTTTTATGAGGAAATTTCATAATGTCTGTTCCCCACACAGAAATAATATAAGGATGAAATCCGCTGAGTGCGCCTAACAAACCATAGCTACTGGCGTAATGAGCATGCAGGATGTCGGGTCTGAATTCTTTGATAACTGTCTTTAATTTTGGTAGAAAAGTAACGTAAGCCAACTTAGCCCATAATTTATTGGAGCTTTTTACAACCGAATGCTTATGCAGGCATTCGATGTTATATTGCTCAAACCACTTTGAACGTGGCGGGCTAAAACTAAAAACGCCTATTTTGTACCCACTGTTAGCCAAACCAATGGCCCATTTTTGGGTATGCTCCGAATTAATATCAGCAAGAAGTAAAATCCGTGTAGGCGTGCTGAATATATTAGTGATTGCGTTTGACATCTGTATCGAGTATATGTTGTTTGACAACAGAATTTGGAAAAGGTTTAATTGTTCAACTAATATTTTTTGCATAAATAGAAAACTCCGGCTTAATAAGCCGGAGTTTTGTACTTTTTTAACAATAGAAACCCTGATATTTAGGTGAATGCTTAATTTCTAAAGACGATTTGACGATCGAACATATCTACAATAATCTCTTTATCCTTATTGACCTTGTTTGCCAATAACTGTTTCGACAGCTCGTTAAGCAATTGTTTCTGTAAGATTCGTTTTACAGGTCTTGCTCCATATTGTGGATCGTAACCCAGTTCGGCAAGCCATTCAATGGCCTCATCTGTTGCACGTATAGCAATATGCTGTTCCGCTAACCTGTCTGCAATGTGCTTAAACTGAATCTGAACAATACTTGTGACGTCTTCGCGGGTTAAGGGTTCAAACATAATCACTTCATCAATTCTGTTCAAAAACTCCGGACGAATTGTTTTCTTCAGCATTTCAAATACTTCTGATTTTGTTTTTGCCAATACTTCCTCTTTGTTATTATCATCGAGTTTTTCGAAGTTTTCCTGAATAATGTGAGAACCAATATTAGAGGTCATGATAATAATGGTGTTTTTAAAATTAACTGTTCTGCCTTTATTATCCGTTAAACGCCCATCATCCAGCACCTGCAATAAAATATTAAATACATCGGGATGTGCTTTTTCAATTTCATCCAATAAGATCACACTATAAGGTCTTCTTCTTACAGCCTCTGTTAACTGTCCGCCTTCATCAAAACCAACATATCCTGGAGGTGCGCCTATTAAACGGCTCACAGCATGGCGTTCCTGATACTCGCTCATATCAATCCGCGTCATGGCATTTTCGTTATTGAATAAATAATCTGCCAGAGCTTTTGCCAATTCTGTTTTACCAACACCTGTTGTTCCCAAAAATATAAATGAGCCGATTGGTTTTTTTGCATCCTGTAACCCTGCCCTGCTCCTTCTTACGGCATCAGCAATAGATTCGATCGCCTGGTGTTGACCGACTACTCTTTTATGTAATTCGTCTTCGAGTAACAATAATTTTTCACGATCACTTTGCAGCATTTTTGAAACCGGGATTCCTGTCCATGCGGAAATCACATCCGCAATATCTTCACTATCCACTTCTTCTTTCAACAATTGCGATCCGTTTGCTTTAGCTTCGCTTAGCTTAGCTTCCAACTGTGTTAACAATGCTTCCGCTTCCTGAATTTTACCATAACGGATTTCGGCTACTTTGCCAAAATCGCCCATTTTCTCATAATTCAGGGCTTCCACCTTATAATGTTCAATTTCTGCTTTTACTTTTTGTACGCCTTCAATCGCTTCTTTTTCGCTTTGCCATTTGGCTTTTAACGAAATGCGTTTTTCATTTAAATCAGCAAGGTCTTTATTTAATACTTCTACTTTCTGATCTTCATCTTCGCGTTTCATAGCCTCTCTTTCAATTTCGAGTTGCATGATCTTACGCTCCAGTTCATCTAATTCAATTGGCATGGAATTGATCTGCATACGCAATTTGGAAGCCGCCTCATCCATTAAATCAATGGCTTTATCCGGAAGAAAACGATCGCTGATATAACGTTGCGATAATTCAACAGCAGCAATAATAGCTTCGTCTTTGATCCTTACTTTATGATGTGCTTCATATTTTTCTTTGATTCCACGCAAGATAGAAATAGCATCTTCTTCGGATGGTTCTTCTACCATTACTTTTTGGAAACGTCTTTCAAGGGCTTTATCTTTTTCGAAATACTTTTGGTATTCGTTCAATGTGGTGGCACCAATAGCTCTTAATTCTCCCCGTGCCAAAGCCGGTTTTAAGATATTAGCAGCATCCATAGCACCTTCTCCACCGCCACCTGCACCAACCAATGTGTGAATCTCGTCAATAAACAATACCACATCTCCATTGCTGCCGATAACTTCTTTTACAACTGATTTCAAACGTTCTTCAAATTCGCCTTTGTATTTTGCACCGGCAATTAAAGCACCCATATCCAAGGAATACACTTGTTTTGATTTCAGGTTTTCAGGCACATCGCCTGCAATGATTCTATGCGCTAAGCCCTCGGCAATGGCCGTTTTACCAACGCCCGGCTCGCCAACTAATATGGGATTATTTTTTGTACGGCGCGATAAGATCTGCAATACACGACGAATTTCTTCATCTCTTCCAATTACCGGATCCAATTTACCATTACGTGCCTGGGCATTTAAATTAATGGCATATTTATTTAAAGAGTTATAGGTTTCTTCCTGCGACTGGCTTGTAACCGTAGAGCCTTTCCTAAGCTCCATAATCGCCGCTTTTAATTCTTTTTCTTTAATGCCATTATCTTTCAATAATTGTGAAACAGAATCACCGCTGGCTAATATCCCTAACAATAAATGTTCGATAGAAACATATTCATCTTTAAATTCTTTTAAATAATTGGTTGCCTTGGCAACTGTTTGATTGGCACTGTTTGATAAATAAGGTTGCCCTCCACTTACTTTTGGATAAGAATTAACGATCGCATCTACTGTTTTGGAAAAGTTGGATTGGTTAACTCCTAATTTTTTGAGAATAAAAGGCGTCACATTTTCGTCAACTTCTAAAATGGCCTTTAAAATATGTCCATTTTCTATAGCTTGTTGTCCGTTTCCTGCTGCAATTTGAGCCGCCTGCTGGATAGCTTCCTGGGATTTTATAGTAAAGTTATTTAAGTTCATAGGGTTATTTTTTGCTATTTGATATTCAAAATATATTCCAAGCTAAAGGTACCTGTAATTTAGTCGCAAAAAAGTGATCAAAATAGACGAATTGTCTGATTTTAATCATATTTACTGACTTTTAGGCTTAACAATTTTTTGTAAATAGAATCATCAGAACCATAATTTTATACCTAATTTCACTAAAAAAAATGATAATGCGCAAAATTGTACTTTCCCTGTTTCTACTTTTAAATGTAGTTGTTTTTTCCCAAGCTCCTTTATCTCCGGTTACATGGACTGCTTCTTATACAGATTTACCTAACAATGAGGGTATTATTACCTTTAAGGCCAAAATAGATCCTAAATGGCATATCTATTCTCAACGCCCTACCGATGCAGGCCCTATTCCAACCTCATTCAGTATTACGCCCACGGCTAATTTTGAACTGATAGGGAAAGTAGTTGAGACAGATGCGCATGAAGAATTTGTAGCTGCTTTTGATGCTAAAGTTTTTGTGTTTGAAAAAGAAGCTGTTTTTACACAAAAAATAAAAAGGAAATCGGGTTTAAGGTTTTTGATCCCCGCTACGGTAGAATATATGACCTGTAATGACCGGCAGTGCCTTCCTCCCAAAATTGTGGATGTGGCGGTACAGCTTCCCGGCAAAAAATAGGAATCTCATAATATCATTAAATACTTAAAAACACAGTATATAAAACTTCATAATCATTTTTACATTTATTCCCCCAACATTTTTATATGATAAAAAAAATATCACTCTTCGTTTTATTGATCTTAAGCAGTTTAACTGTTTTAAAGGCACAGGAAGTACATGTGAAATTCAAATTCTCTACGCAGAAAGTTTCTGATTGTGAATATGATTTGAAATTCAATGCAACCATTGATGAGGGCTGGCATTTATATTCTGTAAAGAAAGCCGGGGAAGACGGGCCAAATCCAACCAATTTCGTTTTTAAAAAGTCGAAAGACTATGAATTGGTAGGTAAAGTAACGGAAGGAAAAACTATAAAAGAACACGATAAGGTATTTGACATGAATGTGGAGTACTTTAAACATACTGCTGTTTTTACACAACGCATCAAATTAAAAACCGATAAAAAAATTACGATTACCGGAAAGTCTGAATACCAGGCTTGTACAGAAGAACAGTGCGTGTTCCCACCGGCTGATGATTTTGAATTTACAGTACAAGGCACTTCCGCCTGTTTGAGCGGTGAAACTGCTGCTACTCCAACTAATACAGTTGCAGAGGATACAACAACTGCTGCTATTGTTACAGATACGGTTAAGCCTAATGAAATGGGAATTATTCCTACAACTACCGAAAAGATTGACGCAATGGTTACGGATGCAGGAAAAAAAGAAGACGGCACCTGTCATCCCTGGTCTAAATTTTTACTTGGTTTATTAGCAGGATTAGGTGCTGTTTTAATGCCTTGCGTGTATTCACTGATACCCTTAACGGTATCGTTCTTTATAAAAAGAAGTAAATCAAGAGCGGAAGGAATTAAAAACTCGATGCTATATGGTTTCTTTATCATTATCACATTTGTGATTCCAACCATGTTAATTACGGTTGCTTTTGGCCCTGATGCTTTAAGTAATATCGCTACCAATACCTGGTTGAATATTTTCTTCTTTTTATTATTTGTTGTATTTGCTTTATCATTCTTTGGTTTATTTGAAATTACCCTTCCTAATTCATGGGGAAATAAACTGGACCAGAAAGCGGATAAAGGAGGTGTTTTAGGCATTTTCTTTATGGCAGCCACCTTAGTGGTTATTTCATTCTCATGCACCGCCGGTTTCCTTGGAAGCTTACTGGCAGCCTTAGCAGAAGGAAACAGTTATTTATGTCCGTTTGCAGGATTTACAGGATTTGGTACCGGTATTGCTTTACCATTTATGATTTTTGCATTTTTCCCTTCTATGCTCAATTCATTACCTAAATCAGGCGGATGGATGACCACATTTAAAGTAACCGTTGCATTTATAGAACTGGCATTAGCCGTTAAATTCTTAGCTAATGCAGATAACGTAAACGAATGGGGCTTTATGACCAGGGAAGTATTTATTACGTTATGGGTTGCCATATTTGCTATGATGACGTTATACTTATTGGGTGTATTTAAAACCTCACACGATGATGAAGGCAATAAACCTTTATCGGTTGGACGCATTTTAATTGCTACACTTTCACTGGCTTTTACCATTTATTTAATTCCAGGGCTTTGGGGCGCTCCGTTAAAATTAATTTCTTCCTTCCCTCCTCCGCATCATTATGCCGAATCACCTAATGGTTTTGGTGGGCACGGTGGTTCATCCACACAGGCAGCTACATCTTCAGATCCAATATTAGCAGAACTGGAAAGTAAAAGAGTAGTTGGCCCTGAAGGCTTGATGTTATTTAAAAATGATTATGAGAGTGCTTTAAAATATGCCAAGCTGGTGCACAAACCATTGTTTGTTGATTTTACAGGGAATGCTTGTGTGAATTGCCGTTTAATGGAATCAACCGTTTGGGTAACCCCGGAAGTACTGCCAATGCTCAGAGATTCTGTTGTAATTGTTTCTTTGTATGTTGATAGTAAAGTTGAACTTCCGAAGTCTGAGCAAAAAGAAGTGTTTTGGTTTGGCAAGCAACGTACTTTAGAAACCATTGGTAACAAATGGGCTTATTTTCAATCCACTAAATACGGCTCCAGTTCACAGCCTCAGTATGTATTATTGAACCATGACGAATCAAATGCAACTCCGGGAACCATGGGAACAGAAACAGATCAGAAAGTATTTGCTTTTTGGTTACAATCGGGTTTAACAAATTTCAAGGCTAAAAAATAAGCATGCGGTTTGTGATTCAAAGAGTAACAGAAGCCAGTGTTACTATTGATAATACCATTTATTCGGGCATTAAAAAAGGTTTTCTGGTGCTGGTAGGCATAGAGGAAGCTGATACCAAAGAAGATGCGGAGTGGCTTTGTAATAAGCTGATTGGTATGCGAATTTTTGCGGATGCAGATGATAAAATGAATTTATCGTTGCAGGATATTGACGGAGACATTTTGCTAGTATCTCAATTTACCTTATTTGCTTCTACTAAAAAAGGTAATCGCCCTTCGTTTATTAAATCTGCACGGCCTGATGTTGCCATTCCTCTTTATGAAAATTGTATTGAACAATTAAGCACCTTACTTAAAAAGCCCATTAAAACAGGGCAGTTTGGGGCAGATATGAAAATCAGTTTAGTAAACGACGGACCTGTTACTATTTTAATGGATAGTAAACAGAAGGAATAAGTAAATAGCTGTCCGAAATACTATCTGCTGAATTTCAGCTTAATGAGTGTGAAAATATACGAGAATACAAAGGCTATAAGGTTCCGTTTGGTTTGCCCGAACATTCTTTCTTTAAAGATATAAGGGATCTCTTTTAGTTTTAGATTTTTGTTTTTGCGCTTTAGCTTGATCAATATTTCTTCAATAATATCAAAGTTATCGCACTTTAAAGTAATTGATCTGAGCAGGTCGCCATTATACAATTTAAAGCTGTTTGATACATCTTTACATTTTAAATTAAACAGAAATGAATAAATAAAATTAACGGTCCAGCTCATAAAAATAAGAACCTTCTTATTGTCGCTGCCGCCACCATCTATAAACCTTGAGGCAATAACGATATCGTTTCCTTCTTTATGACTATATAAATTTTTAATAAACTCGGGCGAGTGTGAACCATCGGCATCCATAAACAGGATATGGGTTGCATTAGAATGTTGTATCGCTGTTCTTATGGCATCGCCATATTTATTACCATTTTCACGATTTATGTACTTCACCTGCATCTCATCGCATACCTTATGTGTATTGTCCATTTCTGTCATTGTATCTACAATCACAATTTCGTACTTTACTTTAAGATCGTCTGCCACCACTTTAATCCGCGGCAAAAGAATCCGGAGGTTTTCTTCTTCCAGATAGGCAGGTATTATAATATTAAGATCGTTTTTATTTTCCATTTTCATTTACCCAACTAATCATTTTTCTTATTCCGGTCAGTTTATCAACTTTAGGTATCCAGCCTGTTGCATTGGAATATTTACTGATATCTGCCACAAAAACTTTTTGGTCGCTTTGTCTCCATGGTAATTTCTGGTATTCGAGCTTCACATCCAGTTCGGATTCTAAAACATCAAATAATTCCAGTAAAGAAAGACTATTGCTCATTCCTCCTCCGATATTAAAAGCCTGTCCTTTTATCTTGTCAATATTCTCGGCAGCTGCAAAGTACAGGTTTATCATATCTTCAGAATGAAGTAAATCTCTCACTTGCTTACCGCTTCCTGATATTGTATAAGGTTCTTTTAATGTATTGGTTTTGGTTTCTAATGCCTTTTGGCAAAACCAACCCAGCCAGCCCTGATCATAAGTAGAGAATTGTCGGCCACCATACATGGATGAATGCCTGAATACAACTGTTTTCAAATCAAAGATTCTGTGATAATCCAACATATACTGATCGGCAGCTCCTTTAGAACAACCATATGGCGAATGAAAGCTTAATTGAATATTTTCAGGGAAGCCGTTTTTAAACTCTGTTGCAATGTAGCGTTTGTCAGTTTCTTCGTAAGGAGTCCATTCTAAATCGCCATATACTTTGTTTGTAGACGAGTATACAATGGTACATAAAGGACAATGTTTACGCACGGCCTCCAGAATATTAAAACTTCCGAGAACATTAATTTCAAAATCGTTTCGTGTATTTGAAATAGAAGTGGTCATTGCCACCTGGCCGGCCAAATGAAAAATTACATCCGGTTTAATATCTTTTATAGTATTTTCAATGAGCTCTGTATAGCGTACATCCTGCTCTATAAACGTAAATTTACCTTTGGTTTTAAGCCATTCCAGGTTAATTTTACTGCCAAATCTTACCAAATTATCTACTATAAATAATTCAGATTTATTTTCAGCTAAAATTCTTTCCGCTAAATTAGTTCCTAAGAATCCACAACCTCCGGTAATTAATATTTTCATTGTATTATTTTATTTTTCTAATGTAATCATTTTTTTAAGACCTTCTTCTATCGAGTACTCCGGTTTCCACCCCAATTCTCTAATTGCCTGTGTATCGATATCTGAATTCATAATTTCGTTGGGTCTGTACGCAATGGCCCCAAAGTTTGTTTTGGTTATTGTATTTTTTGTAAGCGTTTTTATTAATGTAACAAGGTCTTTAATTTTTATTTGCTCGTTAGTTCCTATACCAAAATTATACATCCCATTCGACATCTTCCCGAGGCTTTCCAGCACCATTGTGAAAGCGCTTACAACATCATCCACGTATATAAAATCTCTTTTTTGCTCACCCAGTGTTAAATTAATTTCGGTACTATTTTGCAAAAACTGACCGGTAATGAATGATACAAATTTTGTTTTGTCATCAAAGGGACCGTAAAAATGCTCTAAAATAATATTGACACAAATAAGCTCTGCCGAATAGGTATTAAGCCATTCGTTAAACTGTTTCTTAGACAGACTATAGTAATTAATGCCTTTATCAAGATAAGTATCTGTATTAATAAAACACTTTACTTTATGTTTAAGACACCCCTCCAGTAATTTAAGAGGTAAAATAAGATTTGCTTCAATAATGGAGGATGGCTCTACATTTTTTCGACCGTAATCAGTAGCACAGTGAATAATAATATGAGGCTTTATTTTTTCGAGGCAGTCCTCTACACTAATTTCATCTACATTATAAAACGATACGTTGTGCTCTACGCCTTTTAATCTGAACAGGTCGGATGTACTTCTTTTTATGGCAGCTACTTCATATCCTTTTTCAAGCAATGTTTTCAACAAACAACTGCCCAAAAAGCCTGTAGCACCGGTAATTAATATTTTAGTTTTACTATCCAACTATTGACAACATTTATTTTGCAGGCTGCGCGACTGCCTGATTGATCATATTATTAACGAACTCAATATTTGTTTTATAAAACTGGTTATTAGGATCAATTGCCGCTATTTGAGTTAAGGCATTTTTTGCATCATTCCATTTTTGAGTATTGATGTAGCATACACTTAAATTGCTGTAAACTGAAGCTACAAAGCCATTGTTTGCCGGATTTGGCGGAAGCTTGGAAAAGGCATCGATCGTTGTTTTAAAACTGATAGCGGCTTCTTCAAACTTTTTATTGTTTAAAGCTTCCATACCTTTGGCATTAGAGCTATTTACGGTAATAGACTGTAATCCAAACAAGGCATCGTTACAGGTTGGAAAAATAGTTAAAGCTTTATTAAAATAGACGGTTGATGAATCCCATTTACCCAATTCATTATAAATATTGGCAATTTGAAGCGGCAATTGAAATTTGTAAGGCTTATTTGCAAAGGCCAGATTGAACTCGTTTATAGCTTCCTGTTTTTTATTGTTTGTCAGGTTTTCCTGAGCTTTTAAATAATGTTCTTTATAAATTGCATAGTCTGCTTTTGCCTTTTTGGAACAACTGTAATACGGAATGATAATAAGTATTACCGGAATAAGGTATATAATGGATTTTTTCATAGCCAGCAAATGCTCTGTAATCTCAGGCTTTATAGCTGACTTCTTAAAGTGTTTCATCCCTGCTTTGATGATCAGGAAACTCAGGTAGAGCATCAATAAAGGATTAAACAGCGTACCCATTGGCACATCGCTTTGCCCTGTAGTTGTAGTAACTATTTTGCTAAAATAAAAATAGGATTTAGGAATTAACAACAAGCCAAAAATAATGGAAATGGTTTTGTAATTGATCAGGGGATCTTCGCTCGTTTTTGGTTCGTTAATAAATAAGTATACACAGAACAATAAATGGATCAATTTATAATCGAATGATATATGAGGCAAAATAATGATCAAAACGGTAAGCAGGGTTGCTTTTCTCCAAAGTACTTTTTCTACCAGCACCACATATAATATAACCACTAAGGCTATAAGTGCTACAAAAATAAAGTACTTACCCAGCATATTGGTAATTGCCAGTGACATTTTAATGTTGAGCAATTTTACGACAGAGAAAAGACTTGTACCCTGGAGCATTTGATTTCCCTTATCATCAAAAGCACCCACAAAAGAAGATGTATTTAAGTCCAATTCAAAACCGTTTAATATAAAATATAGATTCTGGTTAAAGCCTCCTTTTTGAAAACAGAGCGGAACGATAATTAAGATAATAGTGTATATAGCCGTTAGTGCTACTTCTTTGTATTTTTTATCACTCACGTAAAGCAACACAAAAATAGCAGGGTAAATTTTGGTAGCAGCTGCCAGTGCTAAAAATAAAATAGCGATTTGATGTTCTTGCTTTACATAAA
>JAZJZF010000075.1:0-23801 GCA_040389965.1 Bacteroidota bacterium
CGCGTGATATATTAAATCCGCTATAGTCAAATTCTAAATGAAATTTATAATTATTAATATCAATTTTTTGAACGGAAGGAATAGTATTTAAAATATAATCTTTACCAAATACATTTATATAATCATTTATTTGAAATTTAATAAACCGGGACGCCCTACTAAAATATTTGGAACAGAAAAAGAAGCTGTAGCCTGGCTCAAAACTTTTTTATAATGTCATATACGGATATGATATAAGTTCCATAACATATACATATAACTGAGTTCTGTAATCTTAACAATAAAAATACTTTTCCTTTTTATTGAATTAATAAAGCGTGGGTAATTTTAATCATTGAAACTCCATCGCTATGTTTAAAACCATCCGCACAAAATTACTGGTTATCCTGCTATCCTTTATACTCACTACTATTATTATGTCAGTAGTGGTGTTTAGCTATTTCCAAAGTAATAAAGATTCTCTTTCGCACATTACTCAAAGTGCCGAAAAAACACATGTCTTATTACTGAAAGATATAAAAATAACCCACGAGTTTTTCGAAAATGAAACCATTAACCCTCATTTTTTTGAAACCGGAAAAAGTGATCTGATCACCGAACACCTTATCATTTGCAATAACTTAAGCCGTGTTTTAAGTGATCTTAATCTTGCACAAAGAACAAACCATTTCCAGTTAAACGATTCTATCGAAAACATGGAAAAAGAGTTTAGCAAATATAAATTACTCACAGCAGAACTATTCAAGCAAATACTGGTAAGAGGCTTTAAAAACTTTGGTATTGAAGGCGAAATGCGAAAACATGCACACGACCTAGAGAACTACAGCAAAGAAATTGGTCTGGTAAATATTTTACAACTCCGGAGGCATGAAAAAGATTTTATCATTCGCCAGGAAGATCCTTACATCATAAAGCATAACGAACTTATTGCCACCATCAAAGATGAACTATCCGTTAATAACTCTATTGATGCTACTAAAAAATCAGAGATCATTAAAACGCTTAATAATTATTCGATCCAGTTCAATAGCCTTGTGGCTTATGAAAAAAAACTTGGATTAAAAAGTGGAAAAGGCCTGAAAATGCAAATGGATAACATTTCTAACAGAATAGAAGCATCTTTAGCTGCCATGGTCGAATTCTCTGCAAAAAAGGAACAGGCTGCTATTGCCAATGTAAAATTGGTGTATCTTATCATTGGCCTTATTTTTATAGCTATTGGTATCGTTGTGGCTTTAGCTATTTCTAAAAGGGTTTCAAGGTCTATTACCTTCTTAAAAGAAAAAATTGACGAATTCGTAAAAAGTGATTTTACAAGCAGAACCGTTTTGCCGATAAGTAATTCAACCGACGAAATTGATGTACTAACCAACAACTTTAGTATTATGGAACAGCACATTGTAAACCAGATGAACTCGCTTAAATTATCCAATAACGATTTGGAAATGCTGTTTTATGCAACATCTCACGATATAAAATCACCGTTGCTAAAAGTAAAAGAACTAACCCAGTCCGCTTCTCAAAAAACAACGGAGCCTTTAATAAAAGAATACCTGAACCTGATTAATCAATCATGGGAAAAGCTCATCAATACGGTAGATGAGCTGGGGATTATAACCAATGTAAGAAGTGAAGAAATTAAACCTGAAACAATAAACCTCGAAAGCCTGATTCGCTCGGTATATTCAGAATTTAACTCATTACCCGGATTTGATACTATTATTTTTTCGCTGGATGTGAGTGTTAAGAATGGATTTTTCTCATCGCCGGGATTACTTAAAGCTATATTCAGGAATTTGATTGAGAATAGTATTAAATATTCTACCAAAAGAAACAGTTTTAGCTTCCTTAAAATTTCTATTACCAGTCAAACGGATGATATGCTCAAAATGGAAATATCGGATAACGGAATTGGGATTAAAAAAGAACATCACGATAAAATATTTGACATGTTTTACAGAGGCACTGATCACATAACAGGCACAGGGCTTGGGCTCTACATTGTGAAGTGTTCCGTTGAAAAGCTACATGGCGCTATTGCTTTTGAAAGTAATGAAGATGTTGGCACCTCATTTTCGATTGTACTGCCTAATAATTATAAAGTTAAAAATATCCGTGAACGTATTATTCATGAAAGGGAAATCGCCGGATTCAAAGATTTTGTATTGAATTAGTCTTTTTATTTAAAGTAAAATAAATAACAATATATGACTTTAGTTTTTTAACTTTACCTATAACCAAATCTGATATTTATGAAACACGGAACGAAAGAAATGCTAAAACAAATTCTTAGCAATCAGGAATTAATGATGAAAGCATTAAAGATTGAAACCGCAGTTAAAAAAGCCAAAACCGATTCTCCAAAAAAATCTCCTGTAAAAAAAGCAGCTACACCGGCACCCGCTGCTAAAGGCAAAAAACCTGCCATTAAAAAATAATTTGTAGCAGTAAATTGTTTACTGAAATAGTTTATTTATAAACTATTTTTTTCTTAATTGCATTTTCTTACGCAGTTATTGTGATGATTCGTATGCCTTTTTCGAAGGTCATCAGATCCATCTTCATAGGATTATTCCGGAACTTTTTCCAAAACCACCTACCTACCCTACTCATCATTGCAAGGAAATTGCTTGCAGCCGAATAGCTTTGTTTATAGGGTTTCTTCAACAACTAAACCATTTTACCTTTCTTTAAAAATTTTCCGAACATTCCACTTACCAACTGCAACACGTAGAGCCTGTTGTAAATTTCATATTACCTGATGTTGCAGTTACGTAGAGGAGAACTTAAACAAATGGTAACATAGTTTTAAAAATTACAATAACTTCTTTAGTCAATTTTGTGATATGAGTCTACGTCTACTTTCACTTTATACCTTATTATTTATTAGCCGGATCAATGAGGCACAAACTTCTTTAATCTCTGCAGGCAGCAATTGGAAATATTTAGACAACGGCACCGACCCCGGAACAGCCTGGCGTTCAGGCACTTTTAACGATGCTTCCTGGGCAAGTGGGAATGCCGAATTGGGCTATGGAGATGGTGATGAAGCAACTGTAGTAAGTTATGGTTCGAGCTCTTCTAATAAATACATCAGCACTTATTTCAGAAAAACATTTACCGTAACAAATCCTTCGCAGTTTACTTCTTTAGATCTCCAAGCTGTGCGCGATGATGGTATTATTGTATATATAAATGGAACCGAAGTATGGCGTAACAATATGCCTTCGGGTAATGTGAACAGCGGTACATTGGCAAGTTCAACCATTGCCTTTGGCAGCGAGAGTTCATGGAATCAAACATCTGTAAGCTCTTCTTTCTTAACGGCCGGTTCAAATGTCATTGCTGTAGAGATCCATCAGGATGCAGGAAACAGCTCGGATATAAGCTTTAATTTAAAACTCAATGGTAACACCACAGCTACTGCAGCAACTGTAGATCGCGGACCGTATTTAAATATTGGGACTTCATCAGGGATGATTGTAAAATGGCGCACAACACAAGCTACCGATTCAAAAGTATATTACGGAACAACAGCCGGTAATTTAAATATGGTCGTTTCAAATCCTGCATTTGTAACAGATCATGAACTAAAAATTACAGGACTCAATTCATCTACTGTTTATTATTACGCCGTTGGTTGCACAGGTTCAACCTTGACCCCACAATCAAATACAACCTATTTTAAAACCAGCCCGGTACAAGGAACAAAAGGGCATTATAAATTTTGGGCAATTGGCGATGCCGGTACAGGTGATACAAATCAACAAAGTGCTACTGCCGGTTTTTTAAATTATACGGCAAACGGCCATATCGATGGGTGGATCTGGCTTGGCGATAATGCCTATGATAACGGTTACGACAGCCAATACCAAAGCAGTGTGTTTACAAACAATACTTACGAAAACGAACTAAAACGTATGGTACTATGGCCGGCTCCGGGCAACCACGATTATAATAACCATATTCCGTTTTCTCCTTCGCCGGCATACTACGATATCTTTACCTTACCTACTGCAGCCGAAGCCGGTGGTTTAGCATCAGGAACCGAAAAATATTATTCTTATAATTATGGCAATATCCATTTTATAGTACTCGATTCTTATGATGAAGGCCGTAATGCCACTGATCCAATGGCCATCTGGTTAACCAATGATTTAGCCGCCAACACCATGCCCTGGACAATCGCCTATTGGCATCATCCACCGTATACGAAAGGCAGTCATAACTCCGACAACAGTAATCTCTTAGATGGAGAATTACCGGAGATCCGTCAGAATATTATTCCCATTATTGAAGCCGGCGGTGTTGACCTTGTATTGAACGGACATAGCCATTCTTACGAACGTACTTATCTGTTAGATGGTCATTATGGCAATTCAAATACACTTCAGCCGAGCATGATCAAAGACAATGGCACAGGAAGTTATCCAACAGCTTGTCCTTATCAAAAACAAACTACTATTTCAAAATCGCACAAAGGCACTGTTTATACAGTATGTGGCTGTTCAGGCAAATTAAGTTCTGTATCGAGTGGTTGGCCGCATCCCGCCATGTCTCAGTATTCGAGCTCTACACTTGGTACCATGCTCATAGAAATTAACGACAATAAACTGGATGCTAAATTTATTAATTCAACAGGCACAGCATCTGATGCGTTTACCATTGTTAAAAACGCCGGAAAGAAAACCACATTGACGGGTTGTCCGGGCGATAGTAAAACCTTAAAACCATCATGGCCGGGAAATGTACAATGGTTCCCAACAGGTACAACTCAGGATTCGATTGTTGTTAACCCTATGGTTTCTACTACTTATTATGCCTATGATGCCTTAAGCTGTATCAAAGATACCTTTGTTATTAATATGCTTCCGGCAGCAAACTGTTCCTCAGCTACAGCAGTTATTGAAAATGAGCTTAACAGTCAGATCATTGTTTATCCTAATGTTGTAAACACTTCTGATATGACCATTCATGTGAAATTTATTCCGGAGTTGGTTATTGAAAAGATTCATGTTTACGATGTTAACGGAAAAAAATATCCTGTTGCCGGAATCGAAATGGATTCACAATCCTTGCTTCATTTCTCACCTGAGCGTCTGGGCCCGGGTATGTATTTCGTGGAACTGATCTTAAGCGACGAAAGAAAGCTATTAAAGAAAATAATCGTTACCAACTAACTATACTAACCCAAGTAAACCACTAAACCCTTCTATATGAGATCTAAATTTACGCTTCTTTTTATTCTGTTATTTTCATTAAGCACTTTGTCTGTTAAAGCCCAATGTGGTACTACTAACATTGCAGGCGACTACATCGTTAATTCAAGCATTATTTTATCAGGTACATATAGCGTTACCGGACGATTTGTTGTTCCGTCAAATGTGACAGTTTTCGTTAATAAATATTCGTCTAACGGCTGCGGTAAACTAACTATTTACTGTAAAACTGCTGTCATACAAGGAACCATCAATGCAGACGATGCAGGTTATACTGGTGGTACTGGCGGGCTTCCCGGAACCAGTGTTACCAGCTTAACCGGCGATATTGTGTCATTAACTGCTTGCAGTAATAAAGATAATACAGGACAGGTAACTATACAGGGAGGCTTACAAGGCATTACCGGATCAGGTCCGGGAGCAGGATTACCGGGAACTGCCGGACAAAGCGGTTCAGGACCAAAACAACAATGTTTAAACACAAGTGATGAAGCAGGTATGATAGGCTCCGGCGGTGGCGCAGGTGGCGGTGCCGGCGGTAGTTACGGAGGCAACGGTGGAAACGGAGGCAACGGTGGTAGCGGAACAAATTCATATACTGCCACAGGTGTTAATGTATCTGTGGCATATTCTGTAGTATCAGGTTCGGGCGGAACAGGTGGCACATCCGCTTCTGCTTATGGTACTGTAAATGCAAGCGATATTGATATGGGCTCAGGTGGCGCAGGAGCCGGTGGTGGTGCATTGTCATATGTACAAGGTGGTAATGGCGGTAAAGGCGGCAATGGAGGTGGAATGGTAAAAATAGTTGCACAGGATTCGTTGGTAATATCAGGAATGATCATGGCAAACGGTACTAACGGTTTAAATGGTGGCCTTGGTGGAGATGGCGGTGTTACCGTAAAATGTTGCACCGACGGATGTGACGATTGCGGAGAAGCTAATTTGTCATGCGGTGCAGGCGGAGGAAGCGGTGCAGGCGGTGGCGCAGGTGGCGGTATTTATATGGAATCGCCGGGCTATATGAACATTACCGGTACGATGCAGGCAAAAGGTGGTAATGGTGGTGCCGCAGGAGCAAAAGGCAATGGCGTAAGCTGTAATTACAGTGCCACATTTTGTGGTACACAGGCTTTAACCAGTGGCAGTGGAAACAACGGGAACATGGGCGGTGCAGCCGGTGGCGGAAGAATCAAAATTTTTGCTTCATCCTGTGTCACAAATAATATTAATCCAACTACTTCCATAAATGGCGGTACAGGATTTATAACAGCTGCAGCCGGAACTTATAGTGTGATGTGTAGTAATGTTACTTCTATTGAGGAAAATACAGCCTATCATAAATTAATGATCTTCCCTAATCCGGCTACAGACCTGGTTACGATCAAATTCAGATTCCCTCAGTTTTTAGCAGACGCTCAGGCTGAATTTCAAATTTACGATTTGAATGCAAAATTGGTTCTATCTCAAAAATGTGATCTCAATACAAAAGAAGAACAGGAATTATACCTGACAGAACTGTCATCCGGGATCTATATTTTAAAACTGATCTCTAACGATGTTATTGTTACTGAAAAAATAATCAAACATTAAACTTTATAACCATGCTCAAAAAAATATTATTTTTCGTTATACTGTTCTTTGCTTATATCATATCATTAGTTGCACAGGAACATAAAATAAGCCTCCAGCCTTGTCTGAAGCCTTTTTACCATGGTATTGCTTCCGGCGATCCGCTTCCCAACAAGGTTATTATATGGACACGTGTTACACCCGATTCGGCACAAGTAAACCAATCTATTATCGTAAACTGGAAAATGGCCACAGATACAGGCATGACACATGTTGTGCAAACGGGAGTGTTGTTAACCGATTCAAGTGCTGATTTTACAGTTAAAGTAGATGTGGCAGGATTAAATCCCAATACATTTTATTATTACGAATTTCAAACCGGAAATTTTTTATCGCCAAGAGGCAGAACAAAAACGGCGCCCACAGGTGTAGCTGTCGACAGTTTAAGATTTGCTTTGGTATCCTGTGCTAACTTTGAAGCAGGTTATTTTAATGTGTATGGAAGTTTGTTACAACGCGAAGATTTTGATGCGGTATTAGCTTTGGGAGATTACATTTATGAATACAATACAGGAGGCTATTCGCCCAATGCAACCGCTAACAGGCAATGGTCGCCTGCTAACGAAATCCTTTCCATTGCCGATTACAGAATGCGTTATTCTTCTTATAAACTGGATAACGACCTTCAAAAATTACATCAGCAATTTCCATTTATCATTATATATGATGATCACGAATTTGCAAATGATGCCTGGATGAATGGTGCAGAAAATCATCAGCCCAACGAAGGCTTATGGAGCATAAGGAAAGCGATGGCTCAAAGAGCTTTTTTTGAATGGCTACCCATCAGGCAGGTAAGTACCGCTAATCCTTACCAGATATACCGAACCATTAAATACGGAAACTTACTTGAACTTATTATGCTTGATACCCGAATTCAGGGAAGAGATTTACAGGCAGGCACAACGGGAGCTACCGTTACAGCAAACAGCCGTAATTTATTAGGCACCACACAATATACATGGCTTACCAATAAGCTGGATTCATCTTCTGCCAAATGGAAAGTATTAGGCCAGCAGGTAATGATGGCACCTTTAAAAGTATTTGGTGTAGCATTTAACGGCGATCAGTGGGATGGCTATCCTGCTGAAAGAGACAGGGTTTACAACTATGTCCTAAACCATAACATTTCAAACATGGTAGTTATTACAGGCGATATTCACTCTTCGTGGGCTAACGATTTACCTACTGCTTCTTATAACGGTTCAACGGGTGCCGGTTCGGCAGGTGTAGAGTTTGTAACACCCAGTGTGACATCACCCGGAATCTCCATACCACTTGGTGCTCCTGCTATCCAGGCTGCCAATAGTCATATTAAATACTGCGACCTGAGTAGTCATGGTTACGTTATTATGGATATTAACAAGAACAGAACGCAGGCCGATTGGTTCAATGTATCAACCATTGATAGCCAGACCCCAACTTTTAGCTATGCAAAATCTTTTTATGTAAATGATTTACAACGCCACTTAATTCAAAGTAATTCAGCGGCTATTCCACGTAATTCTATCTTTTCGGTAAAAGCACCACAATGCCCGCGAGCGCTTCTGGTAATACAACCTACAGGTGTTAACGAACTTTTTAAACCGGTTATTCTATCGGCCTACCCTAACCCTGTAAATGACTATATGACTATTCAATTGTATCAGCCACTCGACGGTGATCTTATCTTCAGTATCTACGACATTGCAGGTAAACTCATTGCTAAACAGGAAATTAAAAGTGCATTGAACGGCGTATCAAAACATTTCATAAACACGGCTGAACTCAGCACTGGTACTTATATATTAAACATTCATGCAGGAGGGTATTCGCAAACACTTAAGTTCATTAAGAACTAATAAGCATACCATTGTAAGGATAGTATTCTTTGTTATTTTTTCTGCCCTGGTTTTCTCTTCGTTTACAAACGCAGATGAAACCGGGGTTTCAGATAAAGTAAACAAACGTGTTGTATTAAACATTACAAGCATTTTAAGTCAGTTGGATAGTATTGAACAATGCTTCCACACAAACAACACTTTAAAAGCCCGAACACATTACGAAACAGCGCGTAAACTGTATAAGGAAATAGAGTTTTATACCGAATACCATTTCTCGTTTCATTCAAAATACTTTATTAACGCGCCCCTTGTAACCAAAGCAGAGTTCGAATACAACTATAAAACCTTTTACCCTCACGGTTTCCAGGTCATAGAAGAAATTCTGTATGAGCCTGAAACCGATTCTACACTTCATAAACAGTACGAACTCACCTTACTTAAACAAAGCTTTATTCATATTAAAGATAAAGCCGTTAGTAAACGTTATAAAAATTCTACCGTTATTGATATGCTACGTTTTGAAATTGTAAGGATCATGTCCTTATACCTTAATGGCTATGATTGCACTATCAATAAACAAAACCTACAGGAAATTAAAAGCATACTCAATGGTTTAACCTATACCATTGGCCTGTATACTGAGAATACGGTCTGTAAAGCAAATTGTGCTAAAATTATGGATGCAGCTCACACATACCTTTCTATTCATACAGATTACGATAGTTTTAACCGCTTATATTTTATCACAAAATACCTGAAACCTTTATACGAAGAACTTTACCATTTATACGATAGCGAGGCCCGGAATGAGATAACTCATTATGCGATCCATATCCGCCAACAAAAATTTTATGATAAGAGTTGGTTCAATACCAGCTACTTTTCGGTTGTATTAAAAGATTCGGTTCTCGTAGGCAAACAGGCAGAATTAGGAAAACTCCTTTTCTTTGATCCTGCGCTCTCCGGTAACGACCAGCGAGCCTGTGCCTCGTGCCATAATCCACAAAATGCCTTTGGAGGAAATGTAGACCTCAATGTCTCGTTTGGTTCAAACGAAAAACTCAAACGGAATACTCCGAGCCTTTTAAATTCTGTTTTTCAGAAAAACTTTTTTCACGATGGCAGAAGTCTGCAACTCGAAGATCAGGTAAATGATGTATTGGCTAATCATAAGGAAATGTTCTCCAACCCCGCCACTATTATTTATAAATTAAAGCAAAGCCCTCAATACAAAGCCCTTTTCAGAGATGCCTTTAAAAACAGCGAAGATTCTGCTATTAGCTATTATGCCGTTTTAAAGGCCATCAGCGAATATGAAAGAAAACTGATTGCTCTCAATTCGCGTTTTGATAAATACATCAGGGGCGACGAGAAACAACTATCACGCGATGAGATTACAGGCTATACGATCTTTGCCGGAAAAGCACTTTGTGGCAGCTGTCATTTCTTCCCGCTATTCAATGGTTTAACGCCTCCGTTTTATGGCGATAACGAATTTGAAGTCATAGGTGTACCAAAGAATAAATTAAATAAAGAAACAGATGCCGACAGTGGCCGCTACCTAATCACAAAAAATAAAATCCATTTAGCGGCCTTTAAAACCCCAGGTATCAGAAACCTTGATCAAACCACACCCTATATGCATAACGGAATCTATACCACTATAGATGAAGTCATTGATTTTTATAAAAAAGGCGGTGGCGCGGGTTTCGGATTAAATATAGAAAATCAAACGTTGCCTTTCGACTCCTTACAACTTACGGCTGTTGAAACAAAACAATTAAAACAATTCTTATTATCGCTTACCGATAAAAGCTTTAAAATGTCTGTCCCACTTTCGTTACCGGTTATTAATATAAAGGGGCTGGAAAAGAGAAAACCGGGAGGTATTTATTGAACTTATCCACAATAAAGGCTCATTCACCGTCATTTTTTGTAAATTTGCTTCAAAAAACGCAACAGTTTCTTAACATTAGAGAAATATTCAATTTTCATTCACAAATTACCTTTGGTATAGATTAAGCGAATATCCTGCAAGAGTTTTGATGTCCCATCCGGGAACAAAATATTCCGAAACCGCTTAAAACCATCTTAACAGGAAAAAAACAATGAAAACATTTATTTTATCATTATTACTGGCTATGCAGTTTACTTTGGTATCACAGGTATCAGTAACTACGGGGTCATATTTTCAGGATTTTGGTACAACAGATATTTTATCATGGACAAATAACAGCACATACCAGGGATGGTATATGTCAGGTACTTTTCAATCGCATATCAGTATTACAGCTTCCGCACCCAGCAATACCGGAGGATTTTATACCTACGAATGTAATGGCAATAATGATCAGAAGATAGGCTCCAGAGCCAGTGGTAGTACAGGCACCATAAGATATGGCGTAGTTTTACAAAACAATACAGGTTCTGCAGTAAATCAAATTAGTGTTTCATATACAGGATACCAGTTATCACTTGCGCAAAACGGAAATACAAATGTTATTGGCTTTGATTATATCGTAAGTACTTCTGTACCTGCTATTACTGCCGCCGCAGGAACAGCAGTAGCAGCCTTAAATTTTACACAGCTTCAAAGTAATGGTGCCAGCGGAAGCGCACAGGTTATGGGGTATCCATGTACACAGTTTGCTAACATGGCTACTTGCATCAACGTCAGTATTCCGGCTGGTTCTTATATTTTATTAAGATGGTCAGATCCGGATGATTCAGGAAATGACCACCACATGGCAATTGACGATTTGAATGTTCAGTTCCTGGCAACTAATCTTACCGCAAGCTCTGCAACCATCTGTCCTTCGCAAAGCGCTACATTAACAGTTAACGGAGCAACAAGTTATACATGGAGTCCACCCGCAGGACTAAGCTCTACAACCGGCAGCATAGTAACAGCAAACCCTGCTGCTACTACAGTTTATACTATCTCCGGAAGCATTAGTTCTTGCCCTTCAAAAACAGTTAGCTCTACAGTAACTGTAAATGCAAGTGCTTCAGTAACGGTCAATTCACAAACAATCTGCAATGGCAGTTCAACTATCTTAACAGCTAACGGCGCAACCACTTACAGCTGGACACCCGCCATAGGTCTTTCAGCAACAACTGGCAATACGGTTACAGCTAACCCGGGAGCTACTACAATATATACGGTTACCGGCAGCGGGATATGTGCTGTTTTACCGGGTACGTCAACAGTCACTGTTCTTCCTAGTCCTTTATTAGCTGCTGCATCGCAAACTATTTGCAGTGGAAATTCAACAACATTAACCGCTAATGGTGCTACAACGTATACCTGGAGTCCAGGCACAGGTTTATCTTCCACAAACGGGAGTGTGGTTACGGCAAATCCGGCTGCTACTACTGTGTATACATTAACCGGTAACAATGGTATTTGCTCTGCAACACCGCTTACGGTAACAGTAACTGTTATTACTACCCCTACCCTTACGGTTAACTCAGCTACCATGTGTGCCGGCGGAACGGTAACATTAACAGCTAACGGAGCAACAGGTTATACCTGGACACCCGCTACAAATTTATCATCAACCAACGGAAACATAGTAAGCGCTAATCCTGCCGCTACTACTGTTTATACGGTTACAGGTAACATTGCTTCCTGTTTAGGTTCAAGTGCCACTTCTACTGTTACTGTTTTTTCTAACCCTGTTATTTCTGTTAACTCCCAAAGTATTTGCCCTTCCGGCACTGCTACTTTAACGGCAAGCGGAGCAGCCAATTATACATGGAGTCCTTCCGCAACATTATCATCTGCTACAGGTATCGTTGTAACTGCCACTCCGGGTGCTACAACTATTTATACAGTAACTGGTTCAACCGGTTCTTGTCCTGTAACTCCTGCTACAGCAACAGTTAGCATTGTGGCTAATCCTGTTATAACCGTAAATTCAAGTACCATTTGCAGCTCTGGCACAACTACATTAATTGCCAGCGGTGCCACCAATTACAACTGGAGCCCTAATACAGGTTTATCTTCAACAACAGGAAGTAACGTAACCGCAAATCCTACTATAACTACAGTTTATACAATTACGGGGAATAATGGCTCCTGTAATGCTACTCCGGTAAATGCCACAGTAACGGTTATACAACTACCTAATTTATCTGTGAGTTCAACCAGTCTTTGTGCTTCAGGTTCAGCCATGTTAACAGTAAGCGGTGCAGGAAACTATATCTGGGCTCCATCGGCAAGCCTTAGTGCTTCAACAGGAAGTGTGGTAACAGCAAATCCATCAGCCACAACTATTTTTACTGTTACAGGCTTTATTAATACCTGCTCGGTTGTTGCTACAAGCACACTTATAGTTGTGCCTGTTAACAGCGCAGCCTTTATTTATCTTTCTTCCAACTATTGTATGTCTTCCGGGGCAAACCCTTTACCAACAATAACAGGTGTTGCAGGGGGCACATTCAGTGCTTTACCTATGGGGCTGTCTATTAATAATTCAACAGGGCTTATTGATCTGGCATCCAGCATCCAAAATTCATATACTATTAATTACACAACAAGTGGGGTTTGCGGTGAGACTCAGAATTTTGTTTTAAATATTAATCCCACACCTTCTCTTACCGTAAATTCATCTACCATTTGTACTGGTGAAAATGTAACACTTATTGCGAGCCCTTCTGTTAGCGGAGGTAGTTATGCCTGGTTACCGGGAAATAAAACCGGTGCTAGCCTTGTAACATCACCCACAGTAAATACAACGTATACCGTAACATATTCGCTAAGCGGATGTTCTGTAAGCGAGACTGCCACTATAAATGTAAAAGCTCAGCCAACAGGTACTATTACCCCCTCTTCAACATATGTGCTTGCCGGTGATGAAGTAACCCTTACTGCTACAGGTGGCGATTATTATTTATGGAACGAAGGCAGCTTTGGCAATTCAATTAAAGTGAAACCAAGCGAAGTAACCGACTATTGCGTAACAGTGTCCAATAACAATGGCTGCAAAAGCAGTACCTGCATAAAAATAGAAATTAGTAAAGAATCTACTTTATATGTACCCAATGTGTTTACACCTAACGGAGATCTGTTAAATGATCAGTTTATAATTCCTACTACAAATATTATAGAATTTAATATCAAGATCTTCGATCGTTGGGGAGCCTTACTATTTGAATCCAACAGCTTCGATACCAGTTGGGACGGTACTTACAAAGGGAAAGACGTTGCCGGTGATGTGTATATTTATGCAATCACTGCCAGAGGAGCTGATAGAGTCATGTATGATAAAAGAGGACACGTAACCGTGTTGAAATAAGTTTTATTTATTGTCAGACTTATAAAAAATTCCAGTCGGTGTTTCTGTTTTATCTCCTAAAAAAGGTATTACAATAAGTAAATACCAATCCGCTATCAATTATTTTTTAACAAATAAGATGTCAATTGCCATTTTATGATTATCCTTGTATTAACTATTATAATGGTAGTACATCCCCCGCTATATTAATCAGGTATAATTACCTTATTACGATAAAAAATTATGAAGCGGTATAATATCAGAGTTTTCACATTCATTATTTTCTTGTATTGCGTCTCCTTTAGTTATGGGCAAATGCGTCCAAAAACGATATCGGGAAAAGTCATTGACTTTAAAACAAAAGAACCAATAGGCTTTGTCATTGTAAATGTTTTATTTGAAAACACGTATACCCAAACCAACTACAAAGGAAATTTTAATATCGATTACAAAAATGATAATCCTGTTATTGTCATTCGCAGGCTGGGCTACGAAACACTCACGCTTTCGCTGGATTCATCAACCAAATTTCCCTTATTAATTAATCTGAAAACACAGTCGAAAGACCTATCTGAAGTGGTTGTTTCGGCAACTAAAAATGCCACCAGATTAGTAAAAAACGATTTTTATGTAACGGATTATCAGTTTATAAATGATGACATTATACTGTTAGGAGATATCAATGAAAAGCAATACCTGAGATTAATAACCAAAGAAGGCGAAGTATTGCAGAATTATAAATTGAGTAAGAATGTATACAAAGCAGTCTTCAAAGATTGCTTTGGCAATATTCACTTAACCAACGATGCTTTAAGTACTCAAGTTTACATGAACGGGAATGGTATAGGCCTATTGGATGATGTAAGAATACACTTATTTGATTCTTTATTAAAACCCTGTTTACTGAATAAAGAGAACTATTTTTATTTTGAGAACTATCTTAACAGCAAACAGACAAAACATTTTTTTGCTATTCATAAAGCTACTAAACAAATACAGGATATGGGGAGCTATACCGACGAGGCAATGATAGAAATGATGATGAGCGAAAATGAATTTAATAACAAAAAATATGGGAACTCAGATAAAAATGAAATGGAAGATCTATCGCCTGAAGAGCTGAGAGCCATGAGAAGAAAAGAAGATGCAGCAACTTTTTTTAAAACAATAGTTATGACCACTGCTTACATCCCCTTATATGCAAGCAACGATACAGCTTATATTTTTAATCATCCCAATAATTTAATTCATAGCTATTCTTTAGTAAACAACCTGCCCTTACAAATAAAAACGATAGAATATAACCATTTTAAGAATTGGAAACCCATGGTTATATGTGATGCCACCGCACATAAATTTTATACAACCTATTTACATGACGGCATCATGACATTAGGCGAAATCAATATGAGTAACGGGAAGATCAACAAAAAATTCACACTAAAACATGCTTATCCTAAAACTATAAAAATTGATAATGGCATTGTGTATTATATGTACCGGTTAAAATTTACTCTGGACAAAATGGCCTTATATGCTCATAAAATGGAATAAGCTAAAACCTTAGGGAGCAAACTCAGGAGTGGATATAAAACTGCTATAAGCGATTGTTTCCACAAAAGCCAATTACAATCATCCCAGCTGAAAACACAATTTTACTCCCGAAATACAGCACAAGTTTTGTAAATGTCCTTAAAACAATTAGCTTTGTTACAGGTGTTTGCAAGCCTGCTCTTAAGCATTACTTTGCAAATATCAGGGCAGCTAACTACTGCTGTTATATATTAAATCAGTAATAAATGTATGAGTACAATAACCGTAAGATCCGTTATAGATACAGCTAAATCATATCAATATGTTGATAATGGCGAACCTATGCGGGGGGGAATGAAAGATGTTTATTTTAGTCCGGATAGATCCTATGTTGTAGCACTATTCAGGGATCCACAGGATTTTAATTCGAAAGAACGTTTAAAAAAAATAGCCACTACATACAGGGAAGCATTTTATAATAAAGAAGGCGGAGAATATTATAAAACACTGTTCTGCTGGCCAACCGATGTCATTGAAAAAGGTACTCAGATAGGGATTATCGTTCCTACTTATGATAAAAAATTCCTGTTTCAAAGAGGCTATGCTACCAGCGATTTAATAAAAGGAAAAGAAAAAGAAGGAAAATGGTTTGCCTCTCCTAAATTCAGAAACAAACAATTTCCTTTACGCCTTGATGAGTCCGAATTGGGAAACTGGCTTGGCTATTTTCAGATCTGTGTAAATATTTCGCGTGGGGTAAAACGAATGCATGCCGCAGGTTTAGCGCATTCCGATCTTTCTTATAAAAATGTACTTATTGATCCTGTTACCAAATCAGCGAATATCATTGATATTGATGGTCTTGTAGTTCCCGGTATTTTTCCGCCCGATGTTATTGGCACTGCCGATTTTATTGCTCCCGAAGTATTAGCTACCAAGCATTTAAAAAAAGACGATCCTAACCGTAAGTTGCCAAGCCGTGTTACCGATTTGCACGCACTGGCTGTTTTAATTTATATGTTTTTATTGTACAGACATCCTTTAAAAGGTGGCAAGGTACATGACCTCGATACAGAAAAGGACGACTTACTCTCTATGGGTGAAAAAGCCATGTTCATTGAGCATCCTACCGATACCACTAACAGGCCTAAATTAAACCAGCTTAATCCAAAAGAATTACCCTGGGGAGATATTACCAAAATACCGTATACCATTACCGGCCCTTATTTAACCGAGCTTTTTAACCAGGCATTCATTAACGGCTTGCATGCCCCTATGAATAGGCCTACGGCAGATCAGTGGGAACAGGCTTTATTAAAAACAACCGATTTAATGCAGCCCTGTTCCAATGTAAAATGTGAGCAAAAGTGGTATGTATTTAATAATAGTACAAGACCTGTGTGTCCATTCTGTGGCACTGCTCACGTAGGTACCTTACCGGTACTCGATCTGTATTCGCAGTTTAAACCCGGCGTTTGGAAACCTATTAACCACAGGCTAATGGTATATCACGATCAGTATTTATTTCAATGGCATATAAACGGTAATATTATTCGAAACGAAAAATTAACCGATCAGCAAAAAGTACCTGTTGGCTATTTTAAATTAATAGGAAATAAATGGATGCTCGTTAACCAAACCATGAACAGCCTGAAAGATTTGACGGATGATGTGGCTGTTCCTCCGGGCTCTTCGGTTGAATTAACAGACGGTAAAAAACTGCTCCTGTCAGCCGAAGAAGGCGGGCGTGTGGTCATTATTACATTAGCCAATAAATAAATATGTATTTTGTTCTTCGTAACAATCAAAAGTTTGGCCCCTACCCTGTTTCTGCATTAAAAGCATATGTAGAGGAAGGAAAGATTTTATTGAACGATCAGGCAATGCCCAATCACAGCAACGAAATTAAAACCGTAAGAGCTTACTTAAAACAAAACAATGTCAGCGTTAAAATAAAAAGTAACGGATCAGTTATAAATCAGGTAAAAAAAATTGGTAAAGACCTTATTGTACCTGGGCTCGAGTTCATAAAAAAAGACCTGATCAAAGATAAAAAGCTCATCTACCTTGCCTCTATTGGCCTGGCACCGGCCTTTTTAATCACCTTTACGTTTGGTACTTTATTGACGTTTTATGCTATTTCTCTGTACTTTTCTGTTATATGGGGAATCTTTTTTTATTACATGTTTAGTACAAAACAGGTAACCACACGTAACACTATTCTCTTATTTTTTCTCACACAAATAACCGCATTCATACTGGTTAACCTTCAAAGCTTTCCGCCGCTGAGTTATTTATATGCCTTTACCGAATCCAATAATATCCTATTAAGGCTCATTGGCTATGTTTTAGGTGTTGGAGTTACCGAAGAAACCATTAAAGCTTTGCCGCTCTTATTTTTAATCAGAAGTTCCAAAGAACCTCTGGTGCCACAAACCGTTGTGTTTTATGGTTTAATTTCGGGCATAGGTTTCGGAGTTTTAGAAGGCGTTCATTATCAAACTACTACAAACACTACCTTAAGCTATGATGCTGCTTTTTTTATGAATGTAGCACGTTTAACCTGCTTACCATTTCTGCATGCTATATGGGCAGGTATAGCAGGATACTTTATATCGTTTGCTAACATCATTCCAAAATACAGGCAGAGCCTGTATTTACTCGCAATAGGCATTCCTGCTATATTACATGGCATTTACGATGTCCTTGGCTGGAGCATTCCCGGCTTAATCAGCACACTCTTTTCGGTGCTCTTGTTAATTTATTATTTAAAAAGAAGTCGTGATTATCAGTCTAAATTAATTCAGCTACAATAAAAAAATAAAACTATATTTATACCGAAAAAGTTAAACTATGAGCATTTACGAAAACATACAAGACATTATACACAACCCATTAGTGTCGGGTGGTATTATTTTAAATCTGATCGTTATCGAAAGTTTATTATCTGTTGATAATGCCGCTGTACTGGCAACAATGGTAATGGATTTACCACAGGACCAAAGAAAAAAAGCGCTTCGTTATGGTATTTTCGGTGCTTATATCTTTAGAGGTTTAGCCTTATTATTTGCTTCTTTTTTAGTAAAATTCTGGTTCTTAAAACCCATTGGCGGTTTATATTTATTATACCTTGTATGGGATTGGTGGAAAGGAAAACAAACAGAAGATAAAGAAGACGACTTTGTGGATAAGAAAGGAAACTGGCTCTACCGCTCTACCGTAGGCGCTTTAGGTAATTTCTGGGCTACTGTGGCTTTGGTTGAATTAATGGATATGGCATTCTCTATCGATAACGTTTTTGCAGTAGTAGCATTTACCGATAATATTGTGTTGGTTTGGGTAGGCGTATTTATTGGTATTCTTGCCATGCGATTCGTAGCTCAGGGCTTTGTAAGATTAATGGAAAAAATTCCTACACTCGAAACTGCTGCCTTTGTTGTAATTGCCGTATTAGGTGTAAAATTGATTCTATCCTTAACCGAGCATTTTATGCCTGAATCGGCTATCAGTAAATTTTTAAGCAGCCCTGCCGCCGATTGGGGCACATCAATTTTAACTGTATTAATATTCCTTGTACCTATCATTATAGGTTCTTTGAGTAAAAAAGAACCGGCAGAATAAGGATTCTTCTTCATATCAAAACATATAAAAAAAACCGGCATCAGGTCGGTTTTTTTATTTACCACTTAACCCATAAAAGGCACCATTTATTCAAAAAACAAGGCCACATATTAAATTAAATTATTAATAATTTACAATTTATAGTAACTTAGTAGTATGCTAAAAAAATGTACTTTACTGTTATTATGTTTTTTAAACATCACCTGGGCCACGGCTCAGATTAGACCGGCAGCTAAAACAAGTACTGTTGCTCCCAAATCAGGAAAGGCACCTAAAGAGACTCCTTATTTGAAATGGAGCGTAAAAGCCGGAGTTAATTTAAGTGTAGTATATCTAGCACGTAACGTAAAAGATAATAATAATACTCCCGGCTTTTGTGCAGGGTTAAATTATGAAATAAATAATTTCCTGAGGGTCTCAACCTTATTTACCCGTTTCAAGCCTATAAATATTGAGCCTACCTGGTTAAATGTAAGTGCCAATACTTATGAAATGAATTTAGAAGCGGTAGCCCATTTCCCTAATAAAAAAACATTATTATACCCTTTCATAGGCCTTAGTTACAATACCTATAGTGGCTTCTTTACCGGCCAGGCAGACTTTCTAAATCTTAAAGAATACTACTCTGCCAACACGCTTGTAAAAAACAGATGGCTTGGAGTTAATTTTGGAACAGGATTCGAACATAATTTTGGCATGATTGGTATATTCCTCGATTACAGAATGCGTATTGGTAAACAGGAAAAAGACCTGGGCATCAATATTATGGATGTATGTTATACAGGAGGCCTAAAAGTAAGATTCCCCTACGGAAAAGGTGCCCGGAATTTTGCCAAAAGATTCAAGACCAACGACCGCTTTAACTTATTATAGGCTACCATTTCATTACTTTTTTACTGGCATAAAAGTTTGTAACATATAACTGTTATCTTCCCTTCAGGAATTAAATAATACGTTTATATGAAAAGAGTAATCATCTTGCTTTCAATACTCTGCTTTCATTTTCAGGCTTCTTCTCAGGTTGATAGCATTGCCAGAACCGTAATTGACAGCATTAAGAGTAAACTCATTATTGACGAAATTCCTAAAAAGACCTTCTTCGATATTATGATCTACCCACAGCGCTGGTATGTCAGAAAACTACTGGCCAAAAAACCTCCGGCTTACGATACCACTTATATTAAAAACAATAAACGTCGCCGCATAACACTTACACTTCCTGTTAGCAAGAAGTTTTATGGTTTCAATATTTCTGATCACAAAAAAAACCGGTCTTTGAATTTTTCGCCCAACACCTACTATACTATTGGGATACATTTGAGTAATGTAATTGTTTCTTTTGGCTTTTCGCCGGGTTTAAAATTTGGAGCAAAAAAAGACAAAGGGGAGACTAAGAGTAAAGATTTTCAGTTAACTGTTATTGGCCGGAAATTAGTTACTGATATCAATTACCAGAGATACAGAGGCTTTTATATCTATAATACCGGCGATTTCCTGAATAGCGCTGCAGGTGGCGACACTACGGTTATACGACCCGATATTAACGTTACCTCTTTTGGAATCAACTCCAATTACATTTTCAATAATAAAAAATATTCGCTGCGGGGAGCTTTTTCGTTTACAGACGTACAGATAAAAAGCGCCGGTTCCTTTATGGCGGGGGTTTACCATAACCATGTGGTATTCTCGGCTAATGACTCTACATTTATCCGTTTTCCTTTCATTAACAATTTTTCTCCCATATTAAGCGAAATCAATATGATCTCTCAATTATCTGCCGGTGTAAGCATAGGATATGGTTATACATTTGTGTATAAAAGATTAATTTTTAGTGCATTGTTGAGTGTGGGCGTGGGAGCACAAAAAACCTATTACCGCACCATGGATGGCCGCAATGAGTCGTTCATACCTAGTCTTGCAACTAGCATTAACGCCAAAAATGCCTTAAGGTATGATAACCAAAGATTCTTTATAGGAATCCTGGCCAGCTACGACAATAATTTTGCCATCAATACCAAGATCTTTAATAACGATAAATATATAGCCAGAGTGGTAGCCTTTACAGGTTATCGGTTTAACATTAGGAAAGGCGAACGCAAAATTTTAAGGGCATTAGGTTTGGTAGATTATAACCGCAAAAAAAGAAAAAAATAAATTCAAATCTTTTGTATGAACTACTATCGTATATATCTCAAGAACACACGCTTTATGAATTATTTCTTTTCATTTCTTTTTGTCTTGCTTTTATGTACTGCCTGCTCTATAAAACCGGTATCTAAAACCAGAAACATTACCTACGATGCAGCCCATCAGTTACAGCTCGATGTGTATGCGCCCCGCAAAATAAAGGAGCCAAAAAAAGTGTTGATTTTCGTGCACGGCGGTAATTGGATTCACGGTAAAAAATCGATCTACCGCTTTTACGGAAAAGGAATGGCCCGTAAAGGTATAATTGGCGTAGTAGTTAATTACAGACTAAGTCCTTACACTAACTACGAAGGTATGGCCAATGACCTTACAACAGCTCTAACCTGGGTTAAAAACAATTGCAAGACCATTGGAGGCGATACAAACAACATTTATATTTCAGGACATTCGGCAGGAGGACAAATAGCAGCTTTGGTTGCAACCGATAACAGCTACTTTGAAAAGCAACATATGCCAAATCCAATAAAAGGTACTGTGCTCATTGATGCTTTTGGTCTTGATATGTATCGGTATCTTTCAGTATCTAAAAATGAGGGAGACACTACCTATAAAAAAGTGTTTAGCAACGATCCTGTTACCTGGAAAAAAGCATCACCGGCCTATCATTTAAAAAAGGGTATGCCTCCGTTCTTAATGTTTTTGGGAGGAAAAACATATCCTGTTATTAAACTGGTAAACAACGAGTTTTATAACGAGGTCATTAAATACCAGTCGGATGCAAAACTAATTATGGTAAAAAGAAAGCACCATGTTGGAATGGTATTTCAATTTATAAGTCCTTACGCAAAACCTTACAAGTATATCCTTGAGTTTATGAACGTAAAAAAATAAACAGATCAGGGTTTGAGCAAAGAAAAAACTGCCGTATCTAAAAACTGCCCGTTGTAATGATAATTCTCTTTAAAATAGGCTTCTTTTACAAAACCAAATTTAGTAAGCACCTTTTCAGATCCGGTATTGGTTGGATCAATGTGTGCTTCAATAGAATGAAGTTTCATCTCATTAAAGCCATAAGCAATAAGAGTTTTTACTGCCTCGCTCACAATTCCTTTTTTCCAATAATCCGGATGTAACATATACCCTATTTCTGCTCTGTAATGTTCTTTTTGTATCACATGAAAAGAACAGCCTCCGATAACTTTTCCGGGATGCCCTTTTAAAGTAATTGCCCAGCCTATTCCATCATTAGTATCAATCATGCCATTGATCCTTTCAATCATCTGTTTTGCTTCATCTAAACCGGTTTGCAGAGGTTTTGCAATATATTTCATGGCATTTGCATTACTTCTGTAAGAAAATATATCAGCGGCATCTTCAGTAGTATATCTTCTCAATAACAACCTCTCGGTTTCAAGCGTTGGAAACGGGTTAAAATTTGGTTCTAACATAGAGCATATTTTTTCGTTTCAAAGGTAATTTTTTTTCCATTAAAAAAGCCATCCCCTATGAGAGAATGGCTTTTACTTTATTGTGAAATTGATTTGCGCTCCTGATAAATTACCCCGAGACCAAATAAATTAAGCTTTGTTTTCTTCAGTAGAAGCGGTTTCCGGTTTTGGCATAGTTGCTTTACGCGACAATTTTGCTTTTCCGTTTTTAGGATCAGTACCAATGTATTTCACTTTTACGACTTCTCCTTCTTTTACTAAACCATCTAAAGATTCAATGCGTTTCCAGTCGTATTCGCTGATATGTAATAAACCTTCTTTACCAGGCATAAATTCAACAAACGCGCCATAAGGCATAATTGATTTTACAGTAGCATCATAAATTTCACCAACTTCCGGAATCGCTACAATACCTTTAATACGGGCAACAGCAGCTTTTAAATCTTCCAGTTTCTCTGCAAAAATCTCAACACGTCCGCTGTTGTCAACTTCCGTAATAGAGATAGTAGCATTGGTTTTCTTTTGAATATCCTGAATCACTTTTCCACCTGGTCCTATTACCGCGCCAATAAATTCCTGAGGAATAATGATGATCTCAAAACGAGGTACATTTTCTTTGTAGTCTGCACGAGGAGCAGTGATCGTTTTCATGATCTCACCCATAATGTGTAAACGTCCTTCACGCGCTTGCGCCAGGGCTTTTTCCATTACTTCGTATGGTAAACCGTTTACTTTTAAATCCATTTGTACAGCGGTGATACCGTCTTTGGTTCCACAGATCTTGAAATCCATATCTCCCAAATGATCTTCATCACCTAAAATATCAGATAATACAGCATATTGTCCTTTATCATTCGTAATTAAGCCCATAGCAATACCCGTTACCGGTTTTGCGATCTTAACACCTGCATCCATTAACGCTAACGTTCCGGCACATACAGTTGCCATAGACGATGACCCGTTTGATTCTAAAATATCAGAAACCACACGTACAGTATAAGGAGTATCAGTAGGAACTACTTTAGATAAAGCACGCATAGCCAAGTTACCATGTCCAACTTCTCTACGACCTACACCACGGTTAGGTTTTGCTTCACC
>JAZJZF010000076.1:0-8423 GCA_040389965.1 Bacteroidota bacterium
GCTTATAGGAGGGTTTAATATCGATTCTGAAATAAGGATCATACTGATAATTATAAGCTACTGAACCATCTCGTACTTCGCTTTGTGTGGCAATAGAAGTAGCCAGATCTATCGGCACATAACGTTTTCCACCGGCATAAGTCACTTTAACATCTAAAGCCAGAATATGCTTTTCTCCAATTTTAAATTCTTTTCCCGCTAAAGCATTAAACACATAATTGCCATTAAAAGCGGTATTACGGTAAACGTTATCACTGGCCCGGTATTTACTTTCAAACAAAGAAGCCGTTACCAAAAAATAATAGCCTTTACTGTAAAATTTTTCAAGCGTTAATTCTATCCCGTAATTATCTCCGGTTCCTTTACTCACAAGGCTATCCACATTAGGACTATTAAAATCGGCGCCTAAATTTACGGTACTGAAATAATCAGGGTGCGATTTAACCGGAATATTATAAAGATATTGGTAATAGACTTCCGTCTTAACACGTACACTATTAAACAGGTTAACATCATAGGCAATAACGGCATGCGCAGCCCTTGTAAAGTCAAGGTTACGGTTGGTTTCCTGCACTGTTCCATTTCCTAAGTTGGCTGTAGCAAAATAAATGTAAAGAGGCTGCACCTGGCTGTGTAGGCCTGCTCCAAAGCTCAGGGATTGCTTTTTACTGAACTCGTATTTTAAACCCAAGCGCGGTTCAGGAGCGCTGGATTTATTTAGTACTAAATACTGGTATGTAAATCCTGTGTTTAATGACAATTTCTCACTGAAAGCATGTTTCCACTGAATGAAAGCACGACCCAATAATGTATTACCCGTATAGTTGCGAAGTGTCACAAAACCATTTCCGTAGCTGTCAATACTATCTACAAATGAAGTATTATACAAATCAAGGTAAAACCCTGCGTTAACGAAATTACGCGAATTGAATTTTTTATTATATGTGGTGTTGGCCGAATATTTTATGGTGTAAGAGGTATTCCTGTATTCGGGACGGATCGTCATAGGATGCTTACTGGTATCTACCCTGTCGGCAGTAATTAAATTATACTGCCCGGAAATGCCAATGTTTGTTTTAATGTATGAGCTCCCACTTAACAAATAGGTGTGCGATACCCCACCCGCTCCAACATTGGATTTAAAAGAAGTGTTTCTTCCACTATAGCCATATAAATTATTTCCTTTGGATTGGTCGCTTTGCTTCAGATCCACAAAGCTTAAGCCACCGATGCCCCATACCGAAAACTTCCCTGCTTTTTTAGTTGGAAGATCTACTTTAAACGTCAGATCCTGGTATTGCGGAACCGCGCTCCCCGTGCCAAAATCAAGACCTATGTATTTAAACACAGCTAATGTGGAATAACGGTAATTGATCATAAAAGAGCCATTCTTTTTTTTCTTGTTAAGAGGCCCTTCCGCTCCCAGTTCAAATCCGTTGAAACCAACCATCCCGAGGAATTCATATTTTTCGTTATTGCCGGAACGCATTTTAAGATCAAACACGCCCGCTGTCGCATTTCCATAATCTGCCGGGAAAGCACCACTTAAAAAATCGGAATTATCAAGCGTATTATTATTTAAGATACTGATCGGCCCTCCCGAAGATCCCAGGTTACCAAAGTGATTGGGATTAGGAATATCCAGGCCATTTAAGCGCCACAGAACACCCAGGGGCGAATTTCCTCGAATGATAATATCATTACGACTATCGTTAGAGCCGCTGACACCGGCATAGTTAGCTGCCATACGCGCAGGATCGCCTCTACTCCCGGCATAACGGTTAGCCTCCTCGGTGCTGAACACTCGCGAGCTAACGGTAGCCATTTTGTTATTGGTTTTCGTTTTATCCACTTCAGAGGTAACGGTTACTTCCTGCCCTTGCACGGCACTTTCTTCCATTTCAATGTTCAGTACCGTTTCTTTACCGCTGTTTAAAATAACCGTTTGAGATTTTTCTTTATAATAGATCAAAGAGATCTTTAATTGTTTCCTTCCAAGAACAATACTATCCAGTCTGAATTTCCCATCTGCATCGGTAGTGGTAGCTTTTATAGGATCCGAGCCAATGATACTGATAACAGCGCCCGGCAAGGGACTCTGCGTTTGTTTGTCGAGAATGGTTCCACGAATGGTTTGAGTGAGTTCCTGGGAAAAAATAATTCTGGTAAGTATAAAACATATGACAAAATATACTACTCTCATTACTTATACTACTTATTTTGACTAAAGCCCTAAAGGGCTCTACTATTCCTCTCTTTTGTCACACCCTTTAGGGTGTGGATTAATTATCCGTAAATAAAAGGCTTTAGCCGAATTATTTTTCACTCTTTCTTAAACCCATAAACTTTTATAAACTCATCATACTCTTCTTTGAACGTCTTTACCCTATGATGCTCTTCCTGATTATCTATATATTTCCTTACATTGTCAATTGCTGATTCATTGACTGATACGGCAAAATATTCATCCTGCCATTCAAATTTTTCATTTACCAGTTTTTGTTTATTGACCCAAAAAGAAGATTCTCCTTTTATAAGCATTACTATTTTAGAAATTGTTTGTTCATTTCCCATTGAAACCAGGAGATGAATATGGTCTTCAACACAATTTATTTTATCGATAAAAATAGCTTTTGATTTTGCATTCTCTTTTATATGTTCTAATAATAATGGTTTGAGCGATTTACTTATTAAGGGCTTTCTGTTTTTGGTGGACCAAACAAAATGTATCATTACTTTAATATATGGCATTTTATTGTTCGGCTAAAGCCTTGTTTGTATTTATATTAGATCCACGCCCTAAAGGGCGTGGCAATTATCATTCAAAATCCTAAAGAACCATTCTCCAAAGATAAAGGGCTGCAATTATTTCTTTCTACGGTGTACTGGACGAGACAGGCAATATTTTGCCATTGTAATAATGATGTCCTTTTAAGGAAAAATCAAAAATATATTCAGCCATTTGCTTAGGAGATAAAGGTGCTATATAGCCTGGAAAAGCCTCTGCCAGCATTTCTGTTTGTACGGCACCAATAGCAAGACAGTTCACGGAAATATTTTTTTCCTTTAACTCTTCTGCCAGGCATTCGGTTAAACTTGCTATTGCTGCTTTTGACGAACTATAAGCCGTTAAGCCGGCAAATTTTGCACTTCCCTGAAAGCCGCCCATACTGCTAATAGTAACAACATGTGCTCTTTTCTCTTTCCCAAGTAAGGGCAATAATTGCTGTGTTAAATAATAAGGAGCAAATACGTTTATTTTATAAACACGTTCTAATTCAGTATATGAAATTGTTTCATAAGGCTTATTGACAAGGCTTCCGGCATTATGCACAATGACATCAATAGCGCCCGCTTTTTGTTTAATAAAAACTATTGCGTCGTTCATGCTTTCAACAGAAGCTAAATCTGTTTCATGAACATGCAGTTTTGCATTTGCTAAAGACTTCAGCGGTTCTATATTTCGGGTTAAACAAAATACGGTAGCATCATTTTTTAAAAACTGTTGTATCAATTCAAAACCAATTCCTCTGCTAGCACCGGTAATTATAACATTCATAAAAGATTAATAATTTACAACCTGTTCAACAATTTCTTTTGGTAATTCACGCTCACCGTACTGCTGATTCCTCAACTGCGGCTCAAATCCAGCTTCTTTAATGGCATCCTGGATAGTTTTATACGTAAAACGATGCGGAGCACCTGCAGCACTTACTACATTTTCTTCGATCATAATGCTTCCAAAATCATTGGCACCACCATGTAAACAAATTTCTGCCGTTTGTTTCCCAACCGTTAACCAGGAAGCCTGGATGTTTTCGATGTTTGGTAACATGATACGGCTTAATGCCAGCATACGGATATATTCATCAGAGCTTACATTGTTAGAAACGCCTTTAATACGTTTTAATAATGTCCCGTCATCCTGAAAAGGCCATGGAATAAAGGCCAGGAAGCCTTTTGCATGCGCCGGTTTTTCTGATTGTACTTCGCGTAACAATACTAAATGTTCGAAACGTTCGTAAATTGTTTCTACATGACCAAACATCATAGTAGCTGATGTAGTTATATTTAACTGATGACAGGCACGCATGACATCTAACCATTCGCGGCCTGTGCATTTTCCTTTTGAAATTAAACGGCGCACACGGTCATTCAATATTTCTGCCCCTGCTCCCGGCAAACTGTCTAAACCGGCATCTACCAGAGCTTTTAATACTTCGGTATGAGTCGATTTTTCGAGTTTAGTAATGTGTGCAATTTCCGGTGGCCCTAATGAGTGCAGTTTTATTTGCGGAAATAAGGCTTTTAATTCTTTAAATAAATTTACATAAAAACTTAAGCCCAGATCAGGATGATGCCCGCCTTGTAATAACAATTGATCTCCACCATATTTAATGGTTTCTTCAATTTTACGTTTATAGGTTGCAATATCAGTTATATAAGCTTCTTTATGCCCGGGAATACGGTAAAAGTTACAGAATTTACAATTGGCAATACATACATTGGTCGTATTTAAATTCCTATCAATTTGCCAGGTAACTTTTTTAGAGTTATGCTTTTTTATATTGCGGATGTTATTTGCAACAAACATCAACTCGGCAGTTGATGCATGCTCATATAAAAATACGCCTTCTTCGATAGATAAAAATTCGAGGTTATCGGCGCGTTTTAAAAGTGATTGAACATTCATGGTCATGAAATTAAACTATGTAAAAGTACGGTTTAATTAAATAACAGCCTTCGCTTTTTTATGTTTAAAAAGAGGAAGTATTTCAACCAAAACCGCTTAAATTATTGGATTTTTTCCAGAACTTTAATAGCAGCGTCGTTTTTAGGATTTAATTCCAGGGATTTTTTGTAGTTTTTGATTGCCTGATCTCTATTACCGGCCTTTAAGTAAGCTTCACCTAATGAATCATAGTTATTCCAACCATTGGGATTAATCAACACATTTAATTCAAATACTCTAATAGCTTTTTCTATTTCATTTTTTTCAAGATAAGAATAACCCCAGGTAATTAAATCATCTTCCGAATGGCCACATTTCACTTCATTTTTCTTACTTTCATTAACCATATTTAATAATAAATCATAACCTTTTTCCAGGATAATTCCTTTTCGTTTCGGTTCTAAATAATTCGCGTATTGAGTTATAATTGTATTTATAACTAATTGTGGATTTTCGACAAACACATAATGTCCTACATTATACGCTAAAAGAATTTTACGGGAAGGGGATTCTGCTACAAAATTTTTATGACAATTCACCCAAACGTTATCCGGATTACCATTATCATCAACATGGGTATCTGCAACAATATCTATTAAAGGTATATTTTTAGGCATTGGGTTATTTTTCACTGTATTTAATACACTTGCCAGATATTGTTCAATGGTATCTTTTTGCGTTAAATCTATCATATTAAAATGTGATGTTAAAGAGCACACATTTGCATCATCGATAAATACTGCTGCCTTTACTTCTTTGGAATGTCGTGATGCATAATATGAATTATACATCCCTCCTAATGAATGTGAAACAAGCATGATATTTTGGGAAGAAAATCCAAGCCTATGAAGCCCGTTCTCTAAGGCTTTAATTTCGTTTTCTATACCAATCTGATAGCTTTTCAGATCACTTGTATAACTTAACCGATCATACATTATAACACTTGCGCCAGTAACATCAGAAACTTGTTTAGTAATATCTTTCCAAACATCTGCTCCGTTTCCAAAACCTGATTCAAATAAAATTGGAGATGAATGCCCCTTAATAATTGTAAAATGCATCTGATATCCATTGCCAACATTCATCAGCGTATCAATAGTTTGGGCAATAACATTTATTGAAAACTGGCCAAAAAGCAGGATATTAAATAATATTAGTTTTTTCATTTTACTTTATAAAAAATGCTCTTCTGAATAAAACCCTTATAAATTTATTTTCGGCCAATAAAATCAGATAGCTGGTAATCTATGCCAGTTTCTGGTAGGTTTGCCACCAACGGTCGGGGATTTCGTTGCTTACCGCAAGCTCGTAATCCTTGTAGGAGCAAGGCAATAAGGTATGCCTTTCAAATTTTAACCCTTTGGTTGGAGGATAAGGAATTTCCATCCACCAGCGATCGCTTTTTTTGCTCTTAAAGAAATTGATCTCATATTTTTCGTCCTGCAGTACCACATGAAATTTCACATAATCTGTGCTTGTGCGCGAAGGGAAATCCTGCTTCCTGTTATAAAAACCATCCATAAAACACCATACCATCTGTGCTGCAAGATTCGATGTTTTTCCGTTGGTATCATATTCCGGATTTATTTCATAAATACCCAGCGAGGACAATTTATCGTTCATGCCTGCATAGCGCATCATCTGGCAGGCTTCTTCAGAATAAAATCCATTCGGCGAAGCATTAGGGTTAGCAGGTGCATCGCTATGTTTAATAGCAGTAATATCAAAGCTTAGCATATCGGCATGGCGTATAATTGGCTCCGATTCTTCAATGGCATCTCTTACCTGGCCTAAGCGATAGGTGTCAAAATACAGACGGTTCATCATTCCCAGTGATGCCGGATCTACAAGGTAAGTTTGATAACCTATGTTACTGTAGTTAAATAAAAAATTGGGTTGATGTAAAATAATTTTGCCAAGGTAAGCGGTATTGGTAATATCTTCTTCGGGGTTTCCAAGATCAAATACAGAATCGATCGCTACTACGTTAATGGTTTGTTCTAATTTTTCGTAACCCAAAAACTGGGCGTAGGTAAGATCCTGGCTTCCCCCCAGGATAATGGGAATTACATTGTTCCGTATCAAATACTCAACCGTTGATTTCAATGCATAGTAAGTATCCTCTACATCATGCCCGGGATGTATGTTTCCAAGGTCAACCACGTTTGGGCGAAAGCTGCCCGGATATAATTTATATAAATAATCCCTTACACTATCCGGTGCTATACTGCAACCAACATTTTCGGGCGCGCGTCTTTCTTCACACACGCCAACAATAGCCATATCAACCCCATCCAGCTCCGGAAAATCACCTCCATCCGTGTAAGCCGAAATAAAATGGCCGAGTTGGTTTTCCTTGTAATCAGTTATGGTTATTGGCTTAAAAAAATGCTGTATGTCGCTCATAGTCTAAATCTGTTGTAACGATTAAATTTATTTATAAAGATTCCTCCTGTTTTGTAATTCACTCAAACTTATTAACGCTTACAGGTTAGTAGAAACGGAAATATTGACATTAAAAATTGCCTTTTCCTGAAATTTTTTCAGGTTTTTGATCCGTTCAGTGCCATTAACGCATGCTAAAAGGCGATGGTACAGGCATTGTTATAGCCAATACGGATTGCAATCTATAAAACTAAAAAAACAAACAGTTTAACCCGCTCGTAAAAAGAGCTTAAAATTTTAATATTATGTATTCATTTGTCAAAAACAACAACGAAAGAAACCGTATCTTATATAATGAATTTCCATCATTTTTTGATGACGTATTCACGAAAGATTTTTTAAACAAATCAGCGAAACGAAGCGCTTTTCATACAGTACCATCTGTAAACATTAAGGAAACAGACAAGTCGTTTGAACTGGATTTCGCGGCTCCGGGCTTAGAAAAGAAAAACTTTAAAATTGAATTGGTAGACGATAAATTGGTTATTTCTGCTCAGCAAGAAGTTGCTACTGAAGAAAAAAATGAGAACGCCGATTCATTTACCAGAAAAGAATTTAACTACAACTCATTCAGCAGATCCTTTGTATTACCCGAAAAAATGGTAGATAAAGAATCCATCAACGCGTCTTACGAAAATGGAATCTTAAAAGTAATGATTCCTAAAAAAGAAAAAGACGTAGCAAATCAAAACAGAGAAATTCAAATTTCATAGTTGGTTTAGGGGGGAAGAAAAAAGGCGGTATGTGATGTACCGCCTTTTTATTGAACTCTCATTTTTGAACTACCAAATGCTCACACGTTTTTCAGCTGGTCTGTACATGCCGTCTCCTTGTTTCACATCAAAGGCGTCATAAAATTCCTGCATATTGCTTAATGGCCCTACTGCTCTGAAATTACCCGGTGAATGCGGGTTTGTAGCAATCATTTGTTTTAAATAAGCATCGCGCATTAATACTTTCCAACCTTGTGCCCAGGCCAGGAAGAAACGTTGTTCGCCTGTAAAGCCAGCCATAACAGGCGATTTCTTACCATTCAGCGATTTTTTATAGGCATAATAAGCCATCGTTAATCCGCCTAAATCGGCAATGTTTTCACCCTGGGTCAATTCTCCGTTTACATGTAACGTATCAATGGCTTTGTAACCATTAAATTGTTCTATGATCAGATTTGTTTTATCCTTAAAGTTTTTATAATCAGTATCTGTCCACCACATTTTTAAATTACCATCGGCATCAGACTGAGATC
>JAZJZF010000076.1:8433-15239 GCA_040389965.1 Bacteroidota bacterium
CCCTGGTCATCAAAACCATGTGTTAATTCATGCCCGATAATAGAACCCATAACGCCATAGTTATAAGCATCATCTGCGCCCGGGTTAAAGAAAGGAACCTGCATAATTCCGGCAGGGAAAGCAATTTCGTTAGATGTTGGGTTATAATACGCATTTACCGTTGGAGGTGTCATACCCCATTCCATTCTGTCAACCGGTTTACCTATTTTGGCAATCATACGGGCAAATTGAAACTTGTTTCCATTAGAAATATTTTTCCAGTACGATTCTTTTGTGATAGGTAACGACGCGTAATTGATCCATGTATCAGGGAAACCAATCTTACGGATAATTTTATCCAGTTTTAACTGTGCCTGTTTTTTTGTTTCAGGACTCATCCATTCTCTTGTATTGATGCGCTCTCTGTAAGATGCGATAAGGTTATCGATCATTGTATTAACGCGTTTTTTAGAATCGCCGTTAAAGTATTTATCTACATATAATTTACCTAAAGCCTCTCCCAATACGTTATCAGTAGTGGCTTGTACTCGCTTGTAGCGGGGTTTCATTTCTTTTTTACCGGCCAGTATTGTTCCATTAAATTTAAAACTTTCGTTTACAAATTTAGAAGACAGGTAAGGCGCTGCTTCTGAGATCAGCTTCCATTTTAAAAACACTTTCCAATCGGCAATAGAAACCGTATTGATCACTGTATTTAATTCTTCATAAAATTTAGGCTGATTAATAATAATATTTTCAGGCGTTTTAATTCCTAAACCTGTAAAATAAAGATTCCAGTTAATGTTTGGTGTTGCTTTAAACAATTCGGCCTGTGTGTAAGGATTATATTGTTTTTGCGGGTCGCGTTGCTCTACCGCATTTTGCGCGCCTTTAGCCAATTGTGTTTCAATATTTAGTATGATTTTAGCATCCGCTTCGGCCATAGCAGGAGTTTTGCCAAGGCACTCAAACATTCTTGTAATATGCTGTTCGTATTCTTTTTTAATGGCATCGTATTTAGCTTCAAAGTAAAAATCCTTATCAGGTAAGCCTAATCCTGTTTGCGCTAAATAGCAGGCATTGGCATTACTATTTTTAAAATCAGAATACACATAAAAGCCCAACATACCTGTTATTCCTTTTTTATTAAGGGCAGCAGTAGTTTTAAATAAATCGTCTTTGGTTTTTATCAAATCTATCATGGCCATATCTGCGCTGATAGGCATTACACCTTCTTTTTCAGCCTTAGCAGAATCCATACCTGTTAAATAGAAATCTCTTATTTTTTGAGCGTTACTACCCGGTAATGCCTTAGTGTCTTTTGAAACTTCCGCCAAAAGGGTTTTAAGGTTTGCCGAATTTCCTTCATGGATTTCGTTAAAACTTCCCCAACTCCCATCGCTTGCAGGAATTTGTTGTTTTACAAGCCATTTACCATTAGCAAATTTATAGATATCATTCTTTGGATTTACTGAAGAATCGATATAGCTCAGGTTAATGCCAGGCGATAAGGTTTGCGAAAAAGCATTTGCCCCTATAAAAAGTGAAGATGCTATAAATAGTAGTTTTTGCATAAGATTTATTTTTGCTAAATATAAATGGAATTTATGAAGGAAATAAACTATTTGGTATAAAAAGCATATTGCTGTGATAAACGGAATCAGGCAATAAAAATTTGAGGGGCCAGCCCTTTAATTAAACCATTCTCCATAGCTTTATCAAGCATTAACTGAATGGCTTTTTTGCCTGTAATTCCCAAATCAATGGAGAATTCGTTCACATATAAGGCGATGTGTTTTTTCATCACTTCTTCATCCATTTCCTGTGCGTGCTTTCTTACATAATCCATGCAACTTTCGGGATTGGCAAATGCAAACTCAACACTCTGCCGGATTAAAGTATCCACTGTTACCTGCAATTTATGATCCAGTCCCTTTTTTATAACAATGCCACCCAAAGGAATTGGGGCATGGATAAGGCTTTCCCAAAATTCCCCGAGATCAATTATTTTTTCAAGTCCTTTTTCCTGATACGTAAAACGGTTTTCGTGTATGAGCAAACCTGCATCCACCTTATGCGACAGAACAGCGCCTTCAATATCACTAAATAGTAACTCCTGTTTTTTTACGGCTTTTGGAAACGCCAGCGACAATAAAAAATTAGCGGTTGTGTGTTTTCCGGGAATAGCAATGGTAGCATCATCCATATTACCAATAACGGTTTTAGCATCTTTTACCAGTAATGGTCCGCAATTGAAGCCTAAAGCACTTCCACTGTTAAGTAAGGCATATTCCTGCGTTAAATACAAAAAAGCATGGTAGCTCAACTTGGTAATGTCCAGATCCTGTTTAAAAGCCCGGTTATTGAGGGCTTCCACATCTTCCATCACTACCGTGAAATCAAGACCCTGCGTATCAATCTTTTTATGCACCAGAGCATCAAAAATAAAACAATCGTTGGGACAGGGCGAAAAACCTAAGGTAAAGTTCATGGCAATAGTTTAGAAAGTTAAAAAGTTGGAAAGTTTAGAAGGCTAAAAGGTTTTATGCTGATTTTAAATTTTGTGTGTTATATATCGTTTATTAATTCAATTAAATAATCATTTAAGTTCTTAATCGCCAAAGGCATTTGCCATTTGCTTTTATCCCGTTTTTCAACATAATTGGAAACAGCACGAATTTGTGTATAATGAGTCGTTATGTGTTTGCAACAGGCATAAAACGCGGCACCTTCCATGCTTTCAACATCCGGACGGTAAATTTGTTTTACTTTTTCGATAGAATATTCATTCCCATGTACAGTATTTACGGTAATGCCTTTTACTTGTTTAAGAGTGTTTGCTTTATAAAGGTTCTGTTTTAGCTGATTCGAAAAAATATGTTCTCCCGGCAATTGCATCGCATCATATGTTAAAAAGTCGTCACCGTCTTCTGCGCCTAATTCGCTTAATATGTCCGTTGTTACGTGCACCACATCTCCTAATTGGATCGATCTGTCAAAAGCCCCGCAAACACCAACGTTTATGATAAGATCATAACTTTCATTGGCATACCTTCCCATCATAAAGGCTGTATTTACCATACCAATACCTGTTATCAAAACATCAGTCTTTACAGCCTTTATGTTTTTTAAAGAATGATGAAGACCTATACCGGTCTTTTCAATTCCAAGCAAATCCAATAAAGGTTTTACTTCAAATTGTGTAGCCGATACGATCAGAATGTTCATTTATATTAGTATTTTTGTGAAGTTAAATTTACTATGATTTATATTACCCGCAAAGAACATTTTAACGCTGCCCACAAATTATTTAATCCTGATTGGAGCGAAGAAAAAAATGAAGCCGTTTTTGGCAAATGTGCCAATAAAAACTGGCATGGACATAACTACGATCTTTTTGTAACCGTAAAAGGGAACATCAATCCTGAGACAGGCTTTGTTGTAAACCTTAAAGAGTTAAGTACCCTGATCAGAAGGGATGTAACAGATGTGTTAGACCATAAAAATCTTAATTTAGACGTTGTAGGAATGCCTGTAATGCCTTCTACAGAGAACGTTGCCATATTTGTATGGAATATATTAGCCGATAAAATAAAAGCTATGGGCGCTCAGTTACATTGCATTAAGCTTTACGAAACCGAGAGCAATTTTGTAGAATACTTCGGAGATTAAACATTTACAGGACTTTACTGTTACTATAAAAAATTTATTATGCTGAACGAGGAATTTGAACACGAATTAGAGGGCTACAAAAAAATAGACCAGTATAACGACAAGTTAGTGGATTCTATTTCCGATATGTATAAAAACATTTTAGATGATGTTGGCGAAAATTCAAGCCGCGAAGGTTTGGTTAAAACTCCTGTAAGGGCTGCGAAAGCAATGCAGTTTTTAACGCAGGGCTACGACCTTAATCCCTCTGAGATTCTACGTTCGGCCATGTTCAAAGAAGATTATAGTCAGATGGTGATTGTAAAAGACATTGAGGTTTACAGTTTATGTGAACACCATTTATTGCCTTTCTTTGGTAAAGCTCATATTGCTTATATCCCCAATGGACATATTGTTGGCCTGAGTAAACTGCCACGAGTGGTAGATGCTTTTGCCAGAAGATTGCAGGTGCAGGAACGCCTTACCAACGAAATACGTGATTGCATCCAGGATACTTTAAAGCCTTTAGGCGTGGCTGTAGTAATGGAATGCTCGCACTTATGCATGCAGATGCGTGGTGTACAAAAACAAAACAGTGCTACTACTACCTCAGCATTTACAGGAGAGTTCCTGAAAGACCCAACCCGTAAGGAATTCATCAGCCTTATCAGTACAAAGCTTCACTAGCTTTCCAATTTAACTGCATTTTTTAAACAAATAATTGATCGGGATATAAATTATCCCTTATATTTGTTGCGTGAAAAACACTCCTGTGTATATCAATCGAATTATGTGCCTCCATTTTAGGATGTGGCATTGCTGCATTATAGCGCGCTAATTCACTGCATTTCCCCAATTATTTTTCTTTAAAAAATTTTACAATGTTTGCAATTGATATACAGGATCAAATCCTGGATAAACTAAATACACTGATCGTCGTTTTAAATAATGATGGAAGTATTGATTACGTGAGTAAATCGGCCCAACAATTACTGGGATATAATTCCAATGATTTAATAGGGCACAACTGGTGGGAAATGACCCGTTTTTCGAAACCCGAAGGTGAACTGGTTAAAGACAAGATCCTGCAATCCTTTAAAAATCAAAAATCTTCTACTCAGGTTTTTGAGCATGAGTTACGCACCTCTGCCGGCGGGCGAAAGTGGGTAAGATGGAATGTGTCTGATTTAAACGACGGCCAATTAATTGGTGTTGGTTACGACATTACCGATAAAAAATTAAACGAAAAACGACTTATAGAAAATAACAAACAACTGCTCCAACAGAATAAGGATATTACGGATAGTATATACTATGCGCAACGTATCCAGCAATCTATTCTGCAAACGCCGGAACAGTTGAGTCATTATTTTAAAGAATCTTTTTTGCTTTACAAACCAAAAGACATTGTAAGTGGTGACTATTACTGGTTTTACGAAGATGCTCTTTTTAAATACATTGCAGCTATTGACTGTACCGGCCACGGCGTGCCCGGAGCAATGATGAGCATGGTGGCAAATTCTATTTTTAAAGAAGTGTTTATCAATAAAAAAATCACAGATCCTTCTGTTATATTAAAAGCACTCGACACCGAATTAGGCAAAGCCATTAACCGTAATACGGATGAAGCTTTTAGTGATGGTATGGATGTATCCCTTATCAGAATTGATAAAACAACGAACGAATTGGTTTTTGCAGGGGCTTTCAGATCGATCATCATTTCCCGAAAAAGTGATATGATCGAATTGAAAGGAAGCAGATATCCTATTGGCTTTTATTCAGGCATAGAAAAGGAATTTGAAAACACTTATTTTACCTTAGAACAAAACGATTGTATTTATTTATACACCGATGGTTTTATTGATCAGTTCGGCGGAGAGAAAAACAAGAAATTGAATAAGTTTAATTTTAAAGAACTCCTCAAAACCATTAATGACATGAGTATGGAAGAACAGGAAGCTTTTTTAGAATATGCTTTTAATAACTGGAAACAGGATTATGACCAAACGGATGATGTGTTGGTAATTGGGATCAGGATTTAGCATTCGTAAAAAATATTTTTAAAGAAATTGCGTTTCGAGACCAACATTAAATAAGGCATCTATACAACTCAGGTTTGACACAAAGCCCTGCTTGTCTATAAATACCTGGTAGTAAGGCTGTGCTGGGTTATCTGTAATGGAATGGACATTACTTAAACTCCTGAGGTCTTTGTACTCTGTAGGCAAAGTTTCAAACTGCCTGGTTGCGTTAATGTCTTTTTTAATGCGAAGAATATGCAAAATTGCTTTTAGTAATTCTGTATTATACTCTAATAAAAATTCATGCTTCTTTTCGTAAAACGGTTTGAGATCGTCTTCAAAAAATTCGAAGTAAGGAGAACTTTTATAAGAGCTTACAATAGTGCGCCAATGCTGGTGTTGCCAGTTTTCGGCATAAGAAATTCGTTTATTGCTAATAATTTCTTTTTCAGTTTGTTTAAGCAACGGTATGGTTAAGGTCAATTTACCATTAGAGGTTAGTACCTCTGCACGGTTACGGTAGCTTTGCCTTACAAAATGTTCATGAGCTTCCAGTACTATTGTATCTGCCTGCACTACATGTTTAAGGTAATGTATACTGGGCAGGTAGGCTGTTGAAAGAAGAATGGAAGTCGCGCTCATTTATTTAATTCCGCTAAAAATCCTGCCCCATCTTATACCGGTATGGTATAACTTATCTGTTGAATAAATAATGCGCGTGGCTTTTCCGATAATATGATCCTCCGGCACAAAGCCCCAGTGGCGGCTATCCTGCGAGTTATGCCTGTTATCGCCCATCATAAAATAATAGTTCTGCTTAATAACATAGATTGCTGCCGGAGCGTTATTGATATAAATAGAATCGTGTTTAAGTTCAAGCGTGTTGCCCTCGTAGATAGAAATAATCCGTTCGTAAAAACAAAGGTTTAACGAATCAATATGAATGGTATCGCCTTTTGCAGGAATTTTTATCGCACCGTAATTGTCTACATTCCATTTATAATGGCTGTTGAACGGAAAAACAAACTCATCCCACATTTCTTTTTTTTCGGTGGTTTTTTCAATACTGATAATGTATGTTTTACTTTTTAAGGTATCGGCCAATGCCTTAGTGAGCGTAAATGAATAATCATTATTATCAGAAATCTTGCCGCC
>JAZJZF010000076.1:15249-21704 GCA_040389965.1 Bacteroidota bacterium
TTATAAAATCCATATAATGAGGTCCACTTGCCTGATATTGTTTTAGATAAAAATTTTCAAATTTTTCAATACCAATTTTATGAATTATAAATTCAAACATTTTTAAAGAATAATCATTATTATCAGAAATCTTGCCGCCTTCATTTAAATGGTAGTGAGTCACAAAAGCCGAATCCAAAAGCTTATCAGACTTAATATGATAATTGTACTGGAGCATCTCTTCCGTATCTGCCAACTCATTATTAACATAAGCAAAGCCATTCACTATTTTGAAACTATCGCCTGCAACAGCCACACAGCGTTTTACAAAATAGGCTCTGTGATCTACAGGGTATTCGTCTTCCTGCGGGTAATTAAAAACCACCACATCATTTCTTTCTACATCGGGGCTTCCAAATAAACGCAGGTATGGCAAAGAAATAAGTGTTGAGTAAAACTTTTGGTTTACAAACGGGATGCTTAGTATCGTTTTTGGTAAGCGAGGGCCGTAAGAGAGTTTGTTAATGAACATAAAGTCGCCTGTTAAAAGGCTTTGTTCCATAGAAGGGGAGCTAACCGGCGAGATCTCAAAGAAAAAGGTGCGGATGATGAGTACACATAAAAAAGAAATTCCAAGCGCTTTAGACCATTCGATCACTTTTTGCTTATGTTTTAGAATTGTATCGAACATGAGATCGCTGATTACCCAAAGATAACCAAAAAGGCGGCACTACAGCTGAAATTTATCCATAAAAAAATCCTCATATTTCTATGAGGATCTTAAGCAATTTAAAAAGTTTAACCCTTAATTATACCCTAGTCAATTGCTGTATTTTATTAGTTTAAGCTTATTGCAGGAATTTTACCTTCCTGAATAAGTGTCAGTGTTTTTTTCTTATGGTCTTCAAAGCTTCCAAAAGCTAATGCATCCAGCATTTCAGCTCTCGACATATTAGGATTACCAAATTGTTTTTTAATATCTTCAGAGCAACGGTCAACAAATTTTTCGAATTTGTTAGGTGCCCATAAATAATCTTTTTTTATGGCTTCCTTTTCAATCTTAAACTCCTCAGGCAAACCACCTTCAATTTTTGATTTAATTTCCAAGCCTTCGTAAGATTTTGGTAATTGACGATTATCAAATAAAAACGGTTTAGAAATCATGATAACATGTTTCTTACGTTTTGGATCAATCATTGATAAGCCTTCAATTCTAAGCCCCTTTTTTTTAAGGGAACCGAATTTACTCTCGAAGCTTTTTAATATCTCAAACATGGGTTGGTTGCTTTACAGTTATTAACAAAGGTACATCGATAATTGTTAATAAAGTAACTTATTAGACGAATGAGCGGATTACTCTATTCGAAAAGAAGTTGAAAATCGGTTTCTTACCTGTTTATTTCATGTTAATTAAGCGTTAATTAAATTTTAAATAAATGATAATCAATGATTTAAATATAAAATACAGATTGTTGAAAAAGCGTTAATCCTGTAGAATTTTTGATTAAAATAAGGCCGTCGAATATCGTTTAACTGAAATTTCAGACAAAAATTGTTCAAAAAAAGAAGCGGATTTTATTAAGCCACCGTTTTCACGGTTTTCCGTCCAAATTCGAGAATAGAATCAATAAAATTATAAGGTTTATAGCCATTGATTGCCGCCTGATGGTAAATACAGGTGGCAGGCGTCATTCCCGGCAGAGAATTTACCTCAATAAAAATAACTTCCACATGGTCGGTATCAAATACCCTCACAAAAGCATCAATACGACAATAGCCCATAATGTTAAGCACTTTGGCTGCGGCACCCAGGGTTTCTTTTACCTTATCGGAGATCAATTGGCGTTCTTTGCTATCTCTTGAGTAACGGGCCGGTGTAATATTTTGCCCCTGCCCTGCCAGAAATTTCTCTTCCAGACTTAAAATATCGCCTTCAGCCAAAGCTTCAGATGCTTCAAAGACCTCATACTCCACTTCACCTTTTGCGTTTAACCTGGTTAACATTCCGCCGGTAACTTCAAGAAAATGTTTTGCCCCGTTTTTACTAATCAATTCTTCTACCAGTAACACTTGCTTTTGAGGAAATTCTTCTTTTGGTTTGATGTGTAAGGTTTCGGCAGCTTTGGCATCAAACTCTTCTGTTTGCCTGAATATTAAGGTTGCAAAAGCTTCAAACTCTTCAAAATTCTTAATTTTTTTAACGGCACTACTACAGCCGTCATCCACAGGTTTGGCAATTAAAGGATAAACGTAATCGTTCTGCAAGGTGCTTTTGATCTTCTATTTATTTGTTTTCCAATCATCGTTGGTGATTAAACAATGTTTGGCAACCAGGAACCCATTTTTTAATAAGATCTCGTTGGTTTTATATTTATCAATGGTTATGGATGAGCTTTCTTTACCGGAGCCATTATAGGTTAAGCCTACTTTTTCTAATTGCTCCTGTACCGCTCCATCTTCTCCCGGGCGACCATGCAGCGCAATAAATACCTGTTTTACCAATTTTGCCAGGTCTGAATAAGATAATTTTTTTGGTGCAATTAAATTATTTGGCGAACCATATTTCCCTGTAATAACATGGCACTCTTCAATAATATGGCTGATCACAGGATGAATCTTCCAGTTATCTACTTTGTCTTTTATATCGTCGGCATTATCTTTCAATAAAGCATTTACCGGGATCTGGTACATTAAATGATGAGCATTATCTCCGGTTAAAAAAACGGGGATAGGCGCGTATTTCTCAGAGGAGGCCAGTTTTTCGAAAATATTTCTTCCGCTTTCTACAGAGATATGCCTTTCGGAAGAATAGCCACCGAGTATAACAGCCACCGGAATTTTATTATTTGTTGCCGTTTTTTCGTGGTGCAGAAAATTGTCGAGTTTATGTAATAACGGTTCGTAAACTGCCGCTCCTTTACTGTTTTTAATGCGTTTGCTTAAAGAGGTACGGATAATGTAAGTTAAAAACTGCGAAGGTGTTAAACCAATTTCTGCTGCCTGATGGAAAAAGAAAGAAGAAGGCATCATCCCTGATGTGGTGTTTGGATCATTTAAAAACACTTTTCCGTCTTTACTCAAAAATCCATCTATACGAGCATACACATCAAAACTCAGTTCAGAAAATAACCTTTCGCATTCTTTTCGGATAGCATTAATTTGCTCGTCGGATGCTTCAATGGGTGTTATTTTACGTGATAAGCCCGGAAGGTATTTGCTGCGGTAATCAAACAATTCTTTTCCTTTACGAATCTCCGTTGGTGGTAAGGCAATAACCTTACCATTAGAGTCGGTATCTTCCAATACGATACAGGAAAATTCCTTTCCTTCAATAAATGCTTCAATAATAACAGTACTCTCTCCGTCCAATGCTTCTAATACAAAGCCTTCGGTATGATCACAGTTTTCATTGAGGTATGTGATCAGTTCATACTGATCGAAAAATTTAATAACACCTTTATCTTCTTTGTATGATAAAGCAGTATTGATACACAAAGGCATTCCAATACCTTCGCGGATATCAGACAATGTACGTACCTGGTCAATTTTTTCTTTAACCGATAATTTTTTCCATTCGGCAGAATCGAGCCATTTGGTAAAAAATGCTTTTTCGACAGCTGCCATAAAATTGTGGTTACTGTCTTCATTAAAAATGGAGATACCGATAGATGAACCCTGGTTAGCAGGTTTTATAACCATTGGAAAACCAATGTCTGCTTTTGCTTTTTCCCAAAGGCCTTTTACGTTGCCATTGATCCAATCATTTCTATCGATCGTAAAATAATGAGGACTGTTAAATCCTGCGTTGATCATTAATTTTTTCTGAACGCTTTTATCAATGCCAATAGCGCTTGGTAAAATGCCGCTTCCCGAATACGGAATATGCAGATACTCCAACAGGCCCTGTATACGGCCATCTTCGCCATAAGGGCCGTGCAATGCCAGAAATGCAAAATCAATTAATTCTGATAACTGATTGACTTCTACTTTTTTTCCGATCTCGGCAATTAATTCATCCTGCTGTGGAACAGTCAATGCACCAAGGTTTTCGGCATAGTATTGAAAATCGGTATTGGATGCAGGAATAAATTCAACCGGCGGATAAAAATCCCTGATCGTTCCCTTGTATACAAAATTCCAGTCGAGTAGCACAAAATTGCCAAAGGAATCAACAAACAAAGGAATTGCTTCAAAAATAGATTTATTTAAATTATCATATACGGTTCTACCTCCTGCAAAAGAAATTTCACGTTCTTTTGAACGCCCACCAAACAGAATCCCGATTTTTATTTTAGACATAAGCAAAGTTATAAGTTATAAGTGATGAGTTGTTGGATCATTACTGACAACTGTTTTATTGGAGATTAAAGTTAACCAGATACCTGCAAGATTGTTCCGGGAGAATAAGAAACTATGAACCAAAGATTGTTAAATAAACCGCATTTAGAAGCACTCGCCAATGGTAAAATAGAAGCCTTTGTTATAATTATCCGAATAGCCATAATCTACCCGCAGGTTCAATTTCTCTTTTTCAAGTATAGATAGCCTTAAGCCACCGCCAAAACTGTATTTTACAGAGCCTGTATTGATGTTTCGGGGCTTGTTATACACATCGCCAAAACCACCAAATACACAGGCACTGAGCCGCCATACAATTGGCGCCCTGTACTCTGCAATAACCGAATACATAGAGTTATCGCGGTACCGCCCCTGGTAAAAACCTCTCAGGTTTCCTGCACCGCCCAATGTAGCCATAGAACGGAAAGGCGTGTTTCCAAAGGTATAGTAATTGTAAAGCTGGCAGGCAATGATATGTTTTTTAAATACTTTTTTAAATAAGCGTGCCTCCATTGTCCATTTATTAAAGGAATAATCAGACACAAAGCCTTTATTGTAGGTAGTAAACTGCGTTTGCAGAAATATACCTTTTGTTGGCCAAAAGGTTGAATTACGGGTATCGTAACTCGCCGTTACACCAAGCCCCAGTACATTGTAGTTGGTTTTACCATAAAAAGAAGTAGAATCCATTAAGCCTCCTTCGGTATACTTTACCTTAAATACATTCTGAAAGTCTTCTAAAACGCCAAAGAATAAATGTTTTGAAAATTTCTTTTTAATATGCGCCGTGATGTTAATGTTTTCGAATACGTATTTCTCAACATTTTCATTTATGCTGTACTGCCCTATTCCCCAGAATTTATCAGGGAAATAACTATGCGTCGTATTAAAATAAAGGATGTATTTTTCTTTAGGAAAATAAACCGTTGCATCAACGGACTGAATATTTTGCTGACGCTGCGAAAAAATCCCCAAAGCTTGTATAATGGAAACTCTCGTTAAGCTGTCTGCTTTAGGGGCTGTTTTAAAAGAGATAGAACCCGACAAACCATAGGCCCAGCCCGTTTCGGGAGTCCTGAATAAAGTTGGTATCACAAGGTAATTTACTTTTCGCGAGGTATCGTGCCGCAGTTGAGCAACAACCAAAACAGGAAAGCAAAAAACCAGTATGAGGAGTTTTAAAGGCATTTTTTCTTATTCATGTTCAAGCCCTTCAGGCTTGGAGTTGCTACATTCTGTTTCCTTATTCATGCACAAGCCCTTCAGGCTTGTGTGGTTTAGTGTTTTTTTATTCCTTCGTGTTCAAGCCCTTCAGGCTTGTAAATTATCCAAGCCTGAAGGGCTTGAAAATGCATAACATAATCATACATGATGATGTATACTACACAACCACAAAGTGGTTGAATATAATTTACAGCAAATATTTTTCGTCAAAACTGACATTGTGTTCTTTCAACAGTTCTAAATACTCTTCTTTAAATGTTTTTACTTTATGGTGTTCTTCCTGATTCTTTATGTACTCAATCAAAATATCTTTTTCCCTTATTGAATAGGTAAACGCACCATAACCATTTTGCCAACCATTAAAATTAATAAATAGATTATTCTCCTTTATATATTCAGTACTCGCCATTTTAATATCCTTTACAATAGATGACAAAGCAACAGTAGGATGCAAATCCATAAGGATATGAATATGATCTTCTACTCCACCTATCCTATACAAATGGCAGTTTTTATTTTTTAAAACTCCCGAAATATATTTATATAAGTCGTCGCGCCTATCTTTATTCAAGGTCCGCTCACGGTATTTAGTACTAAAAACGATCTGATATATGATTTGTGTATATGTACTCATTATTCGTGTTCAAGCCCTTCAGGCTTGCGTGGTTTAGAGTTGTTTTTCATTATTCGTGTTCAAGCCCTTCTCAGGCTTGCGTGGTTTAGAGTTGTTTTTCTTCGTGTTCAAGCCCTTCTCAGGCTTGCGTGGTTTAGAGTTGTTTTTCATTATTCGTGTTCAAGCCCTTCAGGCTTGCGTGGTTTAGGGTTGTTTTTCTTCGTGTTCAAGTCCTTCAGGCTTGCGTGGTTTAGAGTTGTTTTTCTTCGTGTTCAAGCCCTTCAGGCTTGCATGGTTTAGA
>JAZJZF010000077.1:0-11660 GCA_040389965.1 Bacteroidota bacterium
AATGAGATTGAAATTGTATACCCGTTCCAATACTAAGCAGATAAAAGACAGGCAAACATCCTTTGCCTGTCTTTTTTTAAAAAAGCTCAAAAAGGTAATAGCACTAAGTATTACTGTTTTGGTGTTTTTTGCATGTTCTTCAACTCCTCGCAGAGCAAAGATTGTAAAAGATATTACATTTGATAACAGTCATATTTCAGACTTTGGCAATACATATTACGATCATGGTTTAAAAGAGGAGGTAATTTATTTTTATGATAAAATAAATCAAAAAGCTGTTTTTTTATATAACACCAAAGGCCAATTAAAAACTACGGTTCCTCTACAGGAAGCTATTAGTGCGATTGATAACATTGGCCGAATTACCCTTATTGCACTAGATACTATCGTGATTAATTCGAATATTACAAATGAGGTTGTACTAATAAATAGTACAGGCCATGTGTACCAAAAAATAAACCTGGACAATAAATTAGTAGATAAAAAGGGCAATCTATTCGAGCTCATGTCATCCATGTATCCTAACCAACAAAACGGAAACTGTTTAATATATAATTGTAGCTGGCGGTCGAGTTTAAAGGATACTGCATCGAATAATGCATCAGATACCGATAATCTGAACTATTTTTTCGGGAATATGTTAGAATCACCCTATTTTGTGACCATATCGGATATCCTTTCTGAAAAACCAAAAATTGCTTTCCATACATATGGATTTTATAAGCAGATTTCCGGCAATGGCTATGTGTTAGCTGAACCACCATTATATACAAGCATTGGGAAACACATTTTCGTAAATTCATTTTACTCAGACAAATTATTTAAAATTGACACTTCAAACTTCACTATACAAAAAGCAATTCAGATTACTTCTGAATACACTAAAATCGGCACCAATCCTGTTAAAATAAAGGAAGACGCAATAGGTAAGATCCAGGATAGCATGACCTATAAACAAAAAACGGCCGGGCGAATTGAAAGGCTGCTTTATAATAAAAACCAAAAGGAATATTATTGTATTGTTAAGCACCAAACAACCGCCGAATCGTATGACCGCAAACAGATTCCATTCTCGGTTATCATTCTTGATACAAACTTTATTAAAAGAAAGGAATACCTTTTTGATAATTTCCAATATGATCATGATAATTCCTTAATGACAGACGAAGGACTCCTGTTACTCAAAAATGATACAACCAAAAGTTTGATAAAAAATGCGAAAATTACCTATAGTTTATTTAGCTTTAATTAGCACCTGCTTTTTATTTGGCTGCAATGAGCCTGAAACAACAGCTTCTCGCTCGCAGGAAGGAACAAAAACACAGTATGACTCTATTCTCGACTATTTTAATACGCGGCAGCATTTAAAGCTAAATGAGTCTTTTACAAAGCTATTTGTTGTAACAGAAAACGGATGCATGCCCTGCAATAAAAAATTCCTGAACTTAGTAAAAGAAAATCTGGCTGATACATCTGCGGCTTTCGTCATAGGCGTTTCCGGTAACTATTTTGATATAGCAGAACTTAAATCTTCCAAAAATATTTTTATGGACCAAAGCATCCTGGAAACAGGCTACCAACTATTCCACCGATCGAAGATTATCTATCTTAAGCATAAAAACATAGATACAATCATTACGATTGATGCCAGGCAAATAGAAGAACAATTTAACATTATTAAAAACAGGCATTAGCCACTTTTGCCTTTAAACGGATAAAAGTGATTTACAAAAAACATGTATTGGTTAAAAACAAAAAAGCTCCTTCGTTAATTAACGGAGGAGCTTTTATACGAATGCGAGTTATTAATATCCAAATACGTCTTTTAAAGTTAAGTACTTCACTGTACCATATTTTTCAAGGGTTTTTATATCCAGGTTCTCCTTTTTTCCCAGTATTAATATAGCTGCCGGTTTGCCTTTTATTTTAGCATCCTGAAAAGCCTTTACATCTGCAAAAGTCATAGATGATACTTTCGAGAAAATGTCTTTACGAACATCTGTTTTCAACCCAAATTTTTCGGCATTTATATAATTAAATAAAATATCAGCCTTATCAATACGTTCTGTTTTTATGTTCTGTAAAATAGCTTCTTTAGCTGCTCCAAAAGAGATATCCGATTTAGGAACGTTGTTCAGTAAGTTAGTCATACCGGCTAAAGCTTCCGGTAATTTATCGGCTTGCGACCCAATGTAAGAAAAATTATAAGCCGGTAATTTAGGATCGCTTGGGTTCCTGTAAACAGAATAACAAGAATAAGCCAGTGCTTTCGATTCTCTTAAATCCTGAAATACTACCGAACTCATGCCTCCGCCAAAATATTCGTTGTACATGCTAATGATAGGCTCTGCAGAAGCATTATACATATCTCCTTCTGTTAAGATCACAATTTCAGCTTGCTTCATGTCATAATCCACCACATAAACAGTATTATTAAATTTAAGGGGCACAAAATTAGACGGAGCCGGAACCGGTTTTAAACCTCCTGCAGGCAACATATGATTTTTGTTTAACGACTCTTTTACATCGCCTACTAATTTTGGACCATAGTATAAAACTTTATGCTCATAGGTTGTTAAGGATTTAATTAATGCTGCAATCTGCTCAGGCTTTAGTTTATTTAATTCGTCTTCAGATAAAATATTTGTAGCAGGACTTACCGGACCATATTTGGCATAGTTTACCATCATTTTTTGCAGGATGGTACGTTTTTCCTGTTTGGCATCGCTGCGTTTTTTCATAATATCCGAAACCAGATTCTTTAGCGCAGCTTCATCAATTTTAGGATCGCTCAGTAAGCTCTCAAACAATTGCGTAGCTTTATCAAAGTTTTCGTTTAAGCCGGTAAGGCTTACCCATGTTTCACGGTCAGACTTAAACACGTTAAAAGAACAACCCAGTTTGTAGAACTCCTGTTGCACCTCAGCAGGGCTCATTTTAGATGTTCCCAGATAAGGAATATAATCAATGGCTACCGGTAATAATTTATCATTATTGGTTCCCATATCAAATGCATAATACAAGTCGAACAATTGGTTTTCGGTATTTTGATTATAAATTAAACGCACATTACCATTAAGAGTCGTTTTTACAACATCTTTATCATAATCAATAAACTTAGGCTGAATATCAGTTGGCGCAGATGCTAAAATATTTTTCACAAAAGGCGACTGGTCTTCTTTATTAACTTCAACAGGTGTAATAGCCGGTTTCTCCACTTTTTGAATGTTGTTATCTTCTCCTACGCGTTTATAAACTACTACATAGTTATTGGCATTGTAGTTTTTACTCACAAAATCCATTACTTCCTGCTTCGAAATTTTTGATAAACGCTCGATCAGATTAACGGCTTGTTGCCATTTTGTATCGTTTACAAAGGCATCTACAAATGCCATCGCACGCGACTGGTTATTTTCAAGTTCTTTCGTTTTTTGCAATTTCAAATCCGTGATCACAGCGCTCATTAACCAATCAGGAAATTCGCCTTTCTTTAAAAGCTCCAGCTGTGATAAAAGCAGTTGTTCAACGTCTTCCAATTTTTGGCCTTCTTTAGGTTCTCCAAATAAAATATGTGTACTGTAATCTTTTAAAATATAGGCATAACCTCCGCTGTTCAATACTTTTTGTTGCTGATTCAGATTCAAATCCAATAATCCCGCTCTACCATTACTTAACAATAAATTGATAAGCGTTATCATGTCGGCATCTCTGGATCCCGTTCCTGCAAAACGCCACGCCATAGCTAGGTTGGCAGCATCAGGCCCTATAATTTCTTTCGAAATTTTGGTAGTAATAGGTTCTTCTTTTTTAAAGGTGTAAGCCTCTACCGGTTTTGAAGGCATAGCTCCAAAATATTTTTCTACTAATTTAATGGTTGCATCCGGATCGAAATCGCCGCTTAAACAAATAGCCATATTATTAGGCACATAGTTAGCGTTAAAGTATTTCATGATCTCACGCATCGAAGGGTTTTTCAAATGGTCGATAGTACCAATAGTGGTTTGAGTTCCATAAGTATGGTTTGTGAAAAGGCCCGCAAATACAGCTTCCCATAATTTACTGTTATCATTATCCAGTCCACGGTTTTTTTCTTCGTATACTGCTTCCAGCTCTGTATGGAACAAACGCAATACCGGTTTTCTGTAACGCTCTGCTTCTATTTTCAGAAAATTCTCAATCTGGTTAGAAGGGATATCATTTACATACACCGTTTGATCGAAGGATGTAAAAGCATTAGTTCCCTGCCCGCCAATACCGGCAAGCATTTTATCATACTCGTTGGCAATAGCATATTTTGCAGCTACTCCCGAAATACTGTCAATTTCATGATAGATTTTTTTACGAAGCGATTCATCTTTTGTGTTACGGTATACTTCGTACAGATTTTCGATTTTATTTATTTCTGCCGATTCTTTTGCAAAATCTTTTGTGCCAAATTTATCGGTTCCTTTAAAAACCATATGTTCCAGGTAATGCGCTAATCCTGTAGCATTAGCCGGATCATTTTTACTACCTGCTTTTACCGCAATATAGGTTTGAATGCGGGGTGCATTTTTATATACTGTCATATACACCTTTAAACCGTTTTTTAAAGTATATATTCTCGCTTTAAAAGGGTCATTTAACGCATATTCAAAATTGAGCGAAGGAGCCGCTTTTGTATCGTTAATAGCCGCGCCGGGATTTTTAGTAGCAGGCTTTGTTGTTTGGCCAACCATATGTGTTGTAGCAACTAATAATGCAGCCGGTAATAAAACTTTTAAATTGATCATAGATGTATATTATAAATAATGATTGTTAAGATAATAATAAATTTTGCAAATTGAAACTATTTGAAATCAAGGCCGTCCTGGTTACCTTCCTGTCCGCCCATTCCTTTCATTTGTTTCCCGCGTTTAAAGATGGAAGCGTCCATTTTACCAAACAAATAAGTTACCGTAAAACGGAAATAACGCGACTCTCTTCTTCTTGAAAGATCCTGAATATAGTAAGGCGTTACATAATGCGTTCCCATGCGGCGTGTATTAAATACATCGCTCAGTGTAGCATTAAAGATCCATTTTGTACCAATCATTTTATTTAAAGAAACGTCCATCGAATAAATTTCTTTAGCAACCCCCAGTAATAAAATTTTAGGCGATTCGTAGTTTCCATTTACCTGTAATGTAAACTGTTTAGGGAACTTATACGATAAGGTTGTTTTGGCATTGTAGGCATAACCCTCAGCTTTAACAACAGGTTCGGTAGGTACTACAAGCCCTCTGATGTAGATATAGTAAGCGTTTACGTTAATGGTCCAATCGAGGTTTTTAACGAGTGTATATTTAAAGGTATTTTCAATACCGTAACGGATACTGTTATCGCCATTGATACTGGTGTTAACCAATACATTGGGATCTGTTTGTGAAGGATAGGCCACATCAGTAATAGGCTGCTCTTCGTAACGGAAATATCCTGAAGCAAGATAGCTTCCTTTTGTTAGGATTTTGTTGTAGTTAGCTTCAGCAATATTTTTAAACTCAGGTTTTAACTGAGGATTCCCGATACGGTAGTTTTGTTTATCGGCAAACATAACGAAAGGCATCAACTGGAAAAAGTTAGGGCGATTAATTTTTCTACTGAAATTAATTTGTACTTCCTGATTTTTCTTTAATTTTTTAGAGAAATACAACGCCGGGAATAATGATTTTAAAATGTCGTTGGAGGTTGACGGATAATTATATGAAAACGACTGATTTTTATCAGTAATCGTTCCTTTGTAATACGATTGTTCAAAACGTAAACCTGCCTGATAACCAATATCCCAAAAGGTTTTTGCACTATAGTTCACATAGGCCGCATTGATCATATCATCAATAATATAACGGTTACTCATTGCCAGATTTTTCTGGTAATTACTTTCATTGCCGCTGGTGGTATCAGTATTGTTTGAGCTAAGCGATTTTTTGTAATACGATTTTATCCCGGCTTCAAATTTTCTGGTATCGCTGATAGGGTTTACATAATCGGCCTGAAAAATATACTGGTTGGCATTGCTGTAACCCGCGTTTCTTTGATAAGTCGTTGGCAGAAAAAGTGTATCGTTAATAGCTCCGTCTCTTGAAAACAAATAACCGTTTTTAGAATCGGTGTAGTTATAGTTAGCATCCACCGTTAATTCTTTCCCTACTTTAGGAAATGTTTTTTTATACAGTATTTGTCCGTTGTAGTTTTGGAAATTTGCTTTTTGATCATTGACCTGCGTACCTCCCAGACTATAAGGAATGATAGAAGAATAAGATCCTAATGTGTAATTTTGAACATCATTGGTTTTAAATTGTCCGCCAACAATCATTCCGTTTAAGGAAATGGTATTCCTGTTATCAATATTATAGTCAATTCCTAACCTACCGAAATTAAACAGGTTTTTCATGCGGGTAGCATTGTCCTGGTTAAAATAACCCGTTTTCACATCGTTATTTATCTGGTCTCTTCTGGTATATCCTTTTGTATTATTAATAGCCTGGTTGTATGAATACATTAACGAAAAGTTCCATTTACCGCCTTCTTTAATATTAATATTTCCCATACCGCCATACCTGTCGCCTGTACCTGCATAAAGCATCAACATACCGTTATATCCGGGCTTGTTGTTTTTCTTCATAATTACATTTAGTACACCACCGGTAGTACTCGCGTCAAATTTCACAGAAGGGTTTGTAATGATTTCTACACGATCGATCTGATCGGCAGGAATTTGTTGCAGGGTAAGTGTTGTAGGTCTTCCATCTACATAAATCATCGGGCTCTGATTTCTTAATTGTACGTTACCATCAGCATCAACGGTTAAGCCCGGAATGTTTTTCATGACATCCACAGCTGTACCTCCTTTTACGGAAAGATCTTTATCTACATTATAGGTTCTTTTATCAATGGATAATACAACCGCGCTTTTTTCGGCAACAACATCTACTTCGTTCAGTAATTTATCATCTACAGATAATTTAATATCGCCCAGATCCTGATCAATTTTGTCGGGTGGAACGATAAATACTTTTTGCAAATAATCTTTGTAGCCTATGAACTTAATGCGTACTCTCACCTGCCCGAAAGAAGGAAGACCGTCGACTGCAAAATCGCCATTTTCTTTAACGAGAGAACCGCCTAATAAACTGTCCTTATTGAACCATAATACCTGTACAGAAGCATACTCAACAGGTTGGTTTGTTTTAGCATCCAGTACTTTTCCGAAAACACGGCCCAGTTTCGGATCTTTCATGTTTTTCATATTTCCCATACCGCCGCTCATGCCGGGCATTTGGGCTTTCATGAAAAAAGAAAATAAAATAAAAAGAGTAAAGTAATAATATTTCATGTGTTTATTTTATTGTTTTTGATTGCCTCAGGTTTACTGATACTGTTCTATTTTACCTGTGGCAATATGGTAGTTCATAGGAATTTTAGTAAGATTTAAAGGTACTAACTTATTTACTGTTGATATAACAATTTATATGAGCGGTAAAATTAGCTAAAGTACCCGTCAAAAAGCATACACTTTTAGTTAAATCTTTCTGATTATGAAGGAAATACAAAAAGGAGAATAACAGAAGAAAACCGGTCTTATTTTAACAATTCCAGTGCTTCCTGTATCGAAATAACATCACCTTTAAACACAGCTATAACAAAGGCTTCTGCAAAACCTTTATCATTAAGTTGTTTACGGTAATCATCGGCTTTAGAGTAATTGCTGAACGAACCTGCAGTATATCTGATCATACCTGATCCTGTACCCTGTTTTTCAACATCGGTAAGGCCTTTGGTTTTATCTTCCATATCATTGCCGCCCGCTTTTCTTAAAGCACCTAGCTGAACTTTAAACGAGATCTGTGTTTTATCAACAGAACTAAAATTAACATTATCGTTCAGATTCTCTTTTTCTTTGCTTTCTACTGTGGCTTTAGTAGCGCTTAACGGAATACGTTTACCATCTTTATAAGCTGTAATAAAGGCATCTCCATAACCTTCCACTACTAAATCGGCACGTAAGCCTGCGGCTCCCTGTATGGTTTTAAATCCTTTTGTGCTGTAATGAAAGTAACCATCATCAGTTTTCATTTCCAATACTTCACTGCCTGCATTTTTAAATATGCCTTTAGAAATTCTGTTTTTGTAAGCTCCTAACTGTACACGGTAAACAATATCGCCTTTTGCAAACTGGTTCTCATTTTCATCTACCCATGTTTCAGAATTAGCTGAATTTCCCGGATTCGTTTTTGGGTTAGTCTTTGGATTTGTTTTTGGGTTAATATTAGTGTTCTCTGTTGATGTTGTTGTATTGCTGCTTACCGCAATGGTATTGGTTTCAACTGCCGAAGTATTTGTATTTACTGCAAGGGGATTTTCTTTCGATTTTTTGCTTTCGCCCATGAGTTTAGCAATTTCTTCAGGGCTTAAACTTACAAGATCTCCGTTCTTTTTAAAGTAGCCCACTTGTGCATCTTTGTTTCCTTCTGCAATAAATTCGTCTCTGCGTTTTACAGCATTTTGAATCTCTTTATATGTACCCGCTGTGTACATAACGGTGGTGTTATCAGAGAGCATCGTAGATTTAACATCTCCAATACTTAATAATTTTGCCATGTCTTCGCTTGGTACAGGGCCACTGTAACGTGCCAGCTCAACCGTATAAATTTTATCCGATTTTGCAGGATCCGACTTTCCATTAGGAGTTGCAAGGCTATCTACTTTAGATTTTTGCGCATAAAAATTTTCTACAATCTGCTGATTTACTACATTACCGCTATCGTTGTATTCGTTGTACCAGTTTTGCCAGTAGTCATCTGTTAAGCCTACGCCATGCATGTTTACTTCAACTCCAGCTGTTGTCGCTAATTCATCATCGGCATGGTTTGGTACACCATCCTTATCATCATCATACGGGCAGCCAAACTCATCTACTTTTACACCTTCAGGCGTGCCATGGCATTTATCGTCCCAATCTCTTACACCATCTTTATCGTAATCGTCTTTATCAATGGCAAGCCAGTCAACACCATCAAAGTAACCGTCAGACAAGGTATCCTCCTTGTCTTTTTTCTTTATTACCAAATCGTATTGTAAAGCAAAAGAGGTATACACAAAATTATCTTTCTGTCTTGTTCCGGCTCTGTTACCAACGCTTTTGTTACTTATACCATCTATATAATCTGTGCTGGTGAAATAATACTGAAACCCGAGTTTAAAATCGAACCTGTCGGTTAATTTCATTAAAGCACCTGCTCCTACCGGCATTGCCCATGCACGTTCCTGGTATTTACCAAAGCCATCCTTGTTGGATTCTCTGATATCTGTTTCATACCTGTAATCACGTACAAGGTTAACCGCATTGGCCGCATTAGGAGAATGCTCGTCCATGTTTTTTATAGACCCATCACTCCAGTAGTAGTATTTGTTTCCTTTGTTATCGTATATATCGGTTTTTGAAAGAAATTCGAAGGAGGAAATTCCCAACGAAATCCATGGGCGCAGCCTGCATCTGTCAGGAATAAGATTTCCAAAATCGTAGGTAAGACTTACTCCGCCGGCTCTTATTTCGGATTGAAAATTTTCCTGACGGTTATCGCGCCACTCATTTGCCCCTAGTTTCCCGTATAAGATGTTAAAATTTAATTGTACAGACTTAAACAAGCGTTGCGAAATATTGAGGTCGTAGCCTATTTTGGCCGTCCATGGTGCCTGGTAGTGTCTTGAATATAAATCGCCATGAAAAGACATCATACCCGCTCCTAATGAAATTTTGGGTTGAAATACGTCTCCTAAAGGAGGTGGTTCCTGACTTCTTTCCTTCTTCTGCTTTGGCTTTTTTGCTAATGTATCTACGGGTGCCTCTGTGGACTTTACCGCAGACGAATCTGTTTGAGCAAAAGCCTGTGAATAAAGGTATATGGAAACTATAAGGAGTACTTTTTTAAGCATATTAGGGGCTTATACGCAAATATAAACAAATGGTTTAATTATTTATACCATTTCTGGCTTGTTATCATGAGGGCTTCCTGAACTGTAATTCTTTTGGGTCCATTGTAAGCCGCTACAAATGCACTATTGCAGCCTTTTTGCTTAATGTTTTCCCTGTGATTTCTTGCTTCTTTATATTCGCCAAAATTACCTACCATAAATTTGCTATAGCCATCGGCCATTTCGCTTTTTATGGTTTCCGAAATATTGAATTTTTTCGACAATACCTCTGATTGAATGGCATTGCGGAAAGCACCAACCTGTACTACATAGGATACATTTCCTTCTTTACGGGCCACTACTGTATTGGGGCTTGAATTTGTTGCGGTAGGAGTTGTTTTGGTTTCTGCTACAACAGCTGTTGTTTGTGTAGTTGTTGGAGTTGTTTTTTCAGGCTCGGTTGTTTTAACAGGTTCTGGAGACTTCGAAGCTGTTACATCCGTTGATGGTGTTGTACCTGCAATAACATCTCCTGTTGAAGAAATAATATCGGCCGGTAATTTTACTTTTTTGGTTTGGTCGTTTTCAAGGTATGAAAACTCACCGTTCAGTTTTACTTCCTGCTTATCGGTTGTTTCTCTTTGCAAGGTGTATGACACAATCATTTCATCTTCGGCCGGGAGCGATACCCATACAAATTTGGCTTTACCATCAGACACCGAGAACGAACTTCCGTTTGTTTTGTCTGATTTGGCATTATAACCTGCCGGTAATATTTCCTGTAGTTTGGCAAAACCCTTTATGGCCGGTTTTTTAATTTTCACTTCCACATTATACTCATCAGGGTTTGATGTCTTAGTGATCGTTCTTGAACAAACCACATTCGATAAAGGTTCAGAGGGGTTACTTAACGTAGCTGTCGAATTTTGTGTATCGGTTGCTGTAGTTGTAACAGGCTCCGTAGGTGTTGTGGTAGCAGGGGCAGTTTCGGTTGTAGCAAGGGTAGTTTCGGTTACAGCAACCGGGGCAGAAGCAATATCGCCTATCTGAATTTCCACAGGAGGCATCTCTACCACTTCTTTGTTATTATTGCTGACGTAAGAAAACTTAGAAGCAATGGTTTTTGAACCTGTGGCACTGGCATCGGCCACTAATGTAAATTTAACGGTAACCTGCTCTTCAGAAGGCATTGAGGTCCAGATGATTTTTGCAATATTACCTGCAAACGAAAAGTTTCCCGTTTTGCTTTCAAGCTCCTTTACAGTAAAGCCCGGTGGCACTTCGAGTTGTAATTTTGCAAAGCCACTCACACCACTTTTATTGATAATGATATCAGCCGTAAATTCTGTTCCTACTGCAGCGTTTTTAGGGAAATTACCGGTAACGGTAACCGGCGAATCGCCGAAGAAAAAGCTGAATAAAAATACTGAGATCGTATTAAATAAAATAATAAGTGGTTTTATCATGTGCTTGCGTTACTGCTCAAAGAAAAAGTCGATGAGTCGGTTAATTTTTTCTACGTTAAATGAACTGTCTCCTTCAAAAAAGGAATCAATAGTTTGAGTAATTTCTTTAGCGGAAATATAACCGTCTTTATTAATATCGGCCGGAATAAACTCAGCAGGTATTTTAGAAGCTACGCCGGTTTTAGCCTTAACTTCTTTTGATTTGCTTTCTACCGATTCGAGGTAAGTTAAGCTTGGCGCGCTGTTAAAGCCTTCGCTTCT
>JAZJZF010000077.1:11670-18207 GCA_040389965.1 Bacteroidota bacterium
TATCCCATTCCAACTGGCGTTTTGCCATTAACTCTTCATCAATGGTAACTCCGTTTACATCTACTTTAGCGCCTTTTTTAGAATTTAGCTCTTTATCCATGTAATCAAAAACGCCATCGTTATCGTTATCGTCAGGACAGCCTTTTCCATCTACTTTTATACCTTTAGGTGTTCCCTGGCATCTGTCATCCAAATCTTTCACACCATCTCCATCCAAATCTGAATTATCGATGTCTGAAAAATTAACGGAGCTGTATCCGTCTTTAGGTTTTTTTCCAAAATTAAAATTAAGCGCTACGTTGGCTGAAGCCCAGCTATCGTTGCCTCCTTTTTTATAATTATCGATGTAATCGCTCAAACATAAATTATAGGTTACACCTACTCTTAAACTTGCACGAAACCCCATCTTGAATTTAGCGCCAATACCTAAGGGCACGTAAAAGGTATTTCTTGCATAATTAGCACTACTATCCTTTAATTGTGTTTCGTATTTATAATCTCTTTTTATGATCATAGAAATCGGTTCATTTTGAGAAGACTCAGATAAATTTCTGATAGAACCATCAGCCCAGTAATTATATTTTGTGCCGTTTTTATCTCTTAAATCGCCACGGGGATCAAACATTAAATAACCAAAACCTGCATGTATAAAGGGAGATACGTCTTTTTCCTTTGAACCTATTTTATCGAAGAAAGCATACACATTTAATGCTCCTCCCATTACCTGAGATTGAAAATTAAGGTGTGATGTTTTATCGTTATCTGTACCTGCTAAATGGCCATACATTCCATCAATGCCAATGCCCAAAACCTTTCCTATACGGTATTCAACACCCAGGTTATAGCCCAGACGCATATCGCTAAAAAAATTAGAGTTATTTTTCTGGCCAACATCTCCTAAAAATTTAAGGCCTCCGGCTTGTGCTGTTATTGATAATTGGGCGTACCCTCCACTAAAAACAACTAAGCCGACAACTAAAAAAGCTAACTTGGTAAAGATTTTCTTCATATTGCCTGAATTTAATATTCGATTAAATTAGTCGTTTTTTCGATAAAAACAAAGCTAAACCAAAAAAAATCGGTGTATAGCAGGCAAGTCCAAAATTTTAAACAAAGGAATGTTAGTTAAGCAAAAACACGCCTTAACCGTTAAAAAAACGGTTCCTTTTAACGGGCAAGCCTTTTCTGCAATTGATGGCTTGTAAAATACCGGGGATATCGGGCTGATTGCTTTTTAAAATAAGGGCTATGGCAAGGATTTCGGCCTGTACCAACAAGCCATACCAGAACGCAATTTTAAAACTGATATATGCCGTATTGCCTAAGAGTAAATCGATGAAAAACCATAGCAACACTAAGGCCCAGAATTTTGACAATAGTGTATGGAACGAAATACGCTCCCTGAATTTTACCAATCCAAAAAGAATAATGAATAGTTCTGAAAACACTAACATAAACAATTCGAGGATATGCGATTTTATAAATGCATGTTGGTTTACACTTAAATAAAACAGGCAACTGAACCAGAATACGGTATCAATTTTTGTATCCATTTGCCGCATTTCTACAGTCGATATTTTTAAGCGGCGGGCAATCATGCCATCCAGCACATCACTGATAATGGCATAAACGCATAAGCCTATAATTACAAGCGACGAGGTATTAGTAAAGGAAAAAACAATTAATAATACGGCAACCAAAAGGCGCGAATACAATAAGGCAAAAGGTATTTTATATAAAATCGTTTTCATATATAGATATTATTATTTTTCAGAGGTCATATGGTATAGTCATGTTATCTTCATTGGTGTTTATGCCGTGGGCAACATGACTATTTCATAAGGTGTGTTATTTAAAATTGATATTTCCTGAGAGTAACCTTTATTTATTCTTGGCATTAAAGCCCAGCGAAGCGCCAATGCGGAACCCATCTTTATTGGGAATAACATAAGCGTTAACCGGTAAATTTAATCTTCCTGACCGGAACGTACGGCCAAATGCCAACACAAAGCCCGTTTGTACGGCATAGTCGCCACGGCTATCTAAACGCTCTTTAATGGTATGCGGATTTTTCACATTTTCGTTTGCAGGATTGTCTGTCCAATCGCTTTCACGATGCCAGGTGTTACTATCATCAAAATAACCGTGCGACTTTGGAGATAAATTAATCGTTGGTCCCAGTGCAAATTCCCAACCGTTAACATTGCTTCTTAAACCATGGAGCAAGCTAAAGCCGGGAATAAAATACCCCTGATCCACTCCTGTGATCATAGGCACAAACTCAAACAGAGCCTGGATCTTCCCTTCATTTAAATATTGTTTTTCGAACTGGTATCCAAACTGAAACATCACCGGAAAAGCCTCGAAACCGCCCACTGATCTATCAGCCTGTAAAATGTTTGAAAGGTTACCGGTAAAAGCTACAAAGCCCAAACGCGGGCCATCAAGCCTGAGCCTGTCTTTTTTAGGATTGTTAAGGGCATTATCGAAACCGTTACGTTGGGTGAGTTTAGTCAATACATTTTGATCGACCGATTTGCCAAACATGGTGCGAACCGTTAGGTTTGTAAACGTCTGTAGTTCTTCGGGTATATTAAGAAATTCCATAACCGTTGTTTTTTCAATGGACCTGGATTTTACATCCATTAAACGCAAGGTGTAGATAATAGACTTTGGATAAAGTTCAATACTCCCACTCAGCATTTTATCTGATTTTATAATGTCTCCTATTTCGGTTAAACATAATTTACCATAACAGTTATTAATATTGAGTTTGTTTTTATCTACCATATAAGCTACGTCGTATCTATCCATCACATCAAACGTATCAAGCTTTTCGAGCTCCGTACGTACAAGGTTTCCCATTTGCTGAGGATCGTTTTTTAAGCCGGTAACATCAATAGATAAGATCGTTAAGGTTGGTTTTTTCTTTATTTCATTTTGTGCCGATACCTTACCTATTAGAAGGAAAGAAGCACTAATAAGAAGGAGGGATTTTAATGTGTTTTTCATAATTTGTATTTTAAATAATTACGGGTCAAAATTAGAGTGGTGGTAAGGCCGAATGAAACGGGAATACAGTCTGTGAGAATGCTCATTTGCAGAAAATTCGAATTCGAAGCCGATTTAAGTCTCTAAGACGGTGTTTTTTGCAATAAATAATACTCCGCATCAGATCTTTTGCATTTTTTGCAAATAATTGGTACTTTTATTAGTATTAATTACCACATAAATGGCCAGTAAAAAAACCGATTTCGAAATGCAGGAAGTGTTTATAAAGCACTTAAAGCAGGTTGTACCTGCAAATGTTTCGTTGGTGGATGATATTGCCGACATTTTAAAGATCAGTAACGACAGTGCTTACAGGCGATTAAGGAACGAAACGGAATTGAGTCTTGACGAAACCTACAAGATCTGTAAACATTACCGTATCTCGGTAGACTCGGTATTTTCTAATAACGGCGACTCTGTTACCTGCAACTATATTAAACTGACTGACTCAGCAGATAATTTTGAAAATTATTTAAACAGCCTTCTGACTCAATTGGTAAGGCTTCAAAAATCGGAAGATGCGAAGATTGTATACGCTGCGGAGGAAATACCTATTTTCCATTCATTTTACTCTAAAGAATTAGCCGCCTTTAAAATGTTTTACTGGCAACGTTCCGTTTTAAACATCCCTGAATACCAAACCAAAAAATTTGACTGGGATTCTATTCCGGAAAAGCAATTGCGCCTGGCAGAGGAGATTCATCAAACCTACCTGAAAGTGCCAAGTATTGAGATATGGACAGACGAAACCATACAAACAACGATCAAGCAAATTGAATATTATTTTGAGTCGGGTGCTTTTAAAGAAAAAGAAGATACCATTACCGTATTATTGGAACTGAAAAAAATGATGCAGGCCATTCATGGCTATGCCGAACATGAAAATAAACATAAGCCTTCAAAAGTTATTACGCCATTCAGCTTATATAACAGCGACCTGGTAATAGGCACTAATTGCATTCACATTAACGTAGGAGGTATTGTGTTTTCTTATATTTCTTTTAATACATTAAATTCGCTCACAACGGGCAACCAGCAATTTTGCGAAGAGATAGAGCACTGGATGAAAAACCTGATCAAAAAATCTACACTTATTAGCGGTATAGCTGAGAAGCAACGTTTCCAGTTTTTCAGTAAAGCGTACAAGGCTATTGACCAATGTATAGAGAGGATTAAGAATTATTAAGAAGAACAAAGATGTGAGAATTGAGACCTGAGATATGAGAAGCCAGACGAAAGGTACTGAAGAGATGAAAGACAAAGATCAATACAAATTAAAAACAAATGAATCATTCACAATATAACGTTATCATAGTTGCCGGTGGAACAGGGACCCGTATGCAGTCTACCGTGCCAAAGCAGTTTATCGAGATAAAAGGCAAACCCATTTTGATTCATACGATTGAAAAATTTATTGAGTTCGATGAGTTCATCAATATTGTAGTATGCGTGCATCACGATTACCTGACCGATGCCAACTTTATGCTGGCAGAATATTTTCCGGAGAAAAACATCCATACCGTTGTGGGAGGCGAAACCCGTTTTCATTCTGTAAAAAACGGTTTGAACTGCATTGCCAATAAAAACGATATTGTGGGAATACATGATGCTGCAAGGCCTTTTGTGAGTGTTGACACTATTAAGCGCTGCTTTGAAACTGCCGCCAAACAAGGTAATGCAATTCCGGTATCGCCTGTGAACGAAAGTTTAAGAATGATAAGTAATGGTATTAATAAGGCAGTAAGCAGAGAGGATTATAAAATAATTCAGACCCCGCAATGCTTTATTGTTTCAAAAATAAAAGAAGCCTTTAACCAGGAATATTCTCCTTTTTTTACAGATGATGCCACTGTGCTGGAAGGCATGGATGAGCGCATTTATTTAGTAGAAGGCAATCCTGAGAATATAAAAATCACAAATCCTTACGATCTAAAATTTGCAGAATTATATTTATGATGACCACTGAAGATATAGCCGATTCGCTGGAAATTACAGCAAAACTCATGGAGCTCCATAACGAAAATCCTTTTAAAGTAAAGGCTATTGCTGCAGCTGCTTATAAATTAGGCAAAACACGTATCGACCTTAATAACCAAACGGTAGAAGAGCTCACAAAAATTGAAGGTATCAGTAAAAGTCTTGCTGAAAAAATTTATGAATTTACAACCCTTGGGATCAGTCACGAATTAAAAGAGTTGCAGGCTAAAACACCGGTTGGCGTAATAGACATGCTTGGCATAAAAGGCCTTGGTCCTAAAAAAGTAAGGCAATTATGGCTTGAACTGGAAATAGAAAGTGTAACAGATCTGTTATATGCCTGCCACGAAAACCGATTGGTAGAGTTAAAGGGCTTTGGCGAAAAAACGCAGAATACCATCATTCAGAATATTGAATTCAAATTAAGTAATACCGGTAAGTTTCATTTTGCATACGCCGAAAAAATAGGGCAACCTATTATTGATGCTATAAAAAAACAAACTGACTTCGTAAGTTTTACAGGCGCTATATACCGCAAATGTGAGGTCATAGAAGAGATCGATATTTTAGTGGGCGACGAAAGCATTGACCTTGACGAATACGGTTCAGAAAACATCCCTATTAATTTTATACAGGTTAATGAAGCCGTTTATTACCGAACATTGGTAGAAAGTTCATCAACACCTGAACACCTTGCCGGAATTGATTTCCCGAAACTAGGCATTAAAAAATACAACAGTGAAGAAGACGTCTATGCAAACCTTCATGTGCAATTTTGCGAACCCGAAATCAGGGAAGGACTTTTTGAATTAGAAAAAGCAAAAAATAACCAGCTTCCAAAACTGATTGAGTATAGCGATTTGAAAGGCATTTTGCATAACCACTCTACTTACAGTGATGGCATGAATACCCTTGAGGAAATGGCTGTGTATTGCAAACAACTTGGTTACCAATACCTGGGAATTTGTGATCATTCGCAAACTGCTGTATATGCAGACGGTTTAAAAACAGAAACGGTTTTACTGCAACAAAAAGAAATTGAAAAATTAAATCAGCAATTGTTTCCTTTCAAAATTTTTAAAGGGATTGAAAGTGATATTTTAAGTAACGGTAATTTAGATTACGAAGAAGATATTTTAAAAACATTTGATTTTATTGTTGCTTCCGTTCATGCCAATTTAAAAATGGACGAAGAAAAAGCCAATGCCCGTTTAATAAAAGCCATTGAAAATCCTTACACCACTATATTAGGGCATCCTACAGGCCGCTTATTATTAGGGCGCCCGGGCTATCCTATCGATCATAAAAAAATTATTGATGCCTGCGCTGCCAATAAAGTGGTCATTGAATTAAATGCGCATCCCTACCGTTTGGATATCGACTGGCGTTGGATTCCTTACTGCCTCGAAAAAGGAGTAATGATCTCTATTAACCCCGATGCCCATCAATTAAAAGGATACCACGATATGCGTTATGGCACCTATGCTGCACGTAAAGGGATGTTAACTA
>JAZJZF010000078.1:0-1306 GCA_040389965.1 Bacteroidota bacterium
GTTTTCTGTATAATAATTTAAAAGGGGTATTTGAAAGGCTGATCGTGTACCTGTTCATGGTTTCGGTATGCGTAAAACCAAGGTGTTTTATAAATCCCGGATAAGAGTTTTGGTTAGGAAATCCAAACACAAAATGGATTCCTTTTTGTTTGGCTAATTCAAAAGTACGTTTTGCCAGTTCTGTAAATAATCCTTTTTTTGTGTGAGCGGGGTGTGTCATGGTATCGCATGACTGTGCCGCTAATACCCTTTGTCTGGAAATAGAAATAATGGTGGGAACAACACCATAATAGGCAACCGGGATATTATTTTCGAATGCAAAAAATCCAATATATTCTGCGCCCGTATACTGTGTTGCATATTTTAAATCGAAATACTGTTTTGGGCAGGACTTATTGTATACGGCAGTAAACAAGGTATATAAGTGTTTTATATTTTCGGATTCTAACTTTATAAAAGTATAATTACTCATAATTATTTTTAGCAATGTAATACATTTGATTGATAGTCGATACAAAAGGATTAACTGTAAATCTTTCGTAAAGCGAGCAATTTGTGTTGACGGTTGTTTCCTTTTCGGTTCTGAATAAATATTGTAAGCCATTTTCAGCGCAGCCCTCAACTACCTGTTGGTTATAGTCTCCGTAAGGAAATGCAATGGTATTTGTTTTTTTATGTAAAACAGACTCGAGGTATTTTACAGACCGTTCCAGTTCATGTTGCAATGCTTCTTGAGAAATTGCCGAAAGATCGGTATGGTAAAACCCGTGAGAACCGATATCGTAATCGGGATGATCACTTATTTCTTTAAGCTCTGTTTCATTCATGAGCTGATAGTAGAGCGTATGTTTTTCCAGTTCGGAGCTTTTTACCTTACTCATTAATTGGCGAATGATATTTTCCCTCTCAGCATGAGATGCCTTATGGTAATAAGATGCCAGTTGAACGCCTTCCCGGTTAAGGAAACGGTAATTTAAAAACACTTTTTTTCTGTAAAATGCCTGGCCTTCTATTTCCATCATCTCGCCCGCTATATAAGGGATAACATCTGTGAGATCATTAAATAAATAAGGTAAAGGTGTTGACGGCAGACCGGTTACAAAGAAAACGGCCGGGATATGGTGTTTTTTAAGTAAGAGAAACGCATGTGTATAATTGTTCTTTAATCCATCATCAAAAGTAATAAGTACGTTCAATTTATCAGGAGGCAAATTATTGCTTATAACGTCTTTTAAGGAAACCGGGTTAAATACCTGTTTTATTAAAATGAGGTGTTCTTCAAATTGTTTTTGTGTAAGGTACCTTG
>JAZJZF010000078.1:1316-36882 GCA_040389965.1 Bacteroidota bacterium
TGAATTGAACAAATAGGGATCCTGATCGCATATCCCATGATAAATGAGGATTCTAAGTCCTTTTGCTTTGGTGATTTTTTTCGGAATCGATTTAGAAAACCTATAATTTACATCAATAAAAAATGCTCTTAATTTTCTGCTTATTTTTTTCTGAAGACTCATTCCGTTTTTTACATATGAAAATATGCAGTATTAAAAATAAGTAAAAACGGCTTAGCGAACGCTTTAAAAAATGATTATATTCACAGTACTATTATTCATTGGAAAACAACGGTATCATATTATTTAACCCAAGGGCTGCAAACCATAAACCGCGGATACCAAACAGTATATTGCAGGTTGCAGCAAGCATCGACGGGAAATATGATTGGGTAATTGTAGATGGAAATCTTGAAACCGATCCCTGGCAAAAAATCAATGCTTACCTCGCAACAGGAAAATTTAAGTATTTTGGATGCACAGTTATGCCCGGTCCGCAATTAAAACAGGCGATTCCTTATTCCAAAAAAGTGAAAGAATTGTATTCCTACGTAAAAATTGTGTGGGGTGGTTATTTTGCTTCCAATCAGTATAAAGTAATTTTAGATTCAGGTTATATAGATTATGTGGTTAATGGCCCCGGTGACAATACCTTTCCACAATTGGTTCATGCGGTAGAAAATAACTTGCCTGTTAATGGGATCAAGAACCTGATCATTAAACAAGACGGACAATATATAAAAACGGCTAAGGAAGAATTATTGGATTTGGATAAATTACCCGATCTGCCATATGATGCTTTAAACACCTTTTATCCCTTACAAAAATATTTAGGGCGTACGTATCTCGGAAAACGCACTATTGCATACCATAGCAGTTTCGGTTGTCCTTTTACATGTTCGTTTTGTGCTGTAGTGCCTATTTATAATGCCCGCTGGAAAGGCAAATCGGCCCTGGGAATTTATAATGATATAAAAGCGTTAAAAGAAAAACACAATGCAGATGCCATTGAATTTCATGATAACAATTTTTTTGTATCAGAGAAACGGGTGGTTGAGTTTTCGAAACTCATAAAAGACGAAAACATGATATGGTGGGGCGAGGCCCGTATTGACACCATGGATAAATATAAAGATGAGTCGTTGGCGTTGTTAAGAGAATCGGGCTGTAAGATGATATTTTTTGGTGCGGAAACCGGAAACGATGAGGTGCTTAAAAAAATGGATAAGGGCGGAACACAAACTGCCGCACAGATCTTAAAATTTGCAGAGCGTCTTAAAAAATTCGATATCATTCCTGAATATTCTTTCGTGCTGGGAACTCCCGGAGATTCTGAAGCGCAGGTAAACAAGCAAATAGACGATGATATTAAATTTATCAAAAAAGTAAAAGCCATCAATCCGAAAACGGAGATCATTATTTATACCTATAGTCCTGTACCAACCGAAGGCTCTGATATGTATCAGCAAGTGCTGAATAGCGGTTTTAAATTTCCTGAAACACTCGAAGACTGGATCAGTCCGGCATGGGAAAATTTTGATCTTCGCAAAAATCCACTCACACCATGGATTAAGCCTTATATGATCGATAAGATCAGAAATTTTGAAACGGTTTTAAATGCGTATTATCCAACAGTTTCAGATATTAAACTGAATAAAGCAAAAGTGTTTTTTTTAAAAGTTATCGGTTCCTGGCGATACAACCTGCAATTATATACGTTTCCAAAAGAAATTCGTTTAATGCAGATCCTATGGAAATACAGGCAACCTGAAAAAGAAGGGTTTTAATGCAGAGTTTATACCACACATACTATCAATATATTTACAAACCGATTGCAACGATCTATTTAAAAACAGATTCAAACATCAGGTTCGACGGCTTTAAATTAAAAGTGTTTAAAGAGGTGTTTCATCCAAAACTATTTTTTAGTTCGAAGTATGTATATGAGTTTTTAAATGCGAAGAACTTAGCTCAAAAACAATTTTTGGAAATCGGCTGCGGATCAGGCGTACTCAGCTTACTGGCATTCCGAAAAAAAGCCATTGTAACAGCGGTAGATATTGATCCAAAAGCCGTAGAAAATACCCGCTTAAATTTTGAAACTAATTTTAAGAACAGTTCCGGGAATTTTAAAACGATACAAAGCGATGTATTCAGTAATGTAACACAACAGGTTTTTGATGTTATTGCCATAAACCCACCTTATTATTTTAAAAAAGTAGAGGTAAACACCCAACTGGCCTGGTATTGCGGAGAGAATGGCGAATACTTTGTAAAATTATTTTCCGGCTTAAAACATTACATGAATGCGGTAACAAAGGTGTTTCTGATACTGGCCGAAAATGCAGAGATCGATAAAATAAAGGAGCTTGCAACAGAACATGGAGTTCAGTTCACCCTTGCCGATCAAAGAAAAATAAAGTTTGAAACCAGTTATATTTTTCAGCTTAGCTTAATAGATTAACAGTGGTAGATACGCAAACACATAGCTATACAAAGCATCAGGTAGAGATCATTAAAGCAGTTTTATACTTCGAGATCTTTGAGTATCCTTTAACAGCGGATGAGTTGTATGAGAATTCGACGGTGGATATGTCGAAAGCTGAATTTAATACAGAGCTTGAAAAACTGCTTGCTCTGGGAACATTGATCAAATCAGATAAATTTATACTAAGTGTAAATGGTAACGATCAGTTTGTTGCAAAAAGAATAAAAGGAAATAAAGGAGCGGATGGCATTATGGCTACCGCATACAAATACAGTAAAAAAATTGCTTCCTTCCCTTTTGTAGAAGGCATCTGTCTTTCGGGAGGTTTATCAAAAAATTATTATGACGAAAACGGGGACATTGATTTTTTCATCATCACCAAGCCCGGCCGTTTATGGATCTGCAGAACCTTGCTCATTGTAAAATTTAAATTATTACCAAAACATAAAAAAAAGTATTGGTGCGTTAATTATTTTATTTCTTCCGATAATCTGGCTATTCCCGAAAACAATGTGTTTACCGGAACGGAGCTGGCCTATTTGATTCCTACGGTTAACTATAACGTTTACCGGAATATATTGCAAAAAAATAGTTGGTACAAAAACAGGTTCCCTAATAAACAAGAACTACCGGATAATAATTGTATCAGTACACCATCAACCCTTACCAAAAAAGTAATTGAGAAAAGTTTGAGTGGTGCTCTTGGAAAATGGGCCGACGATTTTCTGTTGCGGATTACTTTAAGACACTGGCGTAAAAAATATCCTGAACTGAATAACGAAGATTTCGAATTACAATTCAGGTCGCGTAAAGATGTATGTAAACGCCATACCAAAGGTTTTCAGAACATAGTGTTAAATAAATGGGAGCAAAAACAACACGAGTATAAAAAACACCTCAATATTACATTTACTTAATACCCGATATCAACCAGTGCATCAGCAATCACTATTACATACAATTAAAAGGTACAATACCATTCGCACGCACAAAATAAGTGTGTTGCCTATTGTTATTTTAATGCCGCACAGTGCCTGTAATTGCAGGTGTGTGATGTGTGATATCTGGAAAGGTAATAAAAATGCCAAGCAATTAACCGAAGAAGATATTCAAAGCCTTTTGGTTTCCTTAAAACAGCTCGATACTAAACGTGTTGTGATGTCGGGCGGAGAAGCTTTACTGAACAAAAACTTTTTTAGATTTTGCGAAATTCTGAAACAAAAAGACATTAAGATCTCTTTGCTTTCTACAGGTTTAACGCTTGATCGCAACGCAGAAAATATAATAAAATACGTGGATGATGTGATCGTTTCTTTGGATGGCGACGAAGCGCTTCACGATGAAATTCGCAATATTAAAGGAGCTTACAACTCTTTAAAAACAGGTGTACAAAAACTGAAAGAGTTAAAGCCATCTTTTCCGGTGTCTGCCCGTTGTGTGATCCATCGCTTTAATTTTAAAAAATGGGATAAGATCATTTTGGCTGCCAAAGAAATTGGATTGGACTCCATTAGCTTTCTACCTGCCGATGTCAGTAGCCAGGCGTTTAACAGAGAAGAAGTGTGGACAGCCGAAAAGCAGGAAGATGTACTCATTCATAAAGAAGAATTGCCCTTGTTGGAGGCGATGATCCAAAAGCTGATAGTAGATTTTAAAGCCGAATTTGATTCGAAATTCATCGCCGAATCGCCCATAAAAATTCAAAAAATTTACCAGTATTATACGGCACAATATGGTTTGTCCGATTTCCCGACAAAGGCCTGTAACGCTCCATGGGTATCAGCTGTGGTAGAAGCAGATGGAACCGTAAGGCCCTGCTTTTTTCATGATTCGCTCGGTTCCATAAAGGATAATACACTCAGCGAAATATTGAATAGTGAAAAAAGTAAGGCATATAGAAAAGAGCTAAATACGCAAACAAATCATACCTGCGTAAAATGTGTCTGTTACCTGAATTTAAATCCAAGAAATAAATCGTACTAAGCTTGAAAGTTTTATTTACACATAGTTATTTTTTGAAGTTTGATGCCAAGCAGTATAAAACAGCTATGCCCTATCCGCCTTTAGGGACGCTCTACGCAATGGCTTACCTGCGGGAGCATGGCTACGATGTAAAACTGTTTGATACCATGTTCTGTAATTCGGCAAAAGATATTTGCAGTACTATTGATAGTTACAAGCCCGATATTTTTATCAGTTACGATGATGGCTTTAATTACCTCACAAAAATGTGTCTCACCAATATGCGGGAAGCCTGTTTTGAAATGCAGACCTATGCTAAATCAAAAGGCTGTAAAATTATTACCTCAAGCTCCGATGCAGCCGATCATTACGAAGATTATTTGAAACATGGCGCAGATGCTATTGCCATTGGCGAAGCGGAACAAACCGTTTTAGAATTGTGCAATGCATTTAAAAATAATGCATCCATTCAATTTATTCAGGGCATTGCTTATTCAACGGATAAACCGGGAGAAATTGGCTTAACCTCAAAACGTACTGTTATCAAAGATCTGGATACCCTGCCACCACCGGCCTGGGATTTAATGGATGTGTCTCCCTACAAAAAGATGTGGATGGAAAACCATAGCTATTTTTCCCTCAATTTTGTAACTACACGGGGTTGTCCTTACAAATGTAACTGGTGCGCAAAACCCATATACGGCAACCGTTATAATTCGCATAGTCCGCAAAATATTGTTTTGGAAATTAAAAAATGGCAGCAGCAATTTGGTTTCACGCATATATGGTTTGCCGACGATATTTTTGGGTTAAAACCCAACTGGCTTAGTGAATTTGAACAGCACATTAAAAAAGAAAAGGTGAAGATCGACTACAAGATACAAAGTCGTGCCGATCTTTTATTAGAGGAAGATAACATACAACACCTTGCTAATAGTGGCTGCAAAACAGTATGGATGGGCGCAGAAAGCGGCTCCCAGAAGATACTCGATGCTATGGACAAGGGAACAAAAGTAGAACAGATTTATGAAGCGACACGTTTATTGAAAAAACATCACATTCATGTAGCCTTGTTTTTACAGTTGGGTTATTTAGAAGAAAATATCAACGATATAAAATTGACCATTAAAATGGTGGAAGATTTACTTCCGGATGATATTGGCATTTCGGTCTCTTATCCATTGCCCGGAACGTTGTTTTATGATAAAGTAAAAGACCAATTAAAAACAAAAAGTAACTGGACAGATAGCGATGACCTGGACCTGATGTTTAAGAATACCTACAAAAAAGAATTTTATAAAGAACTGCAGCGTTACATTCATTTCAGGTATAAGATCGAAAAAATAAAACAAAGTCTTTTGGTAAAAGGTAATCCGCAACTGACGCAAAATTTACGCTTAATAAAAACGCGGTTGCAATCTGCCATGCAACGCAAAAAACTAAATAGCATAGAACCTCAGTTAAAACATGAGTTATATTAAAGAGCAGGAAAACTCGGTAAGCGGCGCATTCAGCGCGCAATCTCCAAAGTTCGATACCATTACCAACACCAATCCTATGGAAGTAATGTATAGAACGATTACCCGTGCCCATGTGTTAAATTACGTAAAGGCAGAGCAACACATGCTCGAATTGAATTGCGGTACCGGCCTTGATGCTTTCTTTTTTGCTGAAGCCGGGTTAAAGGTGCACGCTACAGATAATGCGGATGGAATGTTAGAACAGCTGGCACTAAAATTAGCCACATCACCTCTTAAAAATGTGACTTACGAAAAATGTTCTTTTAATGAATTAGATCAGCTAAAAACCACGCAACAATTCGATCATGCATTTTCAAATTTTGGCGGACTAAATTGTGCAGGTGATATACAAGCCGTGGTTAAACAATTAGATGCTCATATGAAGCCCGGTGGTATGGCTCATTTTGTATTTATTGCTCCGGTGTGCTTGTGGGAATGGGCAACCATCTTTAAAGGAAAATATAAATTTGCCTTCAGGCGCTTAACCAAAAAAGGACTAAGGTCACACCTCGAAGGCCATTATTTTGATACCTATTACTATTCGCCAAACACCATTAAAAATGCATTTGGAAATCATTACGAATTAGTGCAACTGCGGTCATTAGGCTGTTTTATGCCTCCTACCTTCAACGATTACTTTCCGGCAAAGTATCCAAAAATATTTAATGCCTTAAAAAAGATGGAACTGGCCGTTAATACTGCCTGGCCCTTTAACAGGACAGGAGATATGTTTATTATTTCTGTGAGGAAGAAAAATTAAATCAACGTGGGTGTGTTTAATCCAAAAGGATTAAACATGAATAAAAAACACTACTAATCCTGAAGGGATTCAATATGAATAACTAAAAACTCATGCCTATACTGGCGCCACCCCAAAATATAAAGTAATCGGGATGAAAACCCAGGGCATCGTTGCTCATAACCACAGGGGTAATGCCTGCTCTTAAAAAGAAACCATCGTCCTGTTTTTGATAACGGTAACCACAGCGCCACACGCTGAATAAGATATTTTCCCAGAAGTACTTGTCTACCGTATTTGGCCTTTCGTTATAACGGCGCTGCATGGTCATACCAAAACCAAGCTCTAAATGGTGCGGATTTTTAAACAAAATAAAATTGTTTTCCAGTAAATAAATCTGTTCCACATATATGCCGTTAAGATTAGGTGCAAAGCCAACTCTGCCGCCTATTTTAAACTTTTCGCGGTAATAGTAAAGTCGTTCGTAATTTAAGGAAAAGAGTCCGGCATTGCCTGCTAATTCTATGAAACAGGCGTTTTTGGCGGGGTCTTTCTCATAATCCCTTGGTGGTCGCGGGGCAGTATAATCCTGCTCCTGACCCTTTACAAAAAGGGCGAAAAACAGAACGATAACCAATAATGCAGAGCGTTTAACCATATACATAAGCCAAACTTACAAAATTTAAAGAGAAGCCGGAATATTAATTAAATGTTAAAATCTTATGGCTCCTAATTCCAACAAACCCGTATCTTTACCAAGTTTGTTTTTTCCAATAGTTAGGAAAGCTACAAAGTTAAAAGGGTTAGAAAGTTAATGCAATTTTCTAATTATCAATTTGGCTTATAAACTTTCGAAACTTTCATAACCAACAAACTTTCAAAACCTAAATATGAAAGATACATCCATAAAATCCGTTTTAATTATTGGTTCTGGCCCCATTGTTATTGGCCAGGCTTGCGAGTTCGATTATTCAGGATCGCAATCGGCAAAAAGCTTGCGCGAAGAAGGAATCGAAGTAACCCTTATTAACTCTAATCCGGCAACGATTATGACAGATAAGGTAACTGCCGATCATATTTATCTGCTGCCTTTAGAAGTTAAATCTATTATCAAAATATTAGAAGAGCGAAACATTGATGCTGTATTACCTACTATGGGTGGGCAAACCGCTTTGAACCTGGCACTGAAATGCGATGATTTAGGAATCTGGAAAAAATATAATGTAAAAATGATTGGTGTTGATATTGATGCCATCAAAGTTACCGAAGACCGCGACCTGTTTCGTATCCGCATGAATGAAATTGGTGTGGCAATGGCACCAAGTAAAATAGCAAAATCATTTTTAGAAGGAAAATCCATTGCACAGGAATTTGGTTTTCCTTTAGTGATCCGTCCTTCGTTTACCCTTGGAGGAAGCGGTGGTTCAGTGGTTTATAAAAAAGAAGATTACGATCATTTATTAAACAGAGGCTTACAAACATCTCCTATACATGAGGTGTTGATTGATAAAGCCGTTTTAGGCTGGAAAGAATATGAGTTGGAATTACTGCGCGATAAAAGCGATAACGTAGCCATCATTTGCTCTATCGAAAATTTTGATCCAATGGGTGTGCACACAGGCGATAGTATTACGGTTGCTCCCGCACAAACATTGAGCGATAGCACTTATCAGAAAATGCGTACCATGGCCATCAAAATGATGCGTAGCATTGGTAATTTCTCAGGTGGTTGTAATGTACAGTTCGCAGTAAGCGACGATGAAAAGGAAGAGATTATTGCGATTGAAATTAACCCGCGCGTATCGCGTTCATCGGCTTTGGCAAGTAAAGCTACCGGCTACCCGATTGCCCGCATTGCCAGCAAATTAGCCATAGGATACACACTGGATGAATTGCAAAATCAAATTACAAAATTAACCTCTGCTTATTTTGAACCCACACTCGATTATGTGATCGTGAAAATACCGCGTTGGAATTTCGATAAATTTAAAGGCTGTAACCGCGAACTGGGCTTTCAGATGAAATCGGTTGGAGAAGTAATGGCAATAGGCCGTTCTTTCCAGGAAGCATTGCAAAAAGCGTGTCAGTCGCTCGAAATCAAACGTAACGGTTTGGGAGCTGATGGTAAAGAAAATACAAATCAGGCAGAATTGTTGGCAGGTTTGGAAAGACCAAGCTGGAACCGTTTGTTCATGATTTATGATGCCATGAAATTGGGTATCTCTATCAAAACCATTCAAAAGTTAACGCGCATTGATATGTGGTTCCTTGAGCAGATTGAACAAATGATTGCTCTGGAACATGAAGTAAGCAAATACAGATTGGCCGATATTCCTAAAGACCTGTTATACGAAGCTAAACAGATGGGTTACGCCGACAGGCAGGTGGCGCACCTGTTACGCTGCCTTGAAAGTGAAGTGTATAATAAGCGTAAAGAATTTAATATTAACCGCGTCTTTAAAATGGTAGATACCTGCGCGGCAGAGTTCGAAGCTAAAACACCTTATTACTACTCAACCTTTGAAGACGAAAACGAAAGCATTCGCTCCGATAAAAAGAAAGTTATTATTCTGGGAAGCGGCCCAAACAGGATAGGGCAGGGCATTGAGTTCGATTACAGTTGTGTGCATGGCGTATTAGCCGCTAAGGAAATGGGTTACGAAACCATTATGATTAACTGTAACCCCGAAACCGTTAGTACAGATTTTAGCACAGCCGATAAATTATACTTTGAGCCTGTTTTCTGGGAACATATTTACGATATTATTTTACACGAAAAACCCGAAGGAGTAATTGTTCAGCTGGGTGGCCAAACCGCTTTAAAGCTGGCAGAAAAGCTGGAACGTTATGGCATTAAAATTATTGGTACCGATTTCAAGTCCTTGGATTTGGCTGAAGACAGGGGTTCTTTCTCCAATTTATTAAAAGCAAACAATATTCCTTATCCGAAATTTGGAGTTATTAACGATGCAGAAGAAGCCATTACCTTATCTAAAGAATTAGGCTTCCCGTTATTGGTGCGCCCAAGTTATGTATTAGGCGGGCAATCGATGAAGATTGTGATTAATGAGGAAGAGCTGGAACAACACGTGGTTAAATTATTAAATGATTTGCCGGATAATAAAGTATTGTTGGATCATTTCCTGCAAGGCGCCATTGAAGCAGAATCTGATTCTATTTGCGATGGGAAAGATGTTTACATTATTGGAATGATGGAACATATTGAACCTGCCGGAATTCACAGTGGAGATAGTTATGCGGTACTGCCAACATTCGATTTGTCGGAGAATGTGATTAAACAAATGGAACAACATACTAAAACCATTGCATTGGCTTTAAATACAGTTGGTTTATTAAACATCCAGTTTGCTATTAAAGACGAGGTTGTATATATTATTGAGGCAAATCCCCGTGCATCGCGTACAGTGCCTTTCATAGCGAAAGCATACGATGAGCCTTATGTAAACTATGCTACCAAAGTAATGCTGGGAGCTAAAGTAAAAGACTTTACGTTTAAACCTAAACTTAAAGGCTATGCTATTAAAATTCCGGTGTTTAGCTATGAGAAATTCCCTGAAATCCAAAAAGAGCTGGGCCCTGAAATGAAATCGACCGGAGAAGCCATCTACTTTATTGATAGCTTACAGGACGAATATTTCCAGAATATTTACAGCGAAAGAAACCTGTATTTGAGCAAGTAATTTTGCTCAGGAAAAGTGTCGGAAACAGGCTCTTTTTCTGTGGTATTAGCCATTAACGCAGAAATATAGGATTCCTACCGACCGCTTACTTAATCAGATATTGCCTTTACTCAAAGCCACAGTGTTTTCCCTAAATGCTGTGGCTTTGATTATCAAATAGTTATAAATTTACTAGTACTGCCGCACAAGGTGGTATCCGCTAATTTAATAACTATGAAAACAATCCTTTTTTCTCTTACGCTGTTTTTTCTAACAACTACTTGTTTTGGCCAGTTTAAACACGAGCAAAATAGCAGTGGTGATCCTTTGTCCGAAAAAATGGATCCTAATGGAATGAAACAGGGAAACTGGAATTATATGGATTCCAACAATTCAAATTTCAGAACAGAAAATTACAAGGACAATACCCTTGTTTCCAATCTTTATAAAGCAAATGCTAAGTCTGTTGATGTAAGTGCTTTCAAACAAAAAAACATTAACAGCTTTAGCCAGAAAGAGATTAAAGATTTGGCAACAACCTTATCTGCCATAGGCAATGGTGAGATTGTAATACTGAATGATAACACAGTATCCATCCATTTTTATTTTGATAAAATAAAAAATAAAGCGGCTATAGCAGGTGTAAAGGTTGATAACCTTAAAAAATATGCCCTGCAAAAAACGATCATCTTCTTTTAAAAGCAGCAGAACATGAAACAATTTATATTCAATATTAAAATTATGGTGGCTGCTTTTTTTATGGCTTCCATAAATACTCAGGCGCAAAACCTGGTAAACAATCCAAGTTTTGAAAGCGTTAACTCAGGCGCTTTACAATGCTCGTGGTATACCACCCAGCCTCAGTTTAACAGTGCTATCAATAACTGGACATGCCCAACAGGTGGGTCGTCGGATATTTTTGTAAACAGCTTGGCAACTTCTTGCTTTTGCAGTCCTAACTCTACAAATGCGTCTGCTGTTGGGCCACAGGCTCCCAGAACAGGAACAGTAATGGTAGGAGGTTCTTTATGGGGTAACGGAGGTTGCTCTCCTTACCGTGAATATTTTCAGGGAAGTTTAACGACTCCTCTCGTTGCCGGTACAAACTATAAAATAGAATTTTACGTTTCCCTGGCCGATAATAGTAAATCGGGTTGCAATAACATTGGACTTAAATTTAGTACAGCTCCTGTAAATGTTTCCAGTATGTGTGTGTATGCTGTTACACCTGATGTGAATTATACCGGGACACCTATCAGTGATAAGATTAACTGGACCAAACTTGAATTTTGTTACACACCTACTGCTTCGGGTTTACAGTATTTTATGATCGGAAATTTTTTTAGCAACGTAGCCACAACAACGGTTACGCTACCTGGTACCAATAGCGGAAATGCCTATTACTATTTAGATGATGTTTCCATTGTACCTTCTCCTAGTACAGCAGTTACTCCTTCGGTTACGGTTGCATCCAATTGCAGTAGCACAACTACCACTTTAACGGCACTACCAGCCTCTGTTAACTATACCTGGACGGCTCCGGCAGGTGCAAGTATTACTTCAGGCGTTAATGCTCAAAATGCCCTTGTACAAGGCTCAGGTGTATTTACAGTATCTGTTCAAAATCCCACGGCTTGCGTCAACTCGGTGAGCTCAACCACTATTTTGGTAAGTCCCTCTATAGGCGGTACAGCCTTAACGCCTACTATTACCGGGGCAGGAACAATAACCTGTACAACACCCAGTTTAACATTATCATGCAACCCTACAACTGGTGTAACCTATACCTGGACAGGCTCCGGTATTACTTCAGGTACGCATGCCTCAACGGTTGCAGTAAATGCTTCCGGAAACTATTCGGTAGCTATTACAAATGCTGCCGGTTGTACGGGGACAGGTACTGTAGCGGTTCAGCAGAATATGACCCTGCCGGTTATTAACCTTACGCCGGCCAATACAACTATTAGTTGCGCCACACCAACAGTACAGCTAACATCTTCTATTACTCCCGGCACATCAACCTACACCTGGAGTTCGCCTGCAGGCGGCAGTTTAAGTAATACATCTATTAGTAACCCTGTTGCTTCAGGCAATGGAGTATTTACACTTACGGCAACCAACCCTGCCAATGGATGCGTCAATACAGCAACAGCAAGTCTTGTAGCCGGCGCCTCAAGTTTAACATTAAGTGTTAACAGCGCAAGTATTTGCAGCGGCGGTTCTACTGTATTAACAGTAAATGGAAATGCCAGCTCTTATTCATGGAGCCCTGCAGCTACACTAAGTGCTTCTACAGGAACTATGGTAACGGCAAATCCCGGTGCAACAACAACTTATTCTGTGGTTGGAAGCAATGGTACCTGTACAGCAACAACCGTAGTAACGGTTACTGTTGTACCTCCGCCAACTCCGGTGATATCGCCGGCCAGTCAATCTCTTTGCCAGGGGCAATCCGTAACCATGTCTGTTTCCGGAGGAACTACTTACACCTGGTCTCCGGCAGCAACTTTAAATACTTCAACAGGAACAACTGTAACGGCAAATCCTACAGTAACCACTATTTATTCGGTTATTTCAGCAGCAGGAACATGTACGGCTTCTTCACAGGCAACAGTAAACGTGGTAACTAACCCGGCTATTGTAATAACAGGTGATAGCATTATTTGCTACGGTGCAAATACAAGCCTTACAGCTCATGGATTAAACACCTACACCTGGACTCCTGCATTAAACTTAAGCACAACCTCGGGAAGTGTAGTAGTGGCAAGTCCACCGGCTAATACAACCTATACAGTAAATGGAAGTATAGGAACCTGTACAGCTGTGGCCTATGTAACAGTAACTGTTACACCATCTCCAACACTTACAATGAGTCCTTTACAAACTATTTGTGCAGGTACAACCGTAAGCCTAACAGCTGCCGGGGCTTCTTCGTATAGCTGGAGCCCTGCAACCTATTTAAGTGGCACAAGCGGTGCAAGTGTAACATCTACACCAACAACCAGTATTACGTATACAGTAACAGGACTTAACGGTGTTTGTACAAGCACAGCTGTCACGTCTGTCAATGTAAATGCAATACCAGCAATTGTCGTAAGCCCTTCAAGCCCGTCTATATGTATTGGTGCAATGGCCAACCTATCGGCATCAGGAGCATCTTCTTATACCTGGTCGCCAACAACAAATTTAACCGGTAGCGGAACAAACGTAACCGTTACACCTACTGTAAGTACAACCTATACGGTGCAGGGATCAATAGCATCCTGCTTATCACAAACCGTAGTTACCGTAACCGTTATGCCAAACCCGGTATTAAGCATAAGCCCTAATGCTACCATATGTTCTGGTTCAACGGCTAATTTAACCGTAAGTGGTGGCTATGCAGGTTATAACTGGACTCCAATGAATGGCCTGACAACCGTTAACAATGGAATAAATGTGGCAGCCTCTCCTTCAAGCACCTCTTCTTATACAGTAACAGGAGCGTCCTCCAGTGGCTGTACAGGAAGCATTACGGTTATGGTAAATGTAATTCCATCACCGGTACTTAGTATTTCTGCTAATCCTTTGAGTCTATGCGAGGGAGCATCGAGTACTTTAAATGTAAACGGAGCAACAGCTTATGTATGGACTCCTGCAGCTACATTAAGTAACCCAACCGGCAGCACAACCAATGCAACACCGCTTCTTACTACTATTTACAGTGTTACAGGAACTAATGGAACGCTACCTAACCAATGTAGCAGCACGCAAACGATAACCATATCTGTTACTCCTACCGTTAACCTTGTTATTCCTGCTGTTGCACCAATATGTGCCGGCGAAAATACCAGTCTGGTGGCTTCAGCTTCAGGAGCCACATCTTACACCTGGATTCCTTCGGCCGGAGTATCTACTCCTAATCAGGCAACAAGTGTTATAAAACCAACTGCAACCACTATTTATACAATCATTGCCGGTAACAGCGGCTTATGTGCTGCACAAGGTACAGTGGAGGTTATTGTAAATCCAATACCGAGAGTATATGCCGGTGCCGATACAACTATCAACATTGATGAGGTTGCTACCTTACATGGTACCGGAAATGTTCCCGTAGAATTTTTACCTAACGGATCTGTTCCTTTAAATTGTAATTTTTGTAATTCGATAGCCGTTAACCCACAGGAAAAAACCTGCTACACCTTAAAAGGCACAAGTCTTGCCGGATGTGTGGCATATGATGAGGTGTGCGTAAGTGTTACAAAAGACTGGAATATCTACATTCCTAATGCCTTTACACCAAATGATGATGCTGATAACGATATCTTTATTCCGGTAGGTTATGGCATTACGCAGATAAAACTATTGGTGTTTGACAGATGGGGAACTCAGATCTTTTCCGGCAGCGATACAAACCCGGGCTGGGATGGGAAGCTAAGAGGCAAACCATGTGAACAGGGAGTATATGTTTACCAGGTAGAAATAAAAACAATGGCCGGTAATACGATTAAGAAAGTAGGCCATGTTACTTTACTAAGTAAATAGGTCCTGAAATAAGTCTACACTTTTAGAGAGTTTACATAGCATACATTAGTTTAAAATGTATGACATCGAAAGCTTTTATGTTTATCGATTAAGCAGATTTACCTGATTGCATATGGACATAGTGTAGAATACCATAAAAATTTACAGGGGTTATTTTGTAGATTTTACGCCTTATAAAATGTGGAACAAACTCATTACCGGATTACAGCAAGGTATTACAAGACGCGGAAACTATTCATAGACGCCGCTTCTTTCATTTTTTCCAACGGCTCAAAACTCACTGAAATTTTACTGCGTTAGGAATAACAAACTCTTTCTGCCTGCTTGTTACGGGCGAATTTAGAATAAGAAGGCAACAAAAATGAAAGTCTCCACAAAATGTTAATTAAACAAAAGGCTATTTCATAAACAAAACGCTGGCCGGATTTTTGCGCAGAAATAAGAAATATTAAAACCATATGATTATGAAAACACTCATTTTAAAAACAGCCGCTTTGGCTTTAGCATTTACAGCAAGTTCGTTGTATGCACAGGAACCAAAAAAAGTAGAGAAAAAAGAGGAAAAGAAAATGGAAAAAGACCATAAGGTGGAGAAAAAAGAAGAGAAGAAAGGGGCTAAAAACGAAAAAAAGGTAGGCGAGCATAAACACGAAAGCAAAGCCGACCATAAAGCTGAAACCAAAAAGGAATAAGTCCTCCGGGAGATCCATCCATTCTAGGATTCTTTGTAAAGTATTAAACTAAAAAAGGCTATCTCTATGAGATAGCCTTTTTTGATGAATGATAGGATCTTATTGTTGTTTCACTACTTTACCTACTTTAATAGTTTGGTTATTCGTAATTACTTTAAAGAAATAAATACCTTCTTCCAGTTTAGTAATATTCAGTGCAGTTACATCAGCAACTAATGTTTCGCGCATTACCAGTTTACCTAAAGCATCAGTAATCTCCACAGTTGTGTGGTTTGATACTAAGCTGCTGCTGATCTCAATATTTACATGGTCGTTAGCCGGATTAGGATAAATACTGATCCCTGTTGTACCAAATAGTTCTTCTATTCCTGTACATGGTGATACACTTTGAGTTATTACTGCTGTAGCTGTTCCACAAGCATTGGTACCGGTTACAGTATACACTGTAGTTGTTGTTGGAGTTACAGAAATACTTGTTGTTGTAGCTCCTGTGTTCCATGAGTAGGCGATACCTGCTGTTCCGCTTGCTGTTAATACTACAGAGTTCCCTTTACAGATCACACTTGCTGAACTGCTTGCTGAAATCGATGGAGTAGTTCCTACAGATACTGTTGTTACAGCAGTACTTGTTCCACAACTGTTGGTTCCTGTTACTGTATAGTTTGTTGTAGCGGTTGGTGTTACCACGTTTGTATTGGTAGTTGGTCCGTTGTTCCATACATAGGCTGTAGAAGTACCTGTAGCAGTTAAGGTAGCCGATGCACCTGCTGAACATAAAGTAGCAGAGGAAGCACTTACCGTTAAAGTAGGTACGTTGTTAACGATCACTGTAACTGTTTTAGTGCTTGCACAACCTGCAGTTAAACCCATAACACTATAAGTAGTATTAGTTGTTGGAGTTGCTGTTGCAGAAGCCGACATCACACTGATTGGTGACCATGTATAACTTGTTGCGCCAGTTGCTGTTAAGCTTACCGTTGCACCCGCACAAATAACGCTTGGTGAAATAGAAGCAACCACCGTTGGAGTAGGCGTAACATTTAAGCTAACAGTTTGTGTGGAACTGCAACCTAATGCTGTACCTGTTACCGTGTAAACAGTAGTTGCTGCAGGGCTCACTACTGCAACCGAAGAAGTACCTCCTGCTGGCATCCAGCCATAAGTAGTAGCTCCGCTTGCTGTTAAGCTTGCCGTTGTACCTGAACATAAAGATGCTGAAGATGTACTCGCCAATACCGTTGGAATAGGATTAACAGTTAAAGTTAACATAGCCGTATTTGAACAGGTAGTTACCGGATTTGTTACCGTAACCGTGTAAATAGGGTGCGCAGGAGTTGAACCTGCATTAACAGGACTTACAATTGCCGTATTAGTGGTAATTGCTCCCGGGCTCCACATAAAGTTCATGCTCGCTGTAACGTTGGTTCCAACTTGTCCCGCAAAACGGATAACAGGTCTGTTACTCTCTGAAGTTCCTGTAGTAACACCACATGCACCACTTGTAGTAGCATAAATAGTTCTGTTTGAAATAGATTCTCTGTCTACTGATGATGAACCAACAGAAACAGCATCATGACAAACCTGTACAACTACATTAGATACACCATCCCAGAAGAACGGAGTAGAGAACGTATGTGTGTTCATACCTGCAACAGCAGTATATGGTGTAGGTCCGAACACTAAATTGACAGGTGTAGCATCAAACGTAGTAGTTAAACCTGTTGAAGCACTATTCCCTATTCTGATTGTGTAATTAGGCATAACACCACCACCTATCGATGTAACATTAAATGCTAAGGATGTAATGTTTCCTGTTGCAAATCCTGCAGACGTTAATTCTGCCGCAGTAAATAACCATTGTACTTTATAATCAGAGCCTGCACCACTTCTGTAAGGTCCGCCTGTGTAATCAGAAAAACCGGATGCCGGACCTGATGGAGCAACACTTGCCGTTGCAGCAACAGAAATAGCATTTAAAGAAATTGTGCTACCTGAACAGGCAACAGATGGTGTAGCGCTTGCACTGATAAAAGGTACATCAGTTATCATGGTTGTAGTGGCAATGTTAGCACAGTTGCTGCTGTTGTTAGCACTTACCGTATAAATGGTAGTACCGGCTACAGAAGATTTATAATACACTGTGGTGGCTGTTCCGCCTGTATAAGCGGTAGTAGCACCGGCATTCGTATATAAATTTGTATTTGGTGACCAAACGTAACTGTCAAAATTAGATAAGGTAGAAGTAACGTTTAATGTAGAAATAACATTTGCACAAACCGTTGTACCTGATGTTACATTTAATACCGGCGGAGCCGTTACAGTAGCTGTTACAGCTACACGCGGGCCTTCGCAGATAGAAGACATTTTTAAATTATACAGGTAAAAATAATTACCGGCGTCAACACCGCTGCCATCAAAACCTGAAGTAATACTGCCGGGGCCAACACCATAAGGATATGTCAGACCTCCTGAATTAGCGATCAGAGAAGTTCCGTTAGATGTATACACCTCCATGTGGTAATCTGTACCAGCAGGCAATGCAAAGTTTAAAGGTAAAGTAACCGCTGTGGTACCGGTACCTGCAGGCATTGTTGTTGTGTAAGAATCTATAAAATTGTAATTATTGTCATACAGGTCAATTTCAATATCATCTGAAGCGCCATCAGGATATACATCCAGAGATACAAGTGTACAGGTTTGTGCTACATCAAAATATAAACCTTCAAACGAAGGAGAAAGGCTTACAGTAGTAGCAGGTGTAGGGCTTAATAAACCACCGGCTACGGTACTAGGTCCGCTTTGTGAAGATACATAATAAGTGGTTGTAGCGTTGATTACAGGTGTTGTATAAACAGATCCTGTAGCAACAGCTGAACCGCCTGTAGATGCTGTATACCAGCTAAGCGTTCCTGCTGAAGTAGCGCCTAAAGTAGTAGTTCCTATACCACAACGTGAAGATGGAGTTGTGCTTGTAATGTTAGGAGGAAGGCAAGGTGTGAAAAATGAATTTGGTCCAACCCAAAGACTTTGATCAACAGCACTGCAATGCGCTCTCACATAATACACGTAACCCATGCTAGGCGTTAAGCCTGTTACTGTATAAGAGGTGGTTGAAGAAGTTGCTGTTGGTGCAGTACCAGCAGTTGGCGGAGTTAAAGGAGAAGGTCCGTAATAAATATCCCAGGCGGTTTCAGATCCCGCAGGTGTCCAGCTCACAATGGCAGTAGTTGGAGTAAGCACACCTGTAGTTACACTTACCGGTTCAGTACATGACGGACTTAAATCTACTGTAATATCATCTACATAAAGCTGGTTTTGATCCGGGTCAGAATAAGCATGAAAGCCTATATAATAAACACCTGTTGCAGCCGGGGTAAAATCAATTGTTTTTGTAATAGGAGAACTGTTTGTCAGGTTAAAATGATCAGTTAAGGTATGCGTCATCGCAGCTGCTGTAGGCGATGTACCATAATTAACATTCAGGTTTTCAGGGTAAGTAGTACTACCATTATTGCCATATCTGTAAGTTAAACGGTAAGATGTACCGGCTGTAAGATTTAAACCTCTTATATAAAACCAGGTATTGGCAGAGTTGAGTGAATTATAAGGATACACTAATGTGTTTGATGTAAAGCCGGAACCGGGGCTGGCAACTGTTTCCCAAACATTTCCCGTTCCTGCATTTTCCACAGAGTTACAAACCGGTATTGCCGGTATAGTTACTGCCTGAAAATCCTGAGAATAAGGAATAACCGTTGGAGTACATGGCGTTAAAAATGTAGCCAAAGGTGTCCAGGCACTTTGATCGGTTGGGCTACAATGTGATCTAACATAAAGGTCGTAATTTGTACCTGATGTTAAGCCGCTGAAAGTATAAGAAGTAGCTGAAGAGGTTGCCGTAGGTGCTGTTCCTGCAGTTGGTGGGGTTAACGTTGAAGGTCCGTAATAAAGATCCCATGCTGTTGCAACACCTGCCGGTGTCCATGATGCAGATGCGGTAGTTGTACCTACACCGGTTATGGTTAAAGAACCCGGATCAAGACAGGTAGGGCTTAAATCAACAGTGATATTATCTACATATAACTGATCTTCATTAGCTATAGAGTAAGCATGGAACCCAATGTAATACACACCCGTTGTTGCAGGCGTAAAATCAACTACCTGTGTATTGGCTACGTCGTTTACAATATTAGGATGATCCGTTAATGTATGTGTCATAGCAGCAGCATTTGCAGCGGAACCATAACTTACATTCATTTTTTCAGGATAAGTAGTAGCCGAACTGTTTTCGTATTGATACGTTAAACGGTAAGATACACCACCTGTAAGATTTAAAGCCTGTAAATAATACCAGGTATCAGCAGGATCACTTGAACTGTATGAATAAGATAAAACTTTAGTAGTGAAAGATGAACCTCCTGTTTGTGTTTGCCAGATATTACCTAAGCCTACATTTTCTACGGAAGTACATAAAGGAATTGCCGGTACAGTTACTGATTGAAAATTTTGTGTATACGGAACGTTTGCTATGCCGCAGGCTGTTGAAAAAGAAGTTACAGCTGTCCATGTACTCAGGTCACCTGCTCCGCAATTTGTGCGTACATAAAGCCTGTAGTTTGAACCCGAAGTCAATCCGGATGCAGCGTACGATGTAGAAGTAGTACTTGCTGTAGGAACTGTAGAAGCAGTTGGTGCCGTTAATGGAGTAGGTCCGTAATAAAGGTCAAAGGCAGTTGCTGCAGATGTCCATGAAAAAGTAGCGGTTGATGAAGTAGCGCCCGAAACAGTAACACCCGTTGGAGGAAAGCAAGTTGTCACTTTCCACGAAAAAGTTAATCCTGAAGCAGGTAATACAGATGATTTATAGTTAACATTATCAGCGTTGGTGGTTCCTGCAGTAAAAGCAGTCCATGCCACATTGTTACCACCAAACAGGTTATTAAAATCAGTATTTGTGGCACCTCTCAAACCAACCTGTACCTTATTCAAATTTGAAGCACTGGTTGCTGCACAAGTGCCATAGATTACATCTGCCTGATTGCTTGTTTCATTTAAAACGATCTGGAAATTAACGTTATCGCCCGTAATACCGGTACGCATAGCATTTGCCCATTGTACGGTACATTTACGGTTAGGCGCAGTTCCGGTAGTTGTATAAGAAATGCCGGTACCTGCTCCGCCATTATTAACAAGATCTTTTGCGAAACCTGCAACTGATCCCGCATAAGTACCTGCATTTGCAGTAGGTGAATAATTAGTAGCCGCAGGAGCTGTAGCACCTAATGTTATAAAACCGTTAGCACTTACAGTAATAGAGCTATAAGTCGTGGCATTAAATACAAAGTTGAATCCGAGAGGAATCGGCGAAGAAATATTATTATCCCAGGTAGTTCCAAACAGATCGGTACCTGTAATAGGCGTGTAGGTTCCACTGGAACTCAGAAAAGTGTAAGCACTAACCTGTGCTTTCGTATGGATAGCTAAAAGCGTTAGCAGCGAAACAATAAATAGTCGCGGGTAAATTAAAAATCGGAGCGTTTTTTTCATGTAGTGGGTTTTAGTGTACAGACAAAGTAAAGGATATTTGCTTTTTAACAAAGCAAAAAAATGAGGTAAATGAGTGGAATGTGTCGATGAGTGAGGGAATCTATCTTCTTAAAAAAGTATGCCAGTTCAATGCAAAAGGGATTATTTTTTTGAAGAAAATGCTTAAAAATAAAGCACAAAAAAAGGGTAAGCTACTTTCATCGCACCGCTCAACCATCTACCCTTGCTTTGTTCCCAACCTGGGGGATTTGACAGGAGCTGGTCGTGAAAGACTTACCCGCCGCAAAAGTAGATAATTTATTTCATTATTAGCATATTTTTCGTAAAATTTGTACTCTGGCCAAACAAGGCCCTTTTATTAAAACAGATGTATGAATATTTCGGTTGTCATTCCATTATTTAACGAAGAAGAATCCCTTACAGAACTTCACGACTGGATTAAACGTGTAATGGAAGAGCATAATTTTTCTTATGAAATTTTATTTATTGATGATGGAAGTAAAGATAAGTCCTGGACCGTGATAGAATCACTGGCGGCTTCCAACCACCACGTAAAAGCGATTAAGTTTCGCAGAAACTATGGCAAATCGCCGGGCTTGCATGTAGGCTTTGATGCCGCACAGGGCGATGTGGTTATTACCATGGATGCCGATTTGCAGGATTCCCCTGATGAAATTCCGGCTCTCTATAAAATGGTTACCGAGCAAAAGTTTGACCTGGTAAGCGGTTGGAAACAAAAACGATTCGACAACGCTATCACAAAAAATATTCCTTCTAAGCTTTATAACTGGACTAACCGTAAAATTTCAGGCATTAAGCTGCATGATATGAATTGCGGGTTAAAAGCCTATCGTAAAGATGTTGTCAAGAGCATTGAAATATATGGCGAAATGCACCGGTTTATTCCTGTATTAGCTAAAAATGCCGGGTTTTATAACATTGGCGAAAAAGTGGTTCAACATCAGGCAAGAAAATACGGAGTAAGTAAATTTGGCTGGGAACGCTTTATAAATGGCTTTTTGGATCTGTTAACCATTACTTTCCTTTCTAAATTTGGAAAAAGACCCATGCATTTTTTTGGATTAATAGGTACTCTTATGTTTGTGGTAGGTTTGTTTTCAACCATCTATCTTGGTGTAGACAAAGCATATCATGCCTTTTACCTTCATAAAGCCGCACGCTTGCTCACAGAGCGACCTTCTTTTTATATTGCCTTAACCTCTATGGTTTTAGGCACTATGTTATTTTTAGCAGGATTTATTGGGGAACTGATCTTAAGAAATTCGGCAGATAGAAATAATTACCTTTTAGAGAAAAAAATAAATATCTGATGACAGAAGAGCAACCGCGGAGAAAGCCCCGAATACCATTATCTCCCACAGAGTTGTACTATTTTATTGAGCTTAAAAAATTAAAACAAGCTCAGAAAATAGAAAGCTTTAAGGCGAGCTTTTTTTATAAGCTAACCAATGGTATTAACATTGGGCTTGCCGCTGTCTTAACGTATTGCATCATTAGTTTGTTAATGCTAAACTACTGGCAAAAGACCTATGTCTTAAACATTATAAGTAGCTACGGCGAAACCAAGCCGCATAATTTTCAAAGAACCATTTCTGAATTACAAATTAAAACGACTTCGGGCGAATTTGTGATTATAAAAACCGATGACCTGTTCGATTTACCTACAAAAAATCAGGAAATCTACCTTGGCAAAGACTTCTTATTTGGTAAAATAATAAAAGCTAAATTGGCTTTTGATGAAAGGCCTTTCTGGAGCCTCGAGTCCTATGCCCGGTTCACGGTATGCATCTTTGCCCTGGCCATGGGTTTTTTTATTTATAAAGTCAATAAACACCTTACCATTAATGGCCTTTTGGTAACATTTGGTTTGTTTTTTCTGGCTAGCGCTTATTTTGTATCAGTATAGCTGTTTTTAGTTTTATCAGGTTCTTTATTCTGAAAAACAAGGCCAGGGCTACAAATCCAAGCCCTATGCTTAAGCCAAGCCACACACCGTATACTTTATAATTAAGTGTAAAGGCAAATACATAACATAATGGCAATGCAATAATCCAGTAGCCGATAAAAGCAACATAAGTAGGAAATTTATAATCTTCGAGCCCTCTTAAAATACCTATTGCCGTAACCTGTGTTCCATCAAACAACTGAAAAAAAGCAGCAAATAACAAGAGAATAGAGGCAATGTGAATGATCTCGGGATCATTTGTAAAAATGGTTGGTAATAGCGTATGAAATAAAATAAACAGGAGCGCCATAAAACTCATCGTAACAATAACTGCCTTATAAGATGTTTTAATGGCAAGCTTTACGTTATCCATGTCATCCACATTATAATACTTGCCCACTCTGATGGTGGAAGCGCTGCCAATACCGCTTGCAAACATGTAGGTAAAAGCTGCCAGGCTTAAGGCAATACCATGGCCATCGAGCTGTTCTTTGCCAAACACACCGGCCAGTAAGCCCGCTATAGCAAAAGCAGCTACCTCAAAGGTAAACTGTAAAGCAGAAGCGATGCCGTCTTTCAGCAATTGCCAGAAATGCAGGGCATTCAGTTTTGCCTCTTTATAATAAACAGCAAACGAATTCACGCTTTTATGCTTAAAAATAAAGATGATAAAGCCTATGCCCATAAAACCACGGGATATAAACGTAGCCCAGCAAGAGCCCATATATCCCAGCTCAGGAAGCCCCGCTTTGCCATATATCAGGAAATAGTTTAGTATAATATTAAGGACGTTGCCTCCCACGCTTATATACATGGCTGCCATTGTATTACTCAGTCCTTCGGTATATTGCTTGCAAACAAAAAATAAAGAAACAGGAATAATTGAAAATATAAGTACATTAAAGAATGGAATGGCTAGTTTTACTACATCTTCAGGCTGTTGCATGTATTCCAGCAACCCCGAAAGAAAAAAGAGGGTTATGAAAAGCAGGATGCTTAGGGTAAAATTTATAAAAAGGGCATTTTTAAACAAAGACGCTTTTTCTTTTTCGTTTTTATTAACGTGTGCTTCTGTAATGGCCGGTGTTAATACATAGCTCATACCAATGCCAAATACCAGCACAATAACAAACAGGTTATTCGACAAAATACCCGCCGCCTGCTCGGTTTTGCCAAGTTTCCCTAAAAAAATATTATCGACGATACCCGTAATAATATGCCCGATCTGGGTTAAAATTAAAGGGATAGAAAGACTAATGGTTTCTTTAAGGTGCAGGTATTTATTTTCGTTTTTCACGGGATGCAAATGTAAAACAAATTTGCAGTATGGCTTGTGCCATTGCTTTTTTATTCAGTAAAAACGTGAGCAAAAGTTAAATTGTTGCTATATTTGCTTCTTTAAAACCATCTTTAAATGCAGCGTGTAACACTAAAGGATAAAACATTTGTGCCTTATATTACTTCCGATAAAATTCTGGAAAGTGTAAAGCAGATGTCACAAAAAATAAATACTGATCTTGAAAATGAGATGCCTTTATTTTTAGTTGTATTAAACGGTTCGTTTATGTTTGCTGCGGATTTGTTGAAAGAGGTAAAAATACCCTGCGAAATTTCGTTCATAAAACTGGCGTCTTATCACGGAACAAGCAGTACGGGAACCGTTACTGAAATGATTGGCCTTACCGAAGAAATAAAAGGCAGAACCGTTGTAGTAGTTGAAGATATTGTAGATACAGGCGTTACGCTTGAAAAACTGGTAACACTGCTAACTAAAAAAGAAGTGAAACAAATTAAAGTGGCTTCGTTTTTATTGAAACCTGATGCTTACACAAAAAACATTGTTGTGGATTATGTAGGAATGGAAATTCCTAACGACTTTGTGGTTGGCTATGGTTTAGATTACGACGGACTTGGCCGCAACATGAAAGACATTTTTGTACTTGATAAATAATTAATTATTACTAAACCTAAAACCCCTCAGCACATGTTAAACATTGTTTTATTTGGCCCTCCGGGCGCAGGAAAAGGGACTCAATCCCAAAAATTAATTGACAAATACGGTTTGGTGCATTTGTCTACCGGTGATCTTTTAAGAAGTGAAATTGCTCACGGTACAGCACTTGGAATGGAAGCCAAAGCGATTATGGATCGTGGAGAACTGGTTAGCGACGATATTGTTATTGGAATGATAGAATCAAAACTGGACTCTAACCCAAATGCAAAAGGATTTATTTTCGATGGTTTTCCACGCACACAGGCACAGGCTATTGCCCTGGATGATCTGCTGCAGAAAAAAGGAACAGCTATCAGCGCTATGTTGGCTTTGGAAGTAGATAACGATGAATTAATAAAACGTTTGTTATTAAGAGGTAAAGATACCGGCAGACCTGATGATCAGGATGAGTCTATTATCAGTAACCGTGTAAATGAATACAATAACAAAACATTACCACTTAAAAAATATTATTCAGAACAATCAAAGTTTCATGCAGTGAATGGCATTGGAACGATAGATTCTATTTTTAGTGATTTAGTGGAACGTATTACGTTTGTAAATGCAGAGATAGAATTAACCATGCTTGAAAATGATATTGAACATTTAGATTTAACGGTGAATGATTTTGAAGAAGCAACAGAGATTTCTCCGGAGCTTCAAAAAGATATGGATGAAGTAAGAGAAGGAGATAAAACGGAGAAGAAAGAAGAAAAACCTAAAGGAATTATTGCTACAAACAAAGAAACGATCGGTCATATATTTCATTCTGATAAAAAAGAAGAAACGCCTGTCAAAAAAGCATCAAAAGCACCAGCTAAAAAATCGGCACCGGCTAAAAAACAAGCTAAACCTGCTGCAAAATCAGCTCCTGCAAAAAAATCATCAGCTAAACCTGCTGCAAAAAAGGCAGTAAAAAAATCGAGCAAAAAAGCCCCTGCTAAAAAAGCAGTAGCAAAAACACCGGTTAAAAAGGCTGTAAAAAAAGTCGCTCCTAAAAAAGCGGTTAAGAAGACCGTAAAAAAAGTAGCAGCTAAAGCGCCTGTGAAAAAAGTAGCAAAGGCTGTTAAGAAAGTTGCTAAAAAGATAGCCCCTAAAAAAGCGGTTAAAAAAGCAGCTCCTAAAAAAGCGATTAAAAAGGTAGTGAAAAAAGCAGCTGCTAAAGCTCCTGTAAAAAAAGTAGCGAAAGCAGTTAAGAAAATTGCTAAAAAGACAGCGCCTAAAAAAGCGGTTAAGAAGGCAGTAAAAAAAGTAGCGGCTAAAGCACCTGTGAAAAAGGCAGTGAAAGCAGCTAAGAAAGTAGTAAAAAAGCTTGCTCCTAAAAAAGCAGCCAAAAAGAAAAAATAATACAGAGCTGAGATATGAGGTATTGAGAAACGATCTCATATCTCATATCTCATATCTCATATCTAAGAAAAAAGTGGACACTAATTTTGTTGATTACGTAAAGATTTGTTGCAGGAGTGGTAAAGGCGGCTCGGGTTCTACGCATTTGCACCGCGATATTTTAACGGCTTTTGGTGGTCCTGATGGCGGCGATGGCGGAAGGGGAGGACATATTATTTTACGTGGTAATAAACAATTCTGGACACTCATTCACTTAAAATACCGTAAACATATTATTGCCGAACCCGGTGGTAGTGGCGGTTCTTCGCATAAATCGGGAAAAGAAGGAGAAGATCAGATACTGGATGTGCCTTTGGGAACTATTGCAAAGGATGCTGAAACGGATGAATTTATTTGTGAGATCACAGAAGACGGTCAGGAAGTTATTTTACTTCCAGGTGGTAGAGGTGGCCTAGGGAATGCGCATTTTAAATCGTCTACTAACCAAACGCCCCGTTATTCGCAACCCGGCGAAGAAGGTAAAACGGAATGGAAAATTCTTGAATTAAAAGTATTGGCCGATGTTGGTTTAGTAGGTTTACCAAATGCCGGTAAATCAACCTTACTTTCTGTTATATCAGCTGCTAAACCCGAAATTGCCAACTATCCTTTTACAACATTAACACCAAACCTTGGTATTGTTCCTTACAGAGATTACAAAAGTTTTGTGGTAGCGGATATCCCCGGTATTATTGAAGGTGCGAGCGATGGAAAAGGATTGGGTGTAAGGTTTTTACGCCACATCGAACGTAACTCAAGCTTGTTATTTATGGTAAGTTGCCAAAGCAATAATATTTACGAAGAGTATAAAATATTATTGAACGAACTCAAACAATATAATCCAGAATTACTCGATAAGCAGCGTATCCTTGCTATTTCGCAATGCGATACGATTGATGAAGAATTAATTGAAGAACTGGATAAAGACCTGAAAAAACGTATGAAAGGTAAGTTTAAGATCCCTTATATCTTTATTTCATCTCAATCGGGCTATAACATTCAAAAATTAAAAGACATGCTCTGGGAGCAGTTAAACTAATCCGTTAGTAGAGCATTCCCACTACCTGATCCTGTTTTTTGTTAAACCGGCTCTGTTTTCGACCTATTCATTGCTAAACAAACTAAATTCCGGTATTTTTATCAGATGTTTACATGGTTGTTTAAATTAGGTGGTTGGAAAATCACTCATTATCTCCCTTCAGATATTAAGCGCTGCGTTATTGTAGCAGCACCGCATACCAGCAATTGGGACTTTATGTATGGTATGGGCGCTCTAAAAGTAATGAAACTCAACATGCGTTTTACCATTAAAAAAGAATGGATCAGATTTCCTTTTAAAAAATTAATGCATAACCTTGGCGCTTTGCCTATCGACCGCTCGCAAAAAGCGGATGGTACCAAAAAAAGTACCGTAGAAGCCATAGCCGACTTATTTGATACGCATAAAAATCTGCTAATGCTGATCACACCCGAAGGTACCCGTTCAAAAGTTGAAAAATGGAGAACAGGCTTTTATTATGTGGCTTTACAGGCAAAGGTACCATTGGCTCTGGGCTTTATGGATTATAGCAAAAGAGAGTGCGGCATTGACAAAATCCTGTATCCAACCGGCGATTTTTATAGAGATATGAAAGAGATTATGGACTTTTATGCCACCAAAATTGGTAAAAATCCTCATAATTTTTCGATAGATACTTCCTATAATTTATAAATTGACTTAGGAGTCTATTTATATAAATTGTATTTTTACCCCGTATTTATTTTATGGTTTGAAAAAAATAGTTCAAATATTTTTCTCTACGCTCTTATTGTTAACTATAAGTTGGCAGTGTAGTGCAAAAAGTATTATCTACTTTAACTTTAAATACAATCAAAAAAAGCTGGCAGAAACCGTTTGTGAAAACAAAGACAAAGCCGGCAGCTGCTGTAAGGCTAAATGCTACCTCGAAAAAGAAATTAAAAAAGAAGAAAAACGCCAATCCGACTTACCTTCCTCTATAAAAGATAAAACGGCGAAATCAGAATTATTCTCAGGCTATATAGTGTTTGATGCTATACCAACAATAAGCATTCAACGTCTTAGCAGCCACTACGTAGCAGGCCTTGCTACGCAATACAAAGGTTCCCTGTTTCATCCGCCAACGGGTTCATAAATTTTAAAATGATCAGGAGCATATCATAAAGGCTTCTGCGTAAATAGTCGTTTTATTAAAAAATTAAATTGTATGGAATAGCCATGTACCAAAACGTACAAATGGGTTTACATGGCGTATAACATATGATATTAAGAAACATAATATCTACAAATGAAATTAACCATCTTTATTTTCCTGGCTTTAACTGCATATATGTTAAATGAATACCGTTTAATCAGAAAATATGTAAAGGCCATAGAAAAAGCTGATAAAAAATAAATTAAATCTTTTCCTGCTTATGTCCTCTCTCTTTTACCAATAAAAGGGGAGATGTTGCCTTGTTGGGAAAATCTAAACCTCTATTAAAATGAAACTGATATATAGATCTATGACGCTGTTATTTTTTATAGCAGTACTTTCAAACTGTAAAAAAGATAAGAAAGACCCGGAACCTGAACCTACAACGCCACCGGTTACAACTCCTGCTGCGGGAACAGGAACCTTGCAAATTGAATTTGAAGGAATGGTGGGCGACTCTGATTTGGTGCTCTCTACCGAAACATACACTAACCAGGCCGGTAACACATTTAATATTACACTCTGCGAATATTACATCAGTAATATTAAAATTACAAAAAGCGATAACACGGTATGGTCTGAACCTAACAGCTACCATTTAATTGATTATTCGGATCCGTTAAGTATTATTGTTGAAATTCCAAACGTGCCTTATTCAGATTATAAAGCCATGGAATTTACCATTGGTGTGGATAGCATCAGAAATGTTTCCGGAGCGCAAACAGGAGCACTTGATCCTGTAAAAGGGATGTTCTGGAGTTGGAGTACAGGTTATATTATGGCAAAAATGGAAGGTACTTCACCACAATCTACAGCTACAGCCAACAAACTGACCATTCATGTAGGTGGCTTTAGCGGACCTAATTCTGTACTTAAAACCGTATCGCCGTCCTTTAATGGAAATGTAGCAAAAGTAACCAGTGCCATCACACCAAAAATCCATTTAAAATCGGATATTATGGAATGGTTCCAATCGCCCAATGTGATTGACTTCGGAACCATCAATACCATACATATGCCGGGTACGGATGCAAAAAAGGTGGCCGATAATTATGCCGATATGTTTAGTGTAGAACATATTCATAACGATTAATTTTTATGAGGTAGTATATACAGGATCCGGATCTTCATCATCTGTATCCTGTATTTAAAATATACCTGGCCACGTTATGATAAAAACTAAATTAAGTATCGTATTTTTCTTTCTGCTTGTTTCTGCTGCCTCTGTGGCCTGTGATATATGTGGAAATTTTATGGGAGTAACACCTTATAATAACCGCAATAGCATTTCGTTTCTGCACCGTTACAGGGTATTTAACGGGTATAGGGATTATCAGGAAAGAAGTCATTTTTTTCCGCCGGCAGCATACCGTGTTGCGCATGTATTGCATCAGAATGATACCGCGTCAAATGTATTTAACCCACATTCAAGTAAGGATTTTGAATCGTATAAGATTTTCGAACTGCGCTTTAAATACTTTGTGCATAAACGCATCGAACTAAATGTGTTTTTGCCTTTGCTCGATAACAAATCCAAAACCAATGGTGTTTATGAGCATCACACGGGCTTTGGTGATGTATCGGTTAATGCGGGCTTTCATTTGATCTTACCGGACGAAGAAAATGAATTGAAACAAAAACTGGTAGTAGGGGCAGGAATTAAATTACCAAGCGGTAATTTTTATGCGCACGATTCGCATAGTATTCGTTTACCCTTCGAAATGCAGCCGGGCACGGGCAGTACCGACGGCTTTGTGTATTTTAATTATATTTTAATGTATCAAAAAATTGGTATAAATGTAAATGCTAATTATAAAATGAACGGAAGAAATATCTATAAAGAAAAAATAAATAACAGCACAACCGATTTTATGTCTGTATTTTATAAAGTAAAATATAAAAATGTTATGTTTTATCCTTCCGTACAATGTAATTACGAATACACCAAAGGCTTGCAGGTGAAAGACGTTTTGCAGACAGCTACTGCTGTAAATGCTTTAATGGTTGGTCCGGGGCTTGATGTGTATTACAAATCGTTCTCTTTAAATACATCCTGGCAATTTACCACACTCGAAAAAGTATTGCCCGGGGAATTAAAAAGTGCGGGGCGTTTAAGCCTTGGGCTGAATTATAATTTTGGCGGCAAAGCAACCAAATAATTCTATACATAAAAAGATCCCTGTTTTCGCAGGGATCTTTTTTTTATAAGGCCTTAGTTTAGTTTACTTTTTCTATAACCATTCCAAAATCAAGGATCATAGGTAAAGGGTCGCTTCTCATACCCTGTTCAAACGTAAAATTGTATTTACCTGTTTTGGGGAACCGTAGATTTTGTTTCAAAGGAATTTTATTGTCCCAGATATCACCGGCACCATCACCCTGCCATTCGCCTTTCTTATTTGCCAGAACACATTCCAGCGTATCCAACGATTTTTTTCCATCCGGATAAGTAGTCGTTAAAAACACATATAAATTGCTGTAAGGATAAGAGTCGGCATGTCTTATCGTTAAAAACACATTATGGTATTTTGTGTTATCATCGATCGTAACATCGTACGACAGTTTGTTTGAAATCTTCCAGCCCTCTTCCGGCAATTTTTTGTACTCGCTGAACACTACATTTTTGTTGCAGGAAACAAACAAACCACTAAGCAGTATACAAACCGTTAGTTTTAAAAAATTATGTTTTATCGCCGCCATCATTTTTTGGTCTTGGTTTATGGTTATGAACTGGTTTTTTATGTTGGGGGTTCTGTGGATTCTGAGGCTTAGGCTGCCCCTGTGGAGCGTTTTTTTGAGGAGGCTGCTTTAAGTTTTTAGTATGTTGTGGGTTCTGAGGTTTGTTTTGAGGATTTTGCGCCGGCTTTGCCTGGTTAGGATGAGGCTTGTGCTGCGGCGGGTTTTGTTTTTTAGGTTGTGGTGTTTGCGTAGTACCTGAAGCCGTTTGTTCAGTAGCAGCATTTTTTGGATGCTGGGGCTGTCTTTTTTGATTATTGTTTTTTGGCTTGTTGTGCTGTTTTTTACGAGTGTCGAAACGCGTTAACGAATCTTGACCCACTACATTTTCGTAATCAGGTTGTTTTACTTCATTCAATTCTTTGTACTGTTTAGGTTCCAGCAGATCGGCCGGTTTAATATTTTCGGCGTTTAATTTAAAAATCTCTTTAGTGCGTTCAATCGACAAAGCATGGAACACATCAGGTTCGCTTGTGTACGACCACCAGATAATACGTTTAAAAATATCTGTTTTCTGGTGGAAAGCATATCCTTTTTCAGTAGCCAGTTTTTTATTATCGATCTCCGGAAATTCTTTCAGAGCATCAAGGTAGCTATCCAGTTCATAGTTAAGACAGCATTTTAATTTACCGCATTGTCCGGCTAATTTCAAAGGATTTAAAGAGAGTTGTTGGTAACGTGCCGCCGAAGTGGTTACTGTTCTAAAATCGTTAAGCCATGTAGAGCAGCACAATTCCCTGCCGCATGAGCCAATAGCACCCAACCTGGCAGCTTCCTGTCTTGCACCAATTTGGCGCATTTCAATTCTTACTTTAAATTCTTCGGCAAGTACTTTAATCAGTTCCCTGAAATCAACCCGTCCGTTGGCTGTGTAATAAAAAACAGCTTTACTTTTATCGCCCTGGTATTCAACATCACTTATTTTCATTTGTAAGCCCAGTCTCAAAGCCAGAGTACGCGCTTTATACATGGTTTCCACTTCCAGGCTTTGCGCTTCGCGCCATTTGTCAATATCCTGTTGCTTCGCTTTTCTGTATATTTTTTTGATCTCTTCGCTTTCGTTGCTTACATTTTTCTTTTTCATTTGCAACCTCACCAATTCTCCGGTTATGGAAACAACCCCAATATCATGGCCGGGAGATGATTCTACCGCCACAACATCGCCTACATTGAGCGATAAATTATTAACATTTCTGAAAAATTCTTTCCGTGAGTTTTTAAAACGTATTTCCATAACATCACATGCTACCTGTCCATCAGGAAGCCGCATGTTACCAAGCCAGTCAAATACATTCAGTTTATTGCATCCGCCACCTGTACCGCACGATCCATTATTATTACATCCCTTCGGAATTCCACCATTATCCTGCCCCGTAGAGCAACTTGTACACGACATATCTTCTTTCTATATTTTATCAAAGCTACCATCCTTTTTTATGAAGGTAGTTTGTTATCGTTAAACACTAAATCCAATCCTCTTTAAAAAGAGTTGCATAAATATACTTAATTTTACAAGAATATTTTACCCTTCTTGCTACATTTATGAAAGGGCCGTTGTTTATGTCTTAATTACCTCATTTTTATTATAACTCTATATGATCGCATTTATTACAGGAGCTACCTCCGGCATAGGAAAAGCCACAGCATGGGCATTTGCACAAAACCAGTATGACCTAATTATTACCGGCCGCCGCAGCGAACGACTGGCCGAATTAAAACAGGAAATCGAAAAAAAACATTCCGTTAAAGTACTTGAGCTGTGTTTTGATATCAGAGACGAAAAACAGGTCATACAAGCTATTGAATCTTTACCCAACGAATGTAGACAGATAGATGTACTGGTTAATAATGCCGGACTGGCAGCAGGTTTAGATCCTATACAGGATGGGGAAATGCGCCATTGGGAGCAAATGATCGATACCAATATTAAAGGATTGTTGTATGTTACAAAACAGGTGGCAAACTTAATGATCCCTCATAAAAAAGGGCATATCATTAACCTGGGTTCTATTGCCGGAAAAGAAGTGTATGCCAACGGAAATGTATACTGCGCTACAAAACATGCGGTGGATGCCCTAAATAAGGGGATGAGGATTGATCTGTTGCGCCATCATATAAGGGTGTCTGCAATTAACCCGGGTATGGTTGAAACAGAATTCAGCATTGTGCGTTTTGATGGGGATGAAGAACGCGCCAAAAAAGTATACGAACATATCGTCCCTTTAAAACCCGAAGATATTGCTGAAACCATTTACTGGGTGGCTTCGCGGCCGGCTCATGTCAATATTAATGACATCATCATTATGCCAACGATACAGGCAAATGCTACAACGGTGCTGAGGTAATTATTTTTTCAGATTAGACTTTGTAAGGCCAAGTCCTTTCCAAAAACTATCGGGATACTTTAAACTGTTGGGTTTTCCTATCCAGCCATTTACCAGATCAAGTGTGTAGCCTGAATCCACTTTTTGATAGCTGACAGAATTTTTTATCATGATATCCCACTGGCCGACAAATTTCAGGCTATCCAGTGTTTCCGGATAAGTACCAAAACGAAGTTTATGCAATTCGATAAGAGAGATGGCCGTTTTAAAATGCTGATCGCCAAATTGCTTATTAGCTGATTCTCCGAACTGACCCATTTTCTCTTTAAAGTTGCAATGAGTACAAAAGAAGGAGCTAATGATTAAAATAAAGAGGAGTTTAATGGTCTTCATAAGTTGTTACTTTCCTTCAATCCAGTTGACGATTTTGCGGCAATTGGGTTTCTTAAAGGAGGCTACATGTCCAACTAAGAAACCGTTTTCATCGATCATATATTTCTGAAAATTCCACTTCACAGAACTGCCTTCAACGCCGTTTTTTTCTTTGGAGGTGAGCCATTTATAGATATCAGCGGCATGCTCTCCTTTTACTTCAACTTTTTCCATCATGGGGAAGGTAACACCGTAATTTTTTGTGCAAAACGCTTTGATATCTGATCCCGAACCTGGATCCTGATTCCCAAACTGGTTGCAGGGGAAGCCTACAATCGCAAAGTTTTTGTCCTTATATTTTTCATAAAGGGTTTCCAGCTGTTCAAACTGAGGTGTAAAACCACATTTACTGGCGGTATTTACAACTAATATTTTTTTTCCTTTGAGCGACGAAAAATCAAATTCTTTGCCATCAATGGTGGTTACTTTAAAAGTGTATATAGAGGAGCTCGGTTTCCCTTTTTTCTTAAAAAAGGAGAAAATTAAAAACGAAGCAATCGCTACACTAATTATAATAATTGTTTTACTCATTCTAAAGTAAAGTTTATCTGATTTTTATGGTAATAGTAAGAAAAAAAACGTTAAGTTTGGTAGTACAAAATTAAAATGCGCCCAGTATGAAAAAAATATGTTCTATTGCCTTGTTGTTGTTTGGCTTAATATCTTCAGTTAATGCCCAAACAATTTTTACAACATCACAAAGCTACGATAATTTGAAGCAATCCGGTAAACTGGATCCGAAAGTAAAATATCAGATCATGCCTGCGAATGCCAATACCACCAATACTCAAAACAAAACGCTACCCCAGCCTTATTCGGTACAAAATCCTTCAGCAGCAAGAACAACAACAGCTGCATCTAATTGCCAGTGTCTTGTACCGGTAGATCCTACATTTTCGGTTGTGCCTATTACATCAGGTACAGGCCCTGAGTACCGTAATGATGACGGTTCAACAGCACTTATCCCTTTAGGATTTAATTTTTGTTTTTATGGAACTATTTATAACAGTTGTTATATTAATAATAATGGGAATATTTCTTTTGGGAATTCTTATTCAACATTTAGCTCCAACTCATTTCCTGATCCAAGCTTTGTAATGATAGCACCGTTTTGGGGAGATGTGGATACCAGAAATGCAGCGAGTGGCTTGCCTTATTTCAAAAAAACTGCAACTTCGCTTATTGTAAAATGGGATCACGTAGGCTACTATAACAGTATGGCGGATCTTGTAAACGATTTTCAGTTAATTATTACGGACGGAAGTGATCCTATGTTGCCAAACGGAAACAACGTGGCATTTTGCTATGGCGATATGCAATGGACAACCGGTGCGGCTTCTTCAGGTGTAGGCATTAGTAAGTTCCTCCGCGCGGCGCGGCCGTAG
>JAZJZF010000078.1:36892-44935 GCA_040389965.1 Bacteroidota bacterium
GGTTTTGGTGGCACAAACGATGGTGCCTACCCTGCAACAGTAGGTGTAAACAAAGGAGATGGTGTTAACTATGTACAAATAGGTCGTTTTGATAAAGTAGGTACATCTTATGATGGGCCTTATGGAATGAATGACGGTGTGTCTTTCCTGGATAACAAATCTTATTTCTTTAATACCTGCGGTACTAATAATAACTTACCTCCAATTGTGCAGGATGCTACCGGTGGTGGTTCTGCATGCGGTGATACTATCAGAATTTGTGCCCTGGGCGATACATTGGTTTATACTACCAGTTTCCTTGCTCCTGAAAATAATCAAACCATAAGTGTTACAGCAAACGCGACTAGTCTGGGCGGAAGTTTCCAGCCACTGGGTGTTACCACTACTACGGCAGGTATCACTACCTATGCATGGATGGTAGTTGCTACACCTACAGTTACAGGTATTCACACGGTTGTGATAACCGGTACTGATAATGGAAATCCTCCTTTATCGGCTTCAGCAACGTATTATATAAAAATTCAAAATATTGCAGTGCCTCATCCTACATTAAGTATATCACCGGGCGCAGGCACCGTATGTGCTACACCAGGCGCTACGTTAACACTCGTTAACTGTAGTGATTATGATAACACCTACTGGAGTAATGGTAACAGCGGTTGCTCTACAATAGCTAATACATCAGGCGTATTTTATGTTACTGTAAGTAAACTGGGATGTTATAAATCATCTTCAGATACGATCAGTGTATGGCCAAACCCGGTTCCTGTAATAGCAGGGCCTTTAAACTACTGTAGCCCGGCTACAAGTACCACACTTTCTTTAAACCCTCCTTTACCGGGTAATGTGGCTTACCAAACATATACCTGGACACCCGGAGCCATTAATACACCAACAGCTTCTTTAACAGGAACAAGTGCCGGAACGTCTTATACGGTAAGAGTAACGGATGCCAATGGTTGTAATGGTGCAGCTTCCTTTACGGTTTCTTCTTCTTCTCCAACGCTTGCAATAACTGCTAATCCAATTTCAGTATGTGGCGTAGGTACTACAACATTAACGGCTTCTATTGCAGGAGCTACTTCCTATAGCTGGTCAACCGGGGGTGCTTCACAAACGACAACAGTTAATACGAGCGGTGTATATTCGCTAACGGTTACTACCAATAACTGTGTGTCTACCAAAACTATCAATGTCAATGTTTCTCCTACGCCAACCGTAGTTATAACGCCAACCATAAGTTTATGTGCAGGCGGTGTAGGCACAGCAGCCGTGGTTTCTTTTTCGCCTACAGGTGGAGCTTATACTTATACCTGGAGTACAGGAGCACATTCACCAACGCTTTCTGTCAATACAAATACAGTAGTGGCTTTAATAGTTACCAATACGGTTACAGGTTGTGTCAGTGATACATCTAATCATTGCACAGTTACTACATCCGCTAATCCTATTCCTTCTATTATTATTTCGGGGCCATTCAATTATTGTCCTCCTTCTATAAATACGGTTTTAAATATCTTGCCTCCGGTAATGGGTATGCCAACATACAGTACTTATTTATGGTCGCCGGGTGCTATTACTACCAATTCGGCTACGTTATCGGGTCCTGCCAGTTATACGGTTTTGGTAACAGATACCAACGGTTGCCAGGCATCGCAAGCATTTAATATATCAAATACAACACCTACGGTGGGTATCATAGCCAATCCTATGTCTATATGCGGGACCTCTTCTTCTACTTTAACACCTACTATTTTGGGTGCTTCAAGTTATAGTTGGTCAACCGGTGCAACTACTGAAACTATAACCGTTACATCAAGCGGAACCTATTCGGTTATAGTAAATGCCAATAATTGTATTGCATCTAATAGTATTAGTGTGGTAATAAGTCCTAATCCTACAATTACCATTCCTCCTGTACTGGGAATATGTTCGGGGGCCGCGGCAACGGTAACGCCTATCTCCGTTTTACCGGTAGGGGCTTATACATATACCTGGAGTACGGGATCGCACGCCACTTCTATAACTGTTACAACACCTAACGTTATTACGGTAACGATACGGAATACGGTCACCGGTTGTACTGCTGTTTCTAATCCATGCAATGTTGTTGTTGCTACAAATCCTTCGGTATCGCTTTCATCAGCACCGGTTATTTTCTGCGATGGCACATCGGCTACTTTAACGCCAACCATAACAGGTGGAACGCCTTCTTATTCTTATTCATGGTCTCCGTCATCTCTTGGTAACGGGTCTACGGCCATTACATCAAATGTAGGAACGTTCTCGGTGCTAGTGGTTGATCAAAATCTTTGTATAGGAGCAGCTACTGTAAGTACTTTAAAATCGAGCCCTACGGTAGTGCTTTCGTCTCCTGATCTTACCATCTGTCCGCAGGAATGTTCAAAAATTCAGGCAACAGCTACCTCCTTGTATCCGCCGCTTACTTATAGCTGGTCAAACAACGCGTCTACACACGATACTACCTATATGTGTCATGCAGGTATAGTAACAGTAACTGCTACCGACGCAAAAGGCTGTGCTGTATCAAATGTTATTACTGTTGTAAATGATATATCGCCTGTGGCAAGCTTTACGGCAACGCCTCCTTCACCGGTAACTCCAGGGCAAAGCATTAACTTTACAAGTACTTCTACCACTCCTTCCGGTACTATTACTTCTACAGTGTGGACCTTTGGCGATGCAACCGGAAGCAGCGGAACTCCTGTAACGCATGCTTATAACGAAGTTGGAACCTATACAGTTATATTAACGGTAACAGGTTCTGCCGGTTGTGTAGATACTGCCAGCATGGTATACGTAGTAGATGCAGTACTTGTGATTCCTAACATTATTACTCCTAACGGTGATGGGGTTAATGATTATTTAAAATTCAAAGGCCTGGAGTCTTTTGGCAGTAACACCTTAACAATTTTTAACCGTTGGGGTAAAAAAATGTTTGAACAGGAAAATTATAAAAACGACTGGAATGGCGGTGGACATACCGATGGCACTTACTTCTTTATTTTAACTGTTCCTGAAGCAACGCCAACTACCTATAAAGGCTACGTCCAATTAATGCGATAAAATTGTGATTTTGACTATTTGGGCGTAAATTTGCGCCCAAATGTCGAAGCAACAATTATCAGCCCTTGTTAAAAAAGAATTTTTACTAGAATTCCGGCAAAAGTCTACTCTTGCCGGAATTGCTGTTTATATCATTGCCACGGTTTTTATTTCAGCTTTATCCTTTTCTCAAAAAATTCATGTTACAGTATGGAATGCCCTGTTTTGGGTCATTTTTATGTTCATTGCTGTAAATGTATCCGGTAAAAGTTTTATACAGGAAACAAAAGGAAAAGCCCTTTACAACTATATTTATTACAATGCCAGGCAGTTTATTTTAAGTAAAATACTCTATAATATGCTCCTAATGGCGGCATTGAGCCTGTTTACGTTCTTTTTTTATGCCTGGTTCGTAGGTAATGTTGTGCAGGATATGGCCTTGTTTTTAATTGTGCTGCTGTTTAGTTCCACCGCTTTTTCAGGTGTGTTGAGCTTAATGAGCGCTATTGCTTCAAAATCGGGAAATAACATGAGCTTAATGGCTATTTTAAGTTTTCCTGTATTAATGCCTTTATTACTAGTGTCTATTAAAGTAAGCAAAAATGCCATCGATGGACTGGCGTGGAGCGTAAGCCTAAACTATTTACTGATCCTTGTCATGCTAAATTTCGTCGTAATTACATTGGCAACACTATTATTTAACTACCTTTGGCGCGAATGATAAAGTGGTGGAAAATACTGGCAGCATTGATTATCCTGTATACACTTGTATGGGGTTTGCTAAACCCTGTTCCTAAACTGGATATTTTACACGAAACAATTCGCAACGTCTATTACCATGTTCCTATTTGGTTTGCTATGCTGTTCCAAATGGGCTTTTCGGTAGTGTATGCGATTAAACATTTATATAAAAATGATGCCCTATCTGATCTTATCAGCGACCAGGCTGCTCAAACAGGTTTGTTCCTGAGCCTTCCGGGACTATTAACCGGTTGTATGTGGGCAAAATTTACCTGGGGGACCTGGTGGACATTTCAGGATCCTAAATTAAACGGTGTAGCTATAGCAGTACTTATTTACCTGGCGTATTTTATTTTAAGAAGTTCTATTACTGATGAGTTGAAACGTGCGCGTATCTCAGCGGTGTATAATATTTTTGCCTTTGTGATGATGTTTGTCTTTATTATGATCCTTCCACGTTTAACAGATTCGTTACATCCCGGAAACGGCGGCAATCCTGCCTTTGGTAAATACGACCTTGATAATAATATGCGGATGGTATTTTATCCTGCCATTATCGGTTGGATTTTATTAAGCTTCTGGATTTTGGATATTAAAAAAAGAATGGCCATTATAAAATTAAATGCTGAAAATGAATAGAATAATTTATTTGATAGTTTTTGTGCTCAGCACATTATTTGCATCCGCTCAGGAAATTGCAACATCTACAGAGCCTGCTATGGCAGACACGTTTAGGAGCGAAGGAAAAATTTACGTGGTTATTGCCGTATTGAGTATTATTTTTTTATGCCTTATCGGGTATTTAATTTATATAGATGTTAAGTTAAGGAAATTAGAAAACAGTAAAAAAAATTAAAATGAAAAAGCTTCACATTGTAGGTATCATTGTTATAGCGGTTGCTATCGGTGTTATTTTTACATCTCTTAAAGATAGTGCATCTTATTCCGATTTCGCGGAGGCGACTAAAAATCCTGATACCGAATACCACGTAGTTGGGAAATTAAACAAATCAATTCCTGTGCAGTACGATCCAAAAGTTAACGTGGATGAATGTTCGTTTTTAATGACCGATAACAAAGGCATCGAAAGAAGAGTAGTTCTTCACAAAAGCGTTCCGCAGGATATGGAAAAATCGGAACAGATTGTATTAATTGGTAAAATGCAGGGACAGGAATTTCATGCCAATGAAATATTAATGAAGTGCCCAAGTAAATATAACGATGGTAAACCCCAGATTAAAGCCTGAAGCACTTAGTTAATTTGGACAAGATCACATATATAGGCGAGCATTTATGGGTAGGAACTTTAGGAAACAGTTTTGTTTTTTTATCGTTGATCGCTGCTATGGTTTCTACAGTAGCTTATTATTTTTACTCTAAAGAAGAACTTACCTCGCACTGGAAAAACTTTGCACGCATTAGTTTTTCTATTCATAGCGTTGCCGTTATTGGTATAGCAGCTACTTTATTTTACATGTTGTTCAATCATATGTATGAGTACTCATACGTATGGCAACACAGCAGTAATTCTATGCCCATGCAGTATATCATGTCCTGTTTTTGGGAAGGGCAGGAAGGCAGTTTTTTATTGTGGACTTTCTGGAATGTCGTATTAGGCACTATACTTCGCCGTACTATTGACAGTAAATGGGAAGCACCTACTATGGCGGTGTTTTCTTTAGTACAGGTGTTTTTAGCAAGTATGTTACTGGGTGTTATGTTAGGCGATTTTAGCTTAGGTACCAATCCATTTATTCTGTTAAGAGAAAATCCTGATTTCGCCAATATGCCTTTCATACAAATGCCCGAATACCTTGCCAAACTTGACGGACGCGGGCTGAATCCGTTATTGATGAATTACTGGATGACCATTCATCCGCCGACTTTATTTTTAGGTTTTGCATCTACGCTTCCGCCTTTTGCTTTTGCACTGGCAGGTTTATGGAAACGTGATTTTACAAGTTGGCAGAAACCGGCTCTCACCTGGACCTTTTTCAGCATTATGATTTTGGGTACCGGTATTTTAATGGGCGGTGCCTGGGCATACGAAGCCCTTAGTTTTGGTGGTTTCTGGGCCTGGGATCCGGTTGAAAATTCTTCGTTGGTGCCATGGATCGTTATTGTTGGTGCAGGTCACGTGATGATCATTAATAAAAATAAAGGTGGTTCTTTATTTATGACGCACCTATTGGCCATTTCTTCTTTCTTACTCGTATTGTATTCCACCTTCCTTACACGAAGCGGTATCCTGGGCGAAAGTTCTGTACATGCCTTTACCGACCTGGGGATGCAGGGACAACTGGTTATTTACGTCATTACCTTTATTTTTATTTGCGTTGCTTTATTGATCCATGACAAACTCATAAGAGTTTCTTATATCATGTTTTCTATTCTGTTGTTTGTAGCTTCTGTTTTATACGGGTATAAAAAAGCGTTGTTATTAGGTTGGTTGGGCATTAGTACAGGTGTTACCGTGTTTTCCTACATGAAATATTTTCCTAAAGAAGAGGAAGAGGAAAGTCTTTACTCGCGTGAGTTCTGGATGTTCATTGGTGCTTTGGTGCTCATGTTGTCAGCATTGATCATTACCTATTTTACATCTATTCCTGTTTTAAATAAATTATTTACGCTCGATAAAGCGCCGGTAAAAATCCCTGAATACAATTTATGGCAGGTTCCTTTTGCTATTGTGACATTAATACTGGTGGCCATTACCCAATTTTTTAAGTACAAAAAAACCGACACAAAAGTATTCTTTAAACAGTTTCGTTTATCGTTGCTATTGGCTGTGGTATTTGGTTTAACCTGTACTATTCCTTTATACTTTTTAAAAGACTATTCGGGTGCTAAGAATATTGAAAAATGGAATTTAATTTCTTATAGCCTTTTATTTATGGCGGGTTTGTTTGCTGTGTTTGCTAATACAGAATACGCTCTTCGGGTTCTAAAAGGAAAAATTCGTCATGCCGGTTCTTCTATAGCACATATTGGGTTTGCGATGATACTGATTGGTGCATTGATCTCTACCTCTAAAAAACAAACCATCTCACAAAACACTTCTAAAAAAAGTGTGGAAGGATTAGGGAATGATTTTAACTCTAAAAAAAGTTTACTGTTAACCAAAGGTGATACATTACCTCTTGGAAAATATATGGTAACCTATACAGGTAAGAAACGTGTGGGCATTGATGTGTTTTTTCACATGGATTATTTTGAGAGAGATAAGGCTGGTAATGTATTGAAAGATGAGAAAGGCAAAGCGGTTAAAGCTTTTGAGCTAGATCCCATGGTGCAGGATAATCCAAAAATGGGAAAAGCCTCTAACCCTGATACTAAACATTATTTAGATCATGATATTTATACACATGTTACGTATGCTGATTTATCAGATACAAAAGATGTAAAAAAAGATGCTTATAAAGAACCCACAAACTTTATAGGACATATGGGTGACACCATTTTTGCTGATAACGCCATTATATTAATTGACAGTATTACTACTAATTTAAACGAAGAACAGTTTGCGCAAAGCGATAGTGAACTGGTGGTTACGGCAGTCTTAAAAGCAACAGACATTAACGGAAAAATTTACAGAGCAACTCCTAAATACATTTTAAAGAACAGTATGATTATGCCTGATCAGTTTGAACTGCAGGAGTTAGGATTGAAATTTATTTTCTGGAAAATAAACCCTAACGAAGGCAGCATTGAAATTCAGATGAGTGAAAAAATAAGTAATTCGAAAGATTTTGTGGTGCTCGAAGCGTATATGTTCCCCTACATTAATGTCCTGTGGTTGGGTTCTATTATTATGATCATTGGTACTGTAATTGCCATTAGAGAAAGGCGCAGGGTTAACAGCATAAAAAAACATACTGCCTGAACCGGCTAAGGCTATTGGGTTAATCGTGAATAATTTTTAATATTGGTATAGTGTTAAAGCCTTCAAATATTGTCATTATAGGAACGGGGAATGTTGCATACCACATTGCCGCCTCTTTTATGGCAAGCACTAAAACTAAATTAGTGCAGGTATTTAACCACCGCAACACCAAGTCTGCCAAAGCATTCTCCAATACGTTTCATGTCCCTTTGGTTACTAATTACAACAAGCTCGATACACAAGCCGATATATATATTCTTTGTATAAAAGACAGTGCACTTGCTGAGGTAGCACAGCAACTGGCTGCCTTCGTCCTGCACTTCGATCGCGCCGTCCTTGAACAGCGGCAGGTT
>JAZJZF010000079.1:0-5714 GCA_040389965.1 Bacteroidota bacterium
GGTTGGAGCATTAACAGATAAAACATTCCGTTTCAAAAGCCGTGTATGGTTTACAAAACCGGTAGATGCAAGCTGCGATTGCAAAAAATGTTCAGGTAAAGTTCGTTTATGGATGAAAGGTGCTGATGTGTTACGTGTTACAGCACGTAAAGACCAGTGGGGAGAAGCAGAAGAATTTATTTGCAACGAGTGCCGTTTCGAAAGAAAAAATACAGCTGACTGGAAAATTGAAGGGCCTTCACCAATTCACAGAAGCAGTGTTATTTCGCAAAACCATTACACACATTTAAATGAATTGAAAGTGCAGGTAATGAAACAGCAAAAAGCGCTTGGATTTATGGACATTAATAAAAGACCCTAATAACTAGTATGATAAGTTTATTAATTTATAAAGGAATTGTTTGTGTAGCTGTGTTTCTTCTTTCACTAGGGGTTGCAGCTTATGCTACACTATGGGAACGAAAATTTGCGGCTTTTCTTCAAGACAGGAAAGGTCCTAATAGAGCAGGTAAATGGGGTTTATTGCAACCATTGGCCGATGGCGGAAAAATGTTCATGAAGGAAGAGATCATACCAAATGTATCTAACCGTTCCTTGTTTATTTTAGGTCCTTCGTTATTTATGGTCACAGCTGTTATGACCAGCGCTGTTATTCCATGGGGTAAGCCGGTTATGGTTGGCGGACATTTATACGACCTTCAAATTACAGATATTAACATTGGTGTTATTTATTTATTAGGAGTTGTATCTATTGGTGTTTATGGGATCATGATCGGGGGCTGGGCATCTAATAACAAGTTTGCTTTATTGGGAGCTGTACGTGCTTCATCACAAATGATCAGTTATGAGATTGCGATGGGTATTGCTTTGATCGCCTTAATTATTTCTTCAGGTGGTTCACTAAGTTTAAAAGATATTATTGAGGGTCAGGATAAAGGATGGTGTAATTTTGTGTATCAGCCTTTAGGCTTTTTAATTTTCTTTATTTGTGCTTTAGCAGAAACCAACCGTGCCCCTTTTGATTTACCCGAGTGTGAAACAGAATTAGTTGGTGGTTACCATACAGAGTATTCATCTATGAAATTAGGATTGTTCCTGTTTGCGGAATACATCAACATGTTTATTTCTTCAGCCATTATGGCCGGTTTTTATTTCGGTGGTTACAATTTTCCTTTTGCTCATGAGTTCTACCAATGGTTAGGCTTAGAAGAAGGATCATGGTTAATTTCATTAATTGGCTTTGGAGCATATTTCACTAAAATATTTTTATTCATTTGCTTATTCATGTGGGTTCGTTGGACATTACCGCGTTTCCGTTATGACCAGTTAATGAACCTTGGATGGAAAACCTTATTACCATTGTCTTTATTAAACTTAGGAATAACCGTTTTAGTGGAAATTTTTATTAGGAAAACAATACCGTTTCATTTTTAAGAATTAAAGCTAAGAAACAATACTAAAACTTTTAAAATGCAATTAACCAATAGAAAAGTAGTCGTATCAAACAAAACGCAAAGCCTTGCAGAAAGAATGTATCTTCCTGCCATTGCAAAAGGTATGATCATTACAGCGAGCCATTTATTTAAAAAATCGCCCACTATTAATTATCCTGAGGAAAAAAGGCCTATAGCTCCTGTGTACCGTGGCCAGCATGTGTTAAAGCGTGATGAGAATGGTGCAGAACGTTGCACCTCTTGTGGGATGTGTGCTGTGGCTTGTCCTGCAGAAGCTATTACCATGACCAGTGGAGAGCGTAAAAAAGGAGAAGAGAATTTATACCGCGAAGAAAAATATGCAGCAACTTATGAGATCAATATGTTGCGTTGTATTTTCTGCGGATTATGCGAAGAAGCTTGTCCGAAAGAGGCCATTTTCTTAACAGACCGTTTAGTGGATGTGGAATTTGAACGTAACGATTTTATTTACGGAAAAGATAAACTGGTTGAAAAAGTAAATGAGCGTATAGATGTTACTAAGCGTCAAACTCCGGAAGTATTGGAATTCAAAAAAATCCCCGGATTAAAACACAACGAATTATTTGACGCTAATAAATTAAATAAAGGAAACAAACATTAAAATAGGTTGAAGATTTGAGAACGAATTAATAAAAATTCATTCACTCAAAAATTCTCCAAATCAATAATTGAAAATATGTTAGGACTCACAATTACCCAATGGCTTTTCGGAGTATTATCCTTAATGGCAATTATGTTTGCATTAATGGTAGTATTTACCCGCAACCCGGTTAACTCGGTTTTATATTTGGTATTAACCTTCTTCTGTATAGCCGGTCATTATATATTACTTAATGCACAATTTTTAGCTGTAGTACATATAGTAGTATACGCCGGAGCTATCATGGTATTATTTTTATTCATTATCATGTTAATGAATTTGAATTCGGATACAGAACCACGTAAGCATATCGTCACACGCATTATTGCAGGTGTTATTGGTGGTGTTTTATTATTTGTAATGGTAGGAGCTTTAAAAGGCGCAGAGCAATTGCAATTGGTACAGGGCGGTGCTTCACAAATTGGTCTGGTTAAAAATTTAGGAAAAGTATTATTCAGCGAATTTTTATTCCCGTTCGAAATTGCTTCTGTATTATTATTAGCAGCCCTTGTTGGTGCTATTATGATTGGGAAACGAGACACTAATACGAACGATAAACAAATTACAAATTCATAATATTAAATTTTAAGTGTTTAGTTTTTAATAATAAAAATTAGACAGGAATCATTAAGTATAAAATAACTAAAAACTAAGCATTAAAAACTTAAATCTTAATTACTATGTTAAACGGAATTCCAATCAACTTTTATATCATGCTTAGCGCCGTATTATTTATTATTGGCGTTGTAGGAGTTATGGCTCGCAGAAATGCCATTATTATTTTTATGTGTATTGAGTTAATGCTTAATGCGGTTAATTTATTACTCGTAGCATTTTCAACTTTGCATAACGACCCGAACGGGCAGGTTTTTGTGTTCTTTATTATGGCTGTGGCTGCCGCTGAAGTAGCTGTAGGTTTGGCGATCCTGGCTATGGTTTACCGTAATTTTAAAAGTATTGACATCGATTTATTAAGCAGATTAAAGAATTAGTATATGATCAAATTAGTTGCACTCATTCCATTATTTCCACTATTAGGATTTTTAATTAACGGTTTCTTCGGAAAAAAAATAAGCAAAGGTTTATCCGGAGCTATTGCCAGTATAGCGGTATTAGCTTCGTTTGTATTAGCTCTGCTTATCTTTTTTGAATTGGAGCATTCCGAATTAAAATCACAGACGGTCAATTTATTTTCATGGATCAATTCTGATACATTAAAAATTCCGTTTGAGTTTTTGGTAGATCCTTTATCCTCATGGTTCTTACTGATCATTACAGGGATTGGTTTTTTAATTCATATTTATTCGATTGGTTACATGCACGATGACGAAGGCTTTGCACGCTTTTTCACGTACCTGAATTTATTCGTGTTCTTTATGTTGTTATTGGTTTTAGGTAACAACTACTTAATTATGTTTGTGGGTTGGGAAGGGGTAGGGCTTTGCTCTTACTTACTGATCGGTTTCTGGTTTAAGAATACAGCTTATAACAATGCCGCTAAAAAAGCGTTTATCATGAACCGTATCGGGGATCTTGGATTCCTGTTAGGTATTATTTTAATATTTGTAACCTTTGGTAGCATTAGCTATGGCGAAGTATTCTCTATTGCATCAGGCGGAAATGAAACTACGATTACAGTTATTGCTTTATTATTATTTATTGGTGCGATGGGTAAATCGGCACAACTTCCTTTATACACCTGGTTACCGGATGCCATGGCAGGTCCTACGCCTGTGTCCGCATTGATCCATGCTGCTACCATGGTTACAGCAGGTATCTATATGATTGTTCGTTCCAATGTATTTTACTCCATGTCACCGGAAGCTTCACATATAGTAGCCATTGTTGGTGTAGCCACGGCATTATTTGCAGCAACCATTGGTTTATTTCAAAACGATATTAAAAAAGTATTGGCTTATTCTACGGTATCGCAATTAGGCTTAATGTTTTTAGGTTTAGGTGTTGGCGCTTACAGTTCATCTGTATTCCATGTAACCACACATGCTTTCTTTAAAGCGTTATTATTCTTAGGTGCCGGTTCAGTAATTCATGCAATGGGTGGCGAGCAGGATATGCGTAAAATGGGAGGATTGTGGAAACACTTGCCAATAACAGGGAAAGTGATGGCTATAGGTACTCTTGCTATTAGTGGATTCCCTTTATTATCGGGTTTCTTCTCTAAAGATGAAATCTTAGCACATACTTATGAGCATAGTCCAACTTTATGGTTCCTGGGACAAGTAACATCGATTCTTACAGCTTTCTATATGTTTAGATTATTGTTCCTTACGTTCTTCGGAAAATTCAGAGGAACACACGAACAAGAGCATCATTTGCATGAGTCTCCTAAAACGATGACCATTCCTTTAATTGTGTTGGCTGTTTTATCAATAGCAGGAGGTGTGTTAGGTCTTCCTGAATTCTGGGGAACAACCAACTGGATGCACCATCATTTAGATTCTATTATTACTCATAAGAACCCAAGTATTTTAAATCATGAAAAAGAATGGATATTAATGGCATTGGCAACATTGTCAGCTTTAGCAACTATCTACTTTGCTTACATGGTATATATCAAAAATAAAGTTTTACCTGAAGCAAATGATGCGAAATTAAAAGGTATCAGAAAATTAATTTACAATAAATATTATGTTGACGAGATATATGATGCTGTTATTCGCAAACCTTTAGATCTGATATCTGAATTCTTTTACAAATTTATTGATAATCAGATTGTAAACGGTATTGTAGATGGAGTAGGAAGCGCGGTAAATGGCGTTAGTGCTGTAGTGCGTAAGGCACAAACAGGGCACATTGGGCTTTACATCTTCAGTATGGTAGTGGGAATTATCCTTATTTTGTTTTATTCGTTCATCAAATAGATTTAAATAGTAAATAAAAAAATATGTTAGTAGGATTATTAATCGTTGTACCTCTTATTGCAAGTTTACTTGTGTTCTTTACCAAAGGTAAGGCGAGCCGCAATTTAGCGTTGGGCTTATCTGTTGTAGAATTTCTTTTATCGTTGGTTGTGTTTTTTCAATACAAACACAATCCCGATAGTAAAGACCTTATTTTAAATTGCTCATGGATCGAATCCCTGGGAATTCATTTCGCTGTTGGCATAGATGCTTTATCATTGTTATTGGTATTGCTAACAACGTTCCTTGTGCCTTTAATTATTCTGTCATCCTTTAATACCAATTACGAAAAACCACATTCGTTCTATGGATTAATCCTAATGATGCAAATGGCATTAATAGGAGTTTTTACAGCTAACGACGGTTTCCTGTTTTATGTTTTCTGGGAATTGGCGCTTATTCCTATTTACTTTATCTGCCTGGTATGGGGTGGCGAAGACAGAGGACGTATTACCTTTAAATTTTTCGTCTATACTTTATTAGGTTCTTTATTTATGTTGGTTGGTTTAATTTACTTATATAACCATACCGGTTACGAAACAGGCATAAAATCATGGGCTATCGCTGATCTTTATGAGGCAGGCAGATCGCTAAACGTTAGTCAGCAATCTTTTGTATTCTGGGCTATCTTCCTTGCATTTGGTATTAAAATGCCAATCTTCCCTTTACATACATGGC
>JAZJZF010000079.1:5724-30147 GCA_040389965.1 Bacteroidota bacterium
GAACCATGCTACTTTCGGGGATTATGCTTAAAATGGGAACCTTTGGTTTAATTAAATGGTTAATGCCAATAACACCTTTAGCTTTAGAAAAATGGGGGGGAGTAGCAATAGGACTTTCTGTATTTGGTATCGTGTATGCATCATGCATTGCTATCGTTCAAAAAGATTACAAGCGTTTGGTAGCTTATTCATCTATAGCGCACGTTGGCTTAATTGCAGCAGGGATCCTATCGGCAAACCAGCAGGGGATTCAGGGAGCGGTTATGCAAATGCTGGCGCACGGTATAAATGTTGTGGGCTTGTTCTTAATTGCTGATATTTTAATGCGTCATACAGGTACACGTAACATCGATAAGTTAGGTGGTATAAGAAGTATGAACGGAAATTTTGCTGTGTTGTTCCTGGTTGTTTTACTGGGATCTGTAGCCTTGCCTTTAACCAATGGTTTTGTGGGAGAGTTCTTATTAATTAACGGTGTATATCAGTATGGTGCATGGGTTGCTGCCTTTGCGGGTTTAACGGTTATTTTAGGAGCAGTATATATGCTCAGAAGCTACCAATCAATTATGTTGGGCGAGCGTAAAGATTCTGCTATTGCTTTTGGATCACTAGTATCAACAGATAAATTGGTATTGTATATTATTTGTCTGGCAATCGTTGTGTTTGGAGTTTATCCTAAACCATTGAATGACCTTGCAGAAGAAGGAACAAAAGTAATTTTAACATATATTAAATAAACAAAAATTGACAATTTATAGATTGGCCGCCTACCACGAGAATAGTAGAAAGCAATTGTAAATCGGAAGTAACAACATCTTAAATCAAAATATGAAAGGTCTTTTTATAATAAGCGGATTAGGAATTTTAGCCATGTTGGCAGAGATTTTTAAATTCAAAAAAATATTGTATCCGTTGGTATTGGTTGGAATACTGGCAGCTTATGCCTGTAACTTTATGGAGTGGAACAATAATTTGGATATACCAATGTTCCGCAATATGATTCGTTTCGACAATGTAGCATTGGCTTTTAGCGGTGTTATTCTTGCCACGGCTTTTTTCTGGTTTATTTTAGCCAACGATTATTTTGAACAGGATCATGTCACAGATCATTTTGCTTTGGTGCTATTTGCTTTAGTGGGTGCGTTAATGCTAACCTCTTTCAGTAATATGACCACCTTATTTTTGGGTATTGAAATTTTATCTATTCCTATGTATGTGTTGGCGGCAAGTCGTAAGCGCGATCTGGCATCTAACGAAGCTGGATTTAAATACCTGATCATGGGTTCGTTTGCTTCAGGCTTTTTATTATTTGGAATTGCTTTAATTTATGGTGCTACGGGAAGCTTCGATTTAATGACAATTCGTTCATTTATTTCTCAGGCTGATGGGAGTTTACCGGTGTTTTTCTATGCAGGCGTGTTAATGATATTAGTGGCAATGTGTTTTAAAGTAAGTGCTGCTCCTTTCCATTTCTGGGCTCCTGATGTTTACGAAGGTTCGCCTACTGTTATTACAGCCTTAATGAGTACGATCGTTAAAACAGCAGCATTTGCAGCATTCATGCATTTGTTCCTGGTAGTGTTTGGAAAAGTAAGCGATAGCTGGACAATGGTACTTGCCGTTATTATTGCTTTATCATTAATCATATCCAATATTACAGCAGCATCGCAAACCAGTGTAAAACGAATGCTGGCTTATTCAAGTATCAGTCATGCAGCATTTATGTTAATGGCAATAGTAGCTAATAACAGAGGCTTTGCAAGTATCAATGCCATTTTATATTATTCTCTGGCTTATTCTATTGGTTCAATTGCAGCTTTCACAGTAGTATATAATGTTTCCAAGGAAACCGATAACTCAAACATCGATGCCTTTAACGGTTTAGGAAAACGTAATCCTTTCTTAGCAGGTTGTATGGTAATAGCTATGTTATCACTGGCCGGTATCCCTATTACAGCGGGCTTCTTTGCAAAATATTTTATATTTACCTTATTGATCGGAACCTCTTTTAAATGGTTAATTATCCTGGCAATATTAACGTCAGCAGTTGGTGTATACTATTATTTTAAAGTAATTATTGCTATGTACTTTAAACCTGCTAAAGAAGATCAAAAAATAGTGTTGGAAACATCGCATGTATTGTTGTTAGCATTAACAACATTATTTACAATTGCTTTAGGTGTTGTACCAAAATATATCATCGAAATATTTGGATAAAGTGTATCTGATTAAAGTCTGAAAAGCCTGCTTAAATTATAAGCAGGCTTTTTTTTGAATCCTCAATTTAATGTTTATTTTAGTCACTCATTATTAACCCATTAAAAAGCAACTTATGAAATTTAAACACGTATTAGTATTAGGACTAATTGCTTCAATGGCTGCGTCATGCAGTTCAGATGCGAAAACTGAAGAAAAAAAAGCTGAAGAACCAACGGCAGAAGCTCCTGCACCAACAGCAACAGAAGAAGCATCAGTAGTTAAAAACTGGGTGTTGGAAAACATCGATGCAACTGCCGCTATGGAAGGTATGCCAAAAGAAAATCAGGAAAAAATGAAAACAATGATGGATCAAATGACTGCTTCTCAAAAAGGGAAAATGAGTCTTGATTTTCAGGAAGGTGGTAAAGTAGCTGCTAACTCTCCCGACATGCAAGGAAACTGGAAAATGTCACAGGGAACATGGGCTTTAAGCGCAGATAAAAAAACATTAACGGTTGATCTGGATGGTAAAAAAGAAGAATTTGTTGTTCAGGAACTTACAGCTGATAAATTAAACCTTGAAATTAAAGGAGAAAAAATGAATATGATTTTTGTTCCTAAAAAATAATACAAAGTTAAATCTATATAAAAAAGGCAGTAGTAACACTGCCTTTTTTCGTAACCAGAAATTAGTTGCTTTGATTAAACAAAAGCACTATAGCCTGTAATGGCTCTTCCCACAATTAATGTATTAATTTCTTTGGTTCCTTCGTAAGAATAAATGGCTTCGGCATCTGCTACAAACCTTGCCACATCATATTCTAGTAGGATTCCGTTTCCACCCATCACCTCGCGCGCACGGCTCACAATGTCACGGGTGCGTAGGCTACAGAACACTTTGGCAAGAGAAGCGTGCTCATCCGTTAATTCTTTTTGATCCTGCAATTCAGATAAACGGGCTACCATAGTTTGCATAGCAGTAAGATTAGTAAGCATTTCTACTAAATGATTTTGTATCAACTGAAAAGAAGCTATGGGTTTTCCAAATTGCTTTCTTTCTCTCGTATATTTAAGAGCAGCTTCATAAGCACCTCTCGCACAGCCTACAGCAAGCCATGCAACGCCTGCACGGGTCATACGCAAAACGTTAGCTGTATCTTTAAAGCTGTTGGCTTTTTGCAGGCGGTCTGTTTCTTCCACTTTGCAATCGGTTAATGTAATAATCCCATTTTGCACTATTCGCAAGGCCATTTTATCTTCTATTTTTTCTACGGCTAAACCGGGAGTATTTTTTCTGACTAAAAATCCTTTTACCTGTTTATCGGCTTCATCTTCGGCCCACATAATAATTACATCGGCAAAGGTGGCATTGCCAATCCATTTTTTTTGTCCGTTCAATACCCAGGTATTGCCGGTACGTTTGGCTTTCATGGTTAAGCCGCCGGCAACCGCAGAACCCACTTCAGGTTCGGTCAACCCAAAAGCACCTATTTTTCTTAGGCTTTTTAATTCAGGAAGCCATTCCTGTTTTTGTGCTTCGGAGCCCAGCAAATAAATGGAGCCCATTACCAAACCACTTTGTACGCCAAAAAAGGTAGCAAAGGATACATCAACTCTTGCCATTTCCATAGCAAGCACACCTTCCATTAAATAAGATCTTACAGGGCTGCTATAGCCTTCATAAGCTATGCCGCAAATGTCGAGTTCCGCTACTTTTGGAATAATGTGAAACGGGAACTCAGCTCTTCGCCAATAATCGTTTACAATAGGCTTAATCTCTGTTTCCATAAAAGCCCTTACTTTTAATTGTAAGGCGCGTTCTTCGGTATTTAAGGTGTGGCTTATATTATAAAAATCGCCATCAATAGGAGGCAACTCTTTTTTTTGATGATTGCCATTCAGCATTTTGGTTAGTCCCGCCAATTGTTTATCATCGAGCTTGCTCACATTTTTCATGACCTCTCCAAGGTCTATTTTTTGTGATAATTTGCCAAGCTGTTCCATATCTACCTGTTTAAACAAACGGTAGGCATTTTTAAGGTTAGAGAATAATGACATGGCTTTAGGTATTTATTAGTATATCTAACAAAAAGCTGTGCCAGTTATAAAACTCCTAGAATGCCTTTATGAAAGGCCCATAACGATAAATTTGCAGGCATTGGGTAGATTATGTATTTTTACCTTAAACGTAAAATACCATTAATCAAGTCTTTATGAAATATTTTATTTTAGCATGTAGCATCGTTATGCTTTCTATACAGGTAAAAGCCCAGGCCAAGCCAAAAGTATTGGGATTGGGAAATATAGTTTCTGATGCTGCTAGTGTAAATCAGGAGCTTGGTTCAAAACTTGGATTACCGGCTATTAAAGAATCAGTTAATGTGATTGAGATCAGGTTATATTCCGGCATTGGATTTCCGGAAACTCAATGTGTTGTTTTGCAGTATGATAAAACATGGAAAGCAACAAAATGGAAATTAAACGCTAAAGATTCTGTTTTTAAATCAACGCTTAAACCTGCTACAAACATTGAAAGTATTGTAAAAGCGATGGTTGCTTCTAATATTTTTTCCCTGCCCGCTCAGGATAAAATCAATTCGGGAAATTATACTCTGGAGCTTAGCACCGGCAAAATAAAAATGTCTGCATTAACGATTAATGATGCCGCTTGCTATTATATTCAATTTAAAGTAGGCGATTCATTTAGAGAATATAAATATTGTGAGCCAAAACAATATGCTACGTTTTATAAAGAACAGCATGAGTATGCTGATTTTACTAATATCCTGAACGCTTTTGCGAAACTACAGCTGAAGTAGTAATGCTATTCCAAATACGTGATCTTCGAAAAAAGTTTTAATAAAAGATATAACGCATGGGATCAGGTATATTTCAAAAAGGTAGCGATGTGAAAAGCTTTTCTTATTTTTGAATATGCCAATGTACAAGCAAATTAAGTTAATTCCTGTATTCCTTACTTGCTTAATTATTTGTGCCCATAATTTATATAGTCAATCTTCAAAACGTGAACTGTTTTTGACGGCAGGGATTAATCTAAGTAGTATTGGATGGTCTCCTTCGCATTTAGCAGGTAAAAGTTCAACACACTATTCAAGAACAGTTAATTTTGGAGCCGGTGTCATTAGTAATAATTCCGGAAAAAAACGGCTTTCGATTATTGCCAATACAGGTATAGGAGTACATGCAGGTTTTATGTGGAAAGATAAGAGGAGAAATAATTTAAATGGTCTGCAATTGGAATTTCAGAGTAATAAAGCATGCTATTCTTTTAATCCTCCTTTTAAATATGCATATCGTGGAGACACAGCTGCAATGTGGGTAGACGCCGATAATTATTTAAAATATTCGTTGTCGTTGATGCGCACATGGTATCTGTTTAGCAGGTATAAAAACGATAACGATTTTTGGTATACAAAACTATCATTTGGCCAAACGTTTCATCATACCAATTTTGGATCTCGTTATGAATTAAACCAGGAGGAAGATTGGACTGAAAATGGAACGGGTATGAAATCGAAGGTGGTATCATTTAATGGCATTAGCTATATGATAAGCCCGGAAATAGGGCATAAATTTTTGTTGGCAAATGATAATATCCTTGATATCGGCATCGTATATCATCAACCCTTTAAGAACACCAGGATGATGGAATACGAATTTTTTAAACATGGAGCTTCTTTAGGTAAGAGCCAGATTACCTATACCGGAGCTACTATTATGCTAAATGTATCCTACACATTTGTCCATAAAATAAAACGGAAACCTATTGATACTACCAAAACAGAAGACCTGAACTTAATAGTGTCCGATTCGACAGGGAAACCAAATCAAAACACCTCCTTTCACCACCACAAAATAAATGGCAGGCATTACAAAATTCAGGAATCGATTACTGCACACAGCCCAACCGTTACCTTATCGGTGTGGGATAAAAACAGAATAGATGGAGATGAGATTTCTTTATATTTAAATGGAGAACTAATTCTTGAAGAATATGTCGTATCTAAAACAAAAAAAGATATTGTTGTGAATTTACAACCTGGTTCTAATATTATTGTGATGCAGGCCTTAAACTTAGGACGAATTCCTCCTAATACGGCTGCTATTAGCATCAATGATGGTGTTAAAAAGAAAATCGTGACATTGGTTTCCGATCTTAAGCAAAGTGGCGCATTGGAAATTATGTATCAACCTTGATGCACTTTGCAAGGACTTAATCAACGTTATTAAACATCTTTTATAATCCACTCAACTCCCTCTCCTTTGGAGAGAGCTGGGGTGAGGTTAAGAAAAAATAAAATTGTAAAACACGTCAACTACTGTTGTTGTGACCAGGAACCGCGTGATATATTATTTTCCTTTGCCCTGGCTATAAGCTGCTAAGTTAGCAATACGGTACAACAAACGGGATGCTACATTGGCATTCCATTCGTCTTCGCCGCCAACCTCATTTAAATCGAAGGCCACAAAGGTTTTACCTGCTGCAACTACCTGCTCCAGTAAATACAATACCTGATCTGTTTCAAAGCCACCGGCTACGGGAGTTCCCGTACCAGGACATAATTTAGGATCAAGACCATCAATATCAAAACTTAAGTACACATTTTGCGGAAGCTCAGCTACTATCTCCTGACAGATGGTATGCCATGTTTTCCCTTGGTATTCCTGTTGTTTGATATCTCTGTCAAAAAATGTTTTGACGCGTCCGTTAGAATTATGAATAATATCCAATTCAGCCTGGCAATAATCGCGGATACCAACCTGCACTAATTTTTTGACATTATTTATTTTTAAAGCGTTGTACATAATGGAAGCATGCGAAAATTCGAAACCTTCGTAAGCTACACGTAAATCGGCATGCGCGTCAATCTGCAGGATCGCAAATTCACCTACATGCTCGCTTAATGCCTGCATCATACCAAGTGGAGTAGAATGATCGCCACCAACAAGGCCAACTGTTTTATTCTGTTTTAAGAAATGCAATGTGCGTTGTTTTACCCATGCATTCATTTCGGCACATACTTTGTTAACGTCTTTTATTTCTTCAATTTCGGCAGATGGTTCACCATTTGATTGCCTGTCAATAATAATCTCCGCAACCGGGCGATAGATCTCACTTTTTTCTTTGAGGTCATCATTAATGTCATCCATTGCTATTCCCAGTTTCCAGGCATCTTTTACGATGGGGTCATACAGGTCGACCTGAAATGAGGCATCAAAAATTTGTTCGGGGCCATCAATAGTGCCGCCGCCATAACTCACGGTAACTTCCCATGGCACAGGAATTAATACGGTTTCAGATTCGGATATAGAAAATGGCAGACCAAACATATTTGCATTAATGTCGCCTACACTGTTAGGGTCAAAGTTTTTTATTTTATCTTGTTTTGTCATTTTAGTATACTTAATAATTTTGGGTAATTACTTGGTTCAATTTTTTTATTAATTCGATACGCGAAAACTATCGGAAAGATAGTATTCAGAGCGTAAAAGATTATAACAAAATACATAAAAAAATTAAAACTAAAATAATAATGCATTATTCGGAGTACTAATGCGGTAATTACGGATAGAGTAAGCACCATTGACCAAATAATTTGGAAATTAATTAAAAGGATAGCTCTTTCATGTAATGAACGTATTTTGTCTTTTTTTACCTGCCATAAAATCAACGGAACAATAATATTTCCTATAGGAATAATCCAGAAGGTCAATACAGATAAATTAAAAAACATAAGGTATTTACTGTCGTCCTGCTTCCCATGATCAAAAATCTCTTCAATATTTACATTTAAAGCACTACAAATTAAGTTTAATGTTGTTCCCCTTGGCTCTGTTTCGTTATTCTCAATGCGCTGTATAGTCCTTAAATTAACTTTAGCGTTTTCTGCTAAGTTCTCTTGCGTTAAGCCTTTCTGTTTTCTGATTTTAGTAATTTTTTCTCCAATTGTTTCCATAAAATGCGTTTAATTTTTTTGTAAAACTAGGTCGAAACGCAAATAATGATAACGGTTTTTCTGCGGCATTTCTACGACATTTACGTCAAAACCCTGGTTTAATGTATTTTATGTCAGGTTTTATGGAGCTAATCTGTTTATCTTCCATAAATTGGAATCCTCTTCTAAAGTATAACTAATGCGGTCGTGCAGCCTGCTTTTGCGGCCCTGCCAAAATTCGTAATACCTGGCTTTGATAACATAACCACCCCAAAATTCGGGACGAGGAACGTTTCCCGATTTAAATTTTTCTTTTGTTTCTTCTACAAAATGGTCTAATGTTTCGCGGCTGGCAAGCGGTTTACTTTGCGGAGAGCTCCAGGCACCAAGTTTAGAGTCTAAAGGTCTTGCATTAAAGTAGGTGTCGCTTTTTTCTTTGCTGGCATAGTCTGCAATACCCTCAATCCGTATTTGTCGTTCGAGTTCCGGCCAAAAAAAGGTAGCGCATACATTAGGATTTGTTTCTATATCCATACCCTTATGCGATTGGTAATTCGTATAAAAATAGAATTCGTTTTCAGAAAATTCCCGCAAATAAACAATACGCGAAGAGGGCTTGTGCTCCTTATTTACCGTAGCTAAATTAAAAGCCTGCACTTCGTTTATTTTTGCATCAACAGCTTCACCCATCCAGTTTTCAAATTGTATATGAGGCAATGCAGCAATCGATTTTTCTGAAAGTTGTCCCTTCATAAAATCTTCGCGCAATTGATAAATATGTGCATTTACTTCACTCATTTTTGTAAATTTACCACAAATATAAAGATAGTTTATCCATTGGTAAAGGCAGGCGATATATTAATTGCAAAACCATTTTTACAGGACGGTCATTTTAAGCGCTCTGTAATTTATATGGGCGAGCATAACGACGATGGAAGCCTTGGATTTATTTTAAATAAGCCACACGGATTATTATTGAGAGACATTTTTCCGCATCTCAAAAACGGAAATTTCCCTTTATTTGATGGAGGACCGGTATCACCAAACCAATTATTTTATACTCACACGCTTGGTCTGAAACTGAGTGATAGCCTTGAAATAACAGATGGTGTATACTGGGGAGGCAATTTTTTTGAATTGTCGCACATGATAGAACATGAGCAAATTACTTCGGCACAGGTGCGGTTTTATATAGGCTACAGTGGCTGGAGCAGTGATCAGCTCTCCAAAGAAATGGAAAGCAATACATGGCTTACTCATACAACCAATTATGATGAATTGATCCGGGTTTCGCCCGAAGAGCTGTGGGGAGCGGAGTTAATTAAAATAGATCCGGGTTATAAAGCCTTTACTGACTTTTCTTTTGATCCTTCCTTAAACTAAATTAATCTTTAGGACTTAACATAATTTTACCGCAATGCCGCGCAGTGCCTGTCTTTAAAATGTAGGTATAAATTCCGGGAGCAGCAAAGCCTCCGCCCTGTATGTTTCCGTCCCATTCATAATAATGAAGGCCTTCGCTTTCTGTTTTAGACACATCAATGATTTTTTGTCCTATACTGTTGTAGACAGACAGGCTTATCGTTTCTCCAGAAACCAGTTCGTATGCGATCGTCAGTTTATCATTAAAAGGATTGGGATATGCCATCACCGTTGTTTCTTGAGGAAGGCTTACAGGAATAGCCGGCAACCTAAATAAACTATCGTTTTCTATGATAGATTTGATATCAATGTTCTCATCGCCGGGTTGATAAACAGTCCACATCACACCGTCGAATACCATTTCATCATCAGAGCCCGGGCCTGCATTGACAGTAAGTGGCGAGTAATTTGGATTTGCAGTTGTGTTATCAAAAATATGCTTGCCATAAAGGTTATAACCGGCAGGTATTTTTAATAGACTCCTGAAGGTATAGAAACCCTGTCGTTCGAAATTCCATTTATTAATGCGGCATAAAGGAATAGTTGTTGTTCCGTTTGAAGCATAGTTGCGTATGCTTGTACAGATCTTATGTGAATGAGGGAAAATAGAATAAATGGAAATATCTGCCGGAAGAACGCCGTTCCTGGGATATTTAGCTATCACGCTGGTAATGGTATCAGGAGGGATACTAAAGGAAGAGTTCTTTATGGGTACTGCCGTTAAATTTCTGATACCTGTAGTATTTAGAGGATAGAAAAATAGCCTGATCTGTGTACTGTCTGTTAAGCCTGCTGTACCGGCCGGGTAGTGTACCTGTAACACCAGTTTAGAGCCACTTTTTACCGTTATCCCAAATCGAACAGGATCAACTCCCGGAAATACCACCGCGGGAGAGCCCGGAGCCCAGCCCCCTAAAATAAAACCAACAGAAGAACCTGCACAGGATCCTGAAAAATCGGTGGTGGATGTTCCCAGTGTATCCACATTAATCATAATATGATGAGCAAGGTGAGCCTTTCCGCTAACAACTTCGTAGGCTCTTAGTATCCTGTTTTGTGTTAGCCCCATGGGTAAAGAAAAACAGACATTCTTATCGGTGGCGCCTGCAGTACTTACATAATTGGGAATGTTAAGAATAAGGTCGGGCGTTCCGTTTAATTGCATGTTTGAATAACGAGGTGGTGCCTCTGCCTGGCTTGTATCCCCTGCCAAAGCACCTGAAGTTATCCAATCCAGAATTTTTGTTTTTTCTGTTTGTGTGATGACCTGTTCATGTGCAAAGCGGGTATAGCTGGTATCAGGCAACCAGAGAGGCATTCTGCCAATTTGGAGGTCATGTGAAATTAATCCTTTGTATTGGGATGTAGAACTGTAATTGGTGAAATAAGGAAATACTTTTCCCTGGTGATGGCAGGAAGAGCAGCGCTGAATAAAAACAGGCGCTACATCTTTATAGGTCAATTGCGCTTGTGCAGCTATCTGCAACGCAAATAAAACAATAAAAAGATAGCCTGATTTTTTTTTCATGTATGTATCGCTTGTTACGCCGGTATTATATTGATACAGCCTGATCAATACCCCGGTGTAAAAGAGCGGGTCTAAAGTATATTATTTTTTCCACTACATTTTGTAGTCTTTTTGGCTTTTTCGGATTTGTTTTACCGCCCCGGGGGTAACGTTTACCGACTGCACCCTTTCCTTGACCTAATAGCCATTGCGGGAGCTTTGTAACTGTTGTATGTTTGATGAAAATTTACAAATAATGGAAAATAAAGAAGTGAATACGGAGAACGAGCAGATGTGGAAGAAAATGGAGCAGGAGCATCGTAGGGGGAAAATTTTCGGTGGGTTTTTAGTAGTTACGGCAGGGGTTCTTTTTTTAGCAAAAGAGTTAGGAGCAGAAATTCCTCAATGGCTTTTTACCTGGAAAATGTTTTTAGTAGCAGTAGGATTAATTATAGGAGTTAAACATAAGTTTATGCACCCGGGTTGGTTAATCTTTGTTTTGGTTGGTGGCGCTTTTATATTAACCGATATGTATCCCGCTCTTGCTATTAAGCCTCTTTTATGGCCGGTACTCATTATTTTGCTTGGTCTGATTATCATTTTTAAGCCACGCAGAAAAAGAAGAGATCACTACTGGAAAAAATGGCAAAAACACCACGAAAAACATCATGAAAGGTACCATAGAAGAAAACATGAAAGAGATTGCTTTGTGGATGCAGAAGAGACTACAAGTTCAGAAGACGTATTAGACTACACCATATTTATGGGAGGCATCAAAAAAAACATACTGGCAAAAGATTTTAAAGGAGGAGAAGTAACCACGGTGTTTGGCGGAGCAGAAATTAATTTACTGCAGGCAGATTTTGAAGGAACGGCCACATTAGAATTAATATGTGTGTTTGCAGGCACAAAACTGATTATCCCTGCTAACTGGGAAGTTAATTCAAACCTCGTATCAGCCTTTGGGAGTGTAGAAGACAAAAGACAGGTTCAACCAAAAAACCCTGAAGTTCCGTCCAAAATACTTATTCTGAAAGGGAATGTTTTCTTCGGAGGAATTGATATTAAAAGCTATTAAAAATTACGCATTCAATAAACCATTTTAATTACCACTAAACCTAAATACTATGAAACGCTATCTCGTAAAATTAATGTTCAATATTAATATTGATAACGGTAACCACGCCTCTCAGTTTGATGAGCAGATACGTATTGTTGAATCTCACTCTATGGAGAATGCTTTCCACAAAGCACGCGGCATGGGTAAACAAGAAGAAGAAACATTTGTAAACAATAACAAGCAATTGGTGCAATGGAAATTTATTGATGTGGTTGATCTGTATGAACTGGATACCATTAAAGATGGCGAACAGATTTACTCAAATACACATGAAAAAGATGATACAAAATCATTTATCAATTACATCAGACAAAAAGCTATGGTTATTCAGGCAAAAAATCTAACCTTTGCCTAATCTCTTGAGAAACGTTCTTCCATATTCCAAAGGCCGGATGCTCACCCTGTATTTAGCGTGGTGGGCATTTTGGTCGTTTACTCAATCCTGCGTATTGCACCGCATGGGTCTCGACTGGCATACTTCTATTGAAGATGCTATTATTTCAAACTCGCTTCTGGGCTTGTTTAGTTTTGTATCCATTGCTATTTTTTATTATTACCAGCCAGGAAATAAAAACAGGGCTTACCGTTTTATATTTGCTTTTGGATTAGCTGTTTTTTATTCCGTTCTATTACGTTTTGTATTGACTTATGTTATTACCGACGAAAATTATCCGGCTTTTTTAATGAACTCTATGCCGGTGCGTTTTATCATTGCGCTACTGGTGCTGGCTTTTGTTACTTTACTTAACTGGATGTGGAATTTACTGAAAGACCAAAAAGAACAGGAACAGCGCAGAAATCAGGCCGAGGAATTGGTAAAAGATGCTGAGTTGGCGAGATTAAGACAACAGCTTCAACCGCATTTTTTATTTAATAGTCTTAATTCAATCAGTGCACTTGCAGGTACAAAGCCTAATGAAGCGCGAAAAATGATTCAGCAGCTCTCTGATTTTTTAAGAGGAACGCTAAAAAAAGATGACCAGGAATGTGTTGAATTAAAAGAAGAACTGGATCATTTAAAGTTATACCTTGAAATAGAAAAAGTAAGGTTTGGCCACCGTTTATCAGTTGATATAAACTTTGAAGAAGAAACACTGACCATGAATATACCTCCTTTGTTGTTGCAACCTATAGTAGAGAATGCCATTAAATTTGGCTTATATGATACCATTGATGAAATCACGATCAGTGTCTCTTCTTATATAAAAGACGGTCTGTTACATGTACGTGTCAAAAATCCTTTCGATGCAGAAACACAGGCCGCAAATCAGGGAACGGGTTTTGGTTTAAGCTCCATACAACGACGGTTGTTTTTATTATATAGTCGGAATGATCTTATGATCACGGAAAAAAAAGAAAATCAGTTTATCACCATATTAAGAATACCACAAACAAAATGAAAATAGTAGTCATAGATGATGAGCCTTTGGCAAGAATGGTGGTGCTGGAATATATTCAGTCGCACGATGGTTTGGAAGTAGTTGCCGAGTGCAATGATGGTTTCCAGGGGGTAAAAGCGATTCAACAACATAAACCGGATCTTATCTTTTTAGATATTCAGATGCCTAAAATAAATGGATTTGAAATGCTCGAATTGGTAGATACGATGCCATCGGTTATTTTCACTACTGCTTTTGATGAGTATGCGATTAAAGCATTTGAGTCGAACGCTATTGATTATTTGCTGAAGCCCTTTAGTAAAGAACGTTTCGACCTTGCCATTGAAAAATATAAATCGAAATCGGTAAATGGTGCGGTAGCAGAAAAAAATGTACAATCACTTTTAGAAACAGCAACTAAACAGCCCGACGATAAAAACCGTATTGTGGTTAAGAATGGAAGTGATATTCGTATTGTGCCGGTGCAGGATGTGATGTATATTGAGGCTTATGATGACTACGTGAAGCTTTTCACAAAAGACACGTACTACCTTAAAAAGAAAACCATGAGCTATTATGAACAAGTATTAGACAGCTCAAAATTTTTCAGAACGCACCGTTCCTATATTATCAATTTACAAGAGCTTACTAAAATAGAGCCTCTTGAAAAAAATACATACATCGCTGTTTTAAAAACAGGTAAAAAAGTTCCTTTAAGCCGCACCGGTTACACTAAGTTAAAGGAAATGCTGGGTGTTTAATAATGATCTAGCCACATGGAAACAGAGTAAACATAATTCATAATAGGTGATTTTTTGATGAGTTATGTTTGTTTTGCAACTATGTGGTTTAAATAGATGCGATAAGATATACGGCCTTGAAGGGCCGTATGTTTTTTAATTAAATCTATAAAAAGTAAAATTAAGTTCTCTTACTGCTTTTTATATTTGGTAAAAAGCCCGTTATAATTCCCAGTAACGGTAAGAAAGCGCAGATATTAAAGACGTATTCAATGCTTGTTTTATCTGCCAGGTGACCAAGCAATGCAGAACCAATGCCCGCAATACCAAAGGCGAATCCAAAAAACAAACCGGAGATCATTCCTACTTTACCGGGCAACAATTCCTGAGCATACACTAATATTGCTGAAAAAGCCGATGCCATAATAACGCCGATAAGCATTGACAACACACTCGTCCAGAATAAATTAACGTGAGGCAACATCAATGTAAAAGGTGCAATACCTAAAATGGAAACCCAGATAATTATTTTCCTGCCAAATTTATCTCCTAAAGGCCCGCCAAGGAAGGTTCCTGCAGCAACTGAGATCAGGAATAAAAATAAATGGAACTGAGATTCCTGTACCGATAAATGAAATTTATCCATCAGGTAAAAGGTAAAATAACTGGTAATGCTGGTCAGGTAAAAATATTTTGAAAAGATAAGTACCAATAAAATAATAATAGAAACCGTGATCTTGCCTTTTGATAACTCCTGTCTTTTTTCTGTGGAAACTATTTTCCCGGAAGCTCTTAAAACTAAATGTCCCTTATACCAATTACCAACTTTTACCAATACAAACATACCAATGATAGCCGCTGTAATAAACCATAAAATGTAAAACTGGCCGTGTGGTATAACAATAGCAGCTACTAATAATGGGCCAATAGCACTGCCGGTGTTACCGCCTAACTGAAAAATAGATTGAGCCAGGCCTCTTCTGCCGCCTGAAGCATAATAAGCAACTTTTGAAGCTTCGGGATGAAAGATAGAAGAACCTATGCCTACGCAACCTACAGCCAATAACAGGGAATAAAATCCGGAGGAAACTGTCAGTAAAATAATTCCAAAAAAAGTAAAGGCCATACCTACGGCAAACGAGTAGGGCTTTGGACGTTTGTCGGTATAGTTTCCAACGAAAGGTTGTAATAAAGAAGCCGTTAATTGAAAGGTAAAAGTGATCCAGCCAATCTGGGAAAAGGTTAAATGGTAATTTACTTTTACCATAGGATAAATGGACGGGATAACAGATTGCAGTAAATCGTTTAGTAAATGCGCAAAACAAATGGAAAACAGAATAGGGTAAACGGTTTGAGAAGCGATGGATGCATTCTGCGGGCTCGAGGTAGTACTTGACTGCATAATAAAAGTCAAAGGTACTATTTTGTTTTCAAAATTTAGTTAAACCCTCATGTAATCGGGAACCCAATTTTTAATGGCTTTTTTTATAGCATCTCCCGAAAGATTTTCTGAAACCGCTCTCTTACTAAGGTCTTCCAGCTCTTCATCAGAGGCAAACCGCAGAGCCAGTATCTGCGATAAAGACAATTTACTTTCCAATTCTTCCAGGCGTTTATGTGTTACTACATAATACCTGAATCTTAATTCCATACGCGCGATCCTATTTTGGTTTCCCAGTGAATAGTGTTGACGCACCAGAAAAGAGAACCAGCCAACAGCCGCCGTAAGGCCTGCCAGTACTATCCATAGCAAATGCTGTTCGGTGGTTCGGCATAAGCCAATAATACAGGCAATAAATAAAGTAATGATCACCGGATAAAATACAAAATGATGGGCTGTATAATAGTGGATATGGTTCTTATAATTCTGGGCTTCCATTCGTGAGATTATGATTTTAGGGCAGGTTCAAAAAACTTTAAATGCAATGTTTCGCTTGTCCATTTTCGGGTATCATTGCAGAGCTGTTCGTTTTTGGTTAATGATTGGCCATAAGTAGGGATCATTTGTTTGAGTTTATCCTGCCACTCTTGTGATGCTATTTCTGTTTTAAAACATTTTTTTAAAACGTCGAGCATAATGGCTACAGAAGTTGATGCTCCTGGAGATGCACCCAATAAGGCTGCCAGACTTCCGTCACCTGCGCTTACGATTTCTGTTCCAAATTCCAAAACACCGCCTTCTTCGTGATCTTTTTTGATAACCTGCACGCGTTGGCCGGCCACAATCAGTTCCCAGTCTTCCATATGAGCTTCCGGAAAATATTCTTTCAGGGCATCAAAACGTTCCTTGTCTGATTGGCTGGCTTGTTGAATTAAATATTTTGTTAAAGGTAAATTATGAAAGCCTGCGGATAACATGGGGAACAGGTTATCTAATTCTAAAGATCCTGCCAGATCCCAATAAGAGCCATGCTTTAAAAATTTTGTAGAGAAACCGGCATAAGGCCCAAACAATAAGGCTTTTTTGCCATCAATAACGCGGGTGTCTAAATGTGGTACTGACATTGGCGGAGAGCCAACAGAAGCTTTGCCATATACTTTTGCTTCGTGGCGAGCAATTACTTTTTCGTTATTGCATCTCAGCCATTGTCCGCTTACAGGAAACCCGCCGTAACCCTCAGCTTCTTCAATATCTGATTTTTCCAGTAAAGGTAATGAACCGCCACCTGCGCCAATGAACACAAAATTGGCCAGCAAATGGTGTTTATCATGTGATACAAGATCCTTCACTTTTACATGCCATCTGCCGTCTTTTTCTTTTTCAAGATCGCGTACCTCGTGTTGTAAATGAATGGTTACGCCCGGTTGTTTTTCAAGATATTTTAATAAAACACGGGTTAAGGCGCCAAAATTAACATCTGTGCCGGCTTCCATGCGGGTAGCAGCTACTTCACTTCCGGGATCGCGGCCTTCCATAATCAAGGGCATCCAGCTTTCGAGCTGAGGCCATTTTTCAGAATACTGCATTCCTGTAAACAGCGCATGCTCTTTTAAGGCGTTATATCTTTTTCTTAGGTAAAATACATTTTCGGCACCCCATACAAAACTCATGTGTGCAATGTTTCGTATAAATACTTCGGGCTGTGGAATCGCTTTTTGCTCAACAAGGTATGACCAGAATTGTCTTGAGATCTCAAAGGATTCGGCAATTTTTTCTGCTTTCGAAATATCAATTGTTCCGTCTTCTTTTTCGGGAGTATAGTTTAATTCGCAAAAGGCAGAGTGGCCGGTTCCCGCATTATTCCAGGCATCCGAACTCTCTTCGGATACGGCACCCAGCCTTTCAAAAATTTCGATAGTAATATCAGGCTTTAATTCTTTTAAAAAAATTCCGAGCGTTGCGCTCATAATACCTGCACCAATTAAAACGACATCCGTTTGTTTTATATTCGAATTTTCCATGCTGTAAAGATTATAAATTATATGCTTTGTGTGTCATAAGTTAACAAAGTTTTATATAATTTATCCGCCGTCTTTTTTTTCCATTTCAATGATCAATCGGTCGTTATCATCGATAGGGCCGCTAAGGTAATTTGTTTCATATATCTTAATTAATAAAAAGAAAAAGGAGATAAGGAAAGGTCCTATTACCAGGCCAATAAGCCCAAAGAAAGGAATGCCGATAATAACCCCTATAATGGTTATGAGCGGATGGGTATCGGCAATTTTTTTTGAAATAAACTGCCTTAAAAAATTATCGACAAGGGTCACCAGCAGACCACCCCATATTAAAATGCCATAGCCGGCAAAGCTGTTCCCTGAACTGAGTTCTATAATAGCCGCCGGAACAAAAATAATGGGTGCCCCCACAACCGGTAAAAAGCAAACAAAAATGGATACAATGCCCCAGAATAAAGGGTCGGGGATGCCGAAGATTAAAAAGCCGGCAGCTACAATAATTCCCTGGCTTACACCAATAAGGCCCTGCCCGATAATATTGGAGAAGGTAATGTTTTTGAGTTCAATCCCAAACTGAATACTCTGCGCAGTATTAAAAGGCAGGTATTTCATAATAGTAGCTTCTAATTTATCCTGCGATTTAAACATGAAAAACAGGGTAAAGTACAAAACAATGAGTGTTACAAAAATGCTTAGTGCGCTATTTACAAACATGGAAAAAGCATTTAATGCCCATCGTGAAATATCATTAATGCCATTCTTAAGCATATCCTTCAAATCAATTGTAGACCCTGTATAGTCATGCAGTTTATTAATGATATTGGCAATTGGTTCGGGGTTCTGCTGAAAATGAATCAGTTTATTAATGACCATAATACTAAGGCCAAGTAAAGGAAGTACGATAATTAAAAAGGAAACAACAATAATGACCATGGCACTTAACGACCTGCTAAGGTGCTTCTTATTTACAAAAAACAAAAAGAGTGGTCTGAACAGGGTGTATAATATAATAGCCGAAAGTAAGGCAGATAATATATGGAGAATAGAGATAAACAGGAGTAAGCCTATCAGGGCTATTATAATGAGTATAATGTTTTTACTTTGTTTTATAGTATACATATATGTCGTTTTTTGAGGGATTGTAACGGCTTTTACTGTGGACCTTTATCTGTAGTAACTTCTATATCACGCCGAATAACCTTTCCACTGGGATCATACACAATAATTCCTTTGCTATTGGTTTTAGGGTCGGCATAAATGGCTTTATAGTTTTTATCATCTGTTTCCCATTTTGGCTGCAGGGTAGGAAATTCGCTACTGAATGTAGCTTTAACAACTTCCGGGACTTTAGTAGCAGATATGGTTGTTGTTGGCAAAGTTTGTGCTTCCAGAAAATTGCCGGCAAACAGAAAGAATATGACTATAATGAATGGTTTCATGGATTGTGCTTTATATTGCCATAAAATTTTCATGCCATTAAAACGGAAATGCAGCACTTGCTTAAACACTTACCAGTAAAGCATTTTTGAATAGTGTGGAAATTTTTAACCATTTTTATTTTCGTTATTTAATGGAAAATTTGACATACATGATGCACTCCACTTTTATTTTTTTAAATTCTATTTCTCCGCTTGTATCTTTATCTTTCTCATCGCCATCTAACATTCGTGTATTGAAATAGGACCCGCCTCTTACAACGTTCCGGTTAAAATTTTCGGCCGGCTCAACTTCTGAAATATATAAAGGCTTCCCGGTTTGTTCGCCAATGGCAGCCAATAAATAATCGGCTTTTGTTTTTGCTGATTTAATGGCTGCAATCCGTACTTCTTTTCGAAGACTGTCTATTTTAGAGTGACTTACTTTTGAAATGTAAGCATCCGTAATTTCAATTTTATCTAATTGCTGAAATACCTGTCCAACAGCCGTTGCGGTGATTACTTTTAAAGTATAATCTTTTTTTGTTAAGACATCTTTGGTTCTGAATTTTACTTTTACATAATCTGCATTTGCATCCGAGAGCGAAAGATTTTTGAGATCTATATTAATATCTTTTAACGCGGTTTTTAATTTTTCTTCCTGAACCTCGATCGTTAATTTTTCTTTACTGACATAGCGCTCGCGGATAGTAATATTTATGTAGATCTCGTTTGGAATTACTTCTTGCTCTGCTTTCCCGTTAAGCTCTATATAAGGTTTTTCTTCGCCTTCTGTTTTTGTTTGAGCAGTAGTGTTTAAACAGCTTATCACGGCGGTAAGCGCTAAAAATGTGCGGAATTTTTTCATAACAAGAAACGCTAAAATGATTTTAAAATAATAAAATACGTAAACTATTTGTTTATCTAAGATAAACATTATGGATTGTACTTTACAGTTTTAAACTATAAATACGTAAACTATTTGTTATGTTTTTGTCCCCAGGCTGCCATAGAATTTAAGGCACTCATAATGTCTTTGCCCGATTTCGAAAGGTTATATTCTACATGCGGGGGCATAACCGTAATAACCTTACGCATCACTAATTTGTCACCTTCCAGTTGCTTTAAATGCTGGATCAGCATTTTTTCGGTAATTGCCGGGATGGCTTTTTTAAGATCACTATAACGTCTTGCTCCCTCTCTTAAATTCCATAATATTAAGGGTTTCCAACGACCACCGATTTTGTCCAGAGTATAGCTTACAGGGCACTCGAAAATGATTACTTTCCTGTTATGATTATTGGTTGAGCTTTCTTTTATAATTTTCATATCACATACTTTTTGGTAAGTGCTTGTAAAAAAGTAAGTACAAATATACCTTTGTTCCCGTAACAATCAAAATTTAAAATCATGAAATACATTATCACAGGATCTCTGGGAAACATTAGTAAACCCATTGTTAAACAATTAATTTCGGCCGGTCATCAGGTTACGGTAATCAGCAGTAACACCGATAAAACAGCTGAAATAGAAAAAACAGGAGCAAGCGCAGCTATTGGCTCTATTATGGATAGAGAATTTTTAAAACAAACCTTTAAAGGAGCGGATGCCGTATACTTAATGATTCCGCCTAACTGGGCAGCTCAGGATTTCCCGGCTTATCAGAAAGAGGTGGCAGATAATTACTACTACGCAGTGAAAGAAAACAGTATTAAGCATATTGTTCAGTTGAGCAGTATTGGTGCAGATCTTCGTGTGGGAGCCGGGCCGATAGACGGATTAGGATATCTGGAAGAACAATTGAGTAAGTTATCAGATGCTCATGTAATGATGCTAAGGCCATCTTATTTTTATACCAATTTATTGAGCATGACCGGCATGATAAAACAAGCAGGAATTATGGGATCAAATTTTGGGAATACTGAAGAAAAAATGATTCTTGTGCACCCTGACGACATTGCGGAGGAAGCGGCTAAACAGTTGTTGAAACTCAATTTTAAAGGTCACAGTTTTAAATACATTTCAAGCGACGAAAGAACTACTAACGAAATTGCTGAGGTATTAAGCAAGGCTATTAACAAACCAAATACACCATGGGTAACGTTTAAGGACGACGAATCTACGCAGGGAATGTTGCAAGCCGGGCTTACCAAAAGTATGGCCGAAGGCTATACTCAAATGGGAAAATCGTTCAGAGAAGGGCTTATACAGGCAGATTATTTTAAACATAAGGTATCGCCGGCCGGTAAAGTAAAACTGGAAGATTTTGCAGGGCAATTTGCCGAAGTTTACGCGAAAGCTTAAAAATAAAAAAACATAAAAGAGGTTGTTTTAAATTTTTGGAAAATTAATCTTAGAACAGCCTCTTTTTAATATTTGTTGAATTTCAATCTGCCACCTGGAAGATAGGACTATGTGAAACAGGAAAATTAACGGAGTTGGCAATAAAGCATAGTTCGTTTGCTTTGTGATGTAAAGCAGTTGCTTTTTCTATCATAGATAGTTCTGTTACCGTAACGATTGGATGGAGCGTTACTTCCTTAAAATGTCCGCTGCCGTTTGGCGTTTCCACCATAATTCCCGTAGCATGATCTATGTAATCAGTAACAATTACTCCTGCTTCAGAACACAAATGTAAATACCATAGCATATGGCAAGAGGATAAAGAAGCTACTAAAAGATCTTCGGGATTGTGCTTTGTTTTATCTCCACGAAAAGCAGGATCAGAGGAACCTAAGATGTCCGGCTTATTTTCTACCTGAATGATATGACTTCTTTCAAATGCCCTGTAACCGGAAGTTCCCGTTCCATTGTTCCCTGTCCAGGTTGTGGTTAGTTTATAATGATGTTCTCCTTTCATAGCTTTATTTTTTATCCAAATTAATCAAGTTGATGAAAAGAGAGTTCCTGTGTTCCGTTTTTCCAGATGTCGTTACCAAGCGATACCAACAAGGTAAAATCTTCTTCGAAAACTTTTGCAAAGATGTTGCAACAATCCAGGCCTTTGCCTTCACCGTAATAAATTCCCATACAATTTGAGGTCCTGGTTCTTTTAGGATGTAAAGGTCCAAAAACAACTTCACCCGGTTCAGTAAATACCGAAGCATTTTCCTGAATAATATCCAATTCGGGAGCATCGTCAATCCAGATCTCCTGACCTGAAACCCTTGCATGTAAAAAGGTACGGCTAAAGGGTAGGAGAGCAGCAAATGCTTTAGATGTCACAGGTGCTTCTTTCTCGTAAAATCGAAACCGAATGCTTTTGTTACCGGGAGTTTTAATAATAAATCCTGTCATGATTGGTTTTATAATGTGGTAAAGATACGCATCCTATAAAAATGATTTTAAATAAAGGAATCACTGTGAGGCGATTGTTTTATATTTAAAGATTTCACTAATAGAGGAAGAGTTAAGCCTTGTATCACAATGGTAATTAAAACAGCAGCAACTGCTATAAATATAATAGTGTCTCTTTGCGGAAAAGGAGTTCCGTCAGATAAGGTCATAGGTAATGCAATAGCTGTAGCTAGCGATACAATGCCCCGCATTCCTGACCAGCCAATGATCAGGCAACTTTTCCAATCCAAAAGCGAGTCTTCAGTAATACGGCCTTTACTTTTCAAAAAAGATTTTTCTAAACGGATTCTTTGTAAAAAAATCCTTGCCATCCGAATAACTAAGGCTACCAGGCAAATTAAAAAACTATAACCAATTAATGGCCAAATTTCCTGATGTTGAATGTTCTTAATGACATAAGGAAATTCTAAACCGATCAATATAAAAATAAGTCCGTTTAAAAGAAACACAATAATTTCCCAGATAGACCTTGATTGTTCTTTTGTTTTTTCCGGGAATATTTTTTTTGTAAACCTGGAGATCTGCATTCCAATTATTACCACAGCTATAACACCTGATACATGAAGCTCTTCGGCTAATAGATATGCCACAAAGGGCATAAGTAATGTAAAGCTAATGGCTACGGTACTGTTATTTTTTACCAATTTTAAAACAAGTTCCAGGAGTTTACCCAGTAACACACCTACTACTACCCCGCCAATTAATAACACTAAAAACTCGAGGCCGGCTTTCCATATTACCAGCGCAGTACCCGATACTGCTGCTACAGCTAAACGATAAGCAATTAAACCTGAGGCATCGTTGATAAGGCTTTCTCCTTCAAGAATAGTAGTAATGTGATGTGGTAAATTCAGGCCTTTTGTAATACCCATAGCAGCCACTGCATCAGTGGCTGAAAGAATAGCACCCAATGTAAACGACAGAGGCCAGGTCATGCCGGGTATAAGGTAATGAGCCAGAACGGCTATGCCTGTTGTGGTCAAAAACACCAGGGCAATAGACATTCCACCAATGGTACTGAAATGTGTTTTAAATCCCTGAAACGAAATATTAAAAGCACTATCATATAACATGGGCGGAAGAAAAATAAGAAAAACAATTTCCGGATCGAGTTCGATTTTTGGCATACTCGGAAAAAAGCCAACGATGATACCTACGCCAACCAACAGAACAGGGTAGGGTAATTTGATCTTATCTGCCATGGCAGAAAAGCCGACCATAACAACCAAAATAAATATGATGATACTGTAATTTTCCAAAATAGCTTTGGCTTTAATAATTTCTGAAGTTCAATTCCATCACGATTATAGGAAAGATTAAGTAATGATAAGATGAATAGTTTAGTCGGCCAAATAATTTTTCAAAATGCGGGCATGTTGTTTTGAAAATGCGCAGAGAATGGCTAATATTACTTAGTCTAAAACAAATGATCATGTTACAAAAAGGAGAAAAGGCGCCGGAGTTTACCTTATATGCTACACCGGATCAAAAATTAAAATTGAGTCAGTTAAAAGGCAAAAAAGTAATACTGGCTTTTTATCCGGCAGACTGGAGCCCTGTATGTGGCGACCAAATGGCATTGTATAATGAAATGCTAAAGTATTTTCATAAGTACAATGCAGAACTGATTGGAATTTCGGTAGACAGTAAATGGTGTCATTTGGCTTTTGCGCAAGACAGGAAATTGCATTTCCCGCTATTGGCAGATTTTGAAGTGAAAGGCGCGGTTTCAAGATTATACGATGCATACGATGAAGAAGAAGGACAATGCAAAAGAGTGCTCTATGTTTTGGATGAAGAGGGGATGGTGCATTGGTCATACGAGTCTCCTGTGGGTATGAACCCCGGAGCAGATGGTATTATAGATGCTTTGGAAGATTTAATTAATTTACAAAACTTAAGTTGTTCATCAAATCAAATAACAGATT